>JBATZM010000060.1:0-52564 GCA_049674665.1 Terriglobales bacterium
ACTCGCGGCGACTGCCGGAGCTTCCACACCAGGGCGTGCTCCCGTCCTCCGTTGCCGATTACGAGGATCTTCATAGCCGAAAGATTTAAGGGTAGGGGCGGACGAAGATGATGTCAAACCGAACGGGGTTGATTGTTGAAAGCCAGCTTGTAGAAACTTGTGATTAACTGTGCTTAACGCTTCGCCGTATAATGCAGTTCTCGTGATTACTGTTTCCAAGGAAGACTACCTTAAGGCGATTCTTGAGGCCGAAAGTGAAGGTGAAACCGTTATTTCGGCCACGCTCGCGCACTGGCTTAAGGTTTCGCCGCCAGCCGTAACCATGGCGGTGCGCCGGTTGAAGAAAGATGGATTAGTGCGTGTAAATACGGACGGACGGGTTCGCCTGACCGCTGCCGGAAAGAAGATTGCCCGGAAGTTAACGGTTCGCCATCACCTGATCGAACGCATGCTCGCCGAAATTTTCGGGATGGAATGGTACAAGGTGCACGACGAAGCGGAACGCCTGGAACATGCAGTCTCGCCGGATTTCGAGGCCCGACTGCTCGCTAAACTCGGGCGTGGAGTCGCGTGTCCGCACGGTAATCTCACTGAACTCGAGAGTCCTGCCAGTCGGCGTCGTCGCGGACTGCTGCTATTGGCTCACGCCGAGCCAGGGCAGAACTTTCAGGTGAGTGGTATTTACGAACGCGATCGCCATCTGCTTGAGTTTCTGGAGCAGCGTGGCATTCGCCCTGGAGCCAAAGTTCATGTTGCGCATCGTAATTACGACAACACGTTAACCATGACTACTGGCTCTGGCCGGGTTTCGCTCGGTGTATCCGCTGCAGAAAAGGTCTGGGTCAAGGCGGCGGATGCGAAGCCCCTCCCAAAGGCTGAGGGTCGGCTTGTTCAACGCTTAAATATTGCTCACAGCATTCAAAAATCCAACCCGCCGCGGCTTAAAAGTAATTAACCATAGTTTATGTTCTGATGTATACTTGCGCTAATAGTTCAGCGAGCAGCATGGCTCCGCGTTGCCTTCGCGCTGCATCAAAATGAATGAGCCCAAAACAGCGTCGGAGCAGCGCGAGTTAGCAATACTCCGGTCCAACGTCCCGAACGAGCAGCAAACACCCCAAACCGACGTCGTCATTACCCATGAAGACATTGATCGAGCGCACGACCGTGAACGGGTCTCGGCCACACGGGCGCGGCGCGGATTCCGTCCGCGATTAGGGCTGTTCTGGTTGCTCATTGGCCCAGGCATTTTGGTGATGCTCGGGGAAAACGATGGCCCCAGCATGCTGTCGTATGCGGCCACTGGGGCGCGATTCGGCATCGGCTTCTTTCTGCCCTTCGTCGTGCTCACGTTCGTGATGGCTTGCGTGGTACAGGAAATGACCGTGCGTTTAGGCGCTGCCACCCATCGCGGACATGCCGAGTTGATCTTCGATCGCTTCGGTCCATTCTGGGGTTGGTTCTCGATGATCGACCTCATGGTGGGCAACTTTCTTACGCTGGTCACGGAGTTTATTGCCATCCGCGCCGGCCTCGGATTCTTCGGAGTGCGGCCGGTGGTAGCGGTCCTTGGCGCATTACTGGTTCTCTCCGTCGCACTAATGACCCACCGGTACTGGACTTGGGAGCGAATCATTTTAGGCGCTGCCATGTTCAACCTGGCGTTTGTGCCGGTGGCGCTGCTGACGCATCCGCACTGGGGGTCGGTGGGCCACGCGCTAGTGACTTGGACACCACTGCCCGGCGGGCTCACGCAGGAAACAGTTTTGATTCTGCTGGCGAATATCGGAGCGACGGTCACTCCGTGGATGCTGTTCTTTCAGCAAAGCGCGATTGCAGATAAGGGTCTCACCACGCGAGACATCCGCATGGGGCGCTTCGATACGGCGCTGGGAGCGGCTTTGGCGACGATTGCCGCGCTGGCGACGATGCTGGCGACGGCTCCTCTGTTTTTGCATCACATGTCAGCGGCGAACTTCGAAGCTGCCGAATTCGCCCAGGCACTGCAGCCGTTTGTTGGATACTGGGGCGCGGCTCTGTTTGCGCTGGGCATGTTCGAGGCAGGGATGGTCGCGGCCATTACGATTTCGACTTCGTCTGCGTACGCCTTTGGAGAGGTCGCGCGCCGCCCGCACAGTCTGAATCTCCCCTTCAAGCAAGGCCAGTCTTTCTATCTCGTCTTACTCGTCGAAGCGGTTGCTGCCGCGAGTCTGGTCCTGATTCCGGGAATTCCACTGGTGTACATCGTGCTGCTGGTAAACGTGATCGCGGTGCTGGCCATGCCTCCAGCGCTGCTCTTCCTTTATATGTTGGTGAACGATCGCGAAATTATGGGCTCGCTCGTCAGCCCGACATGGGCCAATGTGCTGGCTCTGGGGGTTGTGATCATCCTAGTCGGCGCCGGGCTTTTATTTGGAATTAGTGTGATTGCGCCGAATGCGCTGGCGCTGGTCGGAGGCAGGTAGATGGAAGAAGAATTTGATTCCGCGCCCAGCACCGAAACAAGCCGCGAAGAACTTGCTTCGGTGATAACCGCGTTGGAGCCTGACCAGATTATTTCTACTAAAGAGCATCATCATTGTCCGCGATGGCGGCTTACACGGACGGAAATGATGCTGTTCTGGGCGCTGAGGATTTACCTGGTGTTTATGGTGGGTGTCGTTGTCTATCAGATTTGGACAGGGATGCGATAGAACGAGGACAGATGTTCGTCAACGCGGCCATCAGCGCTGGCTGCTGTCCTTGAGTTCCAGCAAGTCCCATAGGTTACCGTACAGGTCTTCGAAGACTGCGACTGTGCCGTATGTTTCTTCGCGCGGCTCTCGTATGAACTTTACGTTTCGCGCAGTCATTTCACGGTAGTCACGCCAGAAGTCGTCGGTGTGCAGAAAAAGAAAAACTCGACCGCCGGTCTGGTTCCCGATACGAGTTACTTGCTCAGGCGTTGACGCTTGGGCCAGGAGCAGGCTCGTCCCCTGAGATCCTGGCGGAGCGATCAGTACCCAGCGCTTATGTTCACTTAAGCGAGTATCTTCGATCAATTTAAAGTTGAGCGTGCGAATGAAGAACTCCAGTGCTTCGTCATAATCGCGGACGACCAATGCGACATGGCCCAAGGTCTGCTTCACAGTGCACTCATAATAATTCGCTCATACATTAACTCAATTAGGACGGCGTTTGGTATCTCTCCGATCGCTAGCCCCCACGAGCAGATCCCCCAGAGGCCTCCGAAACGAATTACACTATCTAGTTACGAGTCTGCACTGCACTCCGGTTCTGTGCAGGAGCTGGTGAAGGAAGACCATCATGTTATTGAATACTTTTGGCGCCCGCGCAACTTTCAAAGTCGGCAATAAAGAATACGAACTTTACCGTCTTGACGCTCTCGACAAGCAAGGCATCTCTACTCGGCACTTGCCCTTTTCGTTGCGCATTCTCCTCGAAAATCTGCTGCGCACCGAAGACGGGCGCAACGTGACGAAGCAAGAAATTCGCGCGCTCGCAGCCTGGAACAAGAATTCGAAGCCGGAAAAAGAAATCGCCTTCACGCCCAGCCGTGTCCTGCTACAGGATTTCACTGGCGTTCCCGCGGTGGTCGATCTTGCCGCTATGCGCGATGCCATGAAGCGATTGGGTGGCGACGCCAAGCTTATCAATCCGTTGCAACCAGCCGAACTGGTGATCGATCACTCGGTGCAGGTCGATGAATTCGGGTCGTCGAAAGCGTTTGATGTGAATGCGCTGATGGAATTCCAGCGCAACAAAGAGCGCTATGCGTTTCTGCGCTGGGGACAGACCGGCTTTCGCAACCTCGCCATTGTGCCGCCGGATACCGGCATCGTCCACCAGGTGAACCTCGAATATCTGGCGCGCGTAGTCTTTGTGCATAAAGACGACGAAGGTGGGAAGCGCACCGCATATCCCGACACTCTGGTCGGCACCGATTCGCACACGACCATGATTAACGGACTCGGCGTGCTGGGCTGGGGCGTGGGCGGCATCGAGGCCGAGGCCGCCATGCTCGGACAACCTGTCTCCATGCTGATTCCACTAGTCGTCGGCGTGAAGCTCACCGGACGTCTGCGCGAAGGTGCGACGGCAACCGATCTTGTTCTTACCATCACCGAGATGCTGCGCAAGCACGGCGTGGTCGGCAAATTTGTCGAATATTTTGGACCTGGCTTGCAAGACTTGCCGCTAGCCGACCGCGCCACAATTGCAAATATGGCTCCCGAGTATGGAGCGACCTGCGGCATTTTCCCGATCGACAAAGAAAGCCTGCGCTACCTGAAACTCACTGGGCGCAGTGATGAGCAGATTGCGCTGGTCGAAGCCTATGCTCGCGAGCAAGGACTTTTTCACGACGCCAAAACGCCCGAAGCGGAATACTCCGAACTACTGAGTCTTGATTTGGCGATGGTTGAATCGAGTCTCGCGGGACCGAAGCGTCCGCAGGATCGAGTTGCGTTGTCGCAGGCACGCGAGTCGTTTGCGCAGGCATTGCCTTCGCTGATTAAGGCTAAGGCTGCGGCTGCCACTCCAGCAGAGGCTGCGGTTGCACTCAAGCAGAACGAACTCAAGCAGGTCAATCGTTGGGAGCAGGAGGGTGGAAGTCCGACTGCAATTGGGGTTGAAGACCCGAACGTCCACGAACACATTTCGAATGGGAGAAAGCTCCAGCATGGCAGTGTAGTCATCGCGGCAATTACCAGTTGCACGAACACTTCGAATCCATCTGTGATGCTGGCCGCTGGGCTGCTCGCAAAGAAGGCGGTGGAGCATGGTCTTGAAGTTCCGGCAACGGTCAAAACTTCGCTCGCTCCCGGATCGAAAGTTGTGCTCGACTATCTCGAAAAGGCCGGCCTGATGCCGTATCTGGAGAAGCTCAAGTTCCACATCGTCGGTTACGGCTGTACCACATGCATCGGAAACTCAGGCCCGCTGCCGGTTGAAGTTTCGAAAGAAATCGATGAGAAAAATCTGGTGGTGGCTTCGGTACTCTCCGGCAATCGCAACTTTGAGGGCCGAATCAATTCTGAAGTCCGCGCCAATTACCTGATGTCGCCGCCGCTGGTGGTGGCGTTTGCGCTCGCTGGCCGCATCGATGTCGATCTGCGCAAGGATGCGATCGGTAAAAGTAAAGATGGCAAGCCCGTTTACCTCGCCGACATCTGGCCCTCGCAGCAGGAAGTCGAGCAGGCGATGGCGAGCGCGATTACATCGGAGATGTTCCGCAAGAGTTATGCCGAGGTGTATTCGGGAGACGAACGCTGGCGCGGGCTACCCGTTCCGAAGGGTGAAACTTACGCTTGGGAAAAAGATTCTACATATATTCGTCAGGCACCATACTTCGACGACATGGCGCTCAAACCCTCCGCCGTCGAGGACATCAAGGATGCACGAGTGCTGGCCGTGCTCGGCGATAGTGTCACTACCGACCATATCTCACCCGCCGGCTCGATTAAGAAAGATGGACCGGCCGGTAAATATTTAATCGCCCATGAAGTGCAGCCGGCAGATTTCAATTCTTACGGGTCGCGTCGCGGCAATCATGAAGTCATGGTTCGGGGTACGTTCGCCAACGTTCGGCTGCGCAACAAAATGGTGAATACGGAAGGTGGGTTCACCCGCCATCTGCCTGATGGCGCTGAGATGTCGATCTTCGATGCGTCCGAAAAGTATCATGCGGAGAAGGTGCCGCTCGTGATTCTTGCGGGCAAGGAATACGGATCGGGATCTTCACGCGATTGGGCGGCCAAGGGACCGCTTCTGCTTGGTGTTCGCGCTGTGATTGCGGAAAGCTACGAACGCATTCACCGGTCCAATCTCATCGGCATGGGCATTCTGCCCCTACAGTTTTTGCCGGGGGAAAATGCCGAGACGCTGAAGTTGACCGGTGAAGAGATATTCGAGATCGCGGGGATTCGCGAGGTGGTCGAGAAATTTTCTTCCGGCCGAAAAATTACCGTACGCGCCAAAGGCACGAAGGCGACGGAGTTTCAGGCGATCGTGCGCATCGACACTCCTCAGGAAGCTCTCTATTACGCAAACGGAGGTATTCTGCAGTACGTGCTACGGCAACTGCTGGCTGGAAAAACGCAGCCGGAAGCGGTGAACGTTTAGCTGAGTTCCACGAGGAGCTTAGTCCGCTCGTTTCTTGTGTGGTGGCGGGGCTTTGCCCCGCGTTTCTTACCCGCGTGCTAATCTCAAAATCCCATGGCGATCCCGGCTCAACACATTCCTGCCGCTTACAGCCTGACTGCAGTCGGGGTATGGGGCACCAGTGACTTTCTAGGCGGAGTGGGAGCGCGGCGCACGAACGCTTTTTTATTCACGGCGATTGTGCATATCAGTGGAATGCTGGTGGTCGGCGCGATCGCACTGATGACTCATGCGGCGTTTCCCGGACTCGTCAGCGTCGGCTGGTCGCTGCTGGCGGGAGCACTTGGAGGACTAGCACTCGTCTTTTTCTACAGAGCGCTGGCCCGGGGAAATATGGGACTGATTGCTCCAGTGGCGGCAGTGCTCAGCGCGGCGATTCCAACGATTGTTGCGACGTTTTCGCAGGGCGTTCCTGGGCCGCGGCATGTGTTTGGATTTGTTCTTGCCGGTATAGGGGTCTGGCTAATCTCGCGCAACGAAGCGGAGACGGGACGTCCAGAGGGATTGGGCGTGGCAGTGTTGGCGGGAATCGGCTTTGCCGGGTTCTATCTTTGCGCGCATCAGGCGGGGAACGCTTCAGCGTTGTGGGTTGCGACCTGCTCGCGGTGGGGATCTTTTTTGGTTACGGGGTCGCTAGTTCTATTCGGAAGACATCTGCGTGTGGTGCCGACTCCGGTGCTGGGGATTGCTGTGGTGGCAGGAATTCTCGACATTGGCGGCAGCGTGGCCTTCATTCGTGCGGCGCAGATCGGACGGCTGGATGTAGCTGTCGTCCTGAGCTCGCTGTATCCGGCGGTTACGGTTCTGCTGGCGCGCTTTTTTCTGCATGAGCATTTCAGCCGCGCGCGGACCTTTGGGATGGTCGCGGCGCTGGCGGCAGTGCCGATGATTGCGGGGTAGATTTGGGTTATTCCATATTCTGAAATATGGAATGATTCTGGAATACGGAATGATCGTAGTTACGGGCTGTAAACCAGGCTGTAAACAGAGATTGTTTGGTCGGGGCAAGGTGATTCGTGGCTCTGGTTGAAGTGCGGAATCTTTCGAAGGTTTTTGGTCTGGGTGAATCTCCGTTTGGGGGTGGACGCTCAGGCGAGGTCCGAGCCGTGGATGATGTCTCGTTCGATATTCACGCGGGCGTAACGTTGGGCTTGGTGGGAGAATCCGGCTCTGGCAAGAGCACGCTGGGACGGCTGATTCTTCGCCTCATTGAGCCGACCTCGGGCAGCGTTTTTTTCGGTGGCGTCGATTTGGTGCAGGCGAATGGAGCTGAGTTGCGCCGCCTTCGCCGCGACATGCAGATCATTTTTCAGGATCCGTTTGGTTCGCTCGACCCGCGCTATCGCGTCGAAGATGTGATCGCTGAGCCGCTGATTCTTCATCGAAATGAGCTTGGGCGCGATGCCCGCCGTCGGTGCGTGCGTGAACTTCTGCGGGCCGTGGGAATGGATGAATCCGCTATGCCCCGCTATCCGCACGAATTCTCTGGAGGCCAGCGCCAGCGTATCGGTATTGCCCGCGCTCTTGCCCTGCGGCCGAAGTTCATCGTCGCCGATGAACCGGTTTCCGCTCTTGACGTCAGCGTGGGCGCGCAGATCGTGAATCTTCTGCAGCAACTGCAACGCGATTTCGGCCTCACTTATTTGTTTATTTCGCATTCCATGCCGGTCGTTCGCTACCTGTCGGCCCGCATCGCGGTGATGTATCAAGGAAAGATTGTCGAGATCGGAAGCACGGAGCAGATCACGACTCAGCCGCGGCACGCTTACACCCGCAAGTTGTTGGCAGCAACGCCGGAGATGGCGGTGTCGTAACACTCCGTAACTTCCTGTTGTCATTACGTCGGACGGAAACTACAATCTCCTCCTGTTCAGGGAGAAGATATGGCGACCAATCCTTCCGTGCCGTCCCAACCATTGCAGTCGTCTCAGCCACCGCTATCTCAGGAAGCGACGCCGCTGTCGGAAGGGCAGCGTCTCGCTGACGTTTTTTTCGCGCCCAGCAAGACCTTCACCGATCTGCGGAGGAACGCAAGTTGGTGGGCGCCGTTTCTGATCATGGCGATCGTGTCGATGCTGTTCGTCTACGTGGTGGATCAGAAGGTTGGCTTCCGCAAGGTGGCGGAGAATCAGATCAAATCGCAGCCCAAGCAGGCTGAGCGCATGGATCAAATGCCAGCCGATCAGCGCGAAAAGGTTATGCAGCGGCAGGTCAGTGTAACAAGAATAATCTCCTACGCTTTTGTTGTGGTTCTCCTTTTGTGGTTCGCAATCGTTTCCGCGGTGTTGCTCGCGACCATCAAGTTTGGGACGGGCGCTGAGGTGAAATTCAAGGCGCTGTTTGCCCTGACCATTTATGCCAGCCTGCCGGGGCTGCTGAAATCGCTGCTGGCGATCGCATCGATTCTGGCGGGCGTAAGCAGTGACGGATTTACCTTCCAGAACCCGGTAGCCACCAATCCCGGATATTTCATCGATCCAACTGCCTCTCCGGTTTTATACAACCTGCTGACAAAGTTCGACATTTTCACCATCTGGACCCTTGTCCTGACCGCCATCGGTATCACCTGCATCAGCAAAGTCAAAAGCGGCACCGCCTACGCCGTAGTATTCGGCTGGTTCATCTTCCTTACGCTGGTTGGGGTTGGCTTTACGGCGGCATTCTCCTAGCCCGCGAACAAACTTCAGCCATGCACACCGCAGACGTCGTGCTTATCGGTGGAGGGATTGTCGGCTCCAGCATCGCCTACCATCTTGTCGCTGCTGGCTGTAAGAATGTTCTTGTGATCGAACGCGAGACGGCGCAGGGCAAGGGATCCACGGGCAAGAGCATGGGCGGCGTGCGCGCGCAGTTTTCGACGCCGGTTAACATTCAGATGTCGCTGTACTCAATTCCGTTCTATGCGAGCTTCGAAGAGCGACTTTGTTATCCCTGCGACTACCGTCCCCAGGGATACCTTTTTTGCGCGACCAACGAAAAGCATCTGGCCTACCTGCGCACTAATTACGAAAAGCAAGTCGCCATGGGATTGAAGAACGTGCGCCTCGTCGCAGCCGACGAAATTCGTAGCCTGTTCCCGCAACTTCGCGGCGATGACCTTGTCGGTGGAAGTTTTTGTTCCACCGACGGGTTTGTCGATCCCTACAGCGCCATGATCGGATTCATGACCTGGGCAACCGACCACGGCGCCACGCTCTGGAAGAACGCCGCTGTCACTGGCATCACTCGCAATCCTACCGACGGCGATGGAGGCTTCGAAGTCGCGACCACGCGAGATACAGTTTCCACGCGCACAATCGTCAACTGTGCCGGAGCATGGGCGGCTCCGATAGCAAAGATGGTCGGCATCGATCTTCCCGTCGAACCCCTGCGCCGCATGCTGGTTCCGACCGAACCGTTTGATCAGTTTCCACGCACAGCGCCTATGATTGTCGACATGTCTACCGGCTTCCACTTTCGTCCCGAGAGCCGTGGATTCCTGCTGGCGTGGAACGATCCGGAAGAAACGCCGGGATACAAAACTGATTTCGACGCGAGCTTCATCGAAAAGATCCTGACGCGCGCCGCGGATCGCGTGCCCGTTTTCGAAAATGTCGCGGTCAATCCCAAGAGAGCCTGGGCTGGCCTCTATGAAATGACGCCAGATCATCACCCAATTCTCGGTGAGTCCCCCGAAGTCCCCGGCTTTTTCTTCGCCAATGGCTTCAGCGGACATGGCGTGATGCACTCACCCGCTACCGGAAAAATTCTTAGCGATTTGATCCTGACGGGGAAGACGGATTTGATTGATGCGTCGCTACTGAACTTCTCGCGGTTTGCCGAGGGGCGGATGATTCACGAGACAGCGGTACTTTGAGGACGCGAAAGAGCTAAAGGGAAGAATCAAGAAATCTCATGCCGCTGGAACTCAACTACTGGCTCACCACGGTTCAGATGCCGGCCCCTCCGGTGCAGCCATTGCCCGAGAGCGCGGACATAGCCATCATTGGTGCCGGATTTACGGGGCTATCCGCCGCGCTGTCGTTGGCTAAGCGCGGAGCGAAAGTCGTCGTGCTCGAAACGGAAACCATCGGTTGGGGTGCGAGTTCGCGCAATGGCGGCATGGTGCTCACCGGATTGAAACTTGGCGTCAACAAACTCATCTCGATGTATGGCCGCGAGCTCACACGCCGCATGTACGCTGCGTCGCTGGAGACTATCGACGCGGTCGAGCATATCGTGAAAGAGGAAAACATCGCCTGCGATTTTGCCCGCACCGGACACCTCGAAGTTGCCTGCAAGCCGGCGCATTTCGACGACTACGCTCGTCAGGCGGAAGTGATCGCCCGCGAGTTTAATCACCAGTTGCGCGTCGTGCCCCGCGAACAGCTGCGCAGTGAAATCGGGTCCGACATTTATTACGGCGGCATGGTCGATGAAGTCTCAGCCGGCCTCAATCCCGCACGCTATGTTGCCGGACTCGCCGCCGCTGCCCTTCGCGCTGGAGCCCAAATCTGCGAGTGTACGCGATTGCATAACATTCAGCGCGAATCGCGGAGCGGTGCACCTGGTTTCAAACTGAACAGCTCTCAGGGCACGATTTGGGTGCGCAACGTGCTCGTCGGAACCAGCGGCTACACCGGCGCTGCGACTCCAGCGTTGCGGAAGAAAATCATTCCCATCGGATCATTCATTATTACAACCGAAGTGCTCTCCGAATCGCTGGCCCGCGAGCTGAGCCCCCGCAACCGTCAGATCTACGACTCCAAAAATTATCTTTATTACTATCGCCTCACTCCCGACAACCGAATGTTATTCGGTGGCCGTGCCGCTTTCTTTCCGGAGACCGATCAGACTATCCGCAAGAGCGCTGAAATTCTGCGACTCGGAATGATCGACGTTTATCCTCAACTGCGCGACACGAAGGTCGAATACGTTTGGGGTGGTACGCTTGATTTCTGCTTCGACATCATGCCGCATGCCGGGCAGATGGATGGCATCTACTTTGCTCTCGGATACGCGGGACATGGTGTCGCCATGGCGACTTATCAGGGACAGAAAATGGCAGAATGGATCGCCGAAGGAAAAACGGACAATCCGTTTGCCGAGATTCCGTTCCCAGGAGCGCCGCTCGGCTTGTACAACGGCAAGCCTTGGTTTCTGCCATTCGCGGGAGCGTATTACAAAGTTCTAGATTGGGTATCGTAACTCGTCATGATTCATGGGCGATTGGAGAAGCTACATGTCAATCTTTGGACTGATCGAATACAACGATGCCAGCCCCGAAGTGCGCGCCATCTATGACGACATCATGACCACGCGCAAAACCGACTGGATCAATAATTTCTGGAAAGCGATTGCGCACGACCCGGTCATGCTCAAGCGGACCTGGGAAGACATCAAGCAGATCATGGCTCCTGGGGCGCTTGACCCGCTCACCAAAGAAATGATCTACGTTGCCATCTCGGTCACGAACCAGTGCGAATATTGCATCGCTTCGCACACCGCTTCCGCAAAAAATAGAGGTATGACTGACGATCAATTCAAAGAGCTGATGTCCGTGGTCGGCATGGCGAACGAAACCAACCGTCTGGTCGCGGGATACCAGGTGGAAGTCGACGACCGCTTCAAACCCCAAACCGGGAAATGACATCCAAAGCGTGGAGATTTTCACACAGTTGTCAATTACGCGCTTCTCACGAAGTTCTATAATCGTTGGGACGCGATGTGGGACGCGATGCGCGACGCGAACCGCAAGTGCGCTCGAAAGAGGTAGCGGCATGGCCGAAATGACGGTGACTCCAGTTGCAACCCACGGGTTTTTTCTGGACGGCAAGTGGCTGGAAGAGGGTGACCTGGTTGACGTGCACGCACCTTACGACGGTACCCTCATTGCTCATGTCCATCAGGGACGCCGCGAGCACGCGGAAGCTGCGATTGCCGCCGCCGTCAAGGCTTTTGGAACTACCCGTCGCTTGCCCGCCTTTGAACGGCAGCGCGTTCTGCGCCAGATTGCTACCGGCATCCACGATCGTAAAGAGGAATTCTCACGAACGATTGCGCTCGAAGCGGGCAAGCCCGTCAAGAGCGCTCGCATGGAAGTTGACCGCGCGGTCTTTACATTCAACATCGCCGCCGAAGAGACGGTTCGCGGCTACGGTGAATATCTACCGCTGGATTGGCAGCAATCGACCGCCGGGCGCTGGGGCATCGTCAAACGTTTTCCTCTCGGCCCCATCGCCGGTATTACGCCCTTCAATTTCCCGTTGAATCTGGTCGCTCACAAAGTTGCTCCGGCGATTGCTGCCGGCTGTTCCATGGTGCTCAAGCCCGCGCCGCAGACGCCAATCTCCGCGCTGCTGCTGGCGGAGGTCATCCAGCAAGCAGGATGGCCTGACGGCGGATTCAACACGCTATTGCTCTCGAACGAAGATACCGGACTGCTGGTGAGCGACGAACGCATCAAGCTCATCAGTTTTACGGGCAGCGCGGCGGTCGGCTGGTCCATCAAGAACAACGCGGGAAAGAAAAAAGTTGTTCTCGAACTGGGAGGGAATGCGGGCGTCATCGTCCACAGCGATACCGATCTTGCGTACGCTGCTGACCGTTGCGTTACGGGAGGCTTCGCTTACGCCGGACAGACCTGCATTTCGGTGCAGCGCATTCTGGTCGAGCACACCGTTTATGGAAAATTCACCGAGCTATTGCTGGCGGCGGTCAGCAAACTGAAAGTCGGAGATCCGCTCGATGAATCAAGCGACCTCGGCCCACTCATCCGCGAAAGCGATGCTATCCGCGCGGTTGATTGGGTGCAGGAGGCGGTGCGCGGTGGTGCGCGTCTGCTCTGCGGAGGTAACCGAAAAGGTTCGCTCTTTGAGCCTACCGTGCTTACCGGCACCAAGCCCAACATGAAAGTAAATTGCCAGGAAGTTTTTGCGCCAGTTGTAACGGTTGAACCGTACAACGATTTCGCCTCCGCTCTGAAGCAAGTCAACAGTTCCGCCTACGGCCTGCAGGCCGGACTTTTTACGCGCGACGCCAAACTTATCTTTCAGGCCTACGACGAACTCGAAGTCGGAGGCTTGATTGCGGGCGATGTGCCCACTTTCCGCGTCGATCACATGCCTTATGGAGGCATTAAAGATTCTGGATTGGGACGCGAGGGTTTGCGCGATTCGATTCAGGAAATGACAGAACCCAAACTGCTGGTCATGAACTTGCGTTGAGATTTGTGGCTGCCCACTTCATCGTCCAACGGCGCATTCACAATGCGTTAATCTTGATATTCTGATTTTCGACAGGAGCAAGAAATTGCTTTTAGATTTTCTCGAAATTAAATTCCCGAATTGAAATTTTGAATTATCACAAAGAAAAACGATGCGAAATGTTCCATTTCGCCATTCAACTGTTATACTCTCCTGTTTTAGGAACGCGCGTCACGGCGGCATGTGACGTAATTCATAAGAATGCGGTCAGCCGGGAGCGGCGCGAGCCAATTCCAGAATAAATAAAGACTTCACATTCAATGCAGATCTTTCCGCGCAGCAGTAATGCCATAGCCCGGGCCTCTCTGGTCCTGCTGGTTCTCGCCGTGGGCGGGCTTTCCTGGGTTCTTCTAGAGCTGGAGCGTACTCCATATATCACGAATGCTGGAGTCAGAAAGGCGCAACCGGTTCCCTTTAGCCACCAGCACCATGTAACCGGCCTTGGCATCGATTGCCGCTACTGTCACACCTCGGTCGAAACTTCCAGCTTCGCCGGCATTCCGCCCACCAAGACCTGCATGAACTGCCATGCCCAAATTTGGACCAACGCGGCTTATCTGGAGCCTGTCCGCGAAAGCTATCGCACAGGGAAGTCGCTGGAATGGACACGCGTCAACCAGTTGCCCGAGTTTGTATATTTCAATCACAGCATCCACATCAACAAGGGCGTCGGCTGCAATACTTGCCACGGTCCGATTGACCAGATGCCGCTGACGTATCAGTACGCATCGCTGCAGATGGAATTCTGCCTCGACTGTCACCGCAACACCGAAAAATATCTGCGCCCGCGCGAGCAAGTGTTCAATATGCGCTATGAGCCTCCTGTCAACGACCCGCTGGGTAAGAATGCGGTGGTTTTCGACGGAAAGTCGTACAACGATCAGATTGCGCTTGGTACTGCGCTGCACGATGCATACAAGGTCCGCTCGGTCAAAGACATCACCAGTTGCAACACCTGCCATCGGTAGGGGAGAACGATTAAGGAAGAGCGGATAGGAAAGAACGTTGACAGCGAAAACTGAGAACAGAGAACCGGGACCTGAGAACTGATTCCGACGATGAGCATGGAAGAGCACAAAACGAAACCTGCCGGAAACAAAGTCGGAGCCGCTGCCCGAACCGACGTTTGCCCCAGCAAGCGCAAGCAGCTTGACCTGGCGACGGTTAAGGAGCAGCTCGAAGATACGACTGGCCCCGAATACTGGCGCAGCCTTGAAGAGTTGGCGGGCAGCGATGAGTTTCAGGAGATGATGCACCGCGAGTTCCCGAAGGGCGCGTCTGAATGGCTCGATGATTTCTCGCGGCGTGGCTTCCTTAAGACCATGGGCGCGTCGCTGGCACTGGCCGGTTTGACCGGTTGCACGCGCATGCCGAACACCGAGATCGTGCCTTATGTACGGCAGCCGGAGAATGTCATTCCTGGCCGTCCGATGTTCTACGCGACCGCGTTTACTCTCGGTGGTTACGCCGCGCCGGTTCTGGTCGAAAGCAATCTCTTCCGCCCGACGAAAGTTGAAGGGAATCCGCAGCATCCAGCCAGCCTTGGTGGCACTGACATCTACGCGCAGGCTTCCATCCTCGATCTCTACGATCCCGACCGAGCGCAGAACATTACGTACCTGGGCGACGTCCGTTCATGGGGCGTGTTCGTGGAAGCCCTTCGCGGCCCAATGAGTGCCGAGAAGAGCATGGCGGGCGGCGGCGTCCGTATTCTGACGCAAACCATCTCCTCGCCGACGCTGGCCGCGCAGATTCACGACTATCTTGAAGCGAATCCGCAGGCGAAGTGGCACGTTTACGAGCCGATCAGCCGCGACAATGTGGTCGAAGGCGCGAAGCTGGCTTTTGGCGAGCCGGTCGAGACGCGCTACGACTTCTCGAAAGCCGATGTAATCGTTTCGCTCGATGCAGACTTTCTTTATGCGGGATTCCCTGGCTCGGCTCGCTACACACGGGATTTCGCGGCGCGACGCAATCCTGATGCGAACATGAACCGGCTGTACGTGATTGAGAGCACGCCGAGTTCGACGGGAATGAAGGCGGATCATCGCCTGCCGATGAAGGCTGTTGATATCGAAACATTTACCCGCTCACTGGCGAGTGCTGTCGGAGTAAATGTTGGAGGCGCGAGCGGAGAGCAGCAGAATTTCATTTCTGCGATTGCGAAAGACTTACAGGCACACAAAGGTTCGAGCGTTGTGATTGCCGGCGATCATCAGCCACCAGCGGTCCATGCCCTAGCCCACGCGATCAATCAGGCGCTAGGCAACGTTGGCCAGACAGTCCTCTACACCGAACCTGTGGACGCAAACCCGGTAAACCGCAATGAGTCGCTGAAATCGCTCGTCGAAGACATGCGTGCCGGAAAAGTTGATCTGCTGCTGATTCTTAGTGGCAACCCGGCCTACGACGCGCCCGCCGAAGTCGAATTTGCTTCGGCGCTGAAATCGAATGCGGTCGAATTGAAAGTTTTCCTCGGTACGCATCGCAACGAGACTGCCGAGCTTTGCCAGTGGCATGTTCCGGAAGCGCACTATCTTGAGTCCTGGAGCGACGGCCGCGCCTACGACGGAACGGTGAGTATCGTTCAGCCACTCATCGAGCCACTCTACGGCGGCAAGAGTGCGCATGAAGTGATTGCCATTCTCGCGGGGCAATCCAGTGCCACGGGACACGAACTCGTTCAGGCTTACTGGCAGAAGCAGCACGCCGGCGCCGACTTCGACACCTTCTGGCGCAAGTCGGTACACGATGGATGGGTCGAAGGCACAACTTACTCTCCGAAGAATGTTACGTTGAAAGACGTCGCCGGGCACACGACCGGGGGGCTGGTCACCATCTTCGATCCGAGTCGCACCGAGCCCATCGAACTTAACTTCCGGCGCGACCCCTCCATCTACGACGGTCGCTTCTCCAATAACGGCTGGCTGCAAGAACTCCCGAAGCCGTTGACCAAGCTGACGTGGGATAACCCCATCATGATCGGCCCCGCGATGGCCGAGCGCCTGAAGCTGAATTTCAAAGACGTAGTCGATCTCGAATTCAACGGCAAGAAAGTTAAAGGCCCGATCTGGATTCAAGCCGGCCATCCCGACAATTCGATCACAATTTTCCTCGGCTACGGACGCACCCGTGCCGGCCGCATCGGCACCGGCGCCGGCTACGATGCTTATCCCTTGCGCACCAGTCAGGCTCCATGGTTTGCCGACGGCGCGAAACTCACCGCCACTGGCCAAACCTACAACCTCGCCAGCACCCAGGGCTATCAGACCATGGAAACGCCCGACGGCAGCGAGCGTCCGCAGGTGCAGGAGCGCAATCTCGAGGAGTACAAGAAAGAGCCAAACTTCGCGAAAGAAGGCGAACCGCCGAAGGAACTCACGCTCTACAAGCCGCAGGAGTTCGACTACGCAAAAGAAACTTACGCATGGGGCATGGCAATCGACCTGAATTCCTGTGTGGGATGCAATAACTGCATCCTCGCTTGTCAGTCGGAAAACAACATCGCCGTGGTCGGCAGAGAGCAAGCCCTTAAAGGCCGCCACATGCACTGGATCCGTGTGGACGCTTATTACAATGGCCCGCGCGAAAATCCCAAGGCCTTCTTTCAGCCCGTGCCCTGCATGCAGTGCGAGAATGCGCCGTGCGAATTGGTCTGCCCAGTACAGGCGACCGTTCACAGCAGTGAAGGCCTGAACGACATGGTCTACAACCGCTGTGTCGGCACGCGCTATTGTTCGAATAACTGCCCTTACAAGGTGCGTCGGTTCAACTTTCTGCTTTTCCAGGACTGGGAGACGCCGCAGTTCAAGCTCATGCGCAATCCCGACGTGACCATCCGCAGCCGCGGTGTCATGGAAAAATGCACTTATTGCGTGCAGCGCATCAGTGAGCATCGGATTGATGCGGAGCGCGCCGATTCGACCATTAAAGATGGCGATCTTCAGACGGCTTGCCAGCAGTCATGCCCGGCGAACGCCATCGTTTTCGGCAACCTCAACGATCCAGACAGTCAGGTCAACAAATGGAAGGCGCAGGCGAGAAACTACTCCCTGCTGGGTGAATTGAATACGCGACCGCGCACAACGTATCTCGCGGAAATTCGCAATCCCAACCCAGAGTTGGCAACATAGTTACTAGAAGAGTCAGGAACAGAGTCGAGAGCACTGTAGAGAAAACAGCGGAGCGCATGTAAGGCATGGCTACGAATACACAAATACCTCTGGCAGACAGGCGACCGCCGGTAATCGAACCCGGCCACACCTTCTCCACGATCACCGAGAAGATCAGCAACATTGTGCTGAAGCGCCCCGTGTCGCTGGGATGGGTACTGAGCTTCCTCGTCGTGTTCGGGATGCTCAACATGCTGACGGGGGTCCTCGGCTATCTGTTCATAAAAGGTGTGGGGATTTGGGGTATTAACATCCCAATCGGCTGGGGATTCGCCATCATCAACTTCGTGTGGTGGATCGGCATTGGCCACGCGGGTACCTTGATCTCCGCCATCCTTGCCCTGCTGCGGCAGAGCTGGCGCAATTCGATCAATCGTTTCGCTGAAGCCATGACGCTGTTCGCAGTGATGTGCGCCGGGACATTCCCGCTCGCCCACATGGGCCGTCCATGGCTTTTTTACTGGATGTTTCCCTATCCAAACACCATGCGCTACTGGCCGAACTTCCGCAGTCCGCTGGTTTGGGACGTGTTCGCGGTTTCGACTTACTTCACGATTTCTCTGGTGTTCTGGTTTGTCGGATTGATTCCCGATTTTGCCACCATGCGCGATCGCGCCGAGAATCCACACATCCAGCGTATTTACGGACTGCTCGCTATGGGCTGGCGCAATTCCGCCCGCCACTGGCATCGTTATGAGACGGCCTACTTGCTTCTAGCCGGACTCGCGACGCCACTGGTGCTCTCCGTCCATACGGTCGTGAGCTTCGATTTCGCCGTCGGCATCGTCCCCGGCTGGCACACCACAATTTTCCCGCCATACTTTGTCGCGGGCGCCATTTATTCCGGATTCGCCATGGTGCTCTGCCTTGCGATTCCAATTCGCAGAATCTACGGCCTCCAAGACTTCATCACCATGCGGCATCTGGAGATCTCGGCCAAGGTCATGCTGGCCACCGGCCTCATCGTTGCTTATGGGTATGGCATGGAGGCGTTCATGGGTTGGTACAGCGGGAACCAGTTCGATTCGTTTCTGATGTGGAACCGGTTCCACGGCAACTACGCATTCTGGTACCGCTCATTACTCTCCTGCAATATTTTGATTCCCCAAGTTCTCTGGTTCAAAAAGTTTCGTGTCTCCACCATCTGGCTCTTTATCATCTCGTTCATCGTGCTCGTGGGCATGTGGCTCGAGCGCTTTATTATCATTGTGGTCAGTTTGAGCCGTGACTTCCTGACTTCTTCGTGGGGAATGTATTACCCGACGAAGTGGGATTGGGCGACGTTCATTGGCACCATCGGACTGTTCCTGACGGGCATGTGGCTGTTCCTACGCCTCCTGCCCCCGATGTCCATCTTCGAATTGCGCACCTTGCTGCCGGAGGCGCATGTGCATGAGTCGGCGGAGGTGAAACAATGAGCATCGGCGATGTTTCGGTTTATGAATCTCCGATTCCTGGTTCTCCAGTCTATGGATTGATGGCGGAATTCGACTCCGCGCAAGAGTTGCTCGACGCCGCTCACAAGACGCATGAAGCTGGCTACAAGAAGATAGATGCCTACAGCCCGTTTCCGATTGAGGGCTTGGCCGAAGCTATCGGCTTTCACAAGAACCGCGTAGCGCTCGTCGTCCTCCTTGGCGGCCTTGCGGGCCTGATCACGGCGTATTCTCTCCAGTATTGGGTGGCAGTCATCACTTTTCCGGTCAATATCGGCGGACGCCCCTATCACTCCTGGCCCTCATTCATCGTCGTGACCTTTGAGCTGACGATTCTTTTCGGCGGAATTTCCGCCATGATCGGCATGCTTGCCCTGAACGGGCTCCCCATGCCTTATCATCCGGTGTTCAACGTGCCCGAATTTGCCAAGACCTCAGAAAATAAATTCTTTCTGATCGTGTTTTCGAGCGACCCTAATTATGACGCCGTGCATACGCGTTCGTTCCTGGCGGGACTCGCGCCACGCATGATTGCAGAGGTGCCAAGCTAGCATGAGTAACCGGACCATGAATAGTCGGACTAAGCTCGACCTCCGAAAAGTTTTGCCCGTGCTGCTGGTGCTGATTGTCGTTACCGCCGGATGTCGACTCGACATGCACATCCAGCCGTATTACCGCCCCTTTGCCAAGAGTGATTTCTTTGCCGATAATCGCTCCGCTCGTATGCCGGTCGCGGGCACGGTCGCGCGCGGCGACCTCCGTGCAGACACATACCTGTACACCGGAAAAATCAACGGTAATCCCGGCGACTATGTGCCATTCCCGGTGACGGATGAGGATTTGGCGCGCGGACGCGAGCGTTACAACATTTACTGCACGCCCTGCCACGGACGCGTTGGCGATGGCAATGGCTTTATTCCTTCGCGAGGTTACAGACGGCCACCCTCGTTTCACATCGACCGCCTGCGCAAAGCCCCAATCGGATATTTCTTCGACGTTGATACCAACGGCTACGGCGTGATGCCCGATTATGCCGCGCAGATCGAGGTGCACGATCGTTGGCGCATCGCCGCTTATATTAAAGCGCTGCAGTTGAGCCAGAATGCGCCCGCGAGCGACATTCCTGCTGGACAAAAAGTTCCGTCGCCTCCGCCGCACTACACCGACATTGGCAACGGAGCGACTTTGCCGCAGGCGCCGCAGGCGCCGCCGCCCGCTACCGCAACTGAAGGGGAATCGAAATGACCACGGCCGCAGCGAAGATGACTAACTCGGACCTGATGGCCCCGCCCGTGGCCCAGACCATTCAGACCCAGTCGCTCTTCATTGGATTGATTGGTGCCATAGCATCCGTTGCCGGTGCGTTTCTTTCCCCCGAGAGTTTTTATTCCGCCTACCTCAGTGGCTACATGTACTGGCTCGGTCTTTCCCTCGGATGCATGGCCATCCTGATGCTCTACCACATGGTCGGTGGAGGTTGGGGCACGGTGATTCGCCGCATTCTGGAAGCGGGGATGATGACCGTGCCGCTCATGTTCGTCCTCTTTCTTCCGATTCTGTTTCATTTACCCATGCTCTATCCCTGGGCCCAGCCCGATAAACTGGCTTCCGATCCCAAGCTGGCCGACATCGCGCACAGCTACCTCAATTTCCACGACATCCTGGTGCGCTACATCATCTATTTCGTGATCTGGTTCGGGATGGCCTACTTCCTGAATCGCTGGTCGACCGAGCAGGACACGATTGCTGGACAAAGCACGCTGCGCTTCCGCGTAATGAGTGGACTCGGACTCGTTATCTATTCGTTCTCCATCTCCTTTGCCGTGATCGACTGGGTGATGTCGCTGCAGGCGCGCTGGATCTCGACCATCTATGGCTTCATCTTCATCGCAGGTGAAGCGCTCTCTGCCTTCTGCTTCTGTGTGGTGATCGAGAGGATCCTCGGCAAGCGCAAACCGATGTCCGAATACCTCACTGATACTGAAGTCCATGATCACGGCAAGTTCATGCTGACTTTCGTTATGGTCTGGACGTACTTCAATTTCTCGCAGTTGCTCATCATCTGGTCCGGCAACCTGCCGGATGAAATTTCGTGGTTCTTCCGCCGCCTGCATGGCGGATGGGAATATGTGGGATTATTTCTGGTGCTGTTCCAGTTCGCGGTGCCGTTCGCGCTTTTGCTCTCGCGCCAGTTGAAGCGCAAGGCGCGCACGCTGGTGTGGATTGCCTCCTGGATCATATTCGCGCGCATGGTCGATATTTATTGGCATGTCGAGCCCGCGTTGCACCCCACGTTTCACCTAAGCTGGCTACATTTCGCGGTCATCGCCGGTATCGGCGGTCTTTGGATGGCCTACTTCTTTCACAATCTGAGATTGCGTCCGCTGCTGGCCGTCAATGCGCCTCAGACCCTGAGATTTCTGAATTCGTCGCATGAGTAACGAGATACGCGTAACGGGATACGAGTAAAGAAATATGAGTGACGAGACGATGAACCACGGCAACTCCGGCCACGACACTGAGTTCGAACATGAAGACTTAAGCTCGCGCGGACTCTTCGCCTTCATGATCGGCCTCGCGGTCAGTGGCGTAGTCATCTATTTCATCATCGTCGGTATGTATTCGTTCCTCGATAGATACGAGCGCTCCCAGATGGCAACCGCCAGCCCTCTGGTTACCACCCAAGGTGCGATGTCGCGGGTCGTCACGCAGGAGGACATGGACAAGACGTTCAAAGACAACGGAGCGCCCATGCTCGAAACCGATGAGCGCAGCCAGTTTCGCGGCTTCCTGATCGATCAGGAGGACCAACTCAACAGCTATGGCTGGGTCGACGAAAAAGCTGGGGTGGCGCATATTCCGATCGAGCGCGCCATGGAGTTGATCGTGAAGCAAAACCTGCCCGTGTATCCGCAAAGCAACACGGATGCAGCAAGTAAGGTGCCGGCCCAGGAGTCGGCAGCGAAGCAATAGCAGCCCTGTCTCGAAAGGGTTGGCTGAATTTAGAAGGAACAAGGAATTAGGATATTGCTAAAGCGATATCCTGATATGAACATCCGCTCCGGCCGGACAGCCGGAAAAGGAAAAGGCAGTGCGCAGTAAAAGCAGTTTCACTAATTCGATTGCTGTAACGGTATTTCTGCTGATGGTCTCAGCCGTACCAGTTTCGTTGCTCGCGCAGGGCGTGCGCGGTCCGATGATGGGCGGCCTTGTGGGCCCGCCTGCCAACCAGAAGCCAGTTGGACTCCAATTTGTTGGCATCGAACAACATCTCAACGCGGATGTTCCAGTCGATCTCGAATTCCGCGATGAACAGGGTAGCCCGGTCAAGCTCGCCGATTACTTCGGCCACGGACGCCCCGTAATCCTGAACTTGGGCTACTATCAATGCCCCATGCTCTGCAGCGAGCTGCTGGAGGGCCTGGTCGGTTCGATGAAGGCGCTGACCTTCGATGTAGGCAAAGATTTTGACGTCGTCACCGTGAGCTTCGACCCACACGAGACCCCAGAAATGGCTGCCGCTAAAAAGCGGGACATCATGAAGCGTTACGGGCGCGCGAACGCGGATCAAGGTTGGCATTTTCTTACCGGCAACGCCGACCAGATCAATGCGCTCACCAAATCGGTTGGCTTCCAGTATCAGTTCGATCCCAAGACCCAGCAGTATGCCCACGCCGCCGCGATCGTTATGCTTACACCCGACCACCACATTTCGGGATACTTTTATGGAGTCGAATTCTCTCCCAAGGATCTGCGCCTCGGACTGGTGCAAGCCTCGCAAAACACAATCGGCAACATCGGCGACCAGGTACTGCTCTACTGCTATCACTACGATCCCAGGACTGGAAAATACGGCGCCATCATCAGCAATATCCTGAAACTTAGCGGACTGGCTACCATGCTGATTCTGGGAACGTTTATGTTCATCATGTTCCGTGCCGATCGTCGTTCGGATCAGGGTTCCGGCCGGCGCGTGGCGCACGATGGATTGGGGCGAGTTAAGTAATTATGTCGAAATTTCTACCATTGTGGCCCGATCAGGCTTCGACCATAGCAAGCCAGGTGGATATGCTCTACATCTATCTGCTGGTGGTCTCTGGCATCATGACCGCGCTCATCTTTGGCGCCGTCGCAGTACTGGCCATCAAGTATCGTCGCGTACCTGGCCGCGATGCTCATCCGATCCATGGCTCCACCCTTCTTGAAATCGGCTGGACGGTCATCCCATTTTTCATCATGCTGACCTTCTTCGTCTGGGGCGCAGTCTTGTTCTTCCAGGAGCGCACTCCTCCCGCAAACGCGACCGAAGTCTACGTTGTCGCTAAACAGTGGATGTGGAAGATCGAGCACATGGAGGGGCAACGCGAGATCAACGAACTCCATGTCCCCACTGGCGAGAACATCAAGCTGATCATGACGTCGCAGGACGTGATCCATAGCTTTTTCATTCCCGCATTCCGCCTCAAGCAAGACGTGCTCCCCGGTCGCTACACTACGCTTTGGTTTAAAGCCACCAAGCCCGGCACCTACCACTTGTTCTGCGCGGAGTACTGCGGAACCAATCACTCCGGAATGGGTGGCGACATCGTCGTCATGGAGCCACAGGATTACGCGCAATGGATGGCGAGCGGACTGGCTGCGCCGTTGCAGGACACCGGCAGGGCGTTGTTTGCTCAGCTCGGGTGCGCCACCTGCCATCGTTCCGATGCCAAAGGACGAGGGCCTGATCTGATCGGTGTCTACGACCATCAGGTGGTGCTCGAAGACGGACGTACGGTGACTGCCGATGACAACTATATTCGCGAGTCCATCCTCGACCCATCGGCGAAAATCGTAAAAGGTTATAGCGCGGTGGGGATGAACTCTTTTCAGGGCATCGTCAGCGACGATCAATTGAACGCGTTGGTGGCTTATGTCAAATCGTTGAGCCAGCCACCCACGGGAACCGCCGGGCTGCAGAATCAGCCCGCCCCTTCCCCGGAACAACCTCAGAAGGTGCAGGTGCAATAGTCATGGCGAGTACAGTAATCCCGGCAAATCAGGCTCCAGCTCCGACTCCGAAGTTGAACTATCTTACTGACGGGCATGGCCTCAAATCCTGGCTCCTGACCACCGATCATAAACGGATCGCGATCCTCTATCTGATCTCAGTGAGTGCATTTTTCTTCCTCGGCGGCTTCTTTGCCATGCTCATCCGGCTCGAACTGCTCACTCCGGAGGGCGACCTGCTACAGGCCGACACCTATAACAAGGTGTTCACCATGCACGGCATTGTCATGGTGTTCTTCTTTCTGATCCCAGTTGTTCCTGCCATCCTCGGCAACTTCCTGGTGCCACTGATGGTTGGAGCGAAGGATCTTGCCTTTCCGCGCATCAACCTGTTGAGCTGGTATCTCTACATCGCAGCCGGCCTGCTTTTTATACACTGCATGCTGAACGGCGGCGTCGACACCGGATGGACGTTCTATACCCCCTACAGCACCGCCGCTAGCAACACTAACGTAGTCGAAGCTGGACTCGCAATCTTCATTGCAGGATTCTCGTCCATATTCACCGGGCTCAATTTCATTGTCACCATCCACCGCATGCGCGCGCCCGGCCTCACCTGGAACCGCCTTCCGCTGTTCATCTGGTCCACCTATGCGACCAGCCTGGTCATGATTCTCGGCACGCCCGTGATTGCCATCACCATGGTACTCGTCGTCGCCGAACGCCTCCTCCACCTCGGCATCTTCGATCCACGCCTCGGCGGCGACCCGGTCTTGTTCCAGCACCTGTTCTGGTTCTACTCGCATCCCGCCGTCTACATCATGATCCTGCCTTCGATGGGAGTGATCAGCGAACTCGTTCCCTGCTTCGCGCGCAAACGCATATTTGGCTATAACTTTGTCGCTCTTTCGAGCGTCGCTATCGCCGTCTTCGGATTCCTGGTTTGGGCGCATCACTTGTTCGTCGCCGGCATCTCTCTCTATTCGGCGATGGTCTTTTCTTTCCTGAGTTTTGTTGTGGCCGTGCCTTCCGCCGTTAAAGTCTTTAACTGGACAGCCACCCTCTACCGGGGTTCCATCTCCTACGCTACGCCCATGCTCTATGCCTTTGGTTTTATCGGGCTGTTTACCATTGGCGGATTGACCGGCATCATATTGGCCAGCATCGGCATCGACGTTCACGTCACCGACACTTACTTCGTCGTCGCCCACTTCCACTATGTCATGGTCGGCGGCGTACTTATGGGTTATCTCGGAGGGTTGCATTTCTGGTGGCCGAAGATCACGGGACGCATGTATCCCGAAGGCTGGGCTAAACTTTCGGCGTTGTTCGTGTTCGTGGGCTTCAACCTGACGTTCTTCCCGCAATTCATTCTCGGCTACGTCGGAATGCCCCGCCGCTACTGGCAGTATCCGCCAGAATTTCAGGTGCTGAACGTGCTCTCGACCGCCGGCGCCAGCGTGCTCGCCATCGGTTATTTGCTGCCAATGATCTATTTGCTCTGGTCGCTCCGCTACGGGCCGCTTGCCGGGCCGAATCCCTGGGGTGCCGCAGGCCTGGAGTGGCAAACCGCATCGCCGCCGCCCACGTTTAATTTTGACGAGACTCCCGTAGTGACCTGGGAGGCTTATAACTACGACGAGATCCCTGCACCGAAGGAACTGGAGGCTCCCGTTGGACGATAGCCAAACAACCAGCAGCCCAGCGACGCTCATGCAATATGACGCGGAAAATCCGGCGTTGCGCCATCATTTCGCCGATCCCGCGCAGCAGAAGAACGCCGCCTCGCTTGGCATGTGGCTGTTCCTGGTAACCGAAATCATGTTTTTCGGCGGCATGTTCTGCGCCTACCTTATTTACCGGCTCACCTATTTCAATGCCTTCGCGGCCGGAAGCCAACAGCTCAACATTTGGCTCGGAGCCACCAATACCGGTGTCCTGATCGTCAGTTCGGTTACGGTTGTATTGGCGGTGAAAGCGGCGGAAGCGGGCAAACGTAAACTGCTGGTCGGCTACCTCTTGGTTACAGTGCTTCTCGGCCTAACCTTTCTCGTCATCAAAGGTTTCGAGTACAAAGAAAAATTCGAGAAGCATCACGTGCCCGGCTCGACGTTTAACTTCACAGATAAGTTCGACGACAATGGCAAGCAAATCCCGGTCGAGTCGAAAGAAGCCGAGCTCTTTTTCTCCCTCTATTTCGTCATGACCGGCATGCACGCAATCCACATGATCATTGGATGCGGCTTGTTTATTGGTCTAACTGTCCTGGCCTGGAAAGGACATTACACGTCCAGTTACTTTACTCCCATAGAAAACGCAGGCTTGTATTGGCACTTTGTCGATATTGTTTGGATTTATCTGTTTCCGTTGTTGTACCTGATTAGTAGGCACTCGTGACGGTGGGCACGTCATCCACATCTCCGGCTCCTGACTTTGGGCACGCAAAGACTCCGCCCAAACGAGTGCTGTGGAAGTGGTCCCTCGTGGCCGCTGTCGTCATCGTCGTCATCTTAGTGTTTCTAACATGGCGGTGTGGTTCCGCCTTTGTACAAGGTCGAAAGCTCGCAAATGCTGCCGTTCAGCATTTTCACGAACGACTGAACGCCGAAGAATACGAAGAAATATACGTTGACGCGGACGATGGATTCAGGGCAGGTCAGACCCATGATGAGTTGATCAAGTTCCTGCAGGCCGTGCACAAGAAGCTCGGCAATGCTGGCGAAGCAACCCAATCCAATATACGTGTTGACGCGAACACAAACGGAACATTCATAACGACTTCGTATAGGACCACTTTCGATAAAGGTGCCGCGACTGAGAGATTTATTTGGGTAACGAACAGTGGCGAATTAAAGCTGCACGGATACCATATCGAGTCAAATGCGTTAATAACTAATTAAGTTTCAGAATCCCCTAAGACTTTTGAAACGGGAAAGTCGGGGATATCAGAACCGAGAACTGATTTCGAGGATTTGTCATGGTTGAACCCAAACGAACGGTAGAACCCGGCCTTACCATCGAACACGAACACACCACCCACTCGCAAGCCTTTTACATAGTGATCGGCACCGTCCTGCTGATTCTGACGGTAACCACGGCTGCTGTCGCCTTTGTGAACCTCGGCCCCTTCAACCCGGTTGTCGCGCTTCTTATCGCCACCATTAAAGCGACGCTCGTCGTCCTCTTCTTCATGCACGTCAAAGGCGCGAGCGAAAAGCTGACTGGTGCCGTAGTCGTTTCCGGATTCTTCTTTCTCATGATTCTGTTAACCCTGTCTTTGGCGGATTATCTGACTCGCTCCTGGCGGTAATTCGCGTGTGTTGGTCGCGGGTGCCTCGCGCGGGGGAGAAGCGGTGGTTGCCGAACTGCGTTTGGCTGGACGTGTCTAGATTGCCGGACTATCGGCAGGAGGCCAATTCTACGGCATCATTATTGGTGCACTGCTCATTCAACCCCTCCTAAACAGTTACGCCAGAAATACTTAGTGCTCACCGGCAACTGGCGATCGGTGTGCAATGTTTCTCCATGTGGCGCATTTCCGCTTCCCCCGCGAAAGAGCACGCCAACAAAGCTTGTTCACCAGCAGGAGTTTGCAATGGGTGTGCCTCGGCGCTTCGCAATTCCAAACGATTGTCTTAGTTGCACCCTGAGGCGAAGTTGCGACTTTTGCAATTTGCCGCAGCCTCTGATGGCTGAGTTCAACGGGATCGGGCACCTGACCCTGTACCCCTCCAATGCCACTCTACTGACGGAAGGCCAAGTCCCGCGCGGCGTCTACATTGCCTGTTCCGGCCGCTCCAAGCTTTCCGTGCAAGCCCGCGACGGCAAGACGATCATCCTGAAAATCGCCGGAGACCGCCAGGTTCTAGGTCTCAGCGCTGTGATCTCCGGCGGGCCCTCCCTGATTACGGTCACGACCATCGAGCTTTGCCAGATCAAGTTCATCGAACGCGATAGCTTCCTGCGTTTGATCGAGCACGACAGCCATGCTGCGCTGGCGTGTGCTGGCATGCTCGCCGCCGAGGTCATGACCTCGTTCGACGACGTGTACGAGCTGCTGCTCGCCCGCAGTTCGACGGAGAAGCTAGCCCGGTTGCTGCTTTCCTGGGTCTCAGACGAGCCCCGCAACCGGGAGCTCCGTGTATCCACGGAATTCACGCACGAAGAGATTTCCCAGATGATCGGATCGTCGCGAGAAACGGTAACCCGCTTATTGAGTGTTATGAAACGGAAAGATTTGATTCGGCTTGAAGGTGCGACGCTGGTAATTCCCAACCGGATCGCGCTGCAGGCCATTGCATCTTGAGAGTTCCCTCCCCGGGCGGACGATCGCTGTCTCCGCGTCCGCCCATTTTTTAGTTCCCGATTCCCAGTTGACCGACCTCGGCGCTTTTCACGGAGAACTATCTTTACAGGTTTTCACTGAGAACTGAGAACCGGGAACTGAGAACTATTCTTACAGGTTGAACAGTTCCCGCAGCCGTCGAGTCTGTGCGCGGCTCACGGGGATCTCTGTCTGTTTCTTGTCGTCCATCCGCAATTGGTAGGAACTTTTGAACCAGGGCACGACTTCTCGGATGTGATTAATGTTGACCAGAAAAGAGCGGTGCGCTCGCCAGAATAGGTTCGAATCGAGATTATCGAAAAGTTCTTCCAGCGTCCGGCAGTTCGACTGCCCTTCCAGGCCTGCGTGGCCGCTGGTGGCCACCGTGATTACGCCATCTTCAATAGTTGCGTAACAGATATCCTTAGGATCGGTCAGGAACAATCTTCCCGCAGCCTTGATCAGAATCTTCGCTGTCTGCGGATTCTGCGACTCCAACATCCGTACCAGCGTTTCAAACTTTTCTTCCGGCCCGTTGCCCACTTCAATCTTCGCCCGAGCCTTCTCAATGGCCTGGGCCACTCGCTTTTTATCGAATGGCTTCAGGATGTAATCCACCGCGTTCACCTCGAACGCCTTCACCGCATATTGATCGAAAGCGGTAGCGAAGACGATCTTAGGGAGCGGCACCTTGCGATCCAGCAGCTTTTTGATGACGCCGAAACCGTCTAAGCCCGGCATCTGGACATCCAGAAAAACCAGGTCCGGATTGTGTTCGCGGATAAGACTAACGGCTTCCAGGCCGTTCTTGCCTTGCGCGACAACATTAATGTCGCCGGCGTTCTTCAATAAGTAAGCAAGCTCGTCGCGTGCCAGTTGTTCGTCGTCGACGATGACTGCGGAGAGGGGCATAGGGCTCCGAGCGGAACTGGTATAACCGGTATTTACAGCGGCAATCGCCATATTCTCTGTGCCAAGTATAGCTACTGCTGAGGGTAGGCCGCCAGTCGCGATTCCTTTACAAAGAATTCTCGATGGCCAGCGCCATGCCCATCCCGCCGCTGACGCAAAGAGTGGCCACGCCGCGGCGCGCATTTCGCTTCATCATTTCGTGGAGCAGCGTCACCGTGATGCGCGTCCCCGTGCAGCCGATGGGATGGCCAAGTGCGACGGCGCCTCCGTTGACGTTGAGTTTCTCGCGATCGAAATGCAACTCGCGATCGCAAGCCAGTACCTGGGCGGCAAAGGCTTCATTGAGTTCGACCAGATCGAAGTCGCTAAGCTTGAGCCCGTGTTTCTGTTCCATTTTACGTATGGCCGGCACCGGCCCGATGCCCATAAGGCGCGGATCGACACCAGCGGAAGTCACAGCGAGAATTCGCGCCAGCGGTCTCAGATTGTGTTGTTGGACGAACTTTTCGCTCGCCAGCACAACCGCCGCCGCGCCATCGGTGATGCCAGATGAATTTCCGGCAGTAATGGTTCCGGTCTTGGAAAATACTGGAGCCAGCTTAGCCATCTTCTCCAGAGTCGCATCGAGAAACACGTGTTCATCGCGAGAGAAAACGGTTGTGCCCTTCTTGCCTTCGATTGTTACCGGAACAATTTCAGCGTCGAAGCATCCCCTGGATTGCGCGGCTGCTGCGCGTTGCTGCGATACGAGCGCGAACTGATCCTGCTCTTTGCGTGAAATCTTATATTGCTCGGCGAGAATCTCCGCCGTCTCACCCATCAGCATCTTCGCCATCGGGCAAAAAAATCCGTCGCGAACCATGCCATCAACAAGTTCTTGATTACCGAGACGATATCCCCAGCGAGCGCCCTCAAGATAATAAGGAAGCCGCGACATCGACTCGGTACCGCCCGCCAGCACGCACTCCAGATTGCCAGTAGCGATCTCCTGGAATGCAAGCGCGATGGACTTGATACCCGACGCGCAAGCTTTATTCACGGTGTAAGCCGGAACCTCCTGAGGAATGCCACCGCGGATGGAAACCTGCCGTGCAGGATTCGGACCGCCCCCCGCTTGCCGGGCGTTGCCGAAGATCGTTTCTTCCACTTGCTGTGGCTGCACTCCGGCGCGCTCGAGCGCCGCCTTTGCGGCAACCACGCCCATGTCGGCGGCGGAGAGCGAGGCCAGCGACCCTCCAAACTTACCGATAGGCGTGCGGACAGCAGAGAGGATATAAACGCAATTCAAAGGTGTCTCTCCCCGAATATTTGAGTCTAGCAGTCTTCGGAAAGATTCCTAACCACAAGAAACAGAGTGGGACACGGCGAATTTTTTGAGCCTTCCCTTGTGGACCTCTGTATCCTTTGAGTCCCCTGTGGTGAAGAAGTTCCGCACCCGTACGCTGTACACTAAACGGCGTGAATATTCTCTACGGAATCAATACGGTTACAGAAGCTCTTAAGGCCCGTGGGCGCAACTTCGAGTGGGTTGGTGTCGCCAAAGAGCGGAAAGACATTCGCTTGCGGAGGGTGATTGACGAGTGCCGCAAGATCGGAGTTCCCGTGCGCGTTCTGTCGCGCGAGGAACTTGACGAAATTGCCGGCAACGCCGCGCATCAAGGGCTTGTAGCCGCGACTTCGGCAAAGCAATATAGCAATCTCGATGACATTGTGTTATCGCGTCGCGGTGAGCATTCGCTAATCGTCGTGCTCGATGGAATCGAAGATCCTCACAATCTGGGAGCAATCCTGCGTACCGCGGATGCTGCCGGAGCCGATGGCGTGGTGATTCCCGAACGCCGCTCCGCAGCGGTTACAGCGGCGGTGGCCAAGGTTTCCGCGGGAGCCAGCGAACACCTTCCGATCGCCAAAGTCACGAACATATCGCGAGCGCTCGAGGACCTTAAAGAAAAAGATCTATGGGTCGTCGGATTAGACGAGCGTGGCGAGCAAACCTACGATGCCATTGACTACAAAATGCATTGCGCCATCGTCCTCGGCGCAGAAGGCAAGGGACTGCACGATCTGGTCCGTAGACACTGCGATTTCCTGGTGTCGATTCCGATGCTCGGGCAAGTGCCATCGCTGAATGTATCGGTGGCCGCGGGAGTAGTGCTGTACGAACTTGTGCGGCAAAGACGGCTGGGCGCATCGAAGTAATTATGAAATTGTTCTGGATCCTCTGCGTCCTCTGCGGTTCAAGCATTTTCTCCGCCGCCCTGGACCGCGAAGCCTTCACCATCACGAAGTATGATTTGGAGATTCGTCTTGAGCCCGAGCAGCAGAGGCTCGGCGCGCGCGGCAAAATCACAATACGCAACGATTCCACTCAGCCGCAAAAGATCGTTGCCCTGCAGATTTCTTCATCTCTCAACTGGCGTTCGATCCGAGTGGACGGCAAGGTCGTTCAATTTGTTTCGCAGCCCTACGTTTCCGACATCGATCACACCGGCGCGCTTTCCGAAGCCATCGTCACCCTCCCTGCCGAAATCAAACCGAAAGAATCCGTGGAGATCGAAATCGGCTACGAAGGTGTAATTCCACTGGATACCACGCGACTAACGAGGATCGGTGTGCCGGAAGGAATCGCAAAACATTCAAGCTGGGATCAGATCAGTCCATCGTTCACGGCTGTGCGCGGTGCGGGATACGTGGCGTGGTATCCGATTACGACGGAATCGGCAGATTTCTCTGAAGGAAATAGTTTGTTTGAAGTGGCCGATCGATGGAAGGCGCGAGCGGCGGCAAGCGAATTCAAGGCGGCACTGAGTATTCACGGCACAGGCGGCAAAGTACCGACTCTTCTGTGCGACGCCAATGGCGGGCTCAATGAGCACGCTGGCATGGGCTGGGTCGCCTCCGCTGTTTGCGACTATAAGCGCCTCGGCGCGGTGACTCCGACAATCGCAATCGCCGACTACGAGTTTGAGCCCAAGCTGCCGCTGCTGTTGTTTAGCCTGGCAGGCCACGAGACAGGAGTGGCCACCTATTCCAGCGCGTTCGATCCTGCTATGAAATTTGTCACCGGATGGTTCGGCCCGCCGAAAGCGCCAATTGCCATCGCCGACTTTGCCGATCCTAACTCCGCTCCCTTCGAAAGCGGCACATTGCTGATGGCATCCATGGCTTCGGAGGACTCAAAGCTTGCTGGCGTAAACGTGGTGCACGAACTCGTGCATTCCGCCGTGCCGTCGCCGCGACCTTGGGTGTATGAGGGTTTGGCGCATTTCGCCGAGGCGCTGTATCGCCAGCAACAAGGTGGACGCGAGGCAGCGCTCGATCTCCTTGGACTGCACCGGGCAGCATTTCTTGATTCGGAAAAAGAAGTATCAGCCGCGCTACAAAAAAGCGCCGGAGAAAAGAGCGTCGAGCAAAGCAATCTCGGCCAACCCCTAGCCAGTACATTTGATGAAACCTACTATCGCAGCAAAGCTGCGTATGTGTGGTGGATGCTCCGCGACATGATCGGTGACGATGCGCTGAAGCAAGCGATTGGCAAGTATCGCGCCGAGGATGACAAAGATCCAAAGTATGTCCAGCAATTGATCGAAGCCGCCTCCAAGCGCGACCTGAGCTGGTTCTTCGACGACTGGGTGTATAAAGATCGCGGCCTGCCAGATTTCCATGTGCAGTCGGCCCATCCCTGGGTAACGGACAAGGGTGTCCAATTTATTACCGTAACGCTGGAAAATCTCGGTAATGCCGGAGCAGAAGTCCCATTCACAATATCTTCCGAAGGCGGCGAGGTAACACAACGGATTGAGGTGCGCGCCAAAAGCACCGCTACGACGCGAGTTCAACTGCTGGGCAATCCGACTGAGATTGTAGTCAACGACGGCAGCGTTCCGGAAAGCGATCTGACGAATAACGCGTTCAAGATTTCCGCGCAGTAGTGAATGTCACCGAGGTCCATGAAGGTGATATGGAGGCGATATGACTGAAGCAGAGTTTAAGAAACACCTCGATGCTGCTGAGAAGAGCCCGAAAGAGATTGCCGCGGCTGTTTCAGGGTTGTCAGAAAAGGTACTGCGCTACAAGCCTTCTCCTGAAAAATGGTGCGTGCTGGAAGTCCTCGGTCACCTCGCGGATATTGAGATCGTCCACGGATACCGTCTGCGGCAGATGCTGGCGGACGCTAAGCCCGTCATCGCGCCTTTGGATCAAGACGCATGGGCCCGAAACCTGAACTACATGAATTCGCCTCCCTCCGAAATGGTCGCGTTTTACGGTTTGGCACGTCATCACAATTTACGTTTGTTGCGAAGCTTCAAGGCTTCTGACTTGTCGAAGTCCGCCTTTCACCCGGAACTGCAACGGGAGGTGACGGTTGCGGAACTTGTCGAGAGGATGGGCGGGCATGGTGCCGTACACCTGCAGCAGATTGAGAAATTGAAAGTGGCGGCGAGCAAGAAGTAGCTTCGAGCTGCGATATCAAGTTGGGCGCTGAGCGTGGGTAGCGGTGAAAGTGATGAGCGCCTCTAACTTTGCCAGCGCCGCCCCAGAATCAATCGCCTGCGCAGCTAGCGGCACCGCATCGCGCAGATGCTCCGCCCGCCCAGCAGCGACCAGCGCGGCCGAAGCGTTGAGCAGAACCACATCGCGGCGGGCAGATGTTTTTCCCGCCAAAACTTCGCGGATGAGCGCGGCGTTACGAGTAGCGTCTCCACCGGAGATATCGTCCAGCGTGGCTCTTCGCATACCGAATTCTTCGGGCGTGACTTCATAGCTATGAACTTGTCCTTCACGCACTTCGGCAATGCGGGTTGGCCCGGTAATCGTGATCTCATCCAGCCCATCGTTTCCGTGGACAACGAGTGCGCGCCTCAGACCTAACATGCTGAGCGCTTCGGCAAGTTTGTCGACCAGCTCGGCGGAATAAACACCAACTACCTGGCAGGTGGCGCGTGCGGGATTCGTTAGCGGACCAAGCAGATTGAAAACCGTGCACAGACGCAGCTCGCGCCGGGCGGTCTGCACGTGTTTCATCGCCGAATGCATGCTGGGAGCGAAGAGAAACGCGATCCCTACGTCTTCAAGGCAGGCCGCAATCCGCGAAACTGGCAGGCCAATATTCACGCCCAATGCTTCCATCACATCGGCCGAGCCGCACTTCGAGGTCACACTGCGGTTGCCGTGTTTGGCGACGCGCACGCCGGCTCCCGCGACAACGAACGCTGTCGCGGTTGAAATGTTAAATGTGCCGCTGGCATCACCGCCGGTGCCGCATGTATCGACGAGCGCATCCCGCTCGGTGCCGCTGGCGTCGAGAACAGAGTTGGCATGAAGGTCGAGTGGAACAGCGGCGGCGCGAATCGCTTCTGCAAAACCAACTATCTCCTCAACCGTCTCACCCTTCATGTGCAACGCCACCAGCAACGCCGCAATTTGCGTGTCTGAGCATTGTCCGGTAAGGACTTCGCTCATCGCCGCATGCGCCTCCTTGCGAGAGAGCGACTGGCGCTGATTGGCGATGCGATGGAGAGCGTCAAGAATCATGTGTACTCTACCTAGCGCCCTAAATATCTCATTGTGATTTGAACGCCCACTGCGCCAAGGAGAGCGATCCTCCAGGCTGGAAGCATCAAGCGACGTTGCTCATCGTCGCTCATCGTATCGTCAATTTTTCTTGTGAACTGACGAAACGAAAGCCACATACCGGCAAGAGCGAGAATTACAAGCGCTGTCTCGAAAATTTCAAGATATCTCGCCTGGTGCTGCAGTCTAACCATGGCAACTAACGCTTCAAGAACTGGGATGGCAATAATGACAGCCAAAGTCGATAAATACATTTTGACGACATTTTTCATGTTCTCATCCCCGTATCTGTATTTAACGTAGAGAATCACACTACAGTAGTGACGGGAGTCGTTTCAAACTGCATTTTCGTTGTTGTCAATTTCTTCGAGGCGAGCTTGAAAGCGATCGCGCCAACTTAGGGGCAAAACCGTGACCTGTAACGACCGCTGTAGGATCTCGCGGTCAGGTGATTTCGCGGTGTAAAGCTCGTTTACTTCGGCGACAGTAAGTGTCAGTTCCTCACGTCCAAGGAATTCGAACTCATCGCCAGCCCCAACTTCTCCTTCTTCGACGACGGAGAAATAAAATCCGCAACGACCACTGTGTACAAATCGCTCGATGATATCGTCTCTTTGGAACTTGGCGGCGAGTTTGAAACAAGGCAGCCGTGGCGTCGTTACCATCACCACAGCGGAGCCAATACGATAGCGGTCGCCGATGGAAACATCCGTTTCTAACAATCCCTCAGTAGTGAAGTTCTCGCCGAAGGCCCCCCAGTTGCGGACTGGATCCGTCAGTTCGGCGCTCCAAGCCGCATAATGTTCGGATGGATAGCCGTAAGCCGCTTTATTCGGGCCGCCATGCACCGAGAGATCGGCTTGACGGTCGCCATCGAGGTTAGTCGTCCTCAACATGACTCGGCCCTTCACGGGGTTCTTGAAAATGCCCGTTTTGAACGTCGCGCCTCCCCAGGCAAGCAGACGAGGCAAGCCGACGTTGACGGAAACGAGCTTCATATCCGAATCAGACGATGGCGATGGGGCAAACGATGCAGATTTCTGATTTCGGTGCGATGGTGTCGCCTTTGCCGATTGTGCTTTCGTCTTATAGAATCAAAGGTTTGCTGGACTGCAGTTCAAGCCGCAAGCGGGGTTCTTCCAGTTTGGAATCGAGTCAGTACGTGATTCAGGAATCATTATGAAAATTCATGAGTATCAGGGAAAAGCGATTCTGCAGAAGTATGGTGTCGCCGTCCCGCGTGGCGTAATGGCAACAACGCGCGAAGAAGCTGAGGCGGCAGCGAAAGACATTCTCGGCTCAGGCGCAACTGGAGTTGTGGTGAAGGCGCAGATTCACGCCGGGGGACGAGGCAAGGGCGGCGGAGTGAAGATTGCCAAGTCGGTGGAAGAGGCGGGCGAGATCGCCGGCAAGATGCTGGGCATGACGTTGATCACGCATCAGACAGGCCCCGAAGGACGTGTCGTTCGCCGCTTGTTGGTCGAAGAGACGTTGCCGATCGAGAAAGAACTTTACCTCGGCATCCTGGTGGATCGTGGTGAGGGCAAGCCGGTGTTCATGGCATCGGCCGCCGGCGGAATGGATATTGAGCAGGTCGCAGTTGATACGCCCGACGCAATCCTCAAGCAATACATCGATCCCGGTATGGGGCTGGAGCCATTTCAGGCGCGCAAAATCGCGTTTGCCTTGGGATTGAAGCCGTCGCAAATCAATGCTGCCGTGCAATTCCTGACCGGCCTTTACCGCGCGTTCCTGGATACGGATGCTTCGCTGGTGGAAATCAATCCTTTCATCAGTTGCACAGACGGCCGGTTGTTCGCGCTCGATGCCAAACTAACTTTTGACGATAACGCGCTCTTCCGCCATCCCGACCTCCGTGAACTGCGGGATATCACCGAAGAAGATCCGCTTGAAGTGGAGGCGTCGAAATACAACCTCAACTACATCAAACTTGACGGCAGCGTGGGCTGCATGGTGAATGGCGCGGGCCTGGCGATGGCCACCATGGACATCATTAAATACGCGGGCGGCATGCCAGCCAACTTTCTGGATGTCGGCGGCGGCGCAAATGCCGAGCAGGTAGCGCACGCATTTGAAATCCTGCTGAGCGACAAGAGTGTGCGCGCCGTGCTGATCAATATTTTTGGAGGCATTCTGCGCGTGGATACACTGGCTGCTGGAGTAGTCGAAGCGGCGAAGAAAACCAATCTGCAACTACCGGTGGTGCTGCGGCTGGAAGGCACCAATGTTCAAGAAGGCAAGAAAATACTGATGGAATCGGGCCTGAACTTCGTGGTCGCTGAGACCATGAAAGATGCTGCCGACAAAGTAGTAGCAGCGGCGAAAAGCGCGGCGTAGCCGTTTTTTGAGAGTGAGCAATTATGGCAATTTTAGTTGATAAGAGAACTAGATTAATTGTGCAAGGCCTGACCGGTCGCGAAGGTACTTTTCACGCGAAAGCATGCGCGGCTTATGGCACTCAGGTCATGGGTGGCGTTACTCCCGGCAAAGGCGGAACGACGCACGAGGGCTGGCCGATCTTTAATACAGTTCAGGAAGCTGCGGACAAAACCGGCGCAAACGCCACAGTCATTTTTGTGCCACCACCATTCGCAGCCGATGCGATTATGGAAGCAGCCGATGCTGAAATCGAATTGATCGTCTGCATCACCGAAGGCATCCCAACGCTGGATATGGTCCGCGCCTGGGAATTTCTTCAGACCCGGCGTTCGCGCCTGATCGGTCCGAACTGTCCCGGCATTATTTCGCCGGGCAAGTGCAAGATCGGAATTATGCCAGGGTCAATTCACAAAGAGGGCAATGTCGGAATCGTGTCACGCTCCGGGACTCTGACTTATGAGGCAGTGCATCAGCTTACGCAACGCGGAATCGGACAATCGACCGCAATCGGCATTGGCGGCGATCCGATCATCGGCACGAATTTTATCGACACGCTCGATCTTTTTAACCGCGATCCGCAGACCGAAGCCGTGATTATGATCGGAGAAATCGGTGGCAACGCGGAAGAGGTTGCTGCGGACTTTATCAAAACGCATATGAAGAAGCCGGTGGTCGGCTTTATCGCTGGACAAACAGCGCCTCCGGGACGCCGTATGGGTCATGCTGGCGCGATCATCTCCGGTGGCAAAGGCACCGCGGCCGAAAAAATTGCCGCCATGGAAAAAGCCGGCCTCAAGGTAGCGAAATCGCCGGCAGACATAGGCGAAACGCTAGCAGCCGCAATGGGAGTAAAAGTTTAGAAAACTTAGCATTAGGCATCAACTGCTTCTCATAAGTAGTAAGTAAGCTTTTACTGAGAACTGAGAACCGGGAACTGACACCTGACCTTATGAAAACACTGCAACGCACACTGACCATCATCAAACCCGACGCGGTGAAGAAGAACGCCGTCGGAGACATCATCGAGCAGTTCGAGAAGAATGGCTTCCGCATTCTGGCCATGAAGATGCTGGAAATCTCCCAGCATCAGGCGGAGCAGTTCTATGCCGTCCATGCAAGCAGACCGTTTTACAATTCGCTAACCATCTTTATGTCCAGCGGCCCGATCGTGGCGATAGCGCTGGAGAAAGAAAATGCCATCGCCGATCTGCGTAAGCTGATGGGCGCGACCAACCCAGCCAACGCGGAAGAGGGTACCATCCGCAAGAAATGGGCCAGCAGCATTGAACATAATGCGATCCACGGCTCTGACGCGGATGAAACGGCGCGCTTCGAGCTAAGTTTCTTTTTTGCGGGCTACGAATTGGCGCAATAAAAAGTTCCCAGTTCTCAGCTGTCAGTTCTCAGTAAGAGCACTCTGAGGATAGATTTTCTGAGAACCGAGAACTTGGGAACTGAGAACTAACACATGCCTCTAGTTCAAGTCACCATGTTGCAAGGCCGTACTGCCGATCAGAAGCGCAAGATTGCGCAGCGCATTACCGACACAATGGTGGAAGAAGCTGGTGCGCGTCGCGAAGCAATCGTCGTGACATTTCTGGAAGTGTCGAACGAAAGTTATGCTTCTGGCGGCGTGTTGATGGTGGACAAGCAAAAGTAGGTGGCGTCCGAAACCGTGGAGGATAACGGACGTTAGCTCGTGCGCTCTGGCTGGCGCGCCAAGAGCGTCCGCACCACACCACCTACCCCAGCGGCTCGAACAGGTGCCCTTCGGTGCGGTCGGCGATTTTGGGCAGATCCTTCTTTGCCAGTTGCAGGAAATGCGGCGCCGCACGATGCGCCTCGAGCGCGGCATCGTCTTTGTACTGCTCATAGATGAAGAACCGGCGTGGATCGGTCTTGTGCTTGTGCACTTGATACATGATGCAGCCCGGTTCCTTACGCGATTCGGTTGTGAGTTTTTCGAATAATGCTGTTACTTCGGACTCCCGTCCAATTTTTGCCGTCCAGGTTACAGCCAACACCACCATCCGTCGCTCCGTTCTCGTGCTGATTAAAATCGCTGTTTAGTCTCGTTCATTCAATTTCGTCGCCAAATTCAGGCTCGCATCGCCGGACTCTTCAATCCCAACTCGCTGATGAAGTCAGGTACCAGAATCGTCTGCTCACGGTCGGGTCCCGTGGAAATCATTCCCACTCGCGCCCCAGTTTCTTTTTCGATAAAAGCCAGATAATCGCGGGCGGCCTTCGGCAACGCTTCGACCGTCCGGATATCCTGCGTCGGACTCGCCCAACCCGGCATATTGCGGTAGACGCATTCGATTTTTTCGTAGCCGCAAGCCTGCGCTGGAACTTCATCCGTTTTCTTGCCGTCCACCTTATACCCTACGCAAACTGGAATCTCCGTCAGGTGGTCGAGCACATCCAACTTAGTAACCACCAGCCATGAAATTCCATTAATCATGCCAGCGTAGCGCAGCAGAGGCAAATCGAGCCAGCCGGTGCGGCGAGGACGTCCGGTGACGGCGCCGAATTCGTTGCCGCGTTTACGCAGGTCTTCGCCTTGCGAATCGAGCAGTTCGCTCGGAAACGGTCCGCTGCCGACCCGTGTGCAATAAGCCTTAGTAATTCCAATCACCGTATCAATCGCCGTCGGAGGCACGCCGGTTCCGATAGCCGCGCCGCCCGATGTAGCGCTCGAAGACGTCACAAACGGATAAGTGCCGTGATCAATATCAAGCATCGTGCCCTGCGCGCCTTCGAAGACGATCGACTTGCCTTCGGCCAGCGCGCGGTTCAGCAACAGCGCCGTGTCGTGTACAAACGGGCGAATCTGCTCAGCGGCATCGGCGTATTCGTGGAACATTTTGTCGGCGTCGAGCGGATCGGAATTGAACAACGCATGCGCAATCATATTTTTTTCGCGACACGCATTCTCCACATGCGTGCGCAGCAATTGCGTGTCGAGCAGGTCGGCAACGCGCAATCCGCGGCGTCCCATCTTGTCTTCGTAGGCTGGGCCGATGCCACGCGAAGTGGTTCCGATTTTCACCCGGCCGGGAGCGTTTTCCGACCCTAGCTCCATCATGCGATGGTAAGGAAGAATAACTTGTGCGCGGTTCGAGACGAAAAGATTTCCGTCCACTTTCACGCCGGCAACGCGGAGCGAGGCCACTTCCTTTAAGAACGCCAGCGGATCAATCACCACGCCATTGCCGATGACGCTGATGCATTCCGGCCGCATAATGCCGCCGGGTACAAGCTGCAGTACAAATTTTTTTCCATTGATGATGATCGTGTGTCCGGCGTTGTGGCCTCCGGCATAGCGAGCCACGATCGAAAAAGTCTGGGTGAGTACGTCGACAATCTTGCCCTTGCCCTCGTCGCCCCATTGGGCTCCAACAATGACCGCGGTTCTGCCTCTGCTCGTTCTGCTGCTACTCAATGAAAACTCCAATTGGAATATTGCGCGGCCGCAAACCGAAGCCCGCCCCAGGGTCGCACACACTGACTGCGCCGGTGCTGCTAAATAGACTGGAAAACTGGGAGATCGGCGGTACTTGGTGTGTACGCTCTAGCATACCGAATCAGGCTGTGGAGGGGCAAACCGGAAATAATTTAACTGGAAATGATCAAACTAGAAAGATCAACCCAGTAAATCGTTCTTAGCCAAGACCTTCTTCTCAGCGCCGATCTTGTATCCTGACAGCGTGCCCGAACTCCCCGAAGTTGAAACTATCGTCCGCGGCCTCCACCAGCGTGTCGCCGGAGACAGCATCGAATCTGTCTGGATCGGCTCCAGGAAACAGCCGCTTAAATCGCCGGCGGGCGTCATCGCTGCGACGCTCGAAGGCAAGCGGATCGTATCCGTGCATCGTGCGGGCAAGCACATTGTGTTCGATCTGGAGGGAGAAGCTCGGGCATCGCACGCCAAAACAAACAGTCGCGCCGTCCGCAGCAAAACGCGGCGAGCTGCGTCTCTACAGAACAGGGATGCGGCGACAGCGCAGTGGATCGTCCATCTCGGAATGACCGGACGCATCGTGGTTTCGGAACCAGCGGCAGAAATCGCAAAGCACACTCATCTGATCGCGAAACTGGCTTCAGGGCGCGAGTTACGATTTATCGATCCTCGGATGTTTGGCAAGCTAAGCGTTCATGACGGCGGCTTCGATCCCGGTGGAGTGGAGCCCTTGGAGGTCAGCGAAGAGCGATTCATCGCGCTTTTTCGGGGGCGCAAGACTCCCATCAAGAGCGCGCTTCTAAATCAAAAACTGCTGCGCGGTGTGGGCAATATTTATGCCGACGAGTCGCTGTTTCGGGCCGGCATCCGGCCCCGCCGACGGGCGACGTCTATCACGGTAGATCGGCTCCGCAAGCTGCACGCCGCCGTACAGGAAGTGCTGCGCGAGGCAATCGCGCTCGGTGGATCGTCGATTTCCGACTACGTAGACGCCGATGGAGAAGAAGGATTTTTCCAGCTCCAGCATCGAGTTTATAGCCGCGAGAGTGAGCCGTGCCTGGTGTGCGGAACCGCAATTCGCCGCATTGTGCTGGCCGGACGCAGCAGCCACTACTGTTCAAATTGTCAAAAATAGGCCTAATATAACGATTTAATATTGACGAATCGTCACCCGCCCTGTAAAAAGGGCAGGGCTCAATGTTCTGCTGAGCGGACTACCGAGACACTCATCATGAATAAATTTTCCATTGGCGTGGACCTTGGCGGCACCAACTTGCGCATCGCGGCCGTCGACGAGCAAGGCACGCTCGTTGAAAAAGTCACGCTTGGCACCAAGGTTTCTCGGGGACGCGAACAGGTGATCGCAGATATGTGCGACGCCATCCAGCGCATGGCCGATAAATTTAAGGATTCCGCTCCGCTCCTTGGGATCGGCATTGGCGTACCCGGCATCATCGACATGCGAACCGGTGTCGTGTGCGAATCGCCCAACCTGCCAGATTGGGTTGGCTATCCCGCTCGCGACGTTATTGAGCACAACCTGAAAACTGTGGTGATTTTCGAAAACGATGCCAATGTCGCAGCGTTTGGAGAGCAATGGCTGGGCGCGGCCAAGGATTTTCCCGACATGGCGATGCTGACCCTCGGAACCGGCGTTGGCGGCGGACTAGTGTTGGGCGGCAAGATCTGGCGCGGAGCGAATGGCATGGCAGCGGAGTTCGGGCACACGACCGTCGAAGCGGAAGGACACCTTTGCGGGTGCGGGAATCGCGGATGCCTGGAACAGTATGCTTCGGCGACGGCGGTGGTCCGCATGGCGCGGGAAGCGATCGCGAAAAACGGCGGGTGTGCGCTCGCTCTTGCGGCCAGTTCCGATCCGGAGTTTAGCGCGAGATCGATTTACAATCTTGCCATTCAAGGCGATGAAGATGCGCGCCGCATTTTCCGCTACGTGGGCCGTTGTCTGGGTATTGTGCTTTCGGCCATGGTGAATTCCTTGAACCTGCCGATTTATGTGATCGGCGGAGGAGTTGCGAGCGCTTGGGAAGCTTTTTCACCCACGATCTTCGAAGAGTTGCGTCGTCGTTCCTTCGTCTACGCGGCGACGGCACCCTGCGATGCTTCGGCGGATGCGTCGGCTGTAAAAGAAGGAGCCTCTGCGCTCACGGCACCTGGTTCCGGGCCCAAGACCATCGTCACCCGCGCCTTGTTAGGGAGCGATGCCGGCTTATATGGCGCCGCCCGGCTGCCCATGGTTACCTAAAGATGACTACCGAAGATGATTACCCCAAGATGATTGCCGAGGCGGGACGCTAATCCCGCTTACGCTTCGAGGGCCGGAACGGCCTGCTCGTAGAGCCTTTCGCCATTCTTGTCGCTTTCATCGAGCGAGGTGGTCTCGACGAGCGCGAGGCGAACGGCGTCTTTCCGGATTCGAGCGATTGGGATGATTGCGCACCACCGAATGATGGCTTTCCCGACTGCGGTGGCCTGGGTGAACGTGGCCTGGGTGAACGTGACGCGAAAGATGGCTTGTCTCGCCCCACTAACTCTGGTGGCCGTGGCGAGCGTGGAGCAAAGGAAGGTTTTCCGGAGCGCGCTGGTCTCGGCGATCGTGGCCCAAATAACGGCTTACCTGAATGCGATAATCCGGAGGAACGCTGAGTAAACACCGGTTTGTCCGAATATGCCGGCTTGGTCGAACGTGACGCATGCGCGAATTTCTGCGGACTCGTCCGCTTTATAGCTAATGCCTTCGCTGGGCGAAGTGAAATTTCAGGACTTGGCGGACTCGCCACCTTCACTCCCGACGCAGCCGTTTTCAGCTTTGCGACTTCCAGCAGAGTAAGGTTGCGCCAATCTCCCGGCGGTACATCGAGCGCCAGCGGACCGTATTGCACGCGCCGGATTTTCTCTACGTGGTGCCCCACTTCCTCAAACATTTTGCGCACTTGGCGGTTGCGCCCTTCAATAATGGTTACTTCGAGCCACGGGTTATCGCCTTCGCGGATCAGCCGAATTTTTGCCGGAGCCGTGCGCACGCGCCGGCCGCCTTTTTCAGCGATGGAAACACCGCAGCGTAGCTTGTCAAGCTTGGCTTCGTCGGGTTGGCCCGCGACTTTTACGACATAAACCTTCGGCACATTGGAAGACGCCTTCATCAGGGCGTTGGCCAGCATGCCGTCGTTGGTCATTAAGATCAAACCTTCGCTTGCCCAGTCGAGCCGGCCTACGGGATACACGCGCCCTTTCACCTTGCTCACCAGGTCCATCACCGTGGGGCGTTTTTTCTCATCGCTGACCGTGGTCACGTATCCCTTGGGCTTGTTCAGCGCAACATATGTATAGCGCTCAGGCCCCTGAAGCAATTTGCCATCGACACGAATGTGGTCTTGTTCAGGATCGGCTTTCGTGCCGAGCTCAGTGACTACCTGACCGTTGACGATCACGCGGCCCGAGGTGATCAAGTCTTCGGATTTGCGGCGAGATGCAATTCCGGCAGCAGCAATAATTTTTTGCAGTCGTTCGGCTGGCATGGATGGCTACTCCGGTTTGACGCTGGCTGATGCTTCGGTTTGTTCGGTGTCGAGTTTCGGACTGCTATCTTCATCCTCAACTGTTGTGGACGCGCTGGATGTCGCTTCAACCTGTATCCCATCACTTGTTGCGTCGCTGGGCAGCATGTCGCTCTGAAAAGATTCGGCGAGCAGCTTCTCGAACTCTTCCATGCTGGGGAGCTCGTTGACGTCCTTAAGCCCGAAGCGCAACAGAAATTCCTTGCTCGTCCTGTATAAAATGGGACGCCCAATTACGGCTTTTCTGCCGGCGGTCGTGATCAGCTTGCGGTCGAGCAGCGTTGCGATCACTCCACCAGAATCTACTCCGCGGATTTCACTGATCTCGGGCACTGTGACCGGCTGCTTATAGGCGATGACGGCGAGAGTTTCAAGCGCCGGAAGCGACAGCCGGAAAGGCGGCTTCAGGCTCTTGGCGAAAGCGCGCACCACGTCATGTTGGTCGGGCTTGGTGGACATGCGATACCCGCCGGCGACCTGCCGGATTTCGATTCCGTGGCTTGCGCCGGAATAATCCGCGATGAGCTCTTCGAGCGTGGCTCGAATGCGCGACTTGATCTCCGCCGCGTCGATCCCGGGAGCTTCCGCAACCACAGATTCCTTCACCAGCAAAAAAATCTGGTCGAGCGAAATCGGCGTCTCCGCCGCATAAATGATGGCTTCAAGTTGGGGTCTAAGACTCATAAATCAGTTCTCAGTTCTCAGTTCTCGGTTCCCAGTTTTCAGAAAAGCCCATTGGTCATTGGCGTTTACTGAGAACTGAGAACTGGGGACTGAGAACTTTCTTCTTCACTTCCAATCATCACGCACCGCAGCCTGTTCGGTCATGACCTCTTCGAAGTGGGAATGTTTGCGCACCAGCACTTCGCCGAAGACGTGGTCCTGCCGCACCTGAATCGCCTGCAACCGGACCAATTCGAGCAATGCCAAAAACATGCAGACCAGCGCCGCCCGCGACGGTACATTGCGCAGCATCTGTTTCAGGCGAATGGGACGATCTTCGAGCGAGAGCCGGCGGTGCAGGTATTGGATCATCTGGCCAACGGTTACCGTCTCTTCGTCCACTTCCAGGATGGGCCGTGTACGCGCGCGGTCCAAAATTTGTTGAAAAGTCTTGACCAGGTCGATGACATCAGCGGCAAGTTCGGGCTCAGTGCCCTCGGCGTCCATAAACTCGTGGATCGCCGGATTGCTCAACACCGCGTCTTCAATCTGCTGTTTCTGCAACAGCATTTGTGCCGCTGATTTGAATTTCTCGTGCTCGAGCAGGCGGTTGACGAGTTCACTGCGCGGGTCTTCCAGCGCGTCGGCAGGAGCGAGCGGATCGCGCGGCAACAACATCTTCGACTTGATATGAATCAGCACCGCTGCCATATAAATAAATTCGGAGGCGATATTCACATCCAGTTCGCGTATGCGCTCCACATAAGTGAGATACTGCGCCGTGATCTTCGCGATGGGAATGTCATAGATGTTGATGTCCTGCTTGCGAATCAGGTCGAGGAGCAGGTCGAGCGGTCCCTCGTAGATTTCGCCAAGCTCGATGGCAAAAGGAAAATCGTTACCCCCTTCTTTAACGGACTTGCCCAGAGCGGATTTGGTTTCAATGGACACAACTGGAGCCACGGCGCGTTTAGAAACATCAACTGGCACCTGTTCCGAGATAGGTTGAGATAAATCCGTCACTTCGACAAACCCTTTGCTGGCCCGTAATCCAGGCCCATCGACTCGCGAACTTCGTCCATCGTGGCGCCCGCGACTTCGCGAGCCCGAGCCGAACCAGCCTCCAGAATATCCCAGGCGAGCCGCGGATTGTCCTCGTATTTTTTGCGACGCTCCTGCATGGGGTTGAGAATCTTCACCAGAGCGTCAGCCGCCCAGCTCTTGCACTCGATGCAGCCGATTCCAGCCGACCGGCAGCCTTCATACACTTTCGCCATCGTTTCTTTGCTGCTGAATATTTTGTGCAGGTCGCCCACCGGACACACATCAGGATTGCCAGGATCGCTGCGCCGCACCCGGGCAGGATCGGTGACCATGGTCTTCAACTTCTGCCGCACCACGGGCTCAGGATCACTCAGCATTACCGCGTTGCCGTAAGACTTCGACATCTTGCGGCCATCAGTCCCGGGCAAGCGCGGAGCTGGCGTGAGCAGAGCTGCCGGTTCGGGGAAAACATATTTCCGCTTCCCCGCATAGAAGCCATTAAACCGCCGTGCAATCTCGCGAGTCAGCTCCACATGCGCCACCTGATCTTCGCCAACGGGAACAACATCTGCTTTGTAGATCAAAATATCTGCCGACTGTAGTACGGGATAACCCAGAAACCCGTACGTTCCCAGGTCTTTTTCTTTAATATTTTCCTTCTGCTCCTTGTACGTCGGGACGCGTTCCAGCCAGCCCAGCGGAGTGATCATCGAAAGCAGCAAGTGCAATTCGGCATGAGCCGGAACATGCGACTGGATGAACATCACGCACTTCGTGGGATCCAAGCCAGCGGCTAGCCAATCCAACAGCACCTCGACCGAATTCTCTTTCAGACGCGAAGTGTCGGCGTAGTCGGTGGTCAGCGCGTGCCAGTCGGCAATAAAGAAAAAGCAGTCATACTCGTCCTGCATGCGAACCCAGTTTTCGAGCGCGCCCACATAGTTTCCCAGGTGCAGCTTGCCAGTCGAGCGCATTCCGCTCAGTACGCGTTTTTTGGAAGAAGTTGTCATTCAGAATTAGCCAGCATTGATTCGGTGACGACTGATTCTAACAAAGTGCGGGAATTGCCGAGAGCAGCGGTTGGATTGCAGATAAACAAGAATCCCAATTGTCATCCTGAGCGAAGCGAAAGATCTGACTCTAGTAGGCCACGAGAGCAGATCCTTCGCTTTACTCAGGATGACAATCCAAGAAGTTGTGGGAATCTATTGCCCGGCGCGCATCGGCGAGACAAGTAGTTGGCCGCCGGCTCGCTTCTTGGTGTCGCCTTTATCGTGCTGGTACAGCAGCGAGAGCGCGCTTTCGCCGGACGTGGTTGCCTCAGCGAGTTCTGCGGCTAATCCTTGATAGGAACGGCCAATCTCGTGATTCCCCTGTGCCGCCACCGGGCTACCTTTGTCAATCGCCGGTCCAATGACCTGGAAGTTGTTGGGCACCTTCCATAACACCTTACAGTTCGTCGCTTTCTCTACATCTTCGTCGGTGAATCCCGGAATCTTTTTATAGCGGTTGATCACGATTCGCAGCCGCTCGCGTCCCGCTCCCTCTTGCAGAAACGTATGAATCCGGCCAGCGCTCCAAAGCGAAACCACATCGGTCTGCGTGACCAGCAGCGCCGCGTTCGAAAGATCGCAGATCATTTGCACCGTGCTATCCATCCGGCCCGAGCAGTCCAGCACGACAAAGTGATACTGGCTTACCAGCAAATCAAAAAGACGAGCCAGTTCTGAAGCCGTGGGGACTGAGTTATGCGGTTGTTGAGCGCCGGCCAGCAGATGGAGCCCATTGCGATAGGGCGTCATCAGGCCGTCGAGCAACGAACTATCCATGCGATGAAGGTTTTGCAGCGCATCGATCAGCGTGAATTGAGGCCTTAAATTCAGTTGCAGCGCGGCGTGGCCGATGGGAGCAAAATCCACCAGCACCACCCGCCCATGAGTCTCCTGCAATGCGACCGCGGTATTCACGGCTGCCGTGGTCGCCCCGGCTCCGCCCTTGGCATTGAGAAAAGTAAAGACACGAGCTTTACTCGAACTGCGCTGCGCACGGCTCAACGTAGCCGAAAATCGAGCGAAGGCTTCAACCAGCGCTTCGCGGCTGGAAGCATGATCCAGAAACTCGCGCGCACCGGCGCGCATTGCTGACACAATATTCGTGGGCTGATTCATCTCGCCCACGGCAAAAATTGTAACTTCGGGAATGCTGCCGTGAATCAGTTCTATGGCGCGGATGGCTTGCTGCGGATTCTTGGAATCAATACTTACCAGCACAACTTCGGCGCGCTGATCCTGCAACTGGCGCACAACGGAGTCGCTCGGTCCCACCGGAAAACCAACATGGCTCAATACCGTTCGCGCCAGATTGGTGCTCTCCACTCGGCTGTTCAATACTACGGATTGTTCGCGGTCCTCCGTAAGGAGGGCAACAGCGATCCCGGGCATGGGTCGATTCTCAGTGTTCATTGCCATGCTACGAACTTCCAGCGTCGAGGCCAAGTGACCTTCGTAATCAAAGGAGACCTCAGACGAAGCGGCAGGTCGACGGCGGGTTTCCCAGTCGATGGAAATCGCCAGGCTGCTGGTTGAACTGATTGTAAGACAAATGCTAGCGCTTGAAAAGATGCGGCAGGACCGCGCAAACAGCGGCCCGGAAAGCCCTAAAACGTTGAAGGCGGAAAAATAGGGCTCAGCGCGGCACGAACCCCGAAACCGCTGCGGCAACACTGGCAGTCGAAACCCGCACGAATGGAGCGGCCGGCTCGTCGGACGGTAAGTACTGGTACGAATCGAATTGCACGGCGATCCCATTCCGCTGACCTGCCTGAGGATGGCCAACCTGGGAAGCCGAAGCGCGCAACACCCGTCCCCTGCACCGCACGGCCATGCTTTCCGCTAAGGTAATTTCCGAGGGCATCGTGAAAGTCAACTCCACCACCGCGCCTTCTGGGAGCATTCTTTCGGCAGATGTTTCGGCATAAAAGAAAATTCCACGCCCACTCAGATCTTGAGTAAATCCAGGCACAGTTCGCCCCTCGAAGTGGACCGCCAACGGCAGCTGCACTTCAAAACGCTGTGCGCCTCGTCGTTCGTGTCGATGTTCAAGACGATCAGGATCTGTGCTCATCGTTCACCCTTGTGAAGTTCATCCTTCCGATCCAAACTTTTTCAGGCCGATCTCCAGATCGGACTCTGATTGGCGGACTATACCTGTAACTCTATCTCGGATTGAATCGACAGGGAAGTTGCAAATACGTCACACGGCGGAGCTGTGGAAAACTGTGTATAAAGTAACAGCCATCGCCACTCTAGCAACAGAATGTTGTCCCTGTCGCCTCCGCGTCATCCCGCCGGTTGCCGTCATCCTAAAGATGTGAAAAAGTTCTAAGAGAGTGACTGAAGCCCCAAATTCTGCCGCCGAAGCAACGGATTCAAAAACCTCGCCTCGGTCGAAATGGGCCACAGCCCTGCGCGCCTTGCGCCACCGAAATTTTCAACTTTTCTTCAGCGGCCAGCTAATCTCTCTCATCGGTACCTGGATGCAGACCGTAGCCCAGGCATGGCTCGTCTACCGCATGACAAATTCCGCTCTGTTGCTCGGAAGCGTAGGCTTTGCCAGCCAGATTCCTGTCTTCCTCGTTGCTCCCTTGGGAGGCATCACTGCCGACCGCGTCAATCGCCAGCGACTCGTAATCGCCACTCAGATCGCCTCCATGATTCTCGCCGGCATTCTGGCCTGGCTCACGCTGAGTGGACGCGTTCAGGTATGGCACATCTTTGCGCTGGCAGCGCTGCTGGGAGTAGTGAACGCCTTCGATATTCCCGGCCGGCAGTCCTTCCTTGTCGACATGGTCGGTAAAGAAGATCTGATGAATGCCATCGCGCTGAACTCCTCCATGTTCAATGGCGCGCGCGTCATCGGCCCCGCCGTAGCCGGAATCCTGGTAGCAAGAATCGGCGAAGGCTGGTGCTTTGCCGCCAACTCCATTAGCTACGTCGCCGTGATCGTCGGATTGTTGTTGATGCGCGTGCACTGTGCTCCGCGAGCCAGTAAGCATTCGCCCATTGAAGACATTATCGAAGGCTTTCGCTGGGTCAATCAGACCCGTGTGATTCGCGCGCTGCTCTTGCTGATTGGCCTGGTGAGCCTGGTTGGTATGCCCTACACCGTTCTAATGCCGGTGTTCGCCGACAGAATTCTGCACGGCGGCGCGCGCGGTCTAGGCATTCTGATGGGCGCCACCGGAGTAGGCGCGCTATTCGGCGCATTGACGCTGGCCGCTAAAACAGGAGTTAAAGGTCTGGGACGTTGGGTGGCGATCACCTGCGCCGGCCTGGGAATCAGCCTGTTTCTTTTTTCGTTCTCGACTTCGTTCTGGTTGTCAGTCGCGCTCTTGTTGCCGGCAGGCTACTCAATGATGCTGCAAATGGCCTGCTCCAACACATTGATCCAAACCATGGTCCCCGACCAACTCCGCGGCCGCGTCATGGCCGTATATTCAATGATGTTCATGGGCATGGCTCCCTTCGGCGCATTTTTTGGCGGAGCCTTAGCCGAACGCATCGGCGCGCCCATCACGGTAGCCGCGGGAGGAGTGGCCTGCGTAATCGGCGCCATCTGGTTCGGACGCGCCCTCCCCACACTGGGCATAGAAGCACACCGCCTAATCATCGCCCAAGGCTTAGCCGCAGGCGAACCCGCGCAGGAACTAGACGCGCAACCAGTAGAAGAGTGACGTCTATATGGAGAGACGGGCGTCCTCGCCCGTTCAACCCGCTTCCCCAAAATTGTCATCTTGAGCGGAGCAGCGACTTCACGAAGTGAAGTCACCGCGGAGTCGAAAGACCCCTCCAAGCTTCTCATCCTGCACGGATGCCGCAGGGAATTCTCCCCGCGCACTGCCCCAATCCCGTTCGGGGGTTAATCTCTCATCGCCGTCGGGAACCTATACGGTCGAGTTTGGTGATGGGAGCGATGCTGAGATCAAAGAGGCATTGCTGGTGACCGCCAAGCGTCAGTGAGTGAAATCGCCTGATAGCGTCAATCATCATGGAACTGCTCGAAGATTCGGGGTAGAGTATCTCTGTGAAACAGGTAGTAATCACATTGCTATTATTTGCGACTCTGCCTGACCTTACGCTCCTTTTCGCCCAGACAAAGCTCTCAACGATTAGTCCACCGAACGGCAATCAGAGTCTAGAGATGACAAAAATCGGTGAACGATATATGTTCGGTCGTCACGCGGCGTTCCGAACCTACGAGACTCCCGATCACACTGAAGCACTGGTCTGGTACGGTAAATTTCGGTCGGAAGAGGAATCGAAGCTCGCAACTGAATTGTTGCTCAAAGAGCACAGGATAACTGGCACGGAGCACGTTAAAGACCTGAATGGACATGTAATCGGCGATCGAATCGTAGCGGCCCCGAAGGACGAAAAGAAAGCGTTCATGGTCATTCGAAAGCAAGGTCCCAACTACTGGATCATTCAATCGATCTCGCTCGCAGTTGCGATGCAGGTGGACGAGTTGATAGAACCAACACCCCCGGCGGCGTTTGCAGAGAACCCTTCGTCATGCGACAGATCCACCGAACTCCTGCTGATGCAGCAGCAGTTGTCCAAGGAGGAGCAGAAGAGGGTTCACCAGGTTCGAGGGATGGTAGCGATCGTGATCAGCGCGGATGGTGACGTTGTCGGTGCGAAGGCCATTTCGGAGTATCGCCCCAGCGACGGCAACGAAGCTGGATTGTCGTCAGCGGAGGCGGTTGACGTTTTGCTGTCTCGGGCCCGATCAATGAAATTCAAAAGTCGGCCAGGCTGCGGGGACTTCCGATACGCCGTGAACTTCTAAACTTCACGCTTCAAGGCAACTAGACTGGCGATACATCGCCATTTCACTTATTGACCTCAAGAAAGGGCGAATAGCAGAAGTTGACGCTAGGAAAGGCAGTAACAAAACCAAGGCAGACAAAAATCCCGCTCCGAAAGGCAACTTTACTGCCGCAAGTTAGTCGGGTTGGAAATCATTTCAAACCTTCCACCATATAGAGATCAGACAGGGTCCGGATGTAACCGTAAACATACGCTTTCCCGTCCGGTGTGAGGGTTATGCCCCGTATCGTATCGATGCCTGCGGGGTCGGGCGGTTCCAGTTCCTTCCACAACTTTCTTTTCCCCGTGGATAGCTCCACCTCGGTAACTTTGGCCGGGATTTCTCCAAAACGGAAAACGTAAATCGAGCGTCCGTCTGCCGACCAGCCCGTCGGTATCTCGTCTACCTGCGTGCCCGGGACGAGCATCGACTGATTTCCATGTATGGAATAAAGCCAAATTTTGTGATCGGGACCAACACTGGCAACGAAGTCGTCTTTCGGAGAAATGATGACCGACGGGTTCACCCCCTCTGGGCTGATCGGGGTGGGCTTGCTTTCGTCCGGCGACTGAAGGTAGAAACGAAACCCATGTCCGGATTCGTTTCCGGAAAACACGATATGTTTCCCATCCGAAAGCCACCGTGCCCAGAGGTGGTTGATGGAATCGTGAGAAAGCGGGCTCACTTCTCCAACTCCGGTAGGTTGCAACATCAGCGGAGCCGGAACTGTGTTAGGCC
>JBATZM010000061.1:0-40907 GCA_049674665.1 Terriglobales bacterium
GGCGCGCTTCTATTCGGACGAGGAACGCAAGGAGCGCGAGAACCTGCGCGCCCTTCGCGAAAAATACCACCTCGATGAATCCTCCACCGGCGTTGTCGGTCGGGAGGACATCGAGGACGTGGTATCGCGCTGGACGGGCGTTCCCATCACCTCGATCAAGGAAGAAGAAACGCAGAAACTGTTGCGCATCGAAGAAGAACTGCACAAGCGCATCATCTCGCAGGAAAAAGCCATCAGTGCTCTGGCTCGCGCCATTCGCCGCTCGCGTGCCGGATTGAAAAGTCCGAATCGCCCCATCGGTTCGTTCCTGTTCCTCGGCCCGACCGGCGTCGGCAAAACGGAAGTCGCTCGCACCCTGGCGCACTTTATGTTTGGCAGCGACAAAGCTCTTGTCCGTTTCGATATGTCGGAGTTCATGGAGAAGCACTCCGTTTCGAAACTGATCGGCTCGCCTCCTGGATACGTGGGCTATGAAGAAGGTGGACAGCTGACAGAACGTGTCAAGCGGGCGCCATATTCTGTCGTGCTGCTCGACGAAATCGAGAAGGCGCACCCCGATGTCTTCAACATTTTGCTGCAGGTTTTTGAGGACGGCCAACTCACTGACGGCTTGGGCAACACCGTCGACTTCAAGAACACCATCATCATCATGACGTCGAATATCGGCGCGCGGCACCTCATGAAGCGCGAGGGGCTGGGTTTCCAGCATTCGAAAGATGAGATGGTTTCCGAAAAGGTCGAAGACTTGGTGAAGAGCGAAGTTAAGCGCACCTTCAATCCGGAATTCCTGAATAGGGTCGACGAAATCATCCTGTTCATGGCGCTCAGCGAAGCCGACCTGATTCAGATTCTCGAATTGATGGTCAACCAGCTGAACCAGAATCTGGCCCAACGTTCGATCACAGTAAGCGTGGCCGACGAAGCCAAGAAGTGGATTCTGAATCAGACGCTAACCGATCGCAGCTACGGAGCGCGTCCGCTACGGCGCGCCTTGCAGAAGTACATCGAAGATCCGCTGTCGGAGGCTCTGATTCAAGGCACAATCACCACCCGGCCGGCGTTCATCGAGGTCTTTCTCGAAGCGAATAAGCTCTATTACCGTCCGGTGGATGCGGAGAAGACCGAGGGTGTGCTGCTGTACGAAAGCTAGTTCAGCCCTCAGCATTCAGCCATCAGCCGTCAGTGAAAACTGGCGGCTTTTGTTTTGTGGAGAGACGGGCGTCTCGCGAGCCTTCCCTGAGCGAAGTCGAAGGGTCCAAGTCGAGCGACGCGGAGAAGCACTACAATCTTCCTGTGAAGACGAAAGTAGATCCGGAAAAGCGCAACCACTCACGGTGGACGCCGCGGGACAAAATCGCCGCCATTAATCTGTTCCTGGCTTTTCACATCGTCGCCATAACCTGCTGGTGTGTGCCACTGAACCTGCCACTATTCCCCCAATGCAGAAAGCTAGTCCGCCCTTATTTCTTATGGGCTGGATTGTTTCAAACCTGGGATATGTTTGCCCCAACGCCCTGGGGGTCGAACAGCTACGTCGAAGCGGTCGTTATCTACAAAGATGGGTCGAGAACGACCTGGTCATTTCCGCGAATGGAGCAACTCAGCCTGACTGAGCGCTACTTCAAAGAACGCTATCGTAAGTTCTCGGAAGTTCTTCAAATTGAGGCTAACGACACTTTGTTGCCGGATGTGGCACGCCGCATTGCGCGTCTGAACAACACGCCTTCAAAGCCAGTGAAAACTATCATCTTGATTCGGAGGTGGTCGCCCATTGTTCCCCGCGCGAACGGCTCCTATCAGCCCGAACCCTGGGATCAGCATGTACTTTTGGGCTATGGCGTAAGGCCCGAGGACTTGCAATGAGGCTGGGGTCGAGGCTGAAGTTGAGATCGTTCCCTGAGGCGTGGAATAGGTTTTTCTTTGCGAAGCAGTCTCCGGTGCCGATTGCACTGTTTCGCATCACTTATGGCGCGTTGGTGATCGCGACTCTCGTCTTACTACGCCCAGATTGGTTGGCATGGTACGGCACTCACGCCTGGATCAGTTTGCAAACGATGCAAACGGTCGAGCCCGGTACGCGGATCAATCTCTTCACCATCATCCCGCAAAGCGATGGCTGGATCAACGCTCTGTTCTGGGTATTCCTGGGCTCGGCGATTCTGCTCGCGGCTGGATTTCTCACTCGTATTAACAGTGTGATCGTATTTCTTTGCCTTACCTCAATTCATCAGAGGAACCTGTTCATCACTCACGGCGGTGACACCTTCCTGCGCTTGGCCGGATTCTTTCTGATCTTCGCTCCAGCCGGTGCCGCTCTTTCTGTAGACCGGCTGCTGCGGATCCGGCAAGGAAAAAGAGGGACAGAGCAAGATGCGCTCATACCTCCTCAGCGTCCGTGGGCACAACGGATGATCCAGATTCAGTTGTCTCTCCTATATTTTGCTGCATTTTGCACCAAGGTAAAGAGTCCTGCTTGGCTTAACGGAACTGCGTTGTACTACGTCTATCATCTGGATTCGCTGCGGCGCTTCCCTGTGCCTGCGTGGCTTCTCCGCCCAACGATGCTCAAGTGGGAAGGTTGGGCGGCGATTGCCCTCGAATTCTCTTTAGGAGTTCTGATCTGGGTGAAAGACCTGCGCTACATCCTGATGGCGATTGGACTGCTGTTTCATCTCTGGCTGGAATACTCCCTCAACATCGCGCTCTTTCAATGGGATGTCCTCTCCGCCTACATTCTCTTTGTTGACCCTGCGGATGCGGCGCGCGCCTGGAATTGGATCAAGCTTCACTTTGCCGGGCGTCGAGTTGAACCCGTTTGAACCGTCTGCGAACTCCGCACGCACTCCCATAAAGCATTTGTTGCAAAAAAGACACACTTTGATCCCTATCGGTCGGTTGACCGCTTATGTCAAGTTATGTTTAACTCCATCAATCGGGGCTGGCTCAACGCACGTAGTTTGGAAATACGTACTAAAAATTCCAGGGCGTGAGACCGAGGTGCAGTCATGAAGTCCAGCTCGTATTCAATTCTTGCGGTATCCCTTCTAGCCTTAACCATTCTAAGTTTGACCGTTTTAAGCCTAACAGCGAGTGCCAGTGCGCGGGAGACAGTCCTGCCCGCCGGTACCCTTCTGCAGTGCACCATGAATGAACCGAACTTTTCTTCCGCCACCGTCGCGGTGGGAGATCCCGTACTCTGTCATCTGCACTCGGTGACGGAGTTTGGCCAGCAGACGTTTCCGCGCGGAAGCTATCTGGTTGGACACCTCGAATCGGCCAAGGATCCCGGCCATTTCTGGGGTAAAGGCAACATGAAGCTGGTGTTCGATCGCATCGGATTGCCGAACGGCGACATGCCGCTCGATGCCAAAGTGATCGCGACGCGCGGCTACAAGGTCGATAAAGATGGAGACATCCGGGGCAAAGGCCACGCCACGCGTGACATCGTGGAATGGATGATTCCGCCACTTTGGCCGTGGAAGATCATCATGCTGCCGGCGCGCGGCCCGCGTCCTACGCTCAAGGGCGAGAGCATGCTCGAACTGCGGCTGATGGATGACGTGCAGATCCCGCAAGTCTCCGCCACCAATGGACCGGATTGGCATTTCTTCGGGCGTCCGCAGATGCAGAACGACTCCTATTATCAGCACTCGTATGAACAGGGTTCCTACGAAGGCGCGAGCGCTCGGGGAGATAATAGCGTTCCTCAACTGACCGTCCGCAGGGTGAGCTTCACTGCCAGCGAGCGAATAGCCAGCCAGCAAACGTCCGATGACATGCCGCAAGTTGCGTACGCCAGCTATGTTACTAAGAGCGCGACCGGCGGGACGGCACCTGGAGTTCCCGTGTTTATCCTCAAGACCGGCATGGTCCTAGAGGTGGGCAATTACACCTATCAGGACGGCCGCATCAGCTACGAACTCGCCAGTGGCGGAAGCGGTGTGATCAGCACCGATGAAGTGGACTGGACTACAACTACTCAATTGAATAGCCAACGCGGCGTGCGGATGACACTGCGCGGTGGACACCCCAACGCCGGCGCAGGATTCTAGACAGTCGTCCGCGTTCAGCATTCAGCCGTCAGCGAAAAGCTGGCGGCTGTTTTTCTTGTGGAGCCTTCCCAGCTGTCTGCGGATTTTCCTGCGACCTGCAAGCAAGATGCGCCATCCATTAGGCAACAGAAGTCACTGACCTCAATGATTCCAATGTCCAAAATCAACATTGCCGAGAAGTTTGCGCAGATCACCGAATACTACAAGCCCCGCATCGCCGCGGAGCTCAACGGGCAGCAAGTCAAGTTCGTCAAGCTGAACAGCGAGTTCGTATTTCACCATCATGACAACGAGGACGAGATGTTCCTAGTAGTTAAGGGCCGTTTCCGCATGGAATTCCGCGACCAGCACGAACGAACCACCCACGAATGGATTGAAGAGGGCGAGTTCATTGTGGTTCCGCGCGGAGTCGAGCACCGTCCAGTAGCGGAAGAAGAATGCTGGCTCATCCTGTTTGAACCGGCCACCACGCTAAATACGGGAAATGTCGAAAACGAACGTACCGTGCATGAGCTGGAACACGTTTGACACACAACTCCTGAACATCGAAACTCGAAGATGCCTAAACTCTAGAAACCCACATGGAAATCACTGTCTACTCCGCGCCCTGGTGTCCGGATTGCCGCGAGGCCAAACGTTTCCTCGACCAGCACAAGCTTTCCTACAAGGAAATCAACATTGAAACCACTCCCGGAGCCGCCGATGAAGTCGTCAAACGCACTGGTAAGCGCGCCATACCGCAGTTTGTGATCGATGGCGAATGGATCCAGCCTTACAGCACGGACGAGGGATTTCTTTACGAACAGATGGCTAAGCGGTTGGGCGTCGAGCCGTAGTTTGTGTCGAAAACGGGAACTTTAGGCCCGTTGCAAGCCTTCTTCAGTTACCTTGGGTCGTCTCCAACCCGACTTCTGTACCCTACACGCTTGGGCCCAAATACGTCAGGATAGTGACAGACCCGGGAACTCCCTCCTCACCGGGCCTGACGGCTCATGTTCAATTCTGAAAACAGGGAAAACGAGTTGGTGGAAACCTGGCAGCGCTTTGTCCAGGGGCTGCTGGGCGTGTTGGCGCTAGTGGGTGCCGGAGTTATGGCACAGTACTACGCTCCTCCAGAGACTTCCGGCTTGGAGCAACAGGTCCACCAGCTTTCGCGGCAAGTGGCGGATCTCGAACGGCAACAACCGTTTTCGGCCTCCGCAGTGGACGATGCGCGGGACTCGGTGGCCTACATTTACGGGATTTACCACGTATCCGGCCATGCTCATTCGCAGAGTTTTCGCGCCCGCGTAGCCGGGACAGGATTTGTAGTTGCGCCCGGACTGCTCGCCACTAATCGGCATGTGGCCGAGCCGTGGTATGGCGATCGGGAAGTCGAGACAGCATTGCGAAACGGTGGAACACCTGTACTGGAGAAGCTCGTCGCCTATTTCCCAGGCTCACCGCTCCCCGTAAACCTGGAGGTAGCCGCGCTGGCCAAACAAGGAGATCTGGCCGTGCTGCGGCTCGAAGTAACCGCCTTCACCAAGAAACTGCGCCCCTTGACACTGGCCGAAGCAGCGCCGCATGTAGGCGATTCGGTGAGTGTGCTGGCCTATCCTATGGGAGTCACAGGCATGGTGGCCAAGTCGCCTGCGGTAGTATACGAACGGCTTTCGTCGCATCCCGATGACGCCAACACCGCAGCTGAATTGGCCGCGCTATCCCTGATACGACCCTCGGCAACATTCGGGCACATAGGCGATGTCACGGGAGACAAGTTGATCTATGACGCACCAACCGCCCGCGGAGGCAGCGGCGGCCCGGTCCTGAACCGGCACGGCGAAGTGGTGGGCATCAATTCCGCCTACATCGACGGTTTTTCAGGAGGCACGCTAGGGATCACCACCGGTGAACTGCGTCCGCTGATCGAAACCGCAAAACATGCGACTTTGGAGACGGCTGCTGTCGTCCAGTAAGAGTCGTTCGCTAAAGAATCGGCTCTCAGTTATTGGTATCTCAGTGGATAGCAATCCCGAAAGTTGCAATTCCTTGCGCAAGCCGTTGTCCTGCCCCTCGAAAAATATCTTTCCACCCAGACAAAGGCCTTGAATTCAGGTACATTTGTAACCTGCTGATTTGAATAACAAATTGGCCTTACGACTGCTCCTTGTCATTGTCAAAGGTTTAGGTCCGAGACAGTCGCCACGCTTTCGGGCAACGCAACTTCCCCCATAAGGTTCAAAGAGATCTGATCATGATAAAAAAATGTCTGTTTTCGATGGCACTTCTTAGTCTGGCTCTGGCCGTTGGTTGCGCCAAGGGCGGCAATGGCGAGGGCAGTGGGATTACGGTTAGCGTTAACAACAACATTTCAATAATTTACCCGACTCAGCCACCTGTAACGTTCACGGCTACAGTAAAGGGTACGATGAACACGACCGTTACCTGGAGCCTGAGTGGCGGGGCATGCACAGGCAACGGAAATCCGTGCGGTACGATTGACGCGAACAGCGGCGTCTATACGCCGCCAGCGACTGCTCCAAGTCCGGCGACCGTCGCGATCACGGCGACCTCTGCGGCTGACAACACCGTGTCGGGTGAGGACGTTGTGACCATACAGGCGGTCACGGTGGTCGTGACTCCGACCACAGTCGCCGTGGGAGAAAATCTGGTGCAGCAATTCACCGCTGTCGCCGTGCCCGACGACGCGCCACAAACTTTTACCTGGACATGCACGCCAACCGGCGCCTGCGGAAGCTTTGCGTCAAACCCGAATAATTTGGATATCGCGGTCTATACCGCGCCCTCGTCGACCGGAAGCGTGGTCGTGTCAGCGGCCTCCACGCTACCTCCGGCCGTTGCGGTCGCCGGACAATCCAAGGTTACAGTTGTGGCCTCGCGACTGATCGCGAACAACACCTATGGATTCCAGTTCTCGGGATATGACAGCAGTGAAAATCCCGTTGCTGTAGTTGGAACCATTACCACCACCACAAACGGCGCAATCTCGACGGGCGTCGAAGACGTGCTTACTACCGCTGGATATCGGCAGTGGACCATTGACTCCGGCTCGTATTCACCGAGTTCAGGCAACGACAACAGCAATAATCTGGGGACGCTTACGCTGAACCTAAGCAACGGCGGCACTAACGTCACCAACACCTACACGACAGTGATCACATCGGGCGGCAACTTTCAGATGATCGAATCCGACAGCACGGGTGTAACCGGCTCCGGCGTCATGCAAAAAGCGGCAACGGCTCAATTCAACTCCGGCGCGCAGACCTTCGCATTCGGATTCACCGGCGTGGACTCCAACGACAAACGGGTCGGGTATGTCGGAATGCTGCCGATGAGCGCTGGCAATATCACCGGCGGCATGTTCGACTTCAACGACAACGGCGCCTCAACCGGCGCATGCACCTCGCCTTGTAGCCTTACCAGCAGCTCGTCCTATGTGCAGGACGCGACTTTTTCCAATCTTTGGCACATGACTCTGAGCACGAGCAACACCACTCAACATTTCGACTTCGTTCTGGGTGGCGGAACGGCCCAAAGCAAGACCGGTCCCAACCCGCTGACACTCTACGCCATCTCCACCGATGCAGTTGATTCGACGCATCCTGCGCTTTCCGGATCCATGGTCTACCAAGTGCCGATGTCATCTCCCGGTTATAACAATGCAGCCTTCGATGGCACGTCGGTTTCAGCGTTGACGGGAGCGAACGCGAATGTTTCGCTCACACTCGGTACCACCGATGGTACATCTGGCGGAACGGGAGGAGCTGGTGGCTTCATCGGCAACTTCGACCAGAACAATAACGGCACGATTGTTTCGTTAGAACCGACGTCAACGCCGAACTCACAATTCACATACACATACGTGGCCAGCAGCGGCAACAGCGGACGCTACATCTTCCAGATGCTGGGCAACCCGAATGCTAGCCCGGCGGTTCCGGCGCTTCCGTTCGTTCTTTATGCCAGCGGAGCGAATCGTGGCTTTCTGCTGGATCAATCCAGCACCGCGGTGTTAACGGGGGCCATGTATCCGCAGCCCATAAAACAAAGCGGCAGTTACGCTCCATCGGAGATGCCGGGCACCTACGCTGCGGCGACCATGAGCAACAGCAGTTCTAGCATTGTGCCCGTAGTCCAGAATCTGTTACTCACATCGCCCGGAAACACAGTCTACAACGTCGCAGGAACACAGAACCCCCATAACCAAGCCTTAACCGGAACGTATACCCTGACCTTTCCCGGCACAGGCACAATCGCGCTCAGCGCTGGAGCCCCGGCGACATCGGTGATTTATGCCATCGACTTCGATTCTACGAATTCGGTGATTACGGATTTCATGATGATCGGCACGACCAGCGGAACTTCAAGTTCCATCATTTTTGCGCAGCAGTAAAAGGGCAAAAAATCGGTAAGCCGCGAAAAAATGGATTCTCGACTGTGTTTTTGAAGTTTGCTCGACGTTTGCAAAGCATTACCCGCCGTTTCTCTCGGCTCGGCTTGCCATCCAACCTGGTTCGCGGACGTGTTCTTCTTCCAGCCGGCGCAGGCGCGCGGCCATGATGTTGGGACGTCCGAGATATCCCAGAATTTGTTTTGGGTTCGCACGGTCAACGACAGGCAGGCGGCCGACATCGTGGCGTAGCATTTTGTAGCTCGCTTCGGACAGGGTCTCATCCGGATAAGTAACCACCAGCTTCGACGTGCCACCGTCGCGTACCGTGGTACCTCCGCTGGGCTCGCGGTCAAGTGCGCGGAGAATGTCGCCGCGGGTGATGATCGCTTCGAGTTGCCCTTTATCGTCCACCACCAGCAACGCCTGGTGACGGGAGACTTCGGGATCGCGCCGTGCGATACGCTCCGCCAGTTCACCCACGCTGGTTTTTGACGGAATCGTCGGCGCGCTGCGGTCCATGGTTTCCGAAACACGCATCTGCTGCATGATGTCGGTTTCATAGTCCTGATGGATGCGGAGGCCGCGGCGCGCGAGTTTCTCGGTCATAATCGAGGCGTGCGGCATCAGCAGCATGGCGATACCGTCCGCAATCACGCAGACCAGCATAAGCGGCAACACGGAGTTATAGTCCCGTGTAATTTCGAAGGCGAAGATAATGAAAGTGAAGGTCGCGCGCGAAGCGGCTCCGAACACCGCGCCCATGGCAACCAGCGCGAACGCTGCGGGCGAGAGATGAGCGCTCGGAAAGATGTGGTTGAGCACCATGGCAAATGCTCCACCCATGGCCGCGCTCGACATGAACATGGGAGCAAGCAGGCCGCCCGACGTACCCGATCCAAGCGACACGACCAGTGCTACCGCTTTTGCCAGCATCACAATGAGCAGCAAGTCGAGGGCGAGGTGGCCATTCAGAATATCGCTGATGGTGTCATAGCCAACGCCCAGAACCCGGGGCACGAAGTATCCAATGATGCCCAGGCCGAGTGCACCGATCGCGGGCCACCAGAGCTCGTCCACGGGAAGTTTTTCAAACTGATCTTCAACCCAGTAAAGTGCTTTGCTGAAACCGACCGCAGCCAGACCGCACAAACCTCCAAGCAAAAGATAAAAAGGGAGAGCGCGCGGAACGCTGAAGTCCATGGCCGAAACCTGGAACATGGGGCCGACCCCGAGTAGTTGCTGGTGCACGGCGGTAGCCAGCACGCTGGCAATCACGAGGGGAATAAAGGACCGCGCCTTGAATTCGAACAAAAGCAACTCGATGGCGAGAATGACTCCAGCGATCGGCGTGTTGAAAGTGGCCGACATTCCAGCGGCTGCTCCGCAAGCGAGCAGCACTTTGCGCTCGGAGGCGGTGGTGTGCACGATCTGGCCGATGAGAGAACCCACGGCGCCGCCAGTCTGGATGATCGGTCCTTCGGCGCCAAACGGGCCGCCGGTGCCGATGGCGATGGCGGCGGAGATCGGCTTCAGGATGGCCACCCGCGGCTGGATGCGGCTCCGGTTGGTGAGCACGGCTTCCATCGCTTCAGGAATGCCGTGTCCTTTAATTTTTGAGCTGCCGAATTTGGCCATGAAGCCAACCACGATTCCACCGATCACCGGAATCACAATCACCCACAAGCCCAGGTGATTGAAACGCGCGCTGGTGAAGTCGAATGAAATGCGGTGATAAAAGAAAAGGTTGGTGAAGAAGCCGATCAGGCGATAGAGGAGGAAGGCGATGCCACCAGCAAGCAGGCCTACACCGGCAGCAAGTGCCGAAATCAGGACCATGCGAAACTGTGCCGGAGTGGCGGCACCGTCCAAATTCGAAGAGCCGGCAATGGATCCGTGTCCGGCTCCGTTAGTGCCGGCCGGCGCCGATTCACCACCGGATTGGCCATCTCCGGATTGGCGATCTAATGAAGACATTCGTTCTTCCCTTTCTAGATTCTTTTTTCGGCCGGATAACTAAGTGAACCGGCTCAGGTCTTGCCAAAATTTCGCCGCGGCTTGCCTGTCTTCAACACGCGCAACAAGGCCACCATCAGCGCGGGCCCGGCGGTTCGCAACTCTGCCCGGTGATGCAAGGAAAGCTTGCGGAGCACCTTCTCGCTTTTTGGGGTGAGATCGAGCAGAACCTGGCGCCGGTCTTTATGTTTGTCTTTATTATTGTTATTGCCATTGCTGTTCCCATCGCCGTCGCGCCGACGCCGCACAAAACCTTTTTTTGCCAGACGATTGACCAACTCCACCGCACTGTGCGGCTCGATCTGCAAACGTTCGGCCAGCACACCGATACTGGGACGCACATCCTCGGGCAGGCCTTTCAACGCCAGCAGGAGTTGGTGCTGACGAGGCTCGATCCGGGCCTTGCGGGCTGCCTGCTCGCTGAAGTGCACAAACCTGCGAATCTGGTAGCGCAGTTCCGCGAGCGATTGATAATCCGACAGGGCGATTGCCTCCAACGGCCGGTTATATCGGGTCACGACCTATATATATCGTAACACGATATACTTCGTCACGGAAATGAACGATGACTCTTCGGCGTTACGAAGGTCTACTTCCCACGAATCACGGTTTTTGCGGTGGCGAGATTGTCGAAACGATCATAGGCACGAACGACCACAACGTGGTCATTCGCGGTGCTCTCAGCCATCATGGCCGGCGCAGCTTCTGGTTGTGGCACGGGCACGCGAAAATCGTAATCTTCCGTTTTGGAATCGGACAATTGGCCGACCGGCTCAACAAACTGCCAGTCGCCGCCATCGAGTGAATACTCCGCCCGCTTGATTGGAGAGAATGAATCGGTGGCGCGGAAGCGGACATGAATCTGCTTTCCGTCCAGAATGCCCGTCAGGTTATCGATGACAGGAGGCGTGGAATCGACCTCAAAGCGGGAGCTGACGCGCTCGGCATAGAGCGCTTCTCCGGGCGAATGCGAGGGCGCGTCGGACGCGACGACCTTCACGGTGTAGCCGCCATCGGGTAGCAGGCTGGCGTCGAAAGAATAGTAGCGATCGGAGAGATTGTTCTTCAACAGCAGCCAGCGCGCTTCGCCGTCGCCGCGGTAGTAGACGGTGTAGACGAGTTGATCGTCGTTGTCGTCATGAGCCGACCAGCGGATGGCGATTGAATCGCGGTCGCGAACGGCGGTAGGCACAGGATCGAAACGCGGCTGTCCAGAGGCAGAAGCCTCGGCATTTGTCACGTGCGGAATCGGCTGATAGTGGTATCCGGGTTGCACTGTGATGTCGTCAATTTCGGGCGCGACGTTCTTGGGCAGATAGTTGAGCAAAACATCGTCAATGCGAGGAGCGGGATTACCGGCACGGAGCACGGACTTCCACTGCACGAAGCGGGCGGGCGGAACTTTGAGTTCTGAACCAGCCGCGAGATCGACCTTCGTCCAAGGGCTCCAGTTGCGGTCGGGATTGTCGACATTACCACTGCGCGCATAAAGCTCGATATTGGAATTGCCGACGCTGCGTACCGTCGCGCTCCCCCACAGCGAAAAGATATGTGCGTCGAAGACGTCACTTTCGTAGGTGCCTTCAGATTCGAGCTCGGAGCCAAGAAGGAAAATCTTCCCGAGGTTGCTGCCGGAGGCGTAGAGGCCTCCGCCAGGCGCAGCAGCAAAGGCGGTAACTTGCGTGGCGCTGGCCTTGACCAGATCGGTGAAATCGTCAATCCCGTTGATGGCGAAAATGTGACCGCGGTTGCCAGTTCCTGCAATGAGGCGTCCGTGCTGATCGAAGCCGAGAGCGTAAACCAGATCTTCGTGCGAAGTCCACAAGCGTGAAGGTGCGCCATCGGGCGCGATGCGATAAATTTCGGAGCCGCCGCTGGCGCCGATTCCGGGAGCAGGAAAAGACATCGCGGGCGGGGCGGGAGTTGTAGCGAGGCTGGTACTGCCGGGTGCGGGCTGGGTCGGCGCGGGATTTACGATCATGATGCCCATTTGCGCTGGCAAGCTTCCGGAGCGCTTCTCGCCCGCAGCGGCGGCGTAGATATTGCCCGCGGTGTCAATAGCGAGCGCGGTGATTTCTTTCTTCGGCGTGCTGTAGAGAACGAAGGCCTCGCCATTCGGCGCAATGCGATAGATCAACCCGCTGCCATCGGACCCGGCAATCAGGTTTCCTTTGGGGTCGAGCGCGAGCACGCGTATATGGACTTCGTCGCTCTTGAAGAAGAGCGAGTGCTGGCCCTTGGGACTGACTTTGAAGATTTCGCCGTGATCGCCGGTCGCGACGTAGAGCGCGCCAGCGTTATCGAGAACGATGTCCCAAATGTATTTGGAATCGGGATCGAAGTAGGGTGTCGCGCTCCAGGAAGGTTTCGCATCCGTTTTGGCGCCTTTCGCTGATTCAGCACGAGGAGGTTCAAGACGATAAACTTTGCCGTCGGGCGCAGTGGCAGCGTATACGATGCCGCTCTTGTCGACGGCCAGGGATTGTACCTGCAATTCCTGTGGCTCGAAGATGGTCGTAATTTGACCATCGGGCGTAATCCGATAAACCCGGGCCGGCGACCCGGCAGCGGCATAGATGTTGCCTGCTTTATCGGACGCAATCGACCATATATAAGTTGAAGGCGTGGTAGCGACCGTCTTGAACGCCGGAGCCAGTTCGAGTCCGCCCTCGCTGCGCAAGGCGACTCCTTTGGGAGTGCCTTTGATCAGTTCTTCGAACTTGGATTGCTCCCAGGTACGAGTGCCTTCGGCGAAGGCCAGTGCGGAGAGCGTGAAGGTAGAAAAAAGAAGGGCTGATAGCAGGGCGAACGTCTTACGAGCCAAAGTTATACCTCAATCTTGATCTTGCCAGTTTGATCTTGCCGGTGGAGAGCCGGGCATCCCCACCCGGAAAGGCGACCTGGCTATTTGATGTTAATCGTCAGCATCTGTGCGCCGGAAACAACATAGTCGAGCGGTTCGGTCGAGGCTTCGCTGACCGACGATTCCCCGAGCACAACCATGTCCTGCGTGCCGCGCATGTTATCCATAACATTCATTACAGACAGCGGCAGCGTCGGCATCACTTTGTCGGCAATCATGGCTTCAGGGTCGGACTCGATCAACGAAACGTAGACACGATCGTTGGCGCGTTCCCGGTTCAACAATGCAATCGTCGACGCCAAGCCCAGCCCCCGATTCATCATCGGCGTGCCGCGGTGCAAGCGATCGAGTGTCTCGCCGTCGCTGACCAGAATGTGCAGCGTTCCCACCGAAGTGGAGGTTGGAATTTTTATGGGAATCTGGCGCACGAGCCGCTCACCACGATAGGGACGAATCACTGTCTCCACCATAATCTCGTCACCGGGACGAGCTTCCGTGAGATCGGTGCGGGACGCCTCCAGCCGAGCGGAACGGCGCTCGGAAACGAGATCGAAATCCAGCTTCACCCCGAGGATATCTGGAGCGTCGAACGGATTGCTGTAAATGCGGCCAAAGCGCTCGCCGATGCTGGCAGCGGCTAAAGCTGCCGCGGGCTGTCCATTGTCTTGCGGAGCAAACATGTTCCGCAGCGTGACGTCGGGATATCCCTTCACGCTGAGGGCGCCATTCATTCGGTAAGTAACGTCCTCGCCGTATTCGTTGGTGCCGTGCAGCGCATTGAATACGGTGGCCATCATCGCCAACGGACTGAGCCGTGCGTTGTTGAGAACTTCGTAGTGAAATTCTTTTGTCGCCGATCCGGTGTGCAAAGCTACGGTCACAGGAATCATCTTCGATTCCAGCCCCGGCACACCCAGAATTCCGTTCTGGCGGTCTTGTACAAATGCGCCGATCGTCTCTGTCGTGTTGACGATCTTGAAGGCATTCATTGGCGAAGGCAGCGTTGCCAGCACGGTCGCCTTCGTCATCGGGAGGTCCACGTCGCCAAACTGCAACAGTGGATGTCCGCAGGCGAGCAAGCGCTGCGGGTCAACATAAGTCACAGTGCAAGTGGCGGCGATATCCATATCGCCGCGAACCAACACGGCGCTGACGGCGGATCCCGCTTCGATCGGTTCCGGCTGTTTGCTGTTGCTAGACGAGCCAATGCCCATGACCGGGACGATGCCTGCCGCCGCAAATTGCGATCCGTAGCGCTGTAAGGTCTCGGCAGAAAATCCGTTGAATACGAGAGGAGTTTCAATCGGCTTCAAGTAGTTGCTGTAATTCTGGACTGGAAGCTCAGAACTCTCGCCAGGACTCGCGGTTTGCGTGGCGCTGCTCGCGCTCGCGCGATTGGCATCGGGAAGACTCGCGCGCATCGGCGCCGGGCGATGATCGAAGGCATTGATCTCCAGCATCTCCTCGATCGGCGTCACACCCGCAATCGGTTCTTTCGAGAACTCGCCAATGCGGAAGGCTAGCGCGCCCGCAAGCTTGCCGTCAAAATAAACCGGACTGCCGCTCATGCCCGCAACCACGCCTGTATATTCAGGCTTTGTGCCATGCAGGCGAACCAGAATAATGTCGCCCTTGGGACCGTTCACGTTGTGCATCACCCCGAGAACTTCCACATCCATGGATTCGGGCTTTACGCCCTGGAATACGGTGAGCGCCGTGCCTCGCATACCTTCGTGAATCTGATCGAGCGGTATGATGGCAGGCGCGGGCGGAGTAGTCTTTTGTGAGCTAATTTTTTGTGCGCTAAGCCAGACAGAGGACGATAAAAACAGAACGACGACGAGTGAACGTAAAGATTTTCCCATGAACAGCCCCGGAGCAAAAATTTGTCTTTTACCTGCTTAGACTCCGCTGCTATTAGAAGGTTTTGCCAAGGGAGGCAGCGTTTTTTTGGCCCGCAAAATATCCCAACCGCAGAGTGCTTGCATCTATACTAGCATAAGAGTTTTCGAGGACTTCCCATGATTTCTAGCGTATTGAGCGGGCAAAAGGCCGTGCCCTCTGCTTCCCGTATGCGTCTGATCCTACTGGCATTTCTGCTTCTCGGGATGGTTGTAGCGACTGTCCCGGCACAGGCTCAAGATACCTCGCAGCAGCCCCCGGCGAATCCCAATCAACAGGAGGCGCCCCCAGAAGCGGGTGGGCCGCAAAACGATGTTGGACCGTATGTGATTCCGAAGAAAAAGGAAGAGCCTCCGCCGCCAGCCCCAGAAAAGCCGAAGAAGATCGAGAACATGCCCAACTACTCGATCAGCGTGGACGTGCCGGTTGTCAATCTGGACGTGCTCGTGACCTCCAAAGACGGCCAGACCATTCCTGGGTTGAGGCAGGATAATTTCAAGATCTTCGAGGATGGAACGCAACAGAAGATTGCAACCTTCAATCAGACTAAGGCCCCAATTACGGCAGTGCTGCTGGTGGAGTTCGCATCGACGAACTATAGCTTCGAAGTCGAGGCCTTGCGTGCATCGTATGCATTCGCCAACACCCTGCAGAAAGATGACTGGGTGTCGGTAATCTCCTATGATATGAAGCCGCAAATCCTGGTCGACTTCACCCAGGATAAGCGTGAGGTTCAAGCCGCGCTGAACCAGTTACGCATGCCCGGCTTCTCGGAGACCAACCTGTTTGACGCCCTGTTCGATACGCTGGATCGAATCGATCGCATTGAGGGCAAGAAGTACGTCATTCTCGTCACCACTGGATACGACAGTTTCAGCAAACTTAACCTCGATCAAATTATCAAGAAGGTTAAGTCTACAAAGGATGTCACCATCTATCCCATCAGTGTTGGCTTTGCTGCGCGCGAATATTGCGAGGTAAACCATTGCACTGGCCGAACCCGCGGGCTGGTACCAGTCTCGCAAATGGACTACCTGCAAGCGGATAACGAGATGAGAACGTTCGCCAGCCTGACCGGCGGCCGCGCCTACTTTCCGCGATTCCAAGGTGAGTTGCCGGAGCTCTTTAACGAGATCGGAGCCGACATTCGCAACCAATACACCATTAGCTATCACCCCACCAACGCCAAGCTCGATGGCACCTATCGCAAGTTGAAAGTCGAGCTTCAAGCGCCGGACGGTGGTCCGCTGAAAGTTCGCGACCAAAAGGGCAAAGATGTGAAGTACATCGTGTATGCACGGGAAGGGTACACAGCGAAGCACACGGTGGAGTAAAAATTTATCCAGTGGAGCGACGGGCGTCCTCGCCCGTCCGTAGTGCGTTGTAAGTGTAATCTGTTTACGTCAACAATCTTGCTATCCCCATTTTTTGCGAAGAGATTATCGAGCACCTTGCGACGTTTCGGGTGAAGCTGAGGAGCATCCTACGGAGTCAGTTCGAACGCCACGCCGTGTCCGCCGGTTCCGCCCTTGATCGTGGTGCCGTAGAGATTGCCGGCGCTGTCCCGAATCAGGCCACCGCTCGGGTCCGATCCTCCGTTCCCGGACGCACTGAAATTCCAGAGAATCGTGTCTACGTATTTGCCGGTCCCAACTGGGGGCGACAGCTCGAAGATAGTTCCTTCAAAGTTGTCGATGTCGCCGAGGCCCGACATGCCGTAAATATTTCCGGCAGCATCGACTACGAGCGCTCCCGGAGGGGAGGCACCGTCGTGGTGTGGACCTCCAAAGGCGTGGAGAACCTTCTCCGTCCATTTCCCCTTTTTTCCAGGAGTCAGCTTGTAAACTATCCCCCATGGGCCGCCCACGAGGGTTGTACCGTAAATATTTCCGGCCATGTCCAGCAGGGGAGTGCCCACGGCACATAAAGCCGCGCAATCCTCGCTAACCGGCGCAGTGAAGGTGTGGAGGACAGTTTGGTTCCAACCACCATTGCCGCTTGGTGAGAGTTCGAATACTGAATCATAGTTGGCGCCCAAGATGGTTACGGCGCCATCCATAGTCAACCCGCCCGCCATCCCGATGCCGTACACGTCGGTACCGCTGGTGTAAATAACTCGCTCCGTCCAGTTGCCACCAGACGGGCTCAGCTCGAATACAATTCCACCTCCGGTGCTGCCGCCCGAGAAAGTTGTTCCGTAGAGATTGCCCGAGCCATCCATGATCAGACCGCCTCCCGGATGTGAACCGTCGTCCACGCCGCCGACGAAGCTGTAGAGTACCGTTTCCGTCCAGTTCTCGCCCACGGGACTAAGCTTAAACACAACGCCGCATCCACTGAGGCCGCATCCGCCGGCCTCATTGCCGCCATAGTACGTTTCCCCATATAGGTTGCCCACTTTGTCGAACATTACGTAGGAACGAAGTGGCTCTCCCCCGTCCGCCCCATCGGTGAAGCTATAGAGCGTGGTCTCGTTCCAGCCTCCTCCTCCGTTCGGCGAAAGCTCAAAGACGGTTCCATATCCCAGCGCCCCCTTCTCGGTCGTGCCGTAGAAGTTGCCCTTGCCGTCTGAGGTGAGACGGGAGCCGGGGAACCCCCCATCGCTACCGCCGGTGAAGCTGTAGAGCACCGTCTCAGTTTGGGCCTGCGCTGCGCGAGCCGCAAACGTTAGTGCCAATCCCATCAATAGGAGAAGAAACGCTTGGGTGCACTTTGTGGCTGACATGATTTTGTCCTCTTTTCTGACACGAATGACCTTTGCAGCCAAAGTGAATCATGTCAAATGAAGAAACCATGAAACCGTTATGAAGCGGTAAGCACTTTTTCATCAGCTAGATATGATCGGTTCTGAAGAATACATGAACCCACCGACAAGCCAAATCTGGACAAATTATCCAATTACACCAACAACCCCTCAAGTCGTATGCTTTCAAATCCCATCCCCTGGCAATCTGTCAACCCCCTGATTCCGCGGTTTCTCCCATAACCCCATGAATCATCAAGAAAAATAAAGTTCCGAATAATGTCCAGTTCATCACATCCAAATCGTTATAATAGAGTAGGAATCAAATTAAGAGCTCCAAAGGGTGTGGACAAAGTCCTCACCCCTTTTCATTTGGAATCGAGAAAGCGCGATATTAGTTACTGAGAACCGGGAACTGAGAACTTCCCCCTAAGTGCCTATTTACCAATACTTTACCTGTAAGTCGTGCAAATTGAATACTTTGCAAAGATAAAAGGAACTGCCGATTTCGAAACGCCCTGAAACCTCAGATCGAGCACCCGACACTGAACCTAAGTCCTTATTCCGCAATATTTTACGAATAAGTCCTTTAAATTCAAAGATCTGGCGGCCATTTCCAGCTAAAACTATGATTCTAAAGATACAGAAAATAAAAAAGTTTCGACCGCCGCAAACCGGGATACCGGGTATCATCCACTAACTCCTTATTTGTGAATACTTTACAACTATCTACTTTAGTTTGAATACTTTGCAAGCAATGGGGGGAGGGGGGTACCCTCAATCGTTTTCGCCCATCACAGCGCCACGGTGGAGCGACGGGCGTCCTCGCCCCGTCCAAACTTTTGCAAGAAGCCGCACGGCGCACCAGCTACTCCGTAAGAAGCCGACATCTCTGCACCCACTCGCCCGCCTGATTTACAATCCTGGGTTCTCATTCAATGTTCCGTCTCAGGAGAAGCCGCCGTGATCCCACGCTATACCCGGCCCGAAATGGCCCGCATCTGGAGCGACGAGAATCGCTTTCGCACCTGGCTCGCTGTCGAAGTCGCCGCCACTGAAACGCTGGCCGCCGCCGGCATCGTGCCGAAAGACGCCGCCATGGCGATCCGCGCGCGCGCCGCGTTCAACGTGGAACGCATCTTCGAGATTGAAGCCGAGGTCAAACACGACGTCATCGCCTTCACCACCGCTGTTGCCGAAATCGTCGGCCCGCATGCCCGCTGGTTTCACTATGGCTTGACTTCGAATGACGTGGTCGATACGGCACAAGCGCTGCTCATTCAGCAAGCATCCGTCTTGATTGCTAGCGATCTCGACCGTCTCGCCGATGTACTCGAACGCCGGGCTTTTGAGTTCAAAGACACGCCGATGATCGGGCGCACTCACGGCATCCACGCCGAACCCATCACCTTTGGATTCAAGATCGCGAACTGGTATTCGGAGACACAACGCAACATCACGCGTTTCAAGGCCGCCGCCGAAGATCTGCGTGTGGGCAAATTCTCGGGCGCGGTAGGAACGTTCGCCCACCTGACTCCCGAACTAGAAGAAAAGATGTGCGCGCGCCTGGGATTGAAAGCCGCCGCGGTATCGTCGCAGGTAATTCAGCGCGATCGCCATGCCTTTTATTTGGCGACGCTGGCCACTATTGCGTCCACGCTCGACAAGATCGCTACAGAAATCCGCCACTTGCAGCGGACCGAAGTCCGCGAGGCTGAAGAATTCTTCAGCGAGAAGCAGAAGGGTTCGTCGGCCATGCCACACAAGCGCAATCCTGTAACCAGCGAACAAATCTCCGGATTAGCGCGCGTGGTGCGATCGAATGCGCAGGCTGGATTCGAGAACGTTGCGCTCTGGCACGAGCGCGATATTTCGCACTCATCGGCCGAACGCATCATCATCCCCGACTCGACCACGCTCGTCGACTATCTGCTGAATAAGACAGCGAACTTGATCGAGACCATGTTCGTCTATCCCAGGCGCATGATGGCAAATCTCGAAAGCACGCGTGGCCTTGTCTTTAGCGGACAGTTGTTGCTTGACCTGGTTGAGAGCGGCGTTTCCCGCGAAGACGCCTATCGACTGGTGCAGAGTCATGCCATGCGCGCATGGAAAGAGGATCTCGACTTCCACGAACTGATCTTGAACGATTCAGAAATTAGTGGACGCGTGCCGCGAGCGAAGATCGAACACGCCTTCAACCTGAAGCGGCAGCTCAAGAATATCGATAAGATTTTTGCGCGAGTGTTTCCGAAGAAGGCTGCTGTTAAGAGGAAAGCCGCATCGTCAAAGACGAAAGCTACAAAGCGAAATAGTCGGTGAAAGTTTTTACTCGAAAGTTTTACCCGGCGCTCTCTGCGTCTCGGCGGTGAAAAGTCTTCCCGCCCCTCACCAGTTCGAGCAACTCAATCAACTGTTTCAACTTTTCCTGTCCGACGTGGCGAAGCATCTCCCGCCCATGCTTTTCAATCGGCGCATCCATTTCACGAAGCAGCTTGAGCCCAGCAGCAGTGATCTTTCCATAGATAATGCGGCGATCGTGTTTGGCGCGTGTGCGCTCGACAAAGCCGCGATCTTCCAAACGGTTGAGCAGTCGCGTAATATCCGGATCGTGCGTGATCATGCGATCGCCAATCTCGCGGCACGGCAAGCCTTCCGGCCCCGCGCCGCGTAAGATGCGCAGGGCGTTGTACTGTGTGCCGGTGAGTCCGAAATCTTTCAGCCAGGCCTCGACTTGAGTCTCGAGCGCGTCGGCCGTACGCAATAAAGAAAGATAGGCTTCCTGTTCCCGGCTAGTGAAGGGGGCTTTTTGCTTGAGTTCGGCTAGTAAACCACCGCTTTGCGCAATACGGCTTTCAGAAACGCGGGACATGCGCTGAGATTAGTCGTGATGACAAGCAATTGTCAAACTAACCGATAGCAATTCGCCGCAGTTCACCCCTGCCGGCCTTCCAGTCTCCCGATGCGCTGTTCGTGAACTGAGGCAATCCTCGCAAGGTCCCCGATGAGATCGGCGTGGCCCCGCAGGACTCGGTCGTGCTCTTTCACCGACTGCGCCAGACTCTGCACATCCACCGTGAGCAATTGCAGGCTCTCCGCTAATGCTTCGTGTCTTTCAGTCAGCCGGTCTAGTCGTTCGTCTATGTTCATGCTGATACTTTACTCTTTTTCAGCTCAGAAAACCCGGCTTCACAAAGGGGCCGAACTGTCCCTTATTACCTGAGTTCCACTTGCAAGCCATCGGGCCTTTGTCAATTAGTCGTCGTGACAACTATTTGCCAAATCCTTATAAACACTGCTCCTGATTGTTGCTTGTAATAGTTTGTAAAACTGGCTGTCCGGCACATCCATCGACCCCCACGAAGCATCTATTTAACTAACCGGTTAATAGTAAATTGACCGGAATCCCAGTAAGGATGGCGACTATGAAAAAGCAAGCACTTGCACTAATGATGGCGTTGCTCGTCCTGCTGAGCGTTACTGCGATGGCCACCACTGGCCGATATGATGAGCAGATTCAGCAGGCGGTCAGCCAGAAAATTCACGATGCAAAACACCTCCAAAGCGTGAACTCCCGCGTCGAAGATGGCATTGTGACCCTGACCGGCTCAGTTAATCTTTATCAGGATAAACTCGAGGCCGCGAAGAAGGTCAAGAAGCTCGAAAACGTCACTGGCGTTCGCAACGACATCGAGGTCGCGGGAGCAACTGTGCCCGATGACCAGCTCCAGAAGAAACTGGCGAAGCAGATCGCTTACGACCGGGTCGGATATTACGACAATACATTCAACTACATCGCGCTCAATGTGAAAGACGGCGTGGTGACGCTTAACGGCGATACGGTGTATGACGTGCCAAAGGATTCGGCACTCGCCATCGTGGCTCGCACGCCCGGTGTCAAGGATGTCGTAAATGATGTGAACGTACTGCCGGTTTCGCGCTTTGACGATTCGATCCGCATGCGCACGGCGAGCGCGATTTATCGCGACTCCGTTCTTGGACGCTACGCGAGCGATCCAGCGCACCCGATCCGTATCGTGGTCGACAACGGACACGTAACTCTCTACGGAACCGTCGAAAACACGATGGACAAGAACATCGCCGGAATACGAGCAAGCTCGGTGCCGGGCGCATTCAGCGTTGAGAACAAGTTGATGGTGGACTAACTGGGGCCTGACACTAGTCTTAACAACGAACGACGAAGTGGTTTCTCTCTCCTGGGGCGCGGTGCAAGCCGTGCCTTTTTTTATCTCGGGCGGTCACGCATACGCAACCTGCCGGCGTCTCCCAAGACAAGCCACGAGCAATAATCCGGCAGCCAGACTCAGATACAGTCCGGGCGAACTCGAGGCGCGCGTTCCACCAACGAAGTCGAGCCCAGGAGTGTAGTGCAATGGCCCCACGTACCACCACACCGTGTAAAGAGCCTCGAAGAGCTTGCTGGATCCGCTCCACACTCCCAATGCCAGCGCCAGGCTCGGAATGAATAATGCGCCTGCCAGCCACGACGCAAGCATTTGCCAATTCGAACTGAATAACAATCGAATCCCCGCGCCTGCACCGGTCATAAGTGCAACGATGACTCCTGCAGTCCATAACGCGGCTAACTGTCGATAGACGACTCGCTCGGCCGAAAAAATCAGAGACTGCGTCGCATGGCGTGATTCGCGGCTACCCATCTGAGACCATATCAGCACCGGCCAGATCCAAGCTGCGAGCAGCACGCCCTCTCGGGCCCCCGCGGTTGGCGAGACAAACTCTGCCACCAACAGGCCAGCAGCCACCACGTACCACCACCATTGCAGTCCTTTGATCATCAGGGAAAGTTCGGAGAACACCAACCTTACGAATCGGCTGTGCCCACGCGCACCGAGAGGAGTCAACGTCGCATAGGCGGGTTTTAATTGTCCAGATTCGGCCACAAGCACTGCATCGTCCACCGCCCCGTTGTGTTTTTCTTTTATCTTTTTTTCGTGGATGCGTTCTCGCGCCGGATCGAAACGGTGGAAGAAGATCGATGCCAGCACCGCGATTCCCAAACCTGTCGCCACCCAAATCAGTCGCGCTGCCAGCATGCGAGGTGTCCAATCGATGCCCGTCCACAAAAACGTCTTGGACGCGTGGCGGCCGCCAATCGTCAAGGCGAAAGACGAGCTCTTGCCGTCGCCCAGATTCATTCTTTCGAGAGCCTGGCGGATGCTCTTCGTTAAAATGTGAATGCCCGTCGCGTCGTCGTCGACGTCGGGTTCCGCTGCGCGGGCAAGCACTAATACCCACACAAAGAAATAAATCACGTTGCCCACGCCGCTCCGCAATACCGGTAGCGTCTCGAAGAGTAAGGCGATGCTTCCGGTGATAAACATGGCGGGCAATGCGATGAACAAGAACGGCGACCACAGCTCCCACAAAGAAATCGGCCGTGCTTCCGGCCGCAGCCACTGCATAGCCAGTGCAGCGGCCATCAGTACCAGCACCATGGACGCCAGCACCGCGAAGTTACTCATGGTTTTTGCGACCGTATACAACACCTTGGGCATCGGCGTAGCCGCCAGAATCCGGCCCACGCGCGTGGTCGAATCACGTTCCACGGAATTCTTGACGACATAAAATCCACATAGCGACAAGAAGGTCGAACAGCAGATCGCCATCAACGCGCCGATCCATGCCGAGTTATACACACCGCGATATCCATCCCCCACAACGATGACGACCTTCTCGGCAATTACGCCATAGGCCATGTACAAAGCGCCCGCCAGGATAACGAGAAAACTGTATCTCCGGACTCGCTCCAGAAAATCCGCTTTCGCCATCTGATAGAGGACTCGCAGCGGATGGTTCACGCTGCCACTCCAGCCCGATGTTGCGAGAGGCAGAACAGGTAAGCGTCTTCCAGAGTTGGAGCGACTGGCGTCGTTCCCAGCGGCGGTTGTGGAGCGAGCAGACGAACATGTACGCCGTCACTCCGTCGTGTTGTATTACTAATCAGATATTGCTGCCGGGCTGCGGTCAGCTCTGAGCTGGGCACGATCCACTCCCAAACTTTTCCCTCGACCGCGCGCAACAAATCTTCGGGAGCCGCATGTGCGACCAGTTTGCCCTGCGAGATCAACGCAATGTCGGTGGCGGTCGCCTCAACGTCGGAGACAATATGAGTGGAGAGAATTACGATGCGATCACCGGAAAGATCCGACAACAAGTTGCGAAAGCGAACTCGTTCTTCCGGATCCAATCCCGCGGTGGGCTCGTCCACGATCAACAACTTTGGATCGTTCAACAGTGCCTGCGCGATTCCGATCCGCTGCCGCATTCCTCCCGAGTAGCCGCCCAGCGGACGCTTGCGCACATCCGTCAGATTCACCAGATTCAGCAGTTCATCGATGCGCCGCCGCACTGTTGTGGAATCCAGACCTTTCACCGCCGCCAGATATTCAAGGAACTCGATCGCATTCAGATTGGGATAAACGCCGAAATCCTGCGGCAAATATCCGAGCACGCGGCGGATTGCGTTAGGGTCGACTGCGAGATCGGTTCCGTTCCAGCGAATAGTGCCGCTGGTTGGCTTTGTAATCGTGGCCAGAATGCTCATCAACGTGGTCTTGCCCGCGCCGTTCGGACCAAGAAGGCCGAGCACGCCGGAACCGAGTTCCAAGCTGAAGTCTTGCAGCGCTAGTGTGTTCCTGCCGTACCGCTTGCTAACTCGATCGATTGTGAGTTTCAAAGAACCTCCAGCCTATTCCGCAAGTCAAGATACGGACACAAGACTACTGGAGTTCCGTGATGTTTAGTCTGGAATTGAGAATCCGCGCCTATTTCAAGCTGACAGATTGCGTCAGCGGCAGACTCTGCGACGAACCGCCGACCATGAACTTGTAGTCTCCAGGAATCAACTGCCATTCATTCCTGTCGACGTTAAAGATCGATAGATATCGCGGATCGACCTCTACAACAACGTCCTTACTCTCCGCAGGATTCAGTTTAACCTTGTTCCAGCCCACCAGGCGTTTCGGCGGTTCAGCGGTGGCTGCCGGCAGAGCCGCATAGACCTCCGCGATCTCGGCGCCAGCCCGATTGCTGGTGTTGGTTACAGTAAAGCTCAGGCTGACCTTGCTACCTGGCGTTTCACCGGGCGTAACTCGGAGGTTGGCATAGCTGTAAGTCGAGTAAGAGAGACCATAACCAAAAGGAAACAGGACTTGTTTCTTCTCAGCGTCATACCACTTGTATCCCACCTTCAATCCTTCGTCATAAGTGGTCTGAAATGCAGGTAGGCCGGCAGCAATCTTCTTCCACGCGTCAGGCTCATCGTGGGTAGTGGATTCGAGCGGCGGTTTCACGATGCTGCGATGCGGCAGATCCGCATCGTTTTTTGGGAAAGTGATCGCAAGCTTCGCGCTCGGATTCACGTCGCCAAAGATGATGTTCGCAACCGCGTCGGCACCCTGCGAGCCGGCATACCACGCTTCTACGATGGCGCTGACTTGGCCAGCCCATGGCATGGTCACCGGGCTTCCGGTTTCGAGCACAACAATCGTATGCGGATTGGCCGCTGCCACGGCAGCGATCAATTCATCCTGATGCTCTGGGAGCGAGAGGCTGTCAAGATCCATCCCCTCGCACTCCCACTGGTAGGCAAACACAATGGCAACATCGGCCGTCTTCGCCAACGCCGCTGCTGCCGAAGAATCCGTGCCGGGATCGAACTGAACTTTAGCTCCAGGAGCCTTGGCCCGAATCGCGTGGAGCGGTGAAGTGGGAAACCAGACGGGCTCAGCCCATTTAGTCTGACCCTTCCCCGGTGGCATGATTACATTTCCACCCGGCGGATCAACCTGTGCCGATCCACCTCCCGAAATCATACCCACGTCGGCGTGTGCGCCGATCACGGCGATGCTATTGACGGCGTGCGAGCTACCGAGAGGAAGCTGATTCTGATCATTTTTCAGCAGCACGATGCTCTGTTCCGCGACCTTCCGTGAAATATCGAGGTCGCCGAGAACATCGACCACACCTTTCTGCGGCGGATCGTCGATCACTCCGCACGCAAACATGGAGCGCAAAATTCTGCGAACATGTTCATCCAATTCCGCCATCGGCACTCGGCCCGTCTGCACGGCCTCCTTCATCGCGGCGCCAAAAAAAATTTCTCCCGGCTCCTCATGATCCAGTCCTGCGGCGGATGCTTTGGCGGTACTATGCGTTCCCTGCCAGTCCGACAAAACGAAGCCTTTGAAATCCCAATCTTTTTTCAGCACGTCGGTCAGCAAATATTTGTTTTCGCAGGCGAAGTCTCCATTCACGCGGTTGTAAGAGCACATCACTCCGCCCGGATTCCCCTCATGCACTCCAATCTCAAATGCCAGCAGATCGCTCTCCCGCATCGACCGCTTATCGATGTGGACATTAATCGCATTCCGTCCATTCTCTTGATCGTTCAGCGCGTAATGCTTGATGTCGCCAATAACATGCTGAGCCTGCGTCCCTCGAATCAGCGATGCGACCATACTCCCAGCGAGAATTGGATCTTCACCCATGTACTCAAATGTCCGGCCATTGCGCGGCTCGCGAGCAATGTTCACGCCTCCGCCGAGCGACATGTTGTAACCCTGATCTCGCAACTCGCGGCCAATCAAAGCTCCATATGCAAAAGCTGCGTCCAGATCCCAACTCGATGCCGCGCCCAGATTGCTGGGCAGAGCCGTGGAGTAGCGCCCATTCTCCCCACTGCTCCTTACTCCGTAAGCTGCGTCCGACATCTGGATTCCAGGAATCCCGAGCCGAGGAATCCCCACCACATAGCCCGCACCACCATTCGAATGGATCGCCAGCGGACTCATCGGACTGAGTCCTTTCAAACCGGTCCCATGGAGCAATGAGATCTTCTCGTCGATCGTCATCTGCTTCACTACCAAGGTGGCCCGCTCGTCCGGCGAGAGGCTGGTATTCATCCAAGGAGCTTTCGGACTCACACCCGACTGGGCAAAAGCTGAAACCAATACTGCACTGAGGGTGAGAATACAGAGGGCAAGAAAACTGATGACACGCAAAACGCGGTTGGACTTCATGGTCCTCCTGGTCAAGACTCTTGGATGATGCTCTCAACAGTCAACAAAATCGATTTTATATGCGATCCCGACAAATTCTATGCCGGGTAGCCTTTTTCCACAAGGAGAGCCGTATGGCGGGCCGATGGCTTGTTGCGGACTTTCCCGGCAATGAATTTTAGTTTGCCTTGCGCGAGTGCACCAGCTTCAGGCTGTCGCTCTGCAGGATGCGCTGAATCTGATGTTTGGCGTGGACCGTCCAAGGACCGGTGGTGTCGAGCTTCACGTAAGAGCGCCAATGTTGAAGCGCTTTGCGTGGCTCCCGGATCTTTTCGTAGGCCAGCGCAATGTTGTAATGCGCGTCCGCATAGGTGGGTGCGAGTTGAATGGCAGTCTTATAAGTGTTGATAGCTTCCTCTACGCGTCCGGTTTCGTCAAGCACGTTGCCCAAATCGAAATAAGCGAGCGCGTAGCGCGGATCGATCTGAATCGCCGAGCGATAGTGCCTTTCGGCGAGAGCGTATTCCTGACGGTTGTAGTAGAGAGTGCCCAGATTGATGTGCGCGGCGGCATGAACGGGATCCATTTCGAGAACCTTTAAATACGTATTGATCGCCTCGCTCTGCGTCGAGGGATTTTCTTCCAACATAATCCCGCGTGCAAATAGGTCGGCGACGTCAGTTATCACCAGTTCCGGTCCATTACGCGGCGGGCTGGTCATCACTTTATTTTCTTCGGACGAGAAATCGAACATGAACTGTCCGGCGATGGGCTCGAGCAGCCGGCCCTGATGCCGGAAGGCCACGCGATGTCCGCTCTGATAAGCACCCGCTTCAAGTAGAGGATTCTCCATGCCGGCAACCTGTTTCTGCATGGCTTCGAGCGATTGCCGGATGACGGCGGGTCGAACCCGCTGGGCACAGAGGTCGCGCACTTTTTTGATCTGCACCAGATCGAAGAAAGAATAGTCTTCCGCAGCCGTTACCAATCCCGCCTTCTCCCAGGTCTGAAGCTGGCGAGGAACAAGACGGAGAATGCGCAGCAAATCAGCGCGGCTATAGCGATACACGACTGTGAACTCTTGTCCATGATTATCCGGAAATTGTGTGGGGAAATGCAAGTAGCAAGCTAGTGGAAGGCTGTGGAGAATCGGGTTGAAATGGCACAAAAGTGGTGGAGCTTTGCGTGTGGCTCCGTCGAAATTGAGGCAACCGCGATACGGCCGAAACTTACTTCGAGCCGGGGAATCACATCTTCGAGGAATCACATTGTAAGGTGCGGCTCGTGTCGACTCGAGCTTACCGATTCAACTTTGCAATCTGTCGGGCATAATGATGTGGAGTCAACGCTGAGTTCAGTGCGGTGAGGAGCGATGCCGGGAAGGGTGATATCGCTGGAACATCCAGCCGAGCGTTCAACCGAATTAGTCAACGAAGAAACGCTGATCCGGCGTGTGCTGGCGGGTGAGCACGACCTCTTTTATGAATTGATTCGTCCTTACGAACGCCGCGTGTATGCTGCCGCCTTCGCGATTCTTCGAAACGAAGCGGATGCCGAAGACGTGGCACAAGAGGCGGTATTGAAGGCGTTCAAGCACATTGGCCAATTTCGCGCGGAGTCGCGCTTCAGCACATGGCTTCTTCAGATCACCGTCAATGAGGCGCGTATGCGAAGAAGAAAAGCACACGCCAATATTATGGAGCCGATCGCCGATCGTCAGGACGAGGAGGGTAATTACACGCCTCGCGACTTCGCCGACTGGCGGGAGATTCCCTCGGAAACACTGGAACGCAAAGAGGTTCGCCAAAAGCTCGCCGAAGCTCTTGCCGGGTTGGGCCAAATCTACCGCGAAGTTTTTGTCCTGCGCGACATGCAGCACCTCAGCATCGAGGAGACGGCCAAGGCGCTCGATATCTCGGCCGCATCAGTCAAGACACGTCTACTACGAGCGCGCCTGATGCTGCGCGATCTGCTCGCTCCCGGTCTCGGCGGCGCGTGGAGCATGACCAGCAAGTTGTCTTTCGAAAAGGGGACGAAGCCATGGTAGTCAATTGCGAACAAGTTTGGCTTGAAGTCTCAAACTATCTCGACGGCGAAGTCGAACCCGCGTTGTGCGTCGCGATCGACGAACATATTCGCGGATGCAAACACTGTGCTGCCGTGGTCGATGGCACGCGCAACGTGATCGAACTCTATGGCGACGAACGCATGCTCGAAGTCCCGCTCGGATTCAGCCATCGCTTACAGCAGAGACTCTCGCGCCAGCAACTAGACGAAACTATACCCAGCAGCCGGCGCAGCTTTATGGGATGGATGGCAGCGGCCGCCGCGGCAGTTCTCGTCGTGGGCGGAATCGAGCTGTTTCGTGCTACGTCAAACGGACCTGAACTGCGTTCCGAAATGGCAAAACCAGGCAATGGCGTTCCTCCGAATATGGTGGTCATTGCCTCGGAAGATGGAAAATTATTTCACGCTGCCGGATGCCCATTCATCCACGAGAAAACGAAGCTGCGAACCATCACCGCCGAAGAAGCCACGCTCGAGGGTTACACTCCCTGCATTCGCTGCTTGAAGAAATACCTCGAGGCCACGTAACGAGTCCTACCGATCCACAGTGTCCTGAGCAAAGCGAAGAACCTCTGTATTCCGGCGGTGTAAGCAAGATGCATCGATCTTTGGCTTCGCTCAGATGACATCCCCACCACACTCTGTGTAACTTTTTTGCCGTTGCCGACTCTATATTGGTAAGGCTTGACTTCAACTGCCGAGCCGCTCCAAGGAGCCCGTTATGATTAGCTTCGTCTCGCGCGTATCAGCTCTGCTCTTGATGGTGACACTCGTGGGCGTAGTCGCATGCAATGCCGGCGACCGCGCGACCGTCGCCATCCCGAACCCAGCCGTAGACGCCGCGCTAGCCACAGCCAAATCTCAGCAAACCGCGGTTATCTCTGGTGGATGCTTCTGGGGTATTCAGGCCGTATTCCAGCATGTGAAGGGCGTGATCAGCGCCACATCCGGCTACTCTGGCGGCGCAGCCAACACTGCCGAATATGAATTAGTTAGTAACGGTGACACGGGTCACGCCGAGACGGTGAAGATCGTTTACGATCCCTCGCAGATCACCTACGGACAGCTGCTTCGAGTGTTCTTCTCCGTCGCGCACGACCCCACCGAGCTAAACCGTCAGGGACCAGACACCGGCAGCCAGTATCGTTCTTCTATCTTTTACAACAGCGATGAGCAAAAACGAATCGCCGAAGCCTACATCGCGCAACTTGATAAGGCCAAAGTTTTCCCGAGTCCGATTGTGACGCAGGTTGTCGCCTTGAAAGCTTTTTATCCAGCCGAAGCCTATCACCAGGATTATGCGACCCGTCATCCCGACAATCCCTACATCGTCTATAACGACGCTCCAAAAGTCGCTCATCTTCGGCAGGAGTTTCCAGATCTCTACATCGGCAAATAATCTCGCAGACAGATGAAGAGCCGAGTGGCTGTGCCACTCGGCTCCTGGTTGAACAAATAACGTCGAACCAACAAACGCCGTCGCGTCAGTTTAGTTGAAGCTACGACACGATAGTATCTCCGCGTCCTCGGCGTCTCGGCGGTGATCAATCGCCGAGACGTTCCCACTCAGAAATACAACTTCAAAGCAAACTGGATAATGCGCGGCGGACGATCAGAGGTAATCTGTCCAAATAATCCGTCGAATCCCTCGACTCCGTTCTGGAGAGTCGGGCTATAAAACTGCACATGATTGAAAGCATTGAAGAACTCGGAGCGGAATTCCAGGGACTTGTTTTCCGTGAACTTGAAGTCCTTGGCGATGGAAATGTCCCAATTGTTGATGCCAGGTCCGCGTAGAACGTTCCTCCCCATGTTGCCGTGTGTAAAGAGCGGCACTCCCCCTGTAGGCTGGAGATTTGGATCCGGCGGCAGGCCGATGGGTTGTCCTACATTGCACTCCAAGTCAGCCGGGTTGAAATAGTAGTGGCCCTGGGTTCCTCCACCACAATCACCCCCAAGGGTCTGGAGATGTCTTGGGTTGTGATAGATCTGAACCGGGGAAATAACATCCGGACGATCCAGAAAGTTATCCAATTCACCGGAATTGTTGTTTGAGTAAAGAGTGAATGGGTTTCCCGACTGAAAGCTGGCTATAGTAGTCACAGTCCAACCGCCGAGTATGTTCTTAGCGAAGGAGTTTCCGTGGTTGCCAAACGGTATCTCCCAAATCGGGCTGAGGACCAACCTTTGCGGAGCGTCAAAGTCAGCCAGACCCCGATCAAGCCTTGGATCCGTTGGATCCGTGAACGTGGAGGATCGCGCTCGGAATCCCGAAGAATCGTCAATCGTCTTGGCGTTCGTATAAGCGGCACGAAATTGCACTCCATGGGTTAAGCGCTGATCAACGGTGAGCTGGAACTGGTTACTGGATGAGTTCACGCCACTGAGGTTCGTTTCGATTACTTGGGCTCCCGCCGGTGAGCCGTCCGGGTCGAGTGGACTGTCGCATGCGGCCAGCGGCCGCGCACACTCCGGGTTCATCCCATCATAGCCATTCGCGAGGTATTGCTGCTGCAGGATTGACAGCAGCGGGTAGTTAACTTCCGTGCTGGCTATTGCCTTTCGGCTCATGCTGCCAACGTACACCGCCTCGACCATCATGTTCTTGGTGAGCTGATATTGGAAGCCGAAATTAAAATTCTCCGCATAAGGAGTTCGGAAGTGCGGAGAAACGACATATGCGAAAGGCAACGCCGGGACAAAGAATTTTCCGTAGTTTCCTCCGGCGACGAACGGGTAGGGATTGGAAAAACCCGTCGAAGCGGTCTGAAATGGGTCAGCCGTATACGAACCGTTGCTCTGCGCACTTATACAAGGCGGATTGAGCCCGGCTGGGGCAAAACATTGCGGATCGTTATCGGCCACGTATCCAAATGGAGGTTGTCCGCCAAACTGTAAATTCAGCGCGCCATCTTCAATATCGTAGAAGATTCCCATGCCGCCACGCATCATCAACTTTGCATTTCCGAGCATGTCCCAGGCGAAGCCGAAGCGCGGAGCGAAATTGTTACGGTCGGGATAGATCAGCCCCTTATTGGGTGTGCCCGGATCTCCCGGGTACAAGAAATTCGGGGGAGCCATCGGAAACTTCGTAGATTGTTGCCCCGGGTACCAACCAATGATCTCGTTATGAGGATCTTCCTGGGGTGAGTTGAATTCGTAGCGCAGGCCATAACTGAATGTCAGGTTGTGTGTAACTTTCCAGGCATCCTGGCCGAAAAAGTATAGAGAGTGCGTGCGAATCCCGTACACGGCGTTAGAAAATTGATAGTAGTTGCCGAAAAATCCGCCGACAAAATCCGACAGCGCACTTCCCGTAAACGTACCTCCGAAAGGACCAAAGTCTGCGTCTCCGAAGGTAAGGCTTCCGTTATTGTAAAAATCGAAGTTGAAGTTATTCTCCACCCAGCGCAGATCGGCTCCAAACTTCATATCGTGCCGGCCTTTGGTCCACGACAGCGTGTCCTGGTACTGAAACGTGGTGTCGTGGATTTTGGTAGGTCCCTGCGGCGATGGACCCAAATTGAAGCCGCCGTCGACAGTAACAAGCGGCGGCGCTGTCCCCTTAGGATCGTCAGGGGTTACTGTGAGAAATCCCAGAGCCGAGGGCGACGTTGTAGTGGTCGGTACCGCGTCGTAGGTGGCCACACGGTTTGTTGCAAAACGCAGTTCGTTCAGCATGGTCGGCGAAATAGTTCGGGTCCAGGTGATGCTTCCCGTCTGATATCGGTTAGCGTCGGTGAAACCAGAGCCCACCGGTACATCGCCGCCTGTGGATGCGCCATTGATGACCTCGAACGGATAGGTATCCGGCGTGTCGTCGAAAATATAAACTGCCGATAGAGTGTCTTTCTTCGACATGGTGTAGTCGAGACGGAAGATAAACTGGTCGTCCTTAATTGTGGCGACAGGATCGGATTCAAATTGATTGTTCGGGCGGTTGGGTAGCGGCAGATAGTTGCTGATGTAGTTGGCCATCACCGGATCGACAGGCACCTGGTTGTTGTTATATGCGAGCCCAGTGGTCGGATCGTAGAGCTGGGTACCAGGCAGCAGTTCGCTAAAGTCTCCCGTCCGCTCCGCTTGGCTCAGCACCGGAATCACTCCCGGATTCTGCCCTTCACTGCGCCGGGTTCCCTGGTACGAGGCGAAGAAAAATAACTTATCCTTCTTGATCGGGAATCCGATAGTTCCACCAAACAAATTCCGCCGCAGTATCGGTACCTCCTGTAAGAAGTAGTCGCTGGCATCCAGGGAGGTGTTGCGGAAAAACTCAAAAGCACTCCCATGCACACTGTTGGTTCCAGACTTGATGACCTGATTGATGATGCCACCGGATGTTCGCCCGTACTCAGCCGTGTAGTTGTTGGTGAGAATCTTGAACTCAGCCACAGAATCGGGATTGGGATCGACCACATGGTTGTTGCCGAGGAAATCATTGTTATCGGCGCCGTCGAGCAAGAACGTCATCGATTCCGAGCGCTGCCCGCTTACTGAGAATGGATTGCCCGATCCGTCGTCTTGGTCGGGAGCAAAGACGCCTGCTTGCAACAGCCCTAGTTGCATGGTATCGCGCTCCACTAATGGAAGCGCCAGAATGCGCTGCGTGGTCTCGACTTTGCCCAAAGTGGCGCTCACCGTATCCACTTGCGTGACGTCGCCTTGCACCTCCACCACCTGGCTCTGGGTGCCGACCTGCAACGAGACGTCGAGCCGCGCATTCTGATTGATCTCCAGCGTGATTCCCTTGTGCACGTACTTATCAAAGCCCTGGTGCTCAACCGTAAGTTCGTAGGCTCCGATCGGCACCAGTGTAAACAGGTAGTCGCCGTCTTTGTTTGTGGTAGCGCTACGCGCGATGTTGGTGTCGGAATTCTTCAATGTCACCTTCGCGCCGGTTACCAAGGCGCCGGAAGCATCCTTGACCGTTCCGGCGATGAGCGCAGTGGCTTGCTGAGCTTTTGCTCCGGCACTCGACAATGCAAGGCACACGGCCACGCAAAAAATTCGCGACGCCAATTGCCGGGAAAAATTTCTCCACGAAATCAAAAGCGGTGTCATAGTAGCCTCCTCGAACGTCAACTGGCGCAGCGATGCTCCGACCTGACTCCAAGTCAAAGCAGTCAAACATTTCAAAGTTTTGTTGGGACGTAATTCTGCAACGATACGCCATAAGACACAAGCTTTTTCGCTGTTATTGTTTTTGCTTCAGGTCTTCCGTTTTTTGTAGGCGACCCAGCCCTTCATCACGAATCGACCTTCTCCTTCGAAGATAAACTTGCTTTGAAAGGACACAGCTTCAGGCGCTGGGGGAATGTTGCTTCTCAAACCGACCCACTCCCGAAAAATGCATCGGTTTGCCCGAAGAAAAATCGTACGATGGGATCGCACAACGAGAATTCAATCATGAAGCGCATTCTCTTATCGTGGAGCAGCGGCAAAGACAGTGCATGGAGCCTCCATGTCCTCCGCCAGCGTGCTAAATATAAGGTTGTCGGGCTGCTGACCACCTTCAACGAAGTGGCGGATCGGGTGGCCATGCATGCGGTTCGGCGCGACCTGGTCGAGCGGCAGGCTGTAGCCGCTGGACTTCCACTCTGGGCCGTCCCCTTGCCTTGGCCCTGCTCCAATGAACAGTACGAATCGCGGATGGCGCAAACCTGTGCCAAGGCAGTCGCCGAAGGTATCGAAGGAGTCGCATTTGGCGATCTGTTCCTCGAGGATGTTCGCGCCTACCGGGAGAAGCAACTTAAAGACACAGGGCTAAAGCCGATATTTCCGGTGTGGGGGATGCCGACGCGTGCTTTGGCGCGGGAGATGATCGCATCTGGCATACGAGCAAAATTGACATGCGTCGACACGGAAAAACTCGCTCGGTCATTCGTTGGCCGCGAGTTCGACGAAGCATTACTTTCGGCTCTGCCCGCGGACGTGGACCCCTGCGGCGAACGGGGAGAATTCCATTCCTTTGTATATGCCGGGCCCATGCTCAATTCAGTACTGCCAGTCTCGGTCGGTGAAACTGTGATTCGCGATCAGTTTGTCTTTGCGGATCTGATTCCAGGTTGATCGGCGGCTGAAATTACTTGTCGCCACGCAAATATTGGTCCGTGCGATTGAGCCAATCAGCCCGCGGAGGAGTGAAGACATCAAGGTCGACCGTATCGACAAGAGCCTCCGCCTTATGCGGCATGTGCGAAGGTATGGTAAGCACCTCTCCGGCATTCACTACGATTACTTTGCCATCGATCCAAAACTTCAGCGCGCCTTCCAGGATGTACGTGACCTGCTCGTTATGATGGCTGTGTTCCGGCACAATGCATCCCTTCTTCAGCAAAACGCGCGCCACCATGATGTCCTGGCCGACGATCATTTGCCGCTGCAGGAGCGGGTTCAAGTCTTCAAGCTCCACGCTATCCCATGCGATGTATTTGAATTCACCTTTCACAACCGTCTTTTTGGCGGCCATCTTTTTCTTGGGCGTCGCTACGCGTTTTTTTGCTGATTTCTTTTTGAGCTTTGATTTCGCCATTTTCGTGAACCGTCCCGTGGTAAAAATTTCTAGAGACCTTTGTACGCGCCGCCGTCAACCAGAATCGTCTGCCCTGTGATGAACGAGGCTCTTTCCGACGCCAGCCACACGATAGTATCGGCAACTTCTTCCGGCTGGGCGACGCGCTTGAGCGCAGAATCCTTAGCCCAGCCATCATAAATATCTTTTTCACTCAGGTGCGTAGCCGCCGAACGGCTTTTCGCCAAATCCTTCAACCGATCGGTCGCCGTGTAGCCTGGTGCCACATTATTGACCAGAATGCCGTCCTTGCCGAACTCATTAGCCAAACTTTTTACCAGGCCAACCACCGCGGTCCGCACCGCATTCGACAAAACCAAGTCCGGCACCGGCTGCTTGGTAGTGATGGATGTAATTGTAATGATTCGCCCCCAACGTTTTGCCTGCATATGCGGAATCACTTCATGCGCGAAATGCACCACGCTGAGAAAATTCTGATCCAGCGCCTTGCGCCAGTCGTCGTGAGTCGTGGCAAGAAAACCTTTCGCCGGAGGTCCGCCGGCGTTCGTGACGCAAATGTCGACCGAGCCGAAGCGAGCCACCACGGAATTCACAAAATCATGCACCGCCCCTGCATCGGTCACATCGAAAGCTTCCGCCAGCACCGGGACGTTGTACTGCTGCTGAATCTTCTCCGCCGCCTGTTGAAGCGCCGGCTGTTGGCGTGCACACATCGCAACATGGCAGCCCTCAGCGGCGAAGGCTTGCGCAGTTGCCCGTCCAATTCCCTGACTGGAGGCAGCCACGATGGCAACCCGATTCTTAAGCCCGGTTTCCATAAAGCTGGAATTATATAGTCCTGGTTATATAATTCGGGGCACTGGCCGATGGGCTGCAATGAAAAAGCGCCCCAAATCGCGGGGCGCTCTGAACCTGCATAAATACTGGATGAAAACTGGAGCCGACGACCAGAGTTGAACTGGTGACCTGCCGATTACGAATCGACCCAGTTTTGCGTATGTTGTTGTGCGATAAGGATTGTAGCAGAGCGTTTTGGGGTGTTTTTGAGCACTCCGGGGACCGTTTGTACAGCACTTGTACAGCAGAATGACCAGCCGATTTCAGATCGGCAGGCTCGTTAATTTCCAACGCGGAACCGCTCTTATCGTCGTGGCCTTCCATTTGAGCAAGTGAGGCTGCACCTCTCACGAGACTACTCCCCTTCCGCGACTGTCATCCGCCGCGACAACAAACTAGCTCAGATCGCCTCGACCGTCGGCTCAGCAACACGCGACTGCGTGCGCCGCAAATTGGCTCAGTTCAAGTCGGTTTGGGGGAGATCGCCACTCATCCACTGAACTCCCCCAAGCCCATTTCTGGAGAGTTTCCGTATTGCCGACCATCCGGGAGTGGAGCGGCTTCCCTCTACACTTCGGCTTCGGGCGAGAGTTGGTTGCTCCTTAAAGTATTGATCTAACCTTTGAAAAACTCCACCAACATCGGCGCGTGCGCCTTCGGCTTCAGCATGTGCGTCTGCCCTTCGAGAGTGCGGTACTGCGCGTTCGCTAATGAGGCCGCGAGCGACTGGTTTGCGCGCCGCATCCACGCAGGGCTTTTGCCACCGTCCATGACGAGGGTTGGTACCGTGACAAACGCCCACCGGTTGGCCGGTAGCCCCTTTCCTCTCTGGTTGTCACGCACGATCGCGCCGTCGTAGGGCAGCGTATGTGCAACGGCTTTGAGCTTGGACCACATCGGCATCAGCCGCATCAGGACGATAAAGAAGGCAGGAGCGCCGACCGACTTCAGAAAGAGCTTGACTGCATCGCTTCGCCGATCTGCGGTGACCGCATCGCCAATCCGAACCCAATCGGCTTCGGTTGTGGAACGGCTGTCGTCCACGATAAAGGGCGCCTCGTACAACGCCACCTTCTTGATCCCCGGGAGGCGATTTGTAGCCTCAAGCGCAAGAACTGCGCCCGAGGACATGCCCCAGAGGAACGCCGCACTGCCCGCTTCGCTCAATAGCGCAGCAATGTCTTCTATCTCGCGCTCCACGGCATAGGGCGACGTGTCACTACTTCCGCCTCGGCCTCGACGGTCGTAGGTGAACACGGTGAAGTATGGGGCCAGAAGTGCCGCCATTTGCCCGCTCTCACCCATGCCTCGGTAGCAGAGCGCCCCATCGACCAGGATCACAGGTGGTCCGTTACCGATTCGCTCGAATGCGATCGATGTGCCGTCCTTAGACAGCGCTGTTCCCACACAAGCCAATGTCGCCGGCGCCTGTATAGGGTCTCTTTCTTTCGCTTTTATTGTGAATATGCTTTGCATAGGTCTTCCTGCTTCGTTGCATCACCCTGCCTCTGCTGCTAGATCGACGCGGTCGAGGTATTCAGCAAGGTTCTCCAGGGTTCGACCTGTGCCGACATCAATGCGCATCTGGAGCAACGAGTCGCGATCCTTAATTGAGTTGCACTCAATCTTCATCGTGAGCTTTGTCTTGCCTCCGTCGTCGCTGAAGAGGAGAGTCGTGAGCAAGTCGGGGCGCGACGGAAATATCTTCACCGTGAACACGAGCCGTTCAGGAGGCGCGATTTCAAGGTAGGTGCCTGCAAATGTGTGTTCCGCACCGTGGGCGCCGTTGACCCATCGGAATGCCCCGGTTGGCCGAAGGTCGATTTCGCAAGCGGAGAGCGGGACGCCGCTCGGGTCCCACCAATGCTTGACGTGTTCGGCTTTGGTCCAGGCTTCGAAGACGGCCGCACGCGGCGCATCGAAGGTTCGCGTCAGCAAAATCTCGCGGTCGGTGGGAGTAGTGACCTTAAACGTTTCGACATTTTTCATCGGTGATCTCCCTCTCGCTTCGTGCGCCCACGGTGATTCCTCTTATTTGGTGTCTTCTTCTTTTGCATCTCTTTCAGGTACCCATCCAACCCGGCAAATTTCTCTTCCCAGAAGTGGCGAAAGGGCTCCATCCAGTCGGCGATATCCTTCAGCGGAACCGCAACGAGCGTGCGCGGACGCCGTTGCGCATCCCGGCCACGCATAACGAGGCCCGCGCGCTCAAGCACATTAAGGTGCTTGGAGATCGTCGGTTGGCTCAGATCAAACGGCTTCATGAGCTCCGACACGTCCGCGTCTCCCGACGCTAGGCGAGCGAGGATGGCACGTCGCGTGGGGTCCGCGAGTGCTCCGAAGGTCAAGCTAAGAGGGTCCAGTTCGTTAATCGCCATACGGCTATATTGCCATATGGCGATATTGTAGTCAAGAGTTTGTGGCCACCTTTCCGCTGTCGTCAGTCTTTCTCCTGATTCCGGTCGGATGACGGGCTACCCTTCCCTAATCCTCGATCAGGAAGGGTTGCCGACAATTCGGGCGTTGATGGCGAGAAGCGCGTTTATCGGTACCGAACCCAATTCCGTTCGGGTCTGCAACCTGCTCCCGCACTCAACAAGCGAATATCTCTGTGCTAGGGTTTAACAAGCCTGAACCTTGCTAAAAGTCTGCGACCTGGCAAAATACTTTGATGGCTCCATCCGGAGAGGCGAGCTTCTTGAATAGGTCGGCGTAGTTATCCAAACCCTGCACACGATCAGTCAGGAGCTTACTAAGCCAGTTCCGATACTCCTCTTCCGCCTGCGCCATATCGCGGACTCCCAAATCGAAGTACTCGCGATTGGCATTGACCGTGCCGACCATCACTTTATTACCCAGAACGAATTCCAGGTTGATGCGGTCGGCTGGGACCTGAATCATCTTATCGCCGCCCGTGACGCTGGCGAGGACAAGAACTCCGTTCTTTCCCAAAGCCTGCATGCTGGCGAAGACCACCCCGGAGTTGCCTGTAGCCTCGAAGATCAGGTCGAACAGACCATACTTCTTCGCACCCTCCAGGATTGATACTTCGGGCGTGGCAACGTAGCGGGCACCGAGTTCCTCGATGAGGTCAGCGTTCTTGTATGGACGCGGAGTTCGGGAAAACGTCGTCACCTCTAAGCCACGCAGACGCAGCACCAGCGTAGCCAGCAGGCCGATGGTTCCAGCTCCCATGACCGCGGCTTTGCGCGGACGCCAAACCTTCAGTCGACGCTGGATCTCGTATGCCTGGTAAATACCCTTCTCCGCCACTGTCAAGGGTTCGAGCAGCACGCCCACATTCTTAAGGTCTTTGGGTATCTTAACGATGAATTCGGCATCATCTACGTAGTATTCGGTCAAGTAGCCGTGGCGAAGATTGATGCCACGTTCGTAATAGGTATTGTCGGTGGTCATGTCGCTCGTTCCAATCAGGTCGTAGATGCTCTTGCCTGGGCGGCGCACAGTGGCCACCACGTAGTCGCCGATCTTGAATTCGGAGACGTTTGCCCCGACGGATTCCACGCGACCGAACCCTTCGTGGCCAACGACCAGAAAGTCGAATCCCGGAGGCGCCTCGCCGTACTCAGCAGCATTGATTTCCTTGTCGGTGCCGTCCACGCCCACACGCAAAACTTTGACCAGCACACCGCGCCCGTTGGGAACCTCGTCAAGAGCAGGCTTGGGCACTTCAGCGATGTGCACACTGTTCGGTTTACCTGGAAAAACACTAATCGCTTTCATTTCAGACTCTCCTCATGAAATCAGCGCTGCAAGAACTTCCGATTCGGTCGATTCAGGTTTTCTTTTTTTGCGAGACTCGCCGCTCTGCTGCATCAGTTTGGTGACGACACCAGTCCATCCGGTTTGATGGCTGGCTCCGAGGCCGGCGCCGGAATCGCCGTGGAAATATTCGTGGAATAGCACCAGATCGCGCCAGTGCTGATCGGTCTGGAATTTCTCAAGATTTCCAAACACCGGCCGGCGGCCCTGCTCGTCGCGGAGGAATATGCTCGTCATCCGGCGCGATAGCTCTCCTGACACCTCCCACAAGGTCATCATTTTCCCCGAGCCTGTTGGAAATTCCACCTTGAACTCGTCCCCAAGGTAGTAATGGAACTTCTGCAATGACTCGACCAACAAGTAATTCAACGGAAACCAAATCGGACCTCGCCAGTTGGAGTTCCCGCCGAAGACCCCGGTCGAAGATTCCCCCGGCTCATAGTCCACACGGTGTTCCATGTCGTGAACCTCGAGCTTGTAGGGGTTGCCGCGATGAAACTGTGACACGGATCGAATACCGTAAGGCGATAGAAACTCACGCTCGTCCAACATGAAGTTCAGAATGCTCCGAAGCCGTTCCGTCGTCGCGATAGAAAGCAGTCTGCGTTCTCCCCGACCCTCAGAGCGCATACACGCCACGTTTTCCGTGAGATCGGGGCGGTTGTCGATGAACCACTCCAG
>JBATZM010000062.1:0-31176 GCA_049674665.1 Terriglobales bacterium
TCGGTGGCCTTATCGCAGCCCTCATCATGAGCGTCTTCCTGCTGCCGACGCTCTATGTTTGGGTGGCCGGCGAAATTGATGTACTGCCTGCGGCCGAAGAAGGCTTCGAAGTCGGCGAACACGTGGATTAGCGTGGCCCTCGTGGCACGGAATGGCTTCTGCGAATTCTGAATTGTGTATGCTTGAAACCTACACCTAGCTGCGGGAGCCAGGCTCATGCCCGAAAAATCCGACTCACAAATAGATGAGGCTCTGGAACGCCACGAGTCTGAACTCAGCCGTCTGAAAGACGCATTAAGCTTGCTTGGCGTGAATGCCTGTTCCTGGTGCAGGAAGTTCCTTCGCCGCTCCGATCCTGGTTCTCTCTTTAACGCTGGCGAATTGGTTTGCTACGGCTGCATTCACGAATGGTGGCCGCAACGTTCCGCACAACTCAGCACAAAGGATCGCGAAGACTTGGAAAGTAAACTGGTCTTCTGGCTGCGCGATCACCACCGTGCCGAAATCTTCAAGGATCCGGCCAAGCTTCCGGATAGTTCTTTGCAAGATCTGCACATTGTCGCCAACTGCCTGGAATGCCGCGGGACGGGAAAGTCGATGGGGGAGGACGAGTGCCGCTACTGCGCGGGTAAAGGCACGGTGTGGGTCATCGTTTCTCGAACGCAGGCCTAGAACACAGCCATAAGAGAAGAGTACGAGGCGCCTGAGCACGCGCGGATCAGGAAAGACGTGCACAATCGCTTGACGGCTGAGAACTGATGGCTGAAAGATGACTCCGTTTCTTGCTTTTTGGGGATTCTTCCGCTAGATTTCAATTTTCCCTGATTTGAGAACATCGATCTGATAAGTAGGCGAGGGCGAAACTTGCCTCCAGGAGTTGTGGGTATGAAGCGGAGCTATATTGGGCTTGCCTTGGGCGCGCTGATGACAGTGGGAGCGGTATTGAGCCTGCCGAGTTGCGGGCATGACCAAAAACTTGTGAGCCTTACGGTTCAGCCTTCGGCTGGCTTTACTTTTTCGCAGGCGACTGCCGGAGCCACCGGACAGTTCAGCGCGATCGCCACCTATATTCATCCACCGGCGACAGAGGATGTTACCAGTCAAGCCACGTGGGCGGTTGACGACAACGTAGTTGCAATAAAGGCCGGTGTGGTGACAACTAACGGCAATTGCGGTACAGCGAATGTCTCCGCCACTATGCCAGAAGGCACGGGTGGCGCGTCGAATATCGTGATTGGCTATTCGTTTGTGACCGTTAACAATCCCGCCGTTGCGACCTGCCCCGGCGGCGGCACGGAAGGCACGTTAAGCGTCCAGATATCACCACCCTTAACTGGAACGGTGACCAGCCTGACGTATGGTATCAACTGCCCGTCGGTTTCGTGCATAACCGTAGTCCCGGTTGGGGCTTCGGTCGCACTCACGGCCACGCCCGCTGCGGGTTACAGCTTCGGGAGTTGGCAGGGCTGCACTACAACCGCGACAAATAGTTGTACAATAACCATCCCGACGGGAGGGGCAGGACTGGTTGTAACGTTCCAGCCAATCCCCTAAGACGGCGGGTTCCCTGGGCCAGCCTCAGGTTTCGATTACGAGCTTTCAATTATTCATCTTTCAGTAACTTGCCCAGCGTAACCTTGTGCCGCTCGGGTTTGGTTTTCTTGGCGCGGACAAGCTGAGAAGGTTTGGGACTTCCCACGCGTTCGCGAGCCATTTCGCGAACAACCTTCGCTGCGGAAAAAACTTTCTGCTTGCGCTTGCGCGGCATAGTCGGGATGCCCGCATCTTCGCACATTCGACCCCCAAAAGTGCAATAATCTTAAGTTGGCGTGGTTGGCGGAGCTATTTTCGCCTTTCGCAAAAAGATGAAAGCGAAGGGCGGCCACGCGCCGCATTACCTGAAGCCGGGGGCTTGATATTTTATGGATGAACGCGAATTTTTTGACGAACGATCCGATAAAAAGCCGGCAAATCTAAGTTGCCCCCATTGCCATCAGTCGGCGGAGTATGAGATCCAGTGGCTGGTGCGCATGAAGAAGAAAGGTCTGCCGCCGCGGGCCGATGACCGCGATCGGGCGAAGTTCGCCAAGGCGCAATCTTACATGCTGCGGCGAGACGACGTGATGATGTGCAAGAACGTGCGCTGCCGCAAACGATTTGAGATTACGGGTGTGCAGACCGTTGCGTTTTTGCAGGAAGGCCTGCCGGCCGGCGATCGTTAATCGTATTTGGCGACGGGCAGCCGTGCCCTATCAAAGCAACTCAAACCAACCCCAGCACGCACTCACCGCTCAGATTCTCTAGGGTCCATCCTGTACCGCGAATTTTCTCCAGAATGGCAGAATTTGCCTGCAAGAGATTTCCTAGAACCCCAAACCATTTCTTGCAAGTCACTGAACCTGCCTAAGATGTATCCCGATAAAACCCATTTGGCAGGCTGGTTGCATTTCTCATAGCGGGTGAGCCACATGCTCACCGTTACAGGAGGTTTTGTGGATATGGCAATCAAGACGAAACTATATGCTCGCGCTTCTTTAGCGTCGTTACTTTCTCTCGGAATGCTGCTCTCGGTTGGTACAACGGTAAGTGGACAGACCACGCAGCCGATGCAGCCGAGTACGCCGACTTTGAACCCAACGGATCCGATGCCAGTGGGCCCAACACCCCGGCCGACAACGCCGCCCGACGATATCACCCGCCGAGAAGTGGCTGACATGAACAATTTCTTGGACGGCCATCCGGAAATCGCCGAGCAACTCCGCAAGGATCCCTCGTTGATCGATAACCGGAGATGGGTCTCAGAGCATCCTGCCCTGCAGGAGTATTTGCAAACGCATACCCACGTGGCCGAGGCGTTCCGCACGAATCCCAACCTGTTCATGCGGGATGAGGATCGCTTGGCTCGGCAAGACGGCGGTTCTGGTATTACTCGCCACGAAGTGACCGATATGAACCACTTCCTGGACAGTCATCAGGAAATCGCAGAGCAACTCCGCAAGGATCCTTCGCTGATTGATAACCGACATTGGGTCGCGGATCATCCGGCTCTACAGGAGTACATGAAAACGCATCCCGACGTCGCCGACGAGTTCCGCGCGAACCCGGTCGCCTTCATGCGGGACGAGGATCGCTACGACCGCGATCACGACAATCAAATCAACGCCGGCAATCGCGACGAACGTAATCGTGGCGAACTGACAAGCTTTGGCCAATTCCTTGGCGGTCATTCCTCGCTTGCGTCAGAGCTTTCCAGCGATCCTTCATTGGCTAACAACAAGGAGTACCTGGCAAGCCATCCAGAACTGGATGAATACCTGAAAGCTCATCCCACAATGAGTCAACAACTGGCGGAGAACCCGCAAGGGGTGATGAGCTCGAACTGGGTGCAGCAAAGCAGCGGTTTCAGCGCAAAACCGGTTGGACCGACTCCGAAACCGAAGACTAACTCCAGCCCGAATCAATAGGGCATCACGGGGTTGACGCAGAATGCAGAAGTGGAGGCAGGGCGTTGGTCGTTCGGCCTCCATTTCGGTTGCGTATTTATTCCGTTGCGTATTTCGGTTTGGGGCTCGTCTGAGGTGGACATTACGGTGAAGTATTTTTAGGGAGGTACTATGAAACTCAAGAAATCGCTCATCGCTGCGCTCTCGCTGGTGCTGGCTGTTCCTTCGATTGCGGTAGCCAAGGACAAGAAAGGCCAGAGAGGCATGTTGGAAAGCATGCAATCCGTTCCTTGTGGCGCCAAGGAAAGAGGCGTCACGGGTCTAGGAAGCGTGTTCGGATCTGTGGGCGTGCAACACGTAAATTCGCATGAGCAGTTGTGCCCGCAATATCTGCTCCGAACGGATCAAATGGATTACCACATTCGTCCTCTGGATCTTAAGCACGCGGCAGTTCTTCCCGTCGGCCATGAAGCTGAATTCAAAATTAAGAAGGACCGTCTGTTCCTGAAAATACCTGACGGAGACAAAAAGGAGCGAGACTACCAGGTGGTTTCTATGGAGCCAGTGAGTTCCGAAAGTAAGATCGATAGCACCGCCTACCATCCGGTTGAGAAGCCGGTAGAGCCTGGTCCTCCAAACCCTACAAGCAAGGACGCAGGTAACAGCATGGCCCGGCAGGCGGTCGTTCCTCCTCCGCAGCAGTGAAGGAGCAGCACGATGAGTTTCGGCGGTAACGTTGCGGCGGCCGTGTCGCGATGGTCATTGCAGCTGGAGATTCCAAGAGCCAATAGGCCACCCAGTTGCCAGCCCTTAGCGGGAGGAGCGGTTGGCGACAAGGGTGGCGGCGAGCCGTCGGACACTGTGGAGAAGCATGCCTAGCGTTTCCGATGCAGGAGCGGAAAGCGCAGACGTTTTGGCTTGTGGAGCGTCGCTGTAACCTTCTTTTTCCATCTGTTTTGCCGCTGCGGCGAAGCGTTTGGAACTTGTATCTTCCATGGCGAGAAAGCGGAAGGCCTGGGCGAGCGGGATGCCATCGGCACCAGTGTGAAGGAATTCGATTTGAGCGCTAACTTTGCCAAAAACGGTATTCATCGCGATGTCGCCCATGGTTCCGTGGGCAATCGGACCTTTGGAGAGCACGGCTGATCCTCCGGTAAGAGAGAGACGCTGAAGCACTCCAACGAAGCGGGTCCCGTCGATGGTAAATAACGCGCGCTCGCTATTGGGCACGCGAATGCGCGGAGCCCGCGAACTTCTGGGCGGCTTCTGAGACTTTTTCACGATACATCAGCATGGCAAGCAGGAAGGCGCTGGTCAAGATTACTACCGTGCAGACTGAGATAGCCGTGATTCTCGGGCCGTTCACAAGAACTGAACCTCACCACGGAGGCACGGAGAAACCCTCAGAACTGTAAAAGACCAAGGGTTACCCACCCTTTGAATCCCTCCTTGCCTCTGTGTCTCCGTGGTGGGTGTTGCTCGCGATGAGGATCTCTCGATGAGGATCGCTGCCTAGTTAGAACACTCCCCAAGCAGGCGAGCCCTGTCCCCGCTCCAACCACTCGTTTATACTTTTGAGTTTGGCCTGTACCGGCTGACAATGCTATGGAGCTAGGGATGGGAGTTGACCGGTGAAGATTCTGGTTTGCATGAAGCAGGTGCCGCAGAAAGACGCTCCGCTGAAGTTGAATGAGGCGGGGACGTGGATCCGCGAAGATGTTTCCTACGAAGTAAATGAGCCGGACGCATTTGCGCTCGAAGAGGCGTTGCGGCAAAAGGAAAAACACAAGGGTGAGGTGGTAGTCATTACCGCTGGTCCGGCGCGGGCGTCGCAGGTATTACGCGAGGCGCTGGCCAAAGGCGCTGACCGGGCGATCCATCTTGAGGACAACGCTTTTGTCGGGCTCGATGCGTACAACACGGCGCGAGCCATCGCGGCGGCTATTAAGGATGAACAGTTCGACCTGATCTTCACCGGCCTGCAATCTGACGATTACGGCTACGCCCAAACAGGAGTGATTCTGGCGCAGATTCTAGGATTGCCGCACGCAACCATCATTATGGCGATCGAAAAAACTGACGCTGGCATCCGGGTGAAGCGGGAACTGGAAGCTGGATTCTTTCAGTTTGTCGATGTGCCTTTGCCGGCGGTGCTGACGATTCAGTCTGGGATTAACAAGCTGCGCTATGCCACTCTGATCGGGATCAAGCAGGCGAAGGCAAAGCCGATGCGCAAGGTAATGCTGGCCGAGGTGCAGTCGGCAATTGGCGCGAATCTACAAACGATCGAGAAACTATACGTTCCGCAGAAGTCGAAGAACACAGAGTTTCTCGAAGGTCCTCCGGCGGAAGTGGCGAAGAAGCTGGTGGACAAACTGAAGAACGAGCTGCGCGTAATTTGAAAGAAAGTTCCCGGTTCTCAGTTCTCAGTTCTCAGTTAAAGAACCCGGGCTGTTACTGAGAACCAGGAACCGAGAACTCGAATCCGAGAACTGACTTCATGGCTGACACTATTCTGGTAATGGTTGAACAACGCGAAGGAAAACTGAACCGCGTCTCGTGGGAGACGATTGCCGCCGGGCAGGCGATCTCCGCTCAGACGGGATGGACGCTGGAAGCCGCAGTAGTCGGCTCGAACTCCGGCTCGGGCGTGGCCGCGGTCGCCGGCGAGGTAGCGGCGAAGAAAGTTGCCAAAGTGTATGACATCGAGTCGGCGAGGCTTGAGCCCTACACTCCAGATGCTTTTGTGTACGCGTTGAAAGAGTTCCTAGAGAAGCATCCGGCGAAACTGGTATTGATGCCGCATACCTACCAGGTGCGGGATTTTGTGCCGAAACTGGCGACAGCCTTGCAAACCACGGCCATCAGCGATGTCATTGGCTACAGGTACGAAGGCGGAAAGCTGCTGTTCACGCGGCAAATGTTTCAGGGAAAGTTTGCAGCCGACGTGAGTTTTGCCGGCTCGGGGCCGTGCTTTGTCACGTTTCAGAATGGTTCGTTCCGCGCTGATAAAGTCGAGGCGGGAGCAGCAGCGGCTCCGATTGAAGCGGTTAGTGTCGATATTCCAGATGGGGTGGTGCGCAATCATCCGCAGGAAGTTTTTAAGGAAGCCAAGCAGGCAGTCGATTTGACGCAGGCTGAAATTATTGTATCGGTGGGTCGCGGAATCAAAGAGCAGAAAAATATCGAACTCGCCAAACAGCTGGCCGATGCGCTGGGCGGTGAACTCGCCGCGTCGCGTCCGATCTGCGATAACGGATGGCTACCGATGGACCGGCAGATCGGATCGTCGGGACAGACGGTCGCTCCGAAACTCTATCTGGCGCTTGGAATTTCGGGGGCGATCCAGCATATCGTCGGTATGAAAGGTGCACGCAGCATCGTCGCAATCAACAAAGATTCGGAGGCGCCTATTTTTGAGATTTCCGATTATGCTGTCGTCGGAAACTTGTTTGACATCGTGCCGCCGCTGATTGAGGAAGTGAAGAAGGCCAAAGGGTAAGAAGGAATCTTCTTCGAGAGCCCTAGTATCCCGCCGCGAACCCGCCGATATGCGCCACCGTCAGCCGCAGATACTTGTAGGGGTTCACGGGAGCATCGTTGATGCGGACTTCGTAGTGAAGATGCGGGCCAGTAGAGCGTCCGCTTAAGCCGACAAAACCGATGGTGTCGCCGCGATGGATGTATTGTCCAGCGGTGACGGCGAAGCTGGAAAGATGGCCATAGCGTGTCGTGATTCCGTGACCGTGGTCGAGCATGATCGCGCGACCGTAACCGCCCAGGAAATCGGCAAAGGTCACGACGCCATCGGCGGGAGCAATCACTGGCGAACCAACAACGGCGGAAATATCGATACCAGAGTGAAAGGCACCTTCTCCATTAAATGGATCGATGCGCTCGCCGAACGATCCAGTAATCTGCCCCTCGACAGGCCAGAGGTTCGGAGCGGAATTGGCGCGAATCCAGTCGGCAGTGGTGGAGTTCTTGGTGAGGCCGAGTGAGATACCGACGCTGGCAGCGCCCGTCAGCGCCGTGTGTTTGAGCGTGTAAAGCTGGTCGAGCGAAGAATTTACCTGCGCTTCTTGAATCTGCTCGGTTGACGTCGCGGCGACCATTGCCGGATCGGACTTGAGGCCGTAAAGTGCGGAAACCTCGCTCGCCAGTGAGCCGAGAGAAGCTACCTGAATGTCGCGTTCCTTGGCGACCTGTTCCAGACGCGAATAACGATCTTTGAGTTGATCCTGCTCGGTACGGAGCTGGTTATAGTGCGCGACCTTCTGCAGCATCCGTGTATAAGAGCTGGCAATTCCTGTGAGGCAGAGCGCCCCGATCGCCGCGCCTGCCAGAAGAACATATAAATACTGGACCGGAATGGTGATCTTGCGAAGCTGTCCAGCTTCATCGCGAGCTACGAAGAAAATGTAAAATCGTTTACGCAATATCCTACTTCCGGCAAAAGATTTTGCTTCGGAATCCCTGCTCGAGCAGAAACTGTCTTGCTCAGGCTTCGGAATCCTGATTCCACCAGCGACGCCAGGAGCGGGCTGGCTCTTCCCTAAACCACGGGCCTACACTACGGAACCAGGGCAAGCCAAAATCCAATTACGCTGCAACTGATTCACATTGCAGTACTTGGTTCGGCCAGAGTTTCTGTGAACGGCGAGTTAAACGTAACAAACCTGGTTCCCCCCTGTCAACATCCCTCCGCCCTTTTAGATGGTTACCAAGGCAGTGGTTGGCGGTGCCCATCTGGCCAAATTACGCCAGTAACAGGGTCGTGTGACCCCCGCCCAATGGCCCAGGAGCGCGCTTCCAAGGATGGGAGCAAGGGTATAGTGATCAAGACGCCGATCGACATGCCGCTTAGCGAAAAGAAGCTAATTAAGCAAATCCGCCGTTCCACCCGCGGAGGGGTGACACGCGGAGGTGAGTCCGTGGTCGCAGGCATCGGCGATGACTGCGCGGTGTTGAGCGTTCCTCCCGGGCATGAACTGCTGGTGACAACCGACTTCACTATCGAGAAGGTGCATTTCCGGCGGGACTGGCATCGTCCCGAACTGGTGGGGCGGCGCTGCCTGACGCGCGGGCTGAGCGATATTGCCGCGATGGGCGGCGAGCCGCGCGCGGCATTTTTATCTATGGCTGTCGCCGGCGATGTTCCGCAGAAATGGGTAAACCGCTTCCTGAAAGGGTTGCTGGATCTGGCAGAAGAATTCAAAGTTCCACTGGCAGGTGGTGACACAGCGCAGTCGGCAGGCGGGATACAGGCAGACATCGTGGTGGTGGGCTCGGTGCCGAAGGGAAAAGCCGTGCTCCGTTCGGGCGCGAAGGCGGGTGAGCAGATTTATGTGACCGGAGAGTTGGGCGGCTCCGCGGCTGCGCTGGCGCAGTTGGCGGAATCGAAGTCGGTGGGCGCAGAGTATTCCAAGCACCATTCCAGGAACTCTCGTCCGCAAGCGCGGGTCGCGGTGGGGCAGTGGCTGCGTCAGAAGGGACTCGCGTCGGCCATGATCGATTTGAGCGATGGACTTTCCACTGACCTCGAACATATCTGCGACGAAAGCCATGTGGGCGCGGAGATTGAGGCAGAGGCGATTCCGCGGGCGCAGTTTGGGCTGGGGAAAAAGCGGGTCGCGCTCGAGTTTGCGTTACACGGCGGCGATGATTATGAGCTGCTGTTTACGTCCGCAGCGCCAGTTCCCTCCGAGGTCGCGGGAGTTCGAGTAACGCAGATAGGGCGAACAACGCAATCCGCGGGAATGCGCCTGATTGGCGCGGATGGCAAAACAAGGCGGCTTAAAGCCGAGGGATGGGAGCACTTCAAAGGGAATTAATATCTCTCCATTTCTTCGAAATCTTTATTAGCAACCTTTCGCGGACAGGCAGCAGGTGACTTTCGTTACCTCCCCATGGTGACGGCAAGGGCATAAAGTGGGCTCATGCGAAAAGTATCTTTACTCCTGGCGTTCAGTTTCGCGATGTTGATTCCAGCTTTCAGTCAAGCGCAATCAGCATCTATCAAAATCGACAACGAGTTTGTGCACCAGCAGTTTGGCAAGGAGTTCACGTTACTGCCAGAATTCGCCCCCGTTTTCGGCGATTTGGATGGTGATGGCGTGGAAGATGTGGTGATCGCCGCGCGTTGCAAGAATCCTATGCTGGATCAAGGCGAGCACAACTACATGGTGATGGATCCCTACAACGATTTTTTTGGCTATGGCGATCCCAAGATGACGACCACATTCAGCGAAGGTGATCCCACGAACCGCGGTCTCGTGGTGCTGGTGATTGATGGCGAGGGGAAGAGCGCATGGCAATCAGCAACTCCGAAAGCGAAATACGTGATTGTGAATTTGCCCTATAAGACTCTCTCGGTTCGAAAAATGCACACGCGCAAGAAAAACGTCGAAGCGATATACATTGAAGAAGCAGGCGAAATGGGCGGCAGCTCCGCCGTGTTCTTCGATGGGAAGAAGTTCCGCTACGTGCCGATGGGCGGAGACATGCAATAGGCGCGAATGCCAAGTTGCTAACTTGCGATTGTTAACTTAGGGGAGCCTGCTCAGTGTAGCGGAGGCTCCGCCCCAGATCCGCTCATCCGCCGTCATCCCTCAGTCTGCGAAATAACCCTCACTCCGCGGCTTTGTCTACCACCTGCGTTAGTGACTTCGACGAACTGCCTAAGAAATTTGAGTCGCCACCATACACAGCCTTGATCGGATGGTGGCCCAAGGATAGCGCCGAGGTGGTAAAGCTCGCGGAACCTCCATGCAAAACCCCTGTACCCAGTGTGTTCTTAGCTTGTACGAACGCGACGGTTTCTCCATCAGCGGGCGCGCCATCGCCGGAACTCACTACCGCAGTAAAGGTCACCTCCTGCCCGTAAGTGGACGGATTCGGCGACGACGAAAGAGTAGTCGTGCTCGCCGCCGCAATGTGGATCTTGGCCACAAAGGCGTCGGTGTTGCCACCGCCATATGTCGGCTGCAGGGCGTTCACGGTGGGGAAGTCTTTACCGGTAATGCCAGTGCCGTAAGCGCTACCCGCGCCGTCCACAGCAATACCGTCGCCACTGGCGGTACGGCCACCCAGGTAAGTCGAGTAAACCAACGCCGACCCTGTCGTATTAAGCTTGGTAACGAAGGCGGTGGCGATGGACTGTCCCGGGAGAGGATTCTTTTTGGGAAAGTCCTTTGAACTGGTCCCGCCGATTACGTAAGCGCTACCCGCGCTATCTACCGCAATGGCATTGCCGACGTCGCCACTGCTCCCACCCAGATAGGTTGAGTAGACAAGGGCTCCCCCGGAGGGTGCGATCTTGGTTACGAAGGCGTCGACATAGCTGCTACAGCTACCACCACCGCAGACTGTTTGAAATGCGCCGGGCGTTGTTGGAAAGTCGTTTGAGAAAGTGTAGCCCGTGACGTAAGCGCTACCCGCGCCGTCCAGCGCAATTCCATAGGCAAAGTCTTGACCGCTGCCGCCGAGATAGGTGGAGTAGACAAAGGCCGATCCATCTTGGTTCAACTCGGACACAAACATACTACGGGGTTGCGGCTGCAATGGGTTCTTGGTTGGGAAATCGGTCGAACCATTTGCCCCGGCGACATAAGCGTCACCCGCACTGTCCACAGCGATGCCCCAGCCGCTGTCGCTAGCGCTGCCCCCCAGATACGTGGAGTAAGCCAGAGCAGATCCTGCGGAGTTTATCTTGGTCACGAAAGCGCTTTCGTTGTTCGCGCCGCCGCCGTTGGCTGGCTGCAAGGGGTTCATCGTCGGAAAGTCAGCGGAGAAAGTGTTGCCGGTGACGTAGGCGTTGCCCGCGCTGTCCACCGCAACGCTAAGGCCGCTGTCGACCTCGCTGCCACCTAAATAGGTGGAGTAAGTCAGAGCCGTTCCAGAGGGGTTGATTTTGGCCACGAAACCATCACAAAAAGGGTTGCCGCCGGCGTTGGCGGGCTGTATGGGATTAACGGTAGGAAAGTTCTTGGAGCAGGTAGTACCGGTGACGTAAGCATTGCCATTGCCGTCTACGGCAATGCCATTACCAGTGTCGCCTGCCGTTTGACCCATAGAGGGGGTTCCGCTGCCGCCCAAATAGGTGGAGTAAGCAAAAGCCGTTCCTCCAGCGTTGATTTTAGACACAAAGACATTGATAACATTTGCGCCGCCAATGGTTGGCTGCAAGGGATTCATCGTCGGAAAGTCGGTCGAGAGGGTGCTGCCAACGATATAAGCGTTGCCCGTGCTGTCCACGGCGATGCCGCCGCGATATTCCTGGCCGCTGCCGCCTAGGTAGGTCGAGTAAATTAGCGGGTCGATATACAGTGGGCGGCTCGCGTCATACTTCGCCAGCTCGAATCCCACACGATTCGCGACGGTGATGGAATAACGCGCCGCAATCTCCTGCCGCGTTCCATTTTTCTCCTGATACACCACCGGCTTGTGCCAACGGATTTCATCCTCGCCCGTCTTCATTTTGAACACTAACTCGCCCTGTGCATTCTGACGGATCCGCTGCGCTCCGCTAACGTCGAACGCGATGCGATGCGGGTCTGCTCCCGGCGCCACAATGAAGTCATATTCCAACTGCCGCTGGTTGCCGTAGTAAACCAGGTCGATGCCGGAATAAATTCCCTCATACTTCACCTTGGCGTAAGTCGGAACATTGGTCTGCCACTTCGCCGAGTCATTCCCGATGAAGTAGTTGCTCGTGCCCGCCAGTTCATCCATGCCGGTTATTTTGGCCGCGCCGTTAGCATTGCGCAGCTTCATCCGCAGCACGCCACCGGCTTTGGTCTCAGTCATGCCCGACTGCGTGTGAGCCGTACTCGCGACTTTCGCTTTATCTAACTTCGTCTTATCTATATTCGTCTTCCCGCGATTCGTCTTCCCGCTCAACTCGAGCACCGCTTCATCCCCGGTCAGAAACAGGGAGTAGCTGCCCGTGCGCGACAGAAACTTCACCCGCGAATCGGTCTGCCCCTGATTGGCCTCGAAGCTCAGCGGCAACTTGCCATACTTCTCGACAATCTTCGCCTGACTCGCCGCATTGGGTTGCGACAAGCCGCTCGGTGTCGCGTTTTTCGCGGCGATCGGCTGCTTGCTCGGCAATACCGGACTAGACTGTGCCAGGACGAGTGTGCTGAATAAGCTCGTAATAAGTAAGGTCGTAAACAGAGAGACAAAGCGAAGTGGGCGCATGGCGCCATCCTTGGGATGGGGTGCCTCTACCCAGGGGCTGCTTGAGAGACAAAAGATCGACTCAAGCGGGAGAGGGTTACAATTTTGATCCTGCGGCGATCACCTGTCAAGGAGAGCACGCTGGTCGTGGCAATCAAGGGCTGCAAGCTTCTAATTCAAGTTAGGGATTCGATGTAGTAACCTCCTTGCTGGTTGCCTCACAATTTGAAATACCGTGTTCTGGTGGAGCAGTTGGCAGTTTACCGGCTTGTCTCCGGTGCCCATTTTCCAGACTGGGCGCTGGAGGGCGAATTTTTCTGCGTGGTGCGCACGCGCGATGAACTTTCCATTGTTTGTTCGGAAGATGTCTGTACGGAAGATGTTTTGCTCTGACAATTGTCTGCCACCCGGCGCTTCAGCCGAGCGCGGATGGTTGGCACTGAAACTTGAAGGGCCGTTTCCGTTCTCGATGACTGGCGTGCTGGCATCTTTTGTGCAACCGCTGGCGGATGTGCAGATTCCGACCTTCGCAATTTCGACGTTTGATACCGATTATGTATTGATCAAACGCGAGCACCGGGAGCGGGCGATTTTGGCACTGAGCGGTTGGACACGAACAAGTTCGTGAAGAGGGTGGTTGATTTCGGGAGTTACACGATTCCAGGAGTTACACTCGGAAGCAAGATTTTTAGGTCGTGCAAGAGCGCAGCTGCGACGGCGTTTTCTCTCTAGACAGCCTGTTCGAGCAGGTCATCCTCTCCTTGTCCTTGTCGTCCTCGTCGTTGTTCTTGCGATTGACGGTGCAGGGCTTTTACCAGGTATGAGCCTAGCTGTTCGGCCTGCTGCCGAATTTCAGGAACGGCCGTCGTTTCCCAGAGTTGCCCTTTCCGGGTTGGTCCAATGGTAAATAGGGACGAGGATGGCACGCACTTATAGTCGATGAGTGCGCCGTGCTGATCAACGTCAAGGCCTAGAAACAGAGGATCGGGGCGAGCGAGTCCCTGTACAAAAAGGCTGGTGATGAGCGAGTCGTCAATGCGGCGGCAGTCGGTTTCCGAGCCGGTGCAATTGATGACGCGATGAGCGTGGAGACGCTTTGTGGTGGTGGCGCCGCGTTCCTGATGGACGATCTCGGCCAAATGGTGGTCCTCGGCGTAGCTGATGATCCGTCCGGTGTGAAACCGAATCTGTCCTTCCGCTTCCATATCGGAAAAAATGTCAGCAATTTCCGGGGCCAGGCGATGGCGGTGGATGTCCCATTGCGCACGAGCGTGGCGCAGGAATCGTTTTTGTTCGTTGAGCGGGAGCGATTGCCAGACCTGCTGCGTCACGGGACGCAAGCTGTCGACAACGCTTCGCCAGTCAATTCCCTGTTCTGTGGCGGCGGCCACCTGATTCCGAATCAAGCGAAGCAACCCGCGCGTAGTTCGAGGAGATTGTTCATTCCAGAAAACGGGCCAAGACTTGGTTTGTTGATGACGGCTGGGAATGAGGCCCTCGCGCGAGAGCACGTGAATGGTTCCTCGAAAGGCTTTCGACTTGAGCGCCATGATCATGTCGATGCTGGTGAGGCCGGAACCGAGCAGCAGCACGCTGCCGTCTTGAGGCAGTTTATCGAGAGCATTCTCTGCCCACGCAAATTTCACATAAAGTGAACTGCCGGACTCGATGCCGGGGATCTTGGGAGTGGCAGGCGGAAAATTGCCGGTCGCCAGAACCACCGTCCGAGCTAGGAGTTCGGAGCCGTCTTTGCATTGCACAGCGAGGTGCTGCGCCGCCGGTTCACCCTTGCGACGCTGCAACGACAGCGCTTCATCCGGAATCCAGTGAAAGCGGTCGCAGCCTCTTTCGGCGAGTGTGCGCTCCAGCACGCTTCCGAGATACTCTCCATAAACCTTGCGCGGCGGAAAACTGCGCGCCCGCATCGAGGCGTCATAGTTACTTTTTGCCCAGTGGAGAAAATCTTCGGGATCGCCGGGAAACGCGCCCATTTGTCCGGCAGGCACATTGAGAAGATGAAATCTGTGCGGAGAACGGTAGGCGCGCCCACGGCCCGGGAGCGAAGTTTGATCAAGAACAGCGATGGACAAGGACGTAGTGCGCCGCAACAGGTGCACCGCGAGCATGGTTCCGCTGAATCCGCCGCCAACAATGAGTACGTCGAGTTGGGAGTTGACCACTGCGCCTCTTATGCTTAATGCCTACTAATATAATAGACATTATAGCCAAATGACAGTAAACCTGGGTGGCATTTTGAATGGAAATAGAGTGGTGGATTCCGATCTATTCCTAACGGTTGCATCGCGCAGCCATGATGGACGATCGTGTTGAAGATGGGGGATGCAAACCGTTTCACTTCGAGGATATAGTCGAGTCTAGAGTCGATTTGCCATTCGACCCCGCTTTTGCGCCGAATACTGCTGTAAATTCGTCACTTGGCACGGTGATGTGGTGAAATAGGAACAGGTCGATCTACAGGTTAACCCGATGACAGCAAGGTCAGTGGCATTGCGCCGCAAACTCAAAGCCGCGGAACGGAACGTTCATGGATTGTGGCAAATCCTGAAGGCGGTCGTGTCAACCGACCATCCTCTGCTGGCGCATCTGATCCCGATCCGGCGTTGTAATCTGTCCTGCACTTACTGCAACGAGTTCGACGATTTTTCCAAGCCCGTACCCACCGAGCAAATGTTGCGACGCGTGGATCTACTGGGCGATCTTGGCACTTCCGTGATCACGATCAGCGGCGGCGAACCGCTGCTGCACCCGCAGCTGGATGACATTATTCACCACATGCGGAAGCGCAGGATTGTTTCGGGGCTGATCACGAACGGTTATTTACTGACTGCGGACCGCATCCAGAAACTGAACAAGTCCGGCTTGGAGTGGTTGCAGATTTCGATCGATAACGTAAATCCCGACGAAGTCTCCAAGAAGAGTCTGAAGGTACTCGATCGAAAGTTACAACTCCTGGCCGAGCACGCGGATTTTCATGTGAATATTAATTCGGTCGTGGGCGGTGGCGTGAGCCATCCTCAAGATGCGCTCACCATTGGCAAGCGCGCTTTGGAACTAGGATTCAGTTCAACCGTAGGAATCATCCACGACGGTTCGGGGCAGGTGCAGCCCTTGAATGACGACGAGCAGCGCGTGTACCACGAGATGAAGGGGCTGGAGAAACGCAGCTTTACGCGCGTGAATGCGTTTCAGGATAATATCGCGCTGGGCCGTCCGAATCAGTGGCGCTGTCGCGCCGGAGCGCGCTATCTCTACATTTGCGAGGACGGTCTAGTTCATTACTGCTCGCAGCAGCGTGGGTATCCGGGCATTCCTTTGGAGAAATACACGCGAGCCGATATACGCCGCGAGTTCTATACGGAGAAGTCATGTGCGCCGCATTGCACCGTATCGTGTGTGCACCAGGTATCGGTCGTAGATGCGTGGCGTGCACCGCAACGACCGGCCCCTGCGTCCGGCGCTGCAAGTGGACTGGTACACATCGAGTAGCTGTCAGCTTTTAGTCATCAGCCATCAGCTTTCAGCCGTCAGTAAAACCTTCCCAGTAGTCTTTTCAAGCGAACCTCGCAAACAAGCGCAGTTCGCAAATAGCAGCAATCACAAGCTGACGGTTGAGTGCTAATGGCTAAAAGCTGTTCTCTAGAACGTTGTGGCAACAGAAAAGCGGAACGTTTTTCTTGGTTCGAGCAGAGTGTACCTGGAGCCGAGGGTTGAGAGCGTAGTGTTGTAAGTATAGATACCGGCACCGCTGTTCGGGAACATTCCGGGAGTTATCGGCACACTCGGAGCTGCGCTGCCGTCGAGGCGCAGGGCGTTGTAGGCATAGTAAATGCGGAAGGGTGCATTGACCACGGGAAGCATCGTCTGTAGTTCGAGTCCGATGGACATGCGCGGAACCCAGTTTGTGCCAGGAACCGGCGTGAGATCTGGCGAGAGAAGTTTCGGGTTAAGCAACTGCCCACCGGAACAGGCGTAAGCGGTACTCAGCACCGGACACCCATACAAAGTACTCCGGAGGTTATTGTACTGAACCGGGTTGATCTGCAATTGCGAGGGTCGCAGGATTGGATCGGTGCCAACATCCATAAAGGGTGCGATAGCGACAGGCCCGGCGATGGTAAAGCGGTATTCAAGGTTCCCGTGAATACTGAAGTCGCCACCGGGAGTCACGAGTTGCGAGTACGGCACAGGGACATTCCAGCAGTTGCTGACACATGCTCCGTTGGAGCCAGGTACTGCGGGGAACCGGGGATTAGCGGGAACGAACGTTCCGTCCGGGTTCCTGAGGGCCACATTCTGCGTGCTGGGCAAGTAGGCGATGGGAGAAACGGTGCGGATATCGAAACCGCGCAAATCGTTTTCGCCGCCGAGGTAGGCGCGTTCAAACGGTGGTGCAACGATCCCGCCGTAGCCCGAGATAAACGAAGCCTGCACATTGTACCCGAGGGCATTGCGTCGCTTTTGCATGGGGAAAAACTGTTTGTACTGGATGATAGGCCGGATGGTGTGAACTGTGCCGCCGATGCCAGAAAACTCTCCGCCGATAAACAGGCTCTTGCCCTTGTGGGGCGAATACGCCGCATCGAGAGTGTTCATGGTGAAGCTGGGCGTAATCTTGCTGGTGATGATGCCATCGAGCGCGTTGGGGCCGGTAATACCCCGGAAGTTGAGGTTCTCGAATAACAGTTTGGACGCGTTGCTGACCGCGACCAGCGAAGATCGGTCAAAGGAGTAGCTGATGCCAAAGCGTTTGAAAGAATGGCGCAGCGGATAACTTACGCTTAGGGTGGTGCCGGTACTGGACTGCGAGTAGTTCTGCAGGTTTTGCAGGTAGACCGAGGGCAAGTTCAGATTTTGTCCGGTCTGAATAGCATACTGCCGAGCCTGGTCATAGTTGGTCTTCCGGGTATAGACGTTGAAGCCGGCCTGGATCGGCCGGTCAAACAAATAAGGTTCGGTGAATCCGAGCACCAAGTCACGCTGGCGGCTGCCAAGGCTGGCCTGCACGGAGAGCGTCTCGCCCAATCCCAGAAAATTGTTGGTGGCGTAATTAAGGCCAACGAAAGCGCCTGCCAGGCCGCTGACGCCGCCTTGCAATCCGATGCTGTTCTTTCCTTTTTCATGGACCTTCAGCGTCAAATCGACGGTGCCATTCTTTTCGTCGAGGTGGCGCTCGGTGGTATTAGGATCGTCCGGCTTGAGCTGATCAAAATAGCCGAGTTGGTTCAAGCGCAGCAGACTGAGCTCCCAGTAACGCGAGTTGTAGATCTGGCCTTCTTCCAGTGCAATTTCGCGCCGGATGACTTTGTCACGGGTGGTAGTGTTGCCCTCGAATTCGATGCGACGCACGTAGAACTGCTTGCCTTCGTCGACATCGATGATCAGGTCGATGGTCTTCTTTTCGTCATTAAACGTGGTATCGGGAATCGGAGTGAAGTTAATGAATCCCGCTTCGCCGTAGGCTTTGGTCAGGTTTTTAAGTCCGGTAGAGACTTTTTCACGGCTGAAAATATCGCCGTCCTTCATCGGAAAAAGGCTGCGCAATGCGGCCACGTTAGAGATGGCTTTGTTGTTCTTGAAGGTGATGCTGCCCAGGCGGTAGCGATCACCCTCCTCGATGGGCATGGTGATATCGACTGATTTTCCCTCTCCAGGCTGGATCCATGGAATGTGGAAACCCGTGTGTCCAGTATCGTAGATCTCGGTTTTCGGATCAGTGACCACCACCTTGAAATAGCCACGATCCTGATACGCGGCGCGGACGCGTTCGGTATCTTCTTCAAGTTTGGTTGCGTCGTAGGTTTTGGAAAAAATGTCTTCCAGGAAGATGGAGTGCGGAATGCCGATGGGCTTGAGGTTCTTCATGGCCGCACGCAGGGTGCGGTCATTGATGTGTTTGTTGCCTCGGAAACGGATGTGGCCAACCTTAACCTTGGGTCCCTCCTTAATAACGAAGGTTATGCCGATGGCATTGGGAGGGATGGGACGGATTTCGGTGCGAATGGTGGCAAACTGACGTCCGTGCTCTGAGAGCAATTCTTTTATTACAACTTCGGCTTTCTTGACCTTCGTAGGATCGTACTGGCTCTCCACCGAGAGCGCGACCTTGCGCTCCTTGAACCGGTCGAGCACGTCACTGGTAGAAACCGCATTCAAGCCGAGGTAGTTGATCTCGCGGATGGTAGGCCGCTCTTTGAGGTAAATGTGAATGATCCAGCCTTTGGGGTCTTGTTCACGCTCAAAGCGAATGTCCTCAAAGTAACCTGTGTTCCAGAGGGCGTTGAAGTCGCGCTCGATAGCGGCGGGATCGTAGACGTCACCAACTTTGCTGAAGATACGGGCTTTAACCGCGTCGGCTGGGATGCGGCGGTTGCCGTGGACGACGATGCCAACTATCAAGTCCTGCTGGCCGAAAACAGGAGCAGTCAGAAGCAGAAGTGTGAGGAAACCGAGCAGGATATTCCAGACAGAACTCTGCTTCCAAACTCTTATAGAGGAACAAGATGGAGACCAAGAAGACAGTCTCTGCGGGCCCATGTCGTGGCCATGCTGCGGGGCGCGCACAGGGATAGCATGATGACGACGATGAATCGCAACTACCTCGAAAAACTAGAGTTAGGAAAACGGTAATTATACGGTAGAGAGTGAGAACCGTCCAAGGCAGGGACAAATTTCTTCCCTGGGAGTCACGCCCGAAAAAGTTCTACCTCAACACAGACGGAATAAAACGTGGCCGCGTTGCCCATGTCGGTAAGTTTTTCTGAAGTTAGCACATTAATATTGGCGCCGCCGGGACTGAATCGTGCCCAAACGACAACTGAATCGTGCCGAATCGAATCGGGCGGCAAGCAGAAATAGAGGCACTGTCCTGCTTGACCCGCTGCACAAGCGCAATGGAACATCCGAGTAGTGTCATCGACTTGGCTCCGTGCTATGTTGAGTTTATTGCGCTTTGGAGTCTCCTCTGGAGTTCCTCGCGGGGTCATCTCAATGCGAACATTTTTTCCACATTGCTCGTGCTTCTTCTTTTCAGCTCAGCGGTGCACGCACAGACGGGTTGCAGCGGCATGGCTCTCGGAATCGGCGCGAATCTGAATGGCTTCATCCCGTTTCCTGCGGACAACCTCTGGAACCTGAACATCGCCAGCGCGTCCGTCGATCCTAATTCGGACGCAATCATTAATTTCATCGGCACGAGCACGCCTTTGCATCCGGATTTCGGTTCGGGTCTTTATGCAGGGCAATCGATCGGAATTCCTTACATCGTGGTGAGTGGGGCGCCACTGGTGAAGATTAATTTCACGGCCTATGGCGACGAGAGCGATCCCGGACCGATGCCCGTTCCCGCGAATGCTCCGATCGAGGGCTATCCCAAGCCGGGCAATGGCGACCGGCACGTGCTCGTCCTCGATCGCAATACCTGCTGGCTCTATGAGCTCTACAACTCACACCTGCTTAAGAATGGAAACTGGGACGCTGGATCAGGCGCGGTGTGGGATTTGTTGAACGGAGAACAGCGGCCGTACACATGGACTTCCGCCGATGCCGCCGGGTCTGCCGATTTTCCCAGGGCTGGCGCGCTACGATGAGTATGCAGCGGGCGCGATCCAGCATGCGTTGCGCTTCACGCTGCAGTATAGCCAGGCTGCGTTTACGCCTCCCGCAAGTCACTGGGCGGCAAACTCTACGAATCCTTACGCAGCGCCAATGGGCATGCGCTTGCGCCTGAAGGCAAGCTACGACATCTCGGGATTCCTAGCGCAGTCGAAAGTGATTCTGACGGCGCTACAACAATACGGAATGATCATGGCCGACAACGGCAGCTCGATGTTTGTGAGCGGAGCGCCCGACAATCGCTGGGACAATAACGATCTTGGCACTCTGAAACAGGCGTCGGCGTTTGAAGTTGTGCTGATGAATCCGATCTATACCGCGGCCAATATTCCGCAGGGGCCGAATCCAACGATAGCCAACTTCACCGCCAATCCGCAAACAGTTTCACCAGGCTCACCAGTAACACTGAGCTGGAGTGTCACCAACGGTGAATACAACATCGTGTCACCGCAGATTGGGGTAATGCGAGGAACTTCAGCCACGGTAGTACCGACAAAGACGACAACTTACACCCTCTATTCAACGAACCAGTATGGAAGGACTACAGCGACGGTCGAGGTGACGGTGAAGTAACGGGGTTTGCGCCGTCTCCCACCGCGCGGAAGAATTCGTTCGCCGTCCTCAATTCAGTTTTCGTCCGGTGTAAACGGTCGTCAGCCAGGCGATCACGGCCCAGATTCCGGGCAGAGCGGTCAAAAGCATGGAAAAAATAAATCCTCCCCGGAATAAAGCCTTTCGCGGCTTGCCGCGAAAGACAGCTATATCCACAATCCAGCCAAACGTATAACAGACGTTGGCCATAATGCCATACAACAGCGGCCCCAAGATCATCCCAAAGGGCTCTTCAAAGTCAACGCCTGGTTTTACGGCAGCGCTCCCGGCGATAAGAACGAGCCACCATGTCACGAATCCCACGAGTCCAACGTAGGCGTTAAAGCGGAGGCGACGCTGCTCCCACCATCCGATGATGTCCATTCGGCTGGTGTAAGTTTCAGAGGGTTGTTCGGCCTTGTCCACACGACCACTACTTGAACTCAAGCACTTCTTTTTCTTTGCCTTTGCTCATCTCTTCCATCTTCTTGATTTCGTCGTCGGTTAGCTTTTGGATTTCGTCGAGCGCGCGTTTTTCATCGTCTTCCGAAATCTGCTTGTCTTTCAGCGTCTTCTTGATCGCATCATTCCCGTCGCGCCGGACGTTACGCACCGCCGTGCGATGCTCCTCAAGAATCCGATGCAGATGTTTCACCATGTCCTTGCGCCGCTCTTCGGTAAGCGCGGGCACGGGCACACGCACCAGCTTGCCATCATTCATTGGATTAAGACCGAGGTCGGCACCGCGGATGGCCTTTTCGATCACGGCGAGCTGTGACGTATCGAACGGCTGCACGGTGATCATCTGCGGCTCGGGAGCGTGAATCTGCGCGATCTGGTTAAGCGGCATCTGCGAGCCGTAGTAATCGACGGAAACGGTGTCGAGCATGTGAACATTCGCCCGCCCGGTGCGCGTGGCGGCCATTTCGCGGCGAAAGTCTTCCACCGCCTTATCCATGCGGGTCTTAAGCGTTGCGTAAACTTCTTTTAAAGCAGGATGAGCCATCTCTCTCAGCTCCCAATTATTGTGATATGGAACGCTGCATTATAAACGCTTTTGGACCGTAGCTTTCGGTTCTGAGCTAAAAGCCGAGGGCTAAGGGCTAGAGCTTCTACGCGCTAACCAGCGAACCAATCTTTTCCCCAAGCACGACGCGGCGAATATTGCCGTGCTGGTTCAGGTTGAAAATAATAATGGGCAGATTGTTGTCTTTGCATAAAGAGATCGCCGTCGAGTCCATCACTTTGAGACCCTGCTTCAGAACGTCCATGTATGTCAGGTGTGAGAATTTCTTGGCATCCTTCACCTTCATCGGATCGGCGTCATAGATGCCGTCCACTTTGGTGGCTTTGAGGATGGCATCGGCTTTGATTTCCATGGCACGCAGCGATGCGGCCGTGTCGGTCGAGAAATACGGATTGCCGGTACCGCCGGCGAAGATGACTACACGTCCTTTTTCCAAATGCCGGATGGCGCGACGCCGGATAAAGGGCTCCGCAACCTGATTCATCTCAATAGCCGTCTGCACGCGGGTAAATACATTCTGCTTTTCCAGAGCGTCCTGTAGTGCAAGCGCGTTGATAACGGTGGCCAGCATGCCCATGTGATCGGCGGAAACGCGATCCATATCCCTGGCCTGATCGGCAACCCCACGGAAGAAATTGCCTCCGCCGACGACGATCGCCATCTGAATGCCGAGAGTGTGGACATCGGCAAGCTCAGCCGCGACTTCATGAATGCGTTTGGTGTCGATGCCAAAGCCTTGCGTCGCGGCAAGGGCTTCGCCAGAGATTTTAAGCAGGATGCGCTTGAAGATCGGTGCAGACATGACAGGGTGGATCCTTCACTTCGCACAGAATGACTAGCTATTACAAGCTACGCGGGAAAGCACAAATGAAAAGCATAAACGAAAAGGAGCGCCGCAGCACTCCTGATTTATTCGGCTGCTACTTCGCAACCGGAGTATTTGCCTCGCCGCCCTCGTCAGCTTTGGTGCTGACGAAAGCAACGGTAGCAGTCGCGTCACCAACCTTGAAACGCGCGAAGCGGCGGACGGCGATATTCTCGCCGAGCTTGCCAACCTTGGCGGCAATCAACTGCAAGATGCTGATGGTCTGGTCCTTGATGAAGGGCTGCTCCAGCAGGCAAACCTCTTCGTAGAACTTTTCCATCATGCCGGCGACCATCTTTTCCGCGATGTTTGCAGGCTTGCCGCTGGCAATGGCCTTCGCGAGATAGATGTCCTTCTCACGAGCATAGTCTTCCGGCGTAACGTCTTCCTTACGCACGAACTTCGGATCGCTTGCCGCGATGTGCATGGCGATGTCGTGCACCAGTTCTTTGAAGTCTTCGGTGCGCGCTACGAAATCGCTTTCGCAGTTAACCTCGACCAGCACGCCAATCTTGCCGCCGGCGTGAATGTAGTGGCCTACCGAACCTTCACTGGTCACACGGGTTGCCTTCTTGGCAGCCACGGACAAACCTCGTTTGCGTAGCCAGATGATCGCTGCTTCCAAGTCACCGCTTGATTGAGTCAGCGCCTGCTTGCAGTCCATCATCGGCGCACCGGTTTTGTCGCGAAGTTCTTTGACCCTTGCCGCAGAGATATTCGGACCTTTGTTGTCGTCAGGTCCGGGACTTACTGTAGTTCCCATGATTTTTAAGTTCCTTTGCCTCTATAAAACTCGACCCGCGCATAGACCGACCGCGCGGGTCAGATTCTTCGGTATTCGTCAGTGCCCATAAACAAGAGCAAGTGACTAACGCTAGAACCGGCGCGTCTCGGCCTGTAGCTCGTCGACGTCTTCCGTGGCGGCTGAAGGACGCTTGCGCGTTCCCTTGCCCAGCACGTCTTCCATGCGAATCTCTTCGCCCTCTGGAACCCCACCTTCGAGAGCCGCGCCTTCCACTCCTGCCACGGGAACGGCAATTGCCCCGTCGGCTGCGACTGCAGCAAACAGCTCTTCAGCTGCAGGATCCGCTACCAGCGGCTCGGGCTCTGCCACCGCCTGAATATCCGCCAACTGCTTATCGTCGCGAGCATGGACGCCCTCGGCAATCGACTCCGATATCTTCGACGTAAACAAACGAATTGCGCGCAGCGCGTCGTCGTTGCCCGGAATCACGTAATCCACTTCACTAGGATCGCAGTTCGTGTCGACCACGGCGACCACCGGAATACCCAGCTTGCGCGATTCGCGCACCGCGATTTGTTCTTTATTCGAATCGATGACGAAGATCGCATCGGGCAACCGCGTCATGTTCTTGATGCCGGCTAGATTCGCCTGCAGGTGCTTGCGCTCACGCTCGAGCTTGATCACTTCCTTTTTCGGAAGCAGATCGTAACGGCCATCGGTGGCCATTTCATCGAGTTCCTTGAGACGCTTTACGGATTTCTGTACGGTGATCCAATTGGTCAGCAGACCACCCAGCCAGCGCTGGTTCACGTAATACATCGAGCAGCGCTGCGCCTCTTCGGCGATTGCGTCCTGTGCCTGACGCTTGGTGCCCACAAAGAGGATGATTCGGCCGTCAGCGGCCAGATCCTGCACAAATTTCGACGCTTCCTTAAACATCTTGAGCGTCTTTTGCAGATCGATAATGTAAATGCCATTGCGTTCACCAAAGATGTACTCCTTCATCTTTGGGTTCCACCGCTTCGTCTGGTGCCCGAAGTGAACGCCCGCTTCGAGCAACTCCTTCATCGTAATGTTTGCCAATCAACCTCCTCAGTTGGTCTGCATCCGGACACTAAGAGGCCCCGGATTGCCATTCCCGTCCACCCCGCCTCAGGGGAGGTGGGGGGATGAATTTGTGAAACAGCTGACAGCCATCAGCTCTCAGCTAAAACAAAACCTTAACGCTTGCTGAACTGGAAGCGCTTGCGTGCGCCCTTTTGTCCATACTTCTTGCGCTCTTTGGCGCGCGGATCACGAGTTACCATACCTTCGCTCTTGAGCTTCCCGCGCAACTCAGCGTTGAACAGCATCAAGGCGCGCGTGATTCCCAGACGCACTGCATCCGCCTGGCCAGCAACTCCGCCGCCGCACACATTTGCGAGCACATTGAAGGTCGCCGAAGTGTCGGTCGAAACCAGCGCGCGCTTTGCCGCGATGCGTTGCGAGGGCGTCACAAAGTATTCATCGAACGACTTGCCGTTGACCTTAAGCTCGCCGCTGCCAGGACGAAGAAAAACTCGCGCGATCGCCGTCTTGCGGCGTCCAGTTCCGTAGTATTGAACAATTTCTGCCATTTCAGCCCTCAGCACTCAGCCGTCAGCTTCAGCCAACCCCAAGCGCTCTCAACCTTTCAAAATTTTTGCTGATGTCGGACTCTTGAATCCTGAGACCTGACACCTGAGACCTTACCTACGCGAAAACTTTTGCTTCCGGCTTCTGCGCTTCGTGCGGATGCTTATCTCCGCGATAAACCTTCAGCTTGGTAAACATCTGCTTGCCCAGTTTGTTCTTGGGGAGCATGCGTGACACAGCGTCTTCAATGATGAGCTCCGGCTTGCGCACCAGCCGCTTCTTCATTTCTTCGGAGCGGATTCCACCGGGATACCCCGTGTAGTGGTGATACATCTTCTGATCCGCCTTCATGCCGGTGATCTTGACTTTATCGGCATTGATGACCACAACATGATCGCCGGTATCGATAAACGGCGTGTACTGCGGATTCTCTTTGCCCATCAAAATGCGAGCTACACGTGAGGCAAGGCGTCCAAGCGCAAGTCCGCTCGCATCCACCACAAACCACTTACGCGCAATATCCCCCTCTTTGGGGAAATAGGTTGACATCGGAAATCTCCCAGAAAGTTAAAAGAACGCAACAAACGACGAAGACCGCTGAGTGCCCTGATTATAATTATCCACGCAGAACGCGCGCTAGGTGTTCCCGGCGGGCAGCCGCAGGACTTCCACTTCACTTGCAAAGACCTCTAGGATAGCCCAGCCTTAACAAGCTTGTCAACGAAGAGGTTGGTAAAGCATTGAATCATTGAGGCATCGGGTCATTGAGTCATCGAAAAATCGTGGATTCGAACGACTCAATGATTCAATAGTAGTTTCACTTCCCGCCCACCGACTGCAGGCAACGCCCGTAGAGCTCGAGCAAGTGTGAGGCATAATCCTCAGGCTTTGCAGCTGCACCGCTGCCCTGGAACCCGACTCCGGTTCCAGTAGTTTTGCCATAGCCGGTAGTCATGGCGATAAATTTCATGAGGTCCAACGCGATGTCTTCATCGCGGCGGGAGCCAAGAGGAAGACCGGGCATTTCCATGATAAAAACTCCTCGTGAAAGTGTAATGTGCCGGTTCTCCCGGCCCTGAGGCGATGATAGCAGAAGCATCGGGGGAGAACCGGGCCAGTCTCGCTGGTGTAGTCGCCTGTGGGTGCTAACAACAATCATCTTGGTGTCTAATTAGCCGAGGACGGTTTCGAGCCGAAATTTATGAGGCGAACGCTCGTCGTGTTGATAGCCATCGCAGTAGCATCGGTAGTCGTGTCCGCCGTGGCCGCGAATCTCTTTCCCGATTGGACTTGGAAAGTTCTGAATACGGCGAGGATCGCCAAGACAAGATTACTTGGGGAAAGGACACCTGTAATAGAACTGTCGAAGTATGCGTTGCCGCCCCGGGGCTCGGCGGAAGGAGAGCAGGTATCGTGTCCATTGCCGCCACAGAATTCGCTTTACACGATTGTCGTGCCTACACCGCGCGGCGAAAGCTGCTCACCGCAGATCGGCGACGTGTCCTTGAACAACTATGGAATGGTCGGCAACCCATTGCGAGGGTGGGTAGGCTGCATCGACGGGCACGATCTTAAAGGTGTACGCATCGACGCGCTGAGTAGCGATGGGAAAGATCGTCTGTCATCAACTACCACGAACTCGAAAGGAAGGTTCGTGTTCCAAAGTCTTAAGGCTGGAACCTATCACTTGGCTGTGCACGCAAAAGGCTTGGACGAGGTTGATGCGGTTGTGACTACCAATCCAAGATCCCAAGATGCACTGTGTCTCGTAGCAGCAGGAACAACGGGGCAGTAGGTATGGTTGATGATGAATCCCAATTACGCCACTAACGCCCAAGCCGGCCCTAAGAGGAGGTCTTACCCCACCTCCACCAGCCCATAACTCATCGCCCAGCGCGACCGCATCTCCCGAAGCGCCCGATCAACTTCATCTTTTGACACTTCAGCATTTGGCCCGGAGATCACAAACGCAGCCTCGCGCTTGGCCGCCTCCAGTAGTTGCCGATCGCGGATGATGTTGGCCACACGAAAGCTCGGAATGCCCGCCTGCTTCGTCCCAAAAAATTCGCCTGGCCCGCGCAGTTCGAGATCCAGTTCTGCAATCTGGAAACCGTCATTCGATCGCACCATGGCGTCAAGACGCCGTTCACCTTCTTCGGAAACCTTCCCGCCGCGCATCAACACACAATAAGATTTCGCCGCGCCGCGGCCGATACGTCCACGCAACTGGTGAAGCTGCGCCAATCCGAAGCGGTCGGCATGTTCAATCACCATGACAGTCGCGTTCGGAACGTCGACGCCGACTTCAATCACCGTGGTCGCGACCAGAATCTCAATCTTGCCCTGTTGGAACTCACGCATGACATGTTCTTTTTCGTCAGCATTAAGACGGCCATGCAATAATCCGACGTGTAGATTAGGAAAAATTTTCTCGCGTAACTGCCGGTGCATCTGCTGCGCAGCCTTCAGTTCCCGTTCTTCGTTCTCCTCAATCACCGGATAAACCACATAGGCCTGATGTCCCGCAGCGATTTGCTTGCGGACAAAGTCCCAAACTTCGGGCGCACGCTCATCGGGCAATGAGCGCGTCACGACCGGCATGCGTCCCGGCGGAAGTTCGTCCAGCACCGAGAGGTCAAGATCACCATAAAGAGTAAGAGCAAGCGTGCGCGGGATAGGCGTAGCCGTCATCACCAAAACATCGGGCTCGGGCTCTGTGCCGGTGGAGCGCCGGGCGTCCCCGCCCGGCTGGATGGGCGAGTCGCCCGTCACCACACGAACTCCCACACGAGCATCGTCCGATTTCCTCATCAGTTTCAACCGTTGCATCACGCCAAAACGATGTTGCTCGTCAACCACGACCAGCCCGAGATTTTCAAATTCCACGCGATCCTGAATCAGCGCGTGCGTCCCGATAATGAGTTGTGCGTTACCCTGCGCGATATGTCGGCGCACATCGCGTTTGCGATCCTGCTCCAGCGAGCCAGTCAGGAGCACGATGCGGTAGCCGGCGCGTTCCAGAATCTGGCGAGCGGAAAAATAATGTTGCTGCGCCAGAATTTCCGTAGGAGCCATCAATGCGACCTGATAGCCGTTTTCAATGGCGATAATCGCAGCCTGAAAAGCCACAATCGTCTTGCCCGACCCTACATCGCCCTGCAATAGACGCCGCATCGGACACGGCGCCTGCATGTCGGTCGCGATTTCCTTCAGCACACGCTTCTGCGCCGCCGTCGGATGGAACGGGAGTATCTTCTTTATGGCCTCGCGAACGCCATTGTTAAGCTGAAACGCGATTCCAGTTTGCGCCTTCTGCTCGCGCCGCTTGAGTTCGAGACCGAGTTCGATGAAAAATAGTTCATCGAAGATCATTCTTATGTGCGCCGGAGTCCGCGACGATTGCAGATCGTTGAAACTTTCGCCTGCATCCGGCCAGTGAACTTTGAATAAAGCTTCTCGCGGAGACACCAGGCTCAAATGCGCCCGTACCGCTGCTGGAATCGGATCCTGAAGTTCAGAAAGGACATCGGGGCCAAGATTTTCCAGCGTCCATCGTATAATGCGCCGAAACCAGCGCGGCGTGAGCTTGCCCTGGCCAGTCGATTCGTAGATCGGGACAATCCGCCCAATCTCAAGCGAGGCAGCGGCCTTTTTTTCAGCCTCGTCGGCGCCACCCTCTTCGTTAATGTCGCCGAGAATCTCGAATTGTGGCTGCATGATCTGGAGATGACCGTCGCGGTCCTCTTCAACCTTGCCGTAGAGCGCGACCATCTGTCCCGCCTGAAAACGATCTTGCAGATAGGCGGCGTTGAACCACAGGCACTTCAACTTGGTGCGTCCCTGGCCAACCGTGAGTTGAAAGATGGGCATGCGGCGCGTGCGAAACAGTCCCGAGTTGCGGACTTCCGCGATCACGGTCGCCATTTCTCCGGCGCGCAACTCGGCAACCGACCGCGGGTTGAGGCGATCTTCATAGCGAAAAGGCAGGTAGTGCAGCAGGTCATCAACCGTCCGAATGCCTTTGGCGGCAAGCACTTCGGCCAGGCGCGGCCCAATGCCCTTCACGAACTGCACTGGAGTAGAGAGTTCCAGCATCTTAAGCGATGGTAGCAGGAGATATTATCGGGAGTGGAGGACGGCTTTGGACAAGACCCCGATCAAGAGCAAAACCAAGAACAAAACGATGCAGAATTTTGTCGACGCGCTCACGGCAGTCCTGGGAGGGAACGCGATCTACTATCTGCTCATGCCACATCTGCCGAGGGTTGCGCGCCACTCGCTTTTCAAGGAAGACTGGGGCCTGCTGCTGGATTTCGTGATCTGCACAGTGATTTTTGCCGGGGTGAAGTATGCGCGGCGGGATGAAGACGAGGAATGACAAAATTCATCAAGAGTGCTGCGCGGCTTTGAACTCATCCAGTAAACTCATGACGTCAGGTTTATCTCCATTTTATTTACAGACATTTTATTTACTCACATCCCATGCTGAAGCCACGCGACGTGATTGCCGGTCTGAGTCCATACCATTCGCCCATTGTGAGCCGCGCCGGGCTGAGTCTCGATCTCAACGAGAGCATGGCCGGATGCTCGCCACGAGTGCTGGCTCGGCTGCGCTCGCTTTCGGCGAAGGATGTGTCGCTCTATCCCGAGCGCGAGATTGGGGAGCGACTGGTCGCGAATTTCCTGGGCGTTGCGCCTGAGCAGGTGTTGCTCACTAACGGAATGGACGAGGCATTGTCTCTGCTCTTTGCGGCTTACCTGGGCCTCGGCGACGAACTGCTTTTTGCCGACCCAACCTTCGTGATGTATCCGATGCTTGGCGAAGCGCTCGGAGCACAGGTTGTGCGCGTGAGGTCGGGTGAAGACCTGGCGCTTCCTGTCACCGATTTGTTGGCTGGGATTTCGTCGCACACTCGGGTAATCGCAATCGCGAATCCCAACAATCCCACTGGATTAGCTGCGTCGCGCGCGGACTTGTTGAAGATCGCAGAAGCAGCGCCCGATGCGGCGGTCCTGATCGACGAAGCCTATTTCGAGTTTTGCGGTGAGACACTTATACCCGCCTTGGCGAACCATCCGAACTTGTTTGTTGGGCGTACGTTTTCCAAAGCCTACGGACTCGCCGGCCTGCGCCTCGGCGTACTGGTTGGTGCGGCGGAACAGATCGACTACATGCGTCGAGTTGGCGTGCCCTTCAATGTGAATACCGTGGTGCTCGCTTGCCTCGAAGAGGCGCTGGCGGATCAAGAATTCGTAAACGATCATATTGCACAAGTGAAGCAGGGACACGAGCGCATGGCGCAATTGTTCGAGGAACTGGATCTGCGCTTCTGGCCAAGCCAGACAAACTTCGTTTTGGTGCGAGTAGGTACGTCCGCGAGAACATTCGTGGAGTCGATGCAGCGGCGCGGCATTCTCGTCCGCGATACAACGGCCAACCCTGGCTGCGAAGGTTGCGTTCGTATTACCGTCGGAACGCCCGAACAGATGGATGGAGTGTTGCACGCAATACGTGAGGCGGTCGTCGACACGCGCCGCTAGCAGTAGTCCACGCTTCACCGCAAACACATAATCAGTGCAACAGAAGTCCCGGTTGAGGCAACATATCCGCATGACCACGATTCTGCTCCTCACTCTCTCCAACATTTTCATGACCTTCGCCTGGTATGGCCATCTCAAGTATCGCAACGTGCCGCTGTTCAAGGTCATCGTCATAAGTTGGCTCATCGCCTTTGCGGAATACTGCTTCCAGGTGCCCGCAAATCGCATCGGCTCCTACGAGTTCACCACGGCGCAGCTCAAGACGATTCAAGAGGTCATCACTCTCACCGTGTTTTCGGTCTTTTCGGTCCTCTATCTCAAAGAACCGCTGAAGTGGAACTACCTGGTCGGCTTTGCCATGATCATCAGCGCCGTCGCGGTCATTTTCAAGAAGTGGTGAAGTGAGCAGACCTTTCTCCATTGCTGCTGAGATCCATGCGGCCACCGATGGGAAGATGACGGCATTGCTAAAGAGAATGACGCGGAGCAAATTCCATGAGAATGTCTATGGATTTGATTAGGTTTTATACCCCCC
>JBATZM010000063.1:0-9012 GCA_049674665.1 Terriglobales bacterium
GCGCTACGCGGTGCATTTGAGCAGCTACGGCGCGCAGGTTGCGAAAGGTGCCGGGCCAGTCTCAGGACTGCATTCGTCGGAACAAAAACTGAACGCTATTGAAGGTCTAAACGTTCTGCACTTGCGCGCCGCGTATTTCATGGAGAACAGTCTCGCGGCGATCGGCATGATTCACGGGATGGGGATCTTCGGGAATGCGCTGCTACCCGACCTGAAGATTCCCATGGCCGCGACCCACGACGTTGGTGACTACGCCGCGCAGCGCCTCCTGCACCTGGATTTTTCCGGCAAGCAAACGCGCGAGTTGCTTGGGGAGCGTGACCTCTCGATGACAGAAGCGACCGCAGTGATTGCGCGCGGCATCGGCAAACTGGATCTGCGGTACCAGCAATTCCCGTATGACCAAGTGCAGCAGGCATTGACGCAATTGGGTGTTCCGCCTAAGGGAGCTGCCATGTACATCGAGATGTACAAAGCCATCAACGCAGGAGTCCTCGTTCCGTTGGAGCCGCGTTCGCCGGAGAACACTACGCCTACTTCCTTCGAAAGATTTGTGCAGGATGTTTTTGTGGCTGCGTATCACGGGAAGGCTCAAGGCGCTGAGCCCGGGGCGGCACCGGTTGCGGCTGTTTCCAGGCGAGAGTTCTGGAGGAATCAATGACGACGATAAAGGCGATGCGACTGGCTTCGGTGGTCACGGCAATCAATGTCCTGGTTGCGAGCGGCTTTTCCATCGTGGGGATCATCCATCCGCAATATCTGGTCCCTGCGGGATCCGTTCCAACGCAAGCGTCGTTGATGTTGGCGATGTACGCGGCAGCGCGCACAATTCCTTTGGCTTTGTTCGCATTGTGGGCGATCTATAAGCAGGCAACCCCTGCGTTGGTGCTCCTTGGTGCGCTCGCCGGCGCCATGCAATTGCTGGATGCCGGAATCGGTCTGTTTGAGCATGATCTTGGAAAATGCGCTGGGCCGCTCTTTATCGCTGTCCTCCAATTCTTCGTAGTGTATGTGCTTCAAAGATCACGCCTCCAACCAAGCGCGGGTAGGCTCAGCCCCTAATGTGGTACCTGTCGCGCCTGATTGCAGGCGGGAGATCCGGGAACCCTATAAACGATGCGGATTAACTGATAGTCAGAAACAGGAGAATATCCATGAAAAATGCCAAGGAACTCATGCTTGAATACACCGCCTTCTCGTTCAGAGATCCGAAGAAGGCGGCGGAGATGTTTGCGGAAGACGGCGCCTTTGAGTTGCCTTATCTCGCGACGTTCGGACTTCCTACGCAGTACAGGGGCCAAGACGCGATCGCCGGCTTTTTCCAATCCGTGCTCGACATCTATCCCGGTTTCCAATTCGAGAATACCAAGGTGCTGATCGATACTCCTGACCAAGTCTTTGCGGAATTCGAGGCCACTGCGGTGTCAAGCAAAACGGGACGAACTGTTCATCAACTCTTCTTTTCGCGGCTGGTTGCCGAGAACGGAAGGATCAAGTTGTTTAGAGAAGCTCTGAATACTGTCGAAGTGGCTCGCGCCAATGTACAGGATAGCGCGGGCTTGTTTTGAAAAGGATTCGGTAGGTCGCGACGGGTGCCTCCATCCCAGCGGATAGAAATCATCGCTGACTGCGGCGGCTCGAATCAAATTGCCACGAATGGGTGCGGAATGCCTTCTGGAGATGATGGCAGTCGTTGAGAGGAGAAGGAACCATGGGAAACGAAGGGTCTTATACAGCTCTCGGGCTGAAGGTATGGAAAGCCCAAGTCGATCGGGCGGACAAGCTTTTTGGAGCCCTCTCGTCCGAGCAGGTTCTGCAGGAAATAGCGCCTGGCAGAAACAGGCTTCTCTACTTGTGGGGACATCTGACAGCCATTCACGACGCGATGCTGCCGCTGCTGGGGCTGGGAAAACGACTTTATCCCGAGTTTGACGTCGCCTTCGTCACTAATCCTGACAAATCGCAGACCGTCATTCCATCGCACGAAGACATTCGCCGAGCATGGATTGCCGTAAACGGAGAATTGTCGAAAGGGTTCGACAAAATGTCGCCGTCCGACTGGCTCCAGCATCACTCTGCCGTGTCGGAGGAAGAGTTTGCGAAAGATCCCTCGCGTAATCGCTTCTCCATCCTGCTCAGCCGCACCAATCATCTCTCTTACCACCTCGGCCAGGCGGTGCCTGGACTCAAGTGATTGAACGTGAAGCATCGGAGCTTGAGGGTTTCAGCTCAATAACAACGGAGAAAGGCGATGACTAAAAAGCTCGAAGGCAAGACCGCCGTCATCACCGGCGGAACAGAAGGGATTGGGTTCGCTGCGGCAAAACTTTTCGTCGAAGAGGGTGCCTATGTCTTCATAACGGGCCGTCGCCAGAAGGAGCTTGACGAGGCTGTGAAGGCAATCGGCACCAACGTTTCTGGCGTTCAGGGTGACGTCGCCAAATTGGCCGACCTTGATCGTCTTTACGAGACCGTCTCCAAGGTGAAGAAGCGAATCGACATTATTTTCGCTAACGCGGGCGTGGGCGAATTCGTCCCTTTTGGAGCCGTTACCGAAGAGCACTTCGACAAGCTATTCAACATCAACGTGAGGGGAACGCTGTTCACGGTGCAAAAGGCTTTACCGCTAGTGAATGACGGAGGCTCAATCATTCTCAACGGCTCTGTCGCGAGCATCAAGGGCACAGCTGCCTTCGGCGTCTACGCCGCAAGTAAGGCCGCAATCCGATCTTTCGCCCGAACCTGGACCACGGATCTGAAGGACCGTCGTATCCGCTCAAACGTTGTGAGTCCGGGTCCGATCGATACGGCGCTGGCGAGTCGGCAGTCCCCGGATGTGATTGCGCGGATTGTGTCCACCATCCCCATGGGACGCATGGGGAAACCTGAGGAAGTTGCCAAGGCCGTGCTGTATCTGGCATCCGACGACTCAAGTTTTGTTACAGGTATTGAACTGTTCGTTGATGGGGGCAGAGCGCAGGTCTGAGCGACTCCCTCGGTTAGGAGAAACGTCGATGATTACCCAACAGCTTTTGGCCTCTATCAACCACGCGGATCGCGATCTATACGCCGGGAGAAGGTCTTGAATTCCGCCATAGTTGCCGCCGATATCAGCAGCGGTTGGGAAACATATCTTGAGATTTTTGACGCGTTCTACGCCGATCATGTCGAGGTCAGCGACGGCACCGAGAGTGGCTCGGTATTTGGCCGGGAGCAGATTCGCGCACTCCTCCTCAAATTTCTTGTCCCGATCCACGTAATGGCTGAGATTGGCGGCCTGTCGGTACAGATTCGAGAAAGCCCGATTCTCGGAGACACCGCAGATGAGACACATTCGGCCTGGTCAATGGATCTGATCGGTGTGTTAGGTAGGACGTGCCAGATTTCCTGGTGCACTCTTCGACATTGGGCTGATTCTCGCGTGGTATACGAACGCCATTACGACCATCAGCAAACCGGCGGGCCTCTCACCTTCGACGATCTTCATCTGAGTCCGCCACCGGCGAGTGTGAGCGATCAACGGCCGTTTTAGCCGCGGTAGCTTGCTTTGCTGCGAGATCAGTACCGGATGTAGAGGAGGACCGCAATGCCAGTCACCACTAGCACCATGCTGAAGTGGGAAGTTTTAGTAACGAATCGCCAAGGCCTCACCCGCGATCTGCCACCGGGGAAAGAAAAATGGATGTGGGTGCCGACATCGGCCACACTTATCTATGGCGAACTAGACGCTGTTCTCGTCGACGCCTTTCTTACCGTCGAGCAGGCGCACGCCGCAGTGGAATGGGTCGCGGCGAGCGGCAAGAACCTGACTACGATCTATATCACTCACGGCCACGGCGATCATTTCTTTGGCATCGGCGCCCTTCTGGATCGGTTTCCGAATGCCAAAGCGGTTGCTACGGCTGACGTTCTGAAGGTCATGCGCCGGCAAATGTCCCCCGAATTCGTCGCGAGTTTCTGGAAGGCACGCTATCCCGGCCAGATTCCGGAGCACCTGGTCCTTCCCGAGGAACTCCGGGGGAATGTGATCGACCTCGAAGGTCGTGAGCTTGTCGCAGTCGAAGTGGGACATACCGACACCGATAACACGACGTGTCTTCACGTGCCATCGGTCGGCTTGGTCGTCGCTGGCGACGCTGCCTATAACGATGTTCACCTCTACCTCGCCGAGTCCACCGCGCAAACTCGCCGCGATTGGATTACTGCGCTCGACACCATTGAGACGCTGAAACCGCGCGCCGTGATCGCGGGGCACAAGAAAGCCGATAGGAACGACAGTCCACGAATTATTGAAGAGACCCGTCAATACATCCGCGATTTTGAGCGCGTCGCCTCGATGACGTCGACGGCGAAAGAGCTATACGACCAGATGTTGGAGATCTATCCGGATCGAGCCAATCCGGGCTCACTATGGGGTTCGGCGCACGTGGCGAAACCGTAAGTTCGTCGCAATGAAAGGCAGCGCACTAGAGACGGACGGCTGAACAGGAAGAACGCGATATATCAAATGCTTCAAGACTCGAACGATTTTAGGACTTCGCAATCGATGAAAAGGAGGATGTCCGATGAAGAGTAAAGCGATGGCAATAGACGTCAGAACACGAATCAGCTACTGTGCGCTGGCAATCATGACAATCATTCTAAGCGTGGGAGAAAACACAATGGCACAAACAAAATCAACGGCAGTTGTGAAGAACATCGTTCTCGTCCACGGCGGTCTGGTGGACGGGTCCGGTTGGAAGGATGTCTATAAAATCCTGAAGAAGGATGGCTACACGGTTTCGATTGTTCAGGAACCGACCATCTCGCTGCCAGACGACTTGGCGGTCACGAAGCGCGTGATCGACAGTCAGAACGGCCCGGTGATCCTCGTCGGCCACTCGTATGGTGGAGTAGTGATCACCGAAGCGGGCAACGATCCAAAGGTCGCTGGTTTGGTCTACGTCACGGCATTCGCACCGGACAAGGGCGAATCGGCGGCGTCGATCATTAAAAGTGCACCCCCGGGCGCGCCTGCTCCGCCGATCCTCCCGCCTCAGGATGGATACCTATTCCTCGATAAGGCCAAGTTCCCGGCTGCATTCGCCGCGGACGTAAGTCCTGACCTGGCTTCGTTCATGGCCGACTCTCAGGTCCCGTGGGGTGTGGAAGCGCTCGGTGGTGCGATCACCCAGCCGGCATGGAGAACAAAGCCCAGCTGGTACCTCATCACTACCGAAGATAAGATGATCCCGCCTGACGCCCAGAGGGCTATGTCCAAACGCGCAGGCTCAACCGTTGCCGAGGTGAAGAGCAGCCACTCTGTATTTCTGTCGCATCCACAAGCGGTCGCTCAGATCATCGAAGAAGCAGCAAAAGGCGCCTTGGTGTCGACGAAAGAAAGCGCAACGAATGCTGCGGATTAGGCTTTAAGCGACACACTGGATTCGACGATGCGGAGATTTTCGCAGAGTGTGATTCATGCCTACGGAATTCTTTTCGTCGAATCCAGCCTCAAACTTCACAATGATCTTCAGTTGACCTTCTTACAGGCATACGCTTACCCGAGCCGAGAGCAATCACGAAAAGTGCTCGCTCAGTGGGGACCGTCATGCTGAGAATTCTCGAAGCTGGGATCTTGAGCAAGCCACCCCCGACGATGCGGTTAAACGGTTGTTCACGGCCCAGCGCTGAAGCGGATGGGTGAGCAGTTTAAATTTAACCTCCCGGCTTAATGGCTATTGACGAATTCCATAAGACGGCGGGATTGATTCGCTCGGGATAAAGCGTAAGCATCTGTTTGTACAGCTCAACCGCGGTCTTCGTATGGAAAGCAATCCTGTCGAAATCGCGTATATATTTTCGTGTCGCCTCGATGTTATCTGGCGTATCGGGTGCGCCGGGCCTCTTGTGTCCGGCAATAGCGGCCACCGGCTTCAACGAATCAATCGTATCGAGCGCCGCAATCCACTCGTTGCGGCCTTCCGCATTCGACTCGCCCAGATGAAGATGAACATCGTTGTAGCGCGCATCGCCGCAAACGGCAAGTCCGATGGAAGGGGCGTGGAGACAGGTTGTGCTATCGGTATCGGTATGCCCGAGAGGAATACTTATGAGTTGTTCCCCTTCCAGTTCGAGAACACAGTCCTTGAGTTCGTCGGCAATCAAGAGCGTCGAATCGATTTGCCCGGGAAAGCGTGGTTTCCAATATGACTCCACCACAGGAACCGACGCCTGCTTTCGCATAACCGCGATGACTTCGCTCGTCGCGACGAACCGCGCCTTCGCAAATTTCTTCTGGATTGTGTTTGCGCCAAAGAAATGATCGCCGTGGCCGTGGGTTGCGTAGATTGCCGTCAAATTCTTGCCGCTGTGCTCGATCCAGTCGACAAGTTTCTGGTTTTGATCGACCGTAATCGCCGTGTCCACGAGCACGGCATCGCGCTCGCCTGAAATAAGCGTCGAAGAAATGGGCGACCATTTCATTTCGCTTGCGCCGGGCGGAAGGTCGCTTGTGACCACCGGAAATCTGGGCACTGACAAGAACGTCCCACTGCAATCGATTGGTCATCACTTCTCCTCAATTTGCCGGCTCTGCTTCGACGGCGCAGCGATGCTGGCTCAGCCGGCCACTTCGGACAACAGGGTCTCGACTTTCTTGTCGAGATCCCTTGCGACCGTAAGTGCCTCGGAATTCCGATACGGAGCCAGGAGACTGGCCATTCTGTCATAGGAGATGTGGACGCCATCAGAGCGTTCGTCGACGAGCACCGTGACGGGGGCATAAGACCCGGCGTCGGGAACGTACCTTGCCATTTGTTGCATTATGAGCGGATTGCCCAGGATGAGCCGGACCATTCGGGGCTTATCGCGATTCGTCGCTTTCCTTATAACGGCGCCGTGGTCCAGTTCCATGAAGAGCATCAGGTCCGTCTTGCCCAATCCTTCGCGAACCACGATTTCGAACTCTGGAAACGTCGGCGCAGCCGCTGTCCTTTTTGCGAATGCAACCATGTCCGGATGGCCTATTGCGGCTTTGATCGCCGCCAAGATCTTGTCGAATGGCTGGGACGAGATCAGACTGAATCGCTCGACCTCAACTGTGGCTATCATCCCGACCACCTTTCTTGCCACTCTCGACAAGCGTCCCGAGTACCTCGGGCCAGTTTTTCTCGAAGGCGGCGTCGCGTTGCAGTCCGCGTTCCAGCACGCTTCTTATACGGTTTTGAGCTTCGGGCCACCCGAGTGCTGTTCCAAACGAAGTGAAGGCGTCGAGGAGCCGGTCGAACGGCGGCAAAGAGACTTCGTTAACGAGATGCTTTGCCGCAACGAGAGCGCGCCGATCGAAGGATCCGATCCGGCGTGCGACGGCATCGACGAAGCCGTCCAACTCGGCGTCCGGAAGGGATCGGTTCACATAGCCGTATCGTTCCGCTGTGTCGCCATCGAAGTCGTTGGCACTCAGAACGATTTCGAGCGCCCTCCCGCGCCCCACCAGGTGCGGAAGGCGCTCTGTACCTCCGCCCCCGGGATGCAGGCCAACTCCGAGTTCGGGGTGGCCGAGCTTCGTGTTCTCGCGCGAGGCGAACCGCATGTCGCAGGCAAGAACGAACTCGCTGCTCACGCCGCGTACGCAGCCCCGGATTCTTGCGAGGCTGACGACCGGCGCTTTCGTTAGGCGCACGAACGTGTCCATCAAAATGGGTAAGCCCGTGGGGCCGATAGCGCTCATGACGTTTCCGAGCCTGCCCGTCAGATCGAAGTGCGACAGATAGAAGTCCGGAAGCGCGCTTTCGAAAACAACGACACGCAGACTCTCAGTCGTCTCCATGCGGACAAGAAGGTCCTGGAGGGCCTGGAAGACATCCCCATCGACGACATTGAAGGGCGGATAGTCGAATACGGCTCTCCAGTACCCAGGTGTTTCCTCGATCACCCGCACAGGTGACGCATTCGGTTTTGCCACGATTCATCCTCCTTTAAGGTTCAAGCGAGCGGGACGGATCCGTGATCTTCTTGTCTTCGTAAGAGCGCATGCGCGCGAGTGCCCGGTCGGAAACGCACAATCTCATGACGAGGTTTCGCTCGTCGCGAACAATACCGTCCTGAATGAAGGCGAAGGCACTCCAGTCGTCCGAAACGGCTGGAACGACCGGAGATCACCGCAGTTTCTGATGTAGAAATTCGCTCGTCCGACCGTTGGCCAGGTGAGCCGCGGCGGCGTTGTAATGCGCTCCATTATGACGAGAGAAGGCATGACTCTGACCCGGATAGCTGTAGACCATTGCGTTCGGTTTTTTGGCAAGTGCCCCTTTAATCTCCGCTTGTGCAGCCTTGGAAATGAACTCATCCTCCTCGGCCAGATGCATGAGAAGTGGCGCATGAAGCCCATCGACCTCTCCAAGATATTTCTCAGTATCGCCGCCGTGATACCAGACTGCGGCGTCGATGCTGTCATTGCGCACGGCTGTCATGAAAACCATCAGCGCGCCGAGGCAATATCCGAGCAAGGCGACCTTGCCGTTGCATTCCGGGAGAGTGCGTGCTGCGTCGATGGTGTCCGTTATATCCCTTACGCCCGCATCCCTGTCATAAGCCGAATAGAGGCGAAGGCCGTGGTCCCAGTCGGCTTGGGAGGTGACGTTCAGATCGACGCCAGGCTCTTGCCGCCAGAACAGGTCCGGAGCGAGCGCGAGGTAACCTTGTTCCGCCAATTCATCGCAGTGCTTGCGAATATCGGCGTTCACCCCGAACAGTTCCTGCAGGACGACAACGGCCGGAGACGGAACCGTCTTCGGCCGCGCGATATAGGCGGCAAACTTGCCGTCCTGCCCTTGTACGGTGATGTGATCTTTCATGGTGTACTCCTCAGGCAGCTATCTTGATCCGTTCGGAGGTGGCAGCCGCTTCGATGAGCTTGGCTGCTTCCTTCGGATGAGACATGTAGGCCACGTGGCTCGACTTCACCTCGACCGTCTCTGCCTTCGCGCGCTTCGCCATCATGCGCTCCTGGTCCGGATTGATCGATCGGTC
>JBATZM010000064.1:0-4186 GCA_049674665.1 Terriglobales bacterium
CACCCATAGCTCACCATACTCGTCGGGAGAAAAGTTCAGTGGCATCACGCCGAGAACGGTGTACTGCTCGCCATTGAGGCGGATGCCGCGGCCAACAATTCCGCGATCAGCGGCAAAGTAGCGCTGCCACACGCCGTATCCAAGCACTACAACGTGATCATTACCGGGTTGCGCATCGCTCGCCTCGAGGCCACGTCCGAGGATTGGACTTACTCCGAACAGAGGAAAAAAGTTTGGAGTGGCCATCGTGCCTTTAACCCGCTCCGGACGATCTCCAGTCGATAGGCTCGCTGGCCATCCGCGGGATGCTGCCATGTATGCGAAAGTGTGATCTTGTGAAGCTTCGTTTTGTGAGACCCAGTCCAAATAGTTGGCGGGAGAGGCGTCGTCGGTCAATACCCCCTCGAAAGTCTGTGAGACTTTTACAAGACGATCCGAATCGGGATAGGGAAGCGGATGCAACAACACTCGATCAACCACGCTAAATACCGCAGTGGTAGCGCCGATTCCGAGTGCCAGCGTGATTACCGCAACCACGGCGAAACCGGGGCTCTTGAGAAGTTGACGTATTGCATAACGTAGATCTTGAACCACTCCAGTCATTACCTTTCCTCACTCGTAACGCAGCGCCACCATGGGATCCACTTTGGCGGCGCGGCGGGCAGGGATGTAGCAGGCGGTAAAAGCGGCGGCTGCAAGAAGTAGCAATACCGCAACCAATGCGGCCGGATCGATTGGCTTCACGCCGAACAACAAACTCTTGAAAAGCGAAACCGAAGCGATTGCGCCTGCCGCACCGATAAAAAGGCCTGCAATTGTCAGGAACATGCCTTCGCCAACCACAAGACGAAAAATGTCTTGACGGCACGCTCCAAGCGCCATGCGAATCCCAATTTCGTGGGTGCGGCGCGAGACGCTGAAACCAAGTATGCTGTAAAGACCGACACTTGTCAGAGTGAGGGCAAGTAGGCTGAAGGCCCAACAAAGCGCCACGATTAAATGATCCTGTTGGAGTGACTCGGTAACCTGTTCTCGCAGAGTTTTAATGCTGGCGACGGAGACAGAACTGTCCACGGACTGAATCAGCGTGCGGACAGAGCCAGCAAGCATCTTTGGGTCTCCCCCCACTCGGACCTCGAGCGCAGAGCCCGCGCCGGAGGGAAGGTAGAAAAACTCAAGGGTCTTTTCCCGGAGATTGTTATATTTCGAGTCCGCCACAACCCCGATAATTTCGAGCGGGGGACGATTCCCCTCCACGAGACTGAACCGTTTTCCCAGAGGGTTTTCGTTGCCAAAGAAACGCTGTGCCATTGTGCGATTGAGGATGGCGACGCGAGGTGGTTGCCGATTATCTTGTGGCGTAAACGCGCGTCCCGCTAAAAGGGGAATGCCGAGCGTTTCGAAATATGCGGGCGAAACTCCCACAAAACGCACGTTGGCATTTTCATTAGAAGGCAGTGGATGGCCTTCCACCGCGACATTGATTCCTATTTCGCGACCACTGATGGGAGTAAAACTAGAATAGCTGGCCGAGCGAACATCCGGGAGACTTTTTATCCGATCGAGAAGGTGGCTATAGAGTACCTGGATTTGGGCGGCAGAGAGGCCGGCTGGCGGCTTGTTGATCGACGCCACCAAGACATGATCGCGATTAAAGCCGGGGTCGAACGTTTCGAGATTGATCAAACTGTGCAACAGCAAACTCGCGCCAGCAAGCAACACGACAGAGAGCGCGACTTGCCCTACAACAAGTAGTCTGCCTATTTCCGAGCGGGATCGCCGAGTTGGCTCTGGCGTTTGAACATTGAGTTCGCCCACCAAATCGGAGCGTGTCATGGAAAATGCTGGCACGAGTCCACACAAGAGCACGGTTATGCTCATGACAGCAACCGCGAAAAGAAGCACATCGCCGGTCACGCCCGAGGCGAGCACGATGGCAGAATGCTCGCTGGAAAGCGCCGCAACCAGCAAACCACTCACCCACTTGCCGAAGAGAAGTCCGCACGCTGTTCCTATTGCGACAAGCACCATGCTTTCGACTAGGAATTGCCGGATCAGCCGCCGCCGCCCAGATCCCAGCGCCAGCCGTACGTTGATTTCTTTCCTACGGCCCGTTCCGCGTGCGAGCAGCAGGCTGGCGACATTTGTGCAAGCGATCAGCAGAACTAATCCCACAACCGCCATAAGTACGCGCGCCGGCAGCGAAAACTGGGCACGAAACTCGGAAAGTCCGCGGGTTGCGGGAATGAGAACGAGTCGTTCAAAGAATTCCCGAAGTTCTACCTCAGGTATCGATGAGGCTTGTGTGATTTGCTGAAACAATGGCTCAAGCCCCGCTTCCGCTTGTGTGCGTGATACGCCAGGCTTCAGTCGAGCAATAATTGTCACCCAATGCGCTCGACTTTGTTCCTCCGGTGACAGATGGCTTCCCAAGGGCAAATAGAAATCGGGGGACTTGCCGACCTCAGTGCCGAAGAACCCGGGCGGAGTTACACCAACGACGGTGTAGAGAAGATGGTTGAGAGGGAGCACCCTGCCAATGATCGCGGGATCCGCATCGAAAGCTCGTTTCCAGTACTCGAAACTCAGAACGACAGTTGGAGTGCCAGAGGATGCTCGATCTTCTGCGGCTGTAAAAAGCCGTCCTTTGTACGGCTGCACGCCCAGAACCGTGAAATAATTCCCGGACACAATTTCGCCCTGGGCCGGAGCAGTTTGACCGTTGCGGCTGATTTCATATTGGGCCGCTGGCGTGAAGGCCAGAACCCCTGAAAAAACCTGCGCCTTGTCGCGATAAGTATAAAACGATTGGAGTTCAGAAGCGGACGGCTCAGCCGGACCAAGCCTGCCTGTGGAGGTAACCCAAACTAACTCATCGGGATTCTGCACCGGAAGCTTTCGTATCAATAGAGGATCAAGGATTGAAAAAATTGCGGTATTCGCCCCAATCGCTAGGGCCAGAGTGATCACGGCCGCCGCCGTAAAGCCGGGGCTCTTGCGAAGCTGGCGCAGAGCGTAGCGCAAATCCTGCAACAGCCAGTTCATGCGCTCGTCTCCGCCAGCAGTTTCTTCAACTCCTCTTCCGCAACCACCTTGCCGTCGAACAAATGCACTTCGCGCTGCGCATGTTTCGCAAATCGCGGATCGTGCGTCACCATGCAGATCGTCGCTCCTTCGCGATGCAATTCCTGCAACAGTTCCATTACCGCTTCACCGTTGCGCGAATCGAGATTTCCGGTGGGCTCGTCGGCGAGCAGAATAGACGGTTTTCCGCCCAATGCTCGCGCCACTGCTACGCGTTGCTGCTGACCACCCGATAGTTGCGACGGATAATGCCGCACTCTATGCGCCATGCCTACGCGTTCCAGCGCTTCCATGACGCGCGCCTTGCGATCCGCCGCCGGCATTCTTTGACGGTAAGTCAGCGGCAGTTCGACATTCTCGTAAACGGTCAGATCGCCAATCAGGTTGAAACTTTGAAAGATGAACCCAATTTCCTGATTGCGAATGCGCGACCGCTCCGCGAAATCGAGATTTTCGACCGTCTTTCCATTCAACGAATAGCGGCCAGCCGTCGGAGTATCCAGCAGTCCAATGATCGAAAGCAGCGTTGATTTGCCGCAGCCCGAGGGTCCCGACATGGCGACATACTCCCCTTTGGCTATCGACAGATGGATGCCAGAGAGCGCATGGGTCTCGATCTCATCGGTATAAAACACTTTCGTTAGATCTTGAATCTGGATAAGTGGCTGTCCTGCTTCCTGCACTGCTGCTTGGGTCATTGCCGGTTTCCTCGCTGTTTAAGTTCCGTTGTTATTCGGGCTTGTCACTCGAGCCGGATACGATCGGTGTTATCCCAACGCGACATGTCGGACAAGATGACAGTATCCCCCTCACGCAGCCCTTCAATCACCTGGATCGAATTCACGGAGGCTCGTCCAACTTTTACTGGCACACGCAAAGCGCCCTGCCCGTCAGGGCTGAGTTTAAACAAACTGATCGTGCTGTTCTCCTGTCCGAATGCTGGACGCCCAACATAAAGAACGTTGTCCATCCGCTCCAGGTCGATGGTTCCGTCCACACTCAGATCGGGCCGCGCTCCCTTAGGAAGCTCACCAGTAAGTTTGACGTCGACCGTCACCGTTCCGTTTTGTACCCCCGGATCGACTCGCATCACCGTACCTGC
>JBATZM010000065.1:0-3269 GCA_049674665.1 Terriglobales bacterium
CAGCGGCTGCCCGGAGAAAACATGCTCACTGTTCTACAGAACGTCGACGCCCTCTATTGGCGTGCCGCCGGAGAAGCCAGCGACCACGTGGAAGCCGTCCAAGTCCGAAAAGATGTCCGCGAAAACATCTTCTGCGTCTTCAACGCCACACCGCTGGAAAAATACGAGAACTATCGTCTATGCCTCGATCGCTGGGGACGCAGTGACAATGACCACAGCGCTCCCGACCTCGGCCCCACACTCTACAACCTGATCGACGGCATGGTGCGTTTTCTCGGCATCGACCAGTACTCCCCGCACAACACGACGCAGCCGAGACTGCTGGTTGACCTGATGCCCGAAGTTTATTCGCGCAGCTCCGACGCGCTGCTGCGGCGTCTGTTGTCTCGCAAAGGATTCACTGCCGAACAACGCCGATCGTTGCTTCGCCAAGTCCGGGAGCGGGGCAGCGTCTACCTCACACCGATCAATGCCGTGTATGTGCGCCAGTTCCGCATGATTTCCTGCGCCGAGGACGCTACTCGATTTTTACATCAAGCCTGTCGTGGACTGCCGAATCTTTGCACGGGTAAAGCTTTAGGACAGCACACCACCGCGCATGCCGCGCCAATTGCCCAGCCACTAGACAAAGACGATGCGTTTTACAGGGAAGTTCTCGAACACGCACTCGCCTTTTTCGGATCGCGTATCTTGCACCCCACGCGTCCCGCTCTCCGCGATAGCGATTTAGGGGATTTGTTCGACGTGACGCGCGAAGATCTCGAACACCAGACTTCGCTTCCATTCGCCGATGCGGTCGAAGCTCTCGACTTTCTGATGCAGCACCGCGAACACGATTTTTGCGCCGTGCAGGCTCCAGTCTTTACCGGCCGCAAATATGAATATGTCGCCAAACAACTGGGATATCTCACCGGCAACGACCTCTACGATGCCTATCTCGAAGGCCGCCTGACCACTGCCGCCCTGCGCAAGCTCTTTCTTACCCATGTAGAATCGCCCGGCGTAGCTTGCGAAGCCTACGTCCAGCTAAGAAAGCGACTACGCTCCGGACAGCGGGCATAAAGTTTCGCTTTTCTCGGCGCACTCTGCGTCTTGGCGGTTCAGTTTTTGATTTTGCAGCCGCTGCGGTATCCTCACCTGTCCAATGCCTGACGACCTTCCACTCCAGTCCCAGACGCCCGATGCGCTCATGCTCTTCGGTTTCTGGTACCGTGCGCTGCCGTCCGATCAAATCAGCCGCGGACAGATGACCAAGGCAATGCTGCTCGAACAACCTTTAGTTGTCGGACGCGACCAGCAGGGCCAAGCCTTTGCTCTGCGCGACGCTTGTCCGCATCGCGGCATGCCGCTTTCCTGCGGACACTTCGACGGTCAGCAGATCGAATGCTCGTATCATGGCTGGAGATTCGACGCCCATTCCGGTCAGTGCAAGCTGATTCCATCGCTCGTCCCCGAACAAAATCTTAAAATCGACCGCATCTACGCCGGCAGCTATCCCTGCGAAGAGCGCGACGATTTTATCTGGGTTTTTATTCCCGATCCTGGCCCCGCAGGCGCTGGATTTTCGAAAGCAGCGCCAGCGCCAACTCCGGCGCCTGAGATCCCGAAATTCAGCGAGCATCACAAACTCGCTTATCTCACCGCCGACCTGCCTTGCTCCGTCGACCACGGCATTATTGGATTGATGGATCCCGCACATGGACCGTTCGTCCACCAGGCGTGGTGGTGGCGCTCGCAACATTCAATCCACGAGAAGCGGAAGAATTTCGAACCCATCCCCTACGGATTTCGCATGAGCGCGCACACGCCCAGCTCCAATAGCGCTCCGTACAAGTTGCTGCGCCTGTACGCTGACGCCGATTCGATTACTACTACTATCGATTTCGTCCTGCCGAACTTGCGCTCGGAAATCATTCGCGCCGGCAAATACTGGTTCTCGAGCCTGACCACGGTTACTCCCATCACGCGCAACCAGTGCCGCATCGACGTAGTGGCAGCCTGGAACCTGTTTCGCTGGATTCCCTTTGGTCCACAACTGCTGAAATTCGTGTTCGCAAAATTCGTGGAGCAGGATCGCCGCACCATGGAACTGCAATCGGAGGGCTTGAAACACAATCCACATTTGATGCTGATCGACGACGCCGACCGTCCCGCAAAATGGTATTTCGGCCTGAAGAATGCCATGCTGGAAGTGAAGAAGAACGGAGGCGAGTTCCGGCATCCGATGAGCGGGCCGGTTTCGCTTAGGTGGAGAAGCTGAAAGAAGTTCTCAGTTCCCGGTTCTCAGTTCTCAGAAAAACACAACCCTCAACAATCACGGGACAACTGAGAACTGCTCTCTACGGCTTGCAGTTGTCATCCACCGGCAGGCTCGCATCCAGCCAGTGCAGATACGTCTCCATGGAATGCCAGCATCCGGGGTTCATCTTCACCATGCCCTCCGCCGAAAATTCGTAGGCCGTATTCACGTGTTCATAATCGAAAATAACTGGAATATCGAGCGGAAGCTTCGGCACCAAGTCCCAGGAGTTCACGATGCGCCACGAGTCGATGGACAGCGTGTTGAACAACTGTACGAAGAGCTTATTGCCAACTCGGGGCGAGGCGAATTTACATGACGTCGTGATATCAAATTTTTGTTTTTCCTTGTTCTCCATCACGAATAAAGTAGTCAGCGCAGCACCCAGGCTGTGCCCTGTAACAATGTAAGGACGTTCAGGCCGTCCTTTATTTTCGTTGCGGATCAGCGCTCTCGTGCTGACTCTCTCCAATCGCAAGTGCAACTGTTCCAATTGGTCGCCAAAAGATCCCTGTAATTCCGGCAGCGCGCCCGCTTCCATCAATCCCGGAGCGGTTCTTGGATGCTGCTCGACCTTCAGCGTGCTGTAAATCTTATCGAAGCCATGCGCGACCCGGCCCGCGTGCGACACTTGAGCGAAAGGGACGAGCAAGGCCTTGGCATCGTCCCACCATTCGGTGAAGCCTTCAGTGCCGCGAATGGCGAGAACAAAATCCTGCTCGGTATTTTTGTTGCGTGCTACGTAACCGTAGAATCTCGGCTCAGTGCGGCCGAAGATGAAATCGGACATATGAATCCAAGCCACAAATTCATACGGATCGGGAATGTCGCCGGGCTGAGGTTCAGGCCTCAGGTTGAGGGGTTCGCGCTTGAACAGCGTATACGCGCCTTGCACCAACTTGCCATAAAGAATCGCTTCGCTATTCACCAGGGGCCGGCCCATGAAGCACCTCCGCGGAAAGAATTGCGA
>JBATZM010000066.1:0-2833 GCA_049674665.1 Terriglobales bacterium
TGAAGCTCTTTGAGCATGAGCATCATCTCGTGGGTGGTAGCGTTCACGGCATCGACGACCAGAATCTGTTTGCCCTGGTGCTCGATGAATCGTATGGGCTCATCCATGGGAAATCCTAAACGTTTACCCCGTGTTCCTCTGTGGCCAAGTTTCTTCACGACGAAGTACAAAAGGAGCTACGTTAGCAGCGTCTCCACCACGTTGTAAACCTCGCCTAGCGCTGCGTCCAGCGCTGCTGCATCTTTGCCGCCGGCTTCCGCGAGATCGGGACGGCCGCCGCCTTTGCCGCCAACTTTCTGCGCCACCGGAGCAATGACTTTCCCCGCCTGAATGCGGCTGGTGAGATCTTTGGTCACGCCAACGATCAAAGAGACACTGCCATTCGCGGCCGAACCGACTACTACTACTCCCGAGCCAAGTTTGTCTCGGAGTTGGTCGACGAGAGTGCGCAACTGTGCGCGTTCTAGGTTATCCACGCGATGGGCTAGCACTTTGACGCCGCGAACTTCTTTTACTTTGTCGCTGATGTTAGCAGTGCTTGACGAGGCGGACTTCATTCGCGCCTGGTCGAGTTCGCGCGACAGGCGTTTAATTTCAGCGTCTTTCTTTTCGAGTTCCTGCTTCAACGCTTCGGCTGGAGAAGCCGTCTCCGAGTGCGTGGTCAGGGCGGCGACGACGTTTTCCAGTTCATGATCTTTGCGGAAGTGGCGCAGCGAACCTTCACCGGTCACGGCCTCGATGCGCCGCACGCCGGAGGACACACTTCCCTCTTTCAGAATCTTAATCAGTCCGATCTCGCCGGTTGCGCTGGTGTGCGTGCCGCCGCAGAGTTCGGTGGAAAAATCTCCGATCTTGATGACGCGTACACGGTCGCCGTATTTTTCGCCGAACAGAGCCATGGCGTGATACTCGTTGATGGCGACGTCGATCGGAACGTTCTCGATGACCTCGACTTTCCGGTTGCGCAGGACCTCTTTATTGATGAGGTCTTCGATATCTTGCAGCTCTTCTTCGGCAACTCCAGTGAAGTGCGAGAAATCGAAACGCAGATGATTGGGAGCAACCAGCGATCCCGCCTGCTTCACATGCTTGCCTAGAACTTCTCTTAGGCCCGCTTGCAGCAGATGTGTGGCGGTGTGATTGCGCATTGTTGACTCGCGAATGGCAGTGTCGACTACGGCATCCACTTTCTGCCCAACGCGAATTGCCTGCTTGGCAATGACCTGATGTGCGCGGACGCCTTGCACAGGGTAATAGCAGCCGGTGACTTCGGCGACGACAGTGTTGTGATCGTCCGAGTAGAACCATCCGCGATCGCCGACCTGGCCTCCCGATTCGGCGTAGAAGGGCGTGTGGTCGAGAATGATTTCGCCTTTGTCTCCGGGCTTTAGTTCTTGTGCGCCTTGGCCGCCCTTGATGATGGCTAGGACTTCGCAGTTGTCGGAGCGCGTCTGGCGATAGCCTTCGAAGGTGGATTTCGGGAGTTGCTGGTAGGCCGGGTTCGCGGTCTGCTTGGCTGCGCCCTTCCAGGAGGCGCGAGCACGCTCACGCTGCTCGGCCATGGCACTGTCAAAGCCGGTTTGATCAAACCTGATCCCCTGGTCGCGCGCTGCGTCCTGCATGAAATCCAATGGCATCCCGAATGTGTCATAAAGTCTGAACGCGAGCCATCCGGGATAGGTTGGCTCTTTGCCAATCTCTCTTAAGGCACGCACAGTAGCCGCAGTGGGAAGTTCGTAAGTTCCTGAGGACTTGGTGAGCCTCAAGTCGATCACATCCGTTGGCTCACCTCTCTCTTGCAGTCGATCTCTGATCTGCAGCAGCTCCTGATGCGTGAGGCTGTCTAGGGCAGCGTGGATAGCATGGGGTAAATCTGCGGTCAAGCGTTTCAAGCCCTCATCCAGCGTGTGAGCGAAGCGCGTCTCTTCCCCGAGAACGGACTTCGAAACACGATCGGCCGCCTCTTTCAACTCCGGGTATGCATCCTGCATCAGATCGCGCACCGCGAATACCATTTCATACAGAAAAGGCTTTTCCTGACCGAGCAAGCGTCCATGCGTAATCGCACGCCGGATGATCTTGCGCAGCACATAGCTGCGCCCATCGTTCGCGGGAAGCACACCATCAGAAATCAGAAATGTTGCCGCGCGTGAGTGATCAGCTATCACACGTAGAGATGCTGCCGACTTAGAACCTGCCGAGCTTTGCTCGGCTTGGACGGGCGAGACGCCCGTCCCCACACGAGCTGTGGAGCTTCCCGTCAGTTTCGCCGCGCGCTTGATGAGCGGCGTAAACAGATCTGTTTCGTAGTTCGAGATCACACCCTGCAACACGGCGGTAATTCGCTCTAACCCCATGCCCGTATCAATCGATGGCTTCGGCAGCGGATTCAGTTTGCCGCTGGCATCGCGGTCGAACTGCATGAAGACTAGGTTCCAGAGTTCTACGTAGCGTCCGCAATCGCAGCCGAAGGCGCAATCGGCGTGGCTTTGATCGCTGGCGGCTAGGCCCATGTCGTAGTGAATCTCGCTACAAGGGCCGCAGGGACCGGTGTCCCCCATCTGCCAGAAGTTATCTTTTGCGCCGAACTCGTAGATACGGTCTTTGGGGACATTTTGTCCGAGCCACAGGTCGTAGGCTTCGGCATCGCGCGGAACTCCGTTTTCGCCTTTGAAGATGGTTACGTAGAGTTTTTCTTTATCGATCCCGAACCACTCCGGGGACGTGATCAGCTCCCAGGCGTAGGCGATGGCGTCTTTCTTGAAGTAATCCCCAAACGAAAAATTTCCCAGCATCTCGAAAAATGTGTGATGACGGTTGGTGAAGCCTACGT
>JBATZM010000067.1:0-90371 GCA_049674665.1 Terriglobales bacterium
GGCCGCCACACCGCCCCCACCCAGGGCTTCCCTTTCATCACAACTGAACCGTGTGCAACGTCACCGAATCGCAAGCCCAACGTCGCTATTCTCTTCTCATGTGGAGCAAGCCGAAGCGTTACTACGGTGCCGGAGACTTACAGCTTTCGAGCTTACGCCCTTGGGGAAGCCGGTCCGGTTAAAGTCAACGACTGGGAAGTGCTGAAGATGAAGATTCGATCGCCGCTGCCTAGAACCAAAAACATGATGGTGTCGGGTCGTGTGACAGCCCACTTCTCGAAAAACGCGAGAAGTGGGGCACCCCCTAGTTCGTATGATTCAGCTCTCAAAAACGAACGGCGTTATAATCGCGACGCCGGGGAAGGTGGCCACCCGCCAAAGAGAAGGAAAATCTTTTTATATTCCAATCCACTCGCAAGGAAGGCGAAAGAGTGGGGCGGCCTCATTTGTGCTGGCACAAAAGGTGGACCATCCCCTTGCAGGTCGGCCGATCCCTAGTTCACCGTCTGGCTCAGAGAAGCTGAACTCCCATCGAAGCTGGTGCTGCCGTTGTAGGTCGCTGTTATTTTGTGCGTGCCTGCCGTCAGGGTTGTGGTTGTATATTTGGCTACGCCTCCGCTCAGGGTTACGGTCTTCAGGAGGGTTGCGCCATCGTCGAAGGTTACCGATCCGGTGGCCGGGCCGGTGAATTGCGGCGACACGGTTGCGGTAAAGGTTACAGACTGCCCTAGGTTTGACGGGTTCACAGAGGAAATCAGAGCGGTCGTGGTGGTGGCCTTGCTTACCACCTGGCTCACTGGTTTCGAGGTGCTCGCGGCAAAGTTTGAGTCTCCGGCATAGACGGCCTTGATCGAGTTAGTACCCACCTTTAGAGTCGAGGTCGAAAAGGTGGCTGAGCCGCCGCTTAAGGTTCCGGTTCCCAGTGTGGTCGTACCTTTCATGAACGCGACGGTTTCTCCATTTGGCGGCGTGCCAGCTTTCGAAGAGACTACCGCGGTAAAGGTCACTGACTGCCCGTAAGCGGACGGATTGGGCGCTGAGGTGAGCGTCGTAGTGGTCGCGGCCGGAGCGGCGAGTAGGTATCCGTGAAATACGGAATTCGAATCGAGGTAGGTTCCCGCGACGTCTTCGGCCGTGTTAATGGTGATGGCTAGAGTTCCCTGAAGCATGCCCGTACCTGCACCTGGAACGGAGAAGGTCGTGATTGTGCCGCTGGCGGCGCGCACAAATCCGTGCACAACTCCGCTAGAGTCCGCGTAGGTTCCGGTGACGTCAGCTGCGGTATTGATGCTGAAACCGCCGGTTCCTTGAGTCGGGATGCCGGACGCTTTCTTACCTAGCAGGGCCACCCAGTAGTCCGCGCCTGCGCCGGGTGCGTCGAAAGTGGTGATGGTGCCGTTGGCGGCGCGCACAAATCCGTGCGACACATCGCTCGAATCGGCATAGGCTCCCACGATCGTTCCCGCCGTATCGATACTGAAACCGGTGGTTCCCTGACCCGAACCAGTGCCGGCGCCGGTGACGTCGAAGGTGGTGATGGTGCCGTTGGCGGCGCGCACAAAGCCGTGATGCGTACCACTCGAGTCAATGTAGAATCCCGTGATAGCTCCAGCCGTGTTGATACTGATGGGTTCGGTTCCCTCGTACTCGCCGGTGCCGGCGCCCGTCACGTCGATGGGATAGGTTAGCGTGCCATTGGCAGCGCGTAGGAAGCCATGATGGACGAAGCTTGAGTCCCTGTACATTCCGGTGATCTCCCCCGATGTGTTGATGCTGGAGGAGGCGGTTCCGAGATGAAAGTCAGCAATGGCACCTGGAATATCGAAACTGGTGATGGTGCCATTCTTCGCGCGCACGAAACCGTGATATCCATTGCTGGAGTCGGCGTACATTCCCGCGATAACCCCTGCGGTATTGATGCTGAAGGGATAGGTTCCCTGATTCTTGCCGGTGCCCACGCCCGGAGCGTCGAAGGTGGTGATGGTGCCATTGGCGGCGCGCACGAAGCCGTGATAGACGGTGCCGGAGGCGATGTAGATTCCTGCGATATCCCCCGCCGTGTTCATGCTCAAGCTGATGGTTCCGTCATACGCTGTTGTGCCAGCGCCGGGAGCGTTGAAGGTGGTGAAGTTCTGAGCTTGCGCCGAGGGGGGCGCGACAACCGCCAATCCAAGCAGAACTGTTAGCACCAGCGTGGCGGCTGCCACTTGTCCGCGTATTGCAGAAATCCAGCTTCGATGTTGCGTCGGGTTATTCACTGAGTCCGCTCCTTATTATTTATTCTTTTTGATTCGTCCGGCTATGTTCTGCCCGCAGCGCTGGCTCATGCGCCGCCAACGCGGTCTTCGCTCTTACTTGAATATCGGGTGGAGAACGAAATTCCGCTCCGCTGCCCGAGGGGAGGAAGGAAATTTCGCGGCAGTCGAGAACGCACGAATTATCCTCTGCTGCGGGCTGATGGTCAAGATGAAAGACTTTGCGTGAAATGCTTTGCACACAGAGTTAAAAGGCTTGGTTGAAGAGAGGTTGGTAGCCCCGGCAGGAATCGAACCTGCATAGTCAGTTTAGGAAACTGAAGTCCTATCCGTTGAACGACGGGGCCGTGCGAAATCAGGTTAGCAGGTTGGGAAATGGGTTGCCAATTTGAACCCTTGTCCACCTGTGTGTATTGGGGCGCTCCCAGTACACAGCCACGTGTCTGAATTCGCTGTGCATGAGGTCCTTCGCTTCGCGAAGGATGACAACATTTATGGGGATGCCAAAATGCGGTCACGGTTGATGGTGATGAAAGGTTCTAAAACCTAATACCGTGCTCTGTGGTGGGCAATCAGTTGAGGGCTCGCCAGCTTTGTGGAAAACCCCTAGCTTTACGCGGTGTTGGAATCCCACTCATCGCAAAGAACGCGATGAATGGTGCACCCGGATCCTACAGTACACACTGTAGTGACTGGATTGACTGCGACTGCTACCTATAATCAAGCGAGAGGTGCACTATGCCGGACATCAAGAAGGATTCAATAAGTTCACCGCAACAGCCCTTAAAGGAGCGTCGCTCTGACGAGGCCGCCATCGACGAGCGGTTGGAGAAAGATGCAGATGAAATGGCGGGTGAGGCTCAGAAGGTCGAGAAACGATATGACCAAGATCACGGTATTTTTACGAAGTGAGATAACGGGGCTTTCTTTATTTCGCACAGCGAGCACGGAACAAGGGCATCTTTCGAGATGCCTCTTTTATCTGGCGGATAGGAAATTGCGGGGCAGGCAGAAAAGAAGTGGACGGCACCCTGCAAATGTCGCCGGCCCATACTCACGGTCGTTGGTATTCGTCTTCTAACATGGACATGAGCGATAAGGAATGATACGTCCCGCTTGCAAGGACTGCTTCACGCAATACACCGTCCTCTCGAAAGCCAAAACTCTTATAGACGTGACGTGCTCGGCTGTTAGTCAGAAAGACATCAAGCCAGAGACGATGGGCGCGATGCTTCGCGAAGACTTTGTGGGCTACTACCTCAAGTAGTCTCCTGCCTATACCAGCGTTCGGAACAGACACCACGATTCGTTTGAGTTCTATAGATTTGTGCTCAGACTGAAAACCGAGCAGGATGGCGAAACCGACTATTTCCTTTTGTTCATCTTCGGCAATCAAATAATGCGAATCAGGATCAGCTAACGTTCTTAGGTGCTGTGCTTCACTCCATGAACCAATAAAATCGCTGAATTCTGGAGTTCGTTCCAAAGCACAGAGCCTTGGCACATCTTCTGGTGTACCGCTTCTAAATCGCATGACACTTAAACATTCCTCTTTCGTTCCTTTTAACGATCCGCCACCTACGAAGTGAACGATCTCTAAGCGATCTCCATCGCGTAGCGGTGTTTGCGGCCATTGGTCGCGGGGCACGATTTCGCAATTCAGTTCGACGGCTACGCGATCCGGCTTCATGCCGAGGCCTTCCACTAGCGCGGCTAGAGTTTCCGCGGAGAAGACTTGATTCTCGCCGTTGATGGTTAGGTTCATAAGACTTCTAAATCGCGGCGCGGAGCTGGAATTTACGGGTGGCAGTTCGTCCGGCGAAACTTGCTTGCACGAGCACTGAAGAATCAGGGAGTAATTTTTCATCCACCTGAACGTTCATCTCGGCATGGCCCTTGGCATCGGTGAGAACTTGCGCGTAGTAAGGCGCGGCATCGGGGCGCGCAAAGCGCAGGGTTAGGCGAGCGCCTTCGACCGTAGCGCCTCCGTCGGTGACTCGGATCTGCATGGTCAATGCTCCGCTCGCATGTACGGAATTGGCATTGACCCATTCCAGGTCCAGCTCTTTCACAGCGGCCAGCGTTTCGGGTGTATCGCGTTTGTCGAGAATGGAATCTAGTTTGCCATCGCGGATGGCATCGAGCACTTCGCGGTGCAGTTCGCGCAGAATTTTTTCTTTATCCTGATCGTTCTGCGGACTGCCGACACCATAGGGAATGGCGTGTTTGCCGACGCAGCGACCCTTGACGAAGACTTGCGTTTGCAGCAACTGTTCCGCTTCGCGGGCTTCGCTCTGCACGTGATAGACGGTGTCTTCGTGCCGAATGTCGGTGTTAAAACCAAAAATCATGCGATTTGGGCTTTCCCCGGTCCTGTCTTTAAGTTTTGCACGTTATTATGCATGACAGTCCTGTCAAGACAGGTTCGGCCGGATGAAACTACTGTTAAAACGTGTACTTAGCTTGACACATCTGCCCGTGAAAATTAATCTGGAACGTTTACTATTGCACTCAACGCAAATTATATATAGCTCGTCCTATGCCGGACAATTATTTCGCTCGCTACCTCCCCCTCCTGATGCACTTCGGCATCGCCACGATCCTTGCGAGCGCGATTGTCACTCTTTCGTGGCTGATCGGCCAGCATAAACCTGGCCGGGCGAAGATGTCGCCTTATGAGTGCGGGGTTCAGCCCATTGGCGACGCTCAGGGACGATTTTCCGTCAAGTTCTACCTCGTTGCCATGCTCTTTATATTGTTCGACGTAGAAGCGGTTTTCCTTTACCCCTGGGCGGTCATCCTACGCGAACTGAAGATGTTTGGCTTCTGGGAAATGATGGTGTACATCGCGATCGTGCTGGTCGGCCTCTTCTATGTATGGAAAAAAGGCGTGCTCGATTGGGGATTGACAGCCCTCAAGCGAGGAGATTTCTGATGCCGCTCGCTCCCTCAATTACCGATATCGAGCAATTAAAGTCGCATCCCGCATTGGGGCGCCTGGTGGAATGGAACGCCTCGGTGGTGCAGGAAGTTAAGTTTGATCGCGAGGAATTGACGATCTGGATCGCGAAAGAAGCGATTCGTGAAGTCTGCTCCATTTTGCGCGATACCAATTCTCGAGACTCGGGAGATTGTCCATTTAATTATCTTGCCGACCTTACCTGCGTCGATTGGTATCCTTCAGAGCCACGGTTTGAGGTGGTTTACCATCTGCTTTCTATTTCCAAAAGGGAGCGGGTGCGTTTGAAGGCCCGGCTGGATGGATCCAGCCCGGCGATTGAATCGGTCACGTCGGTTTGGCCCGCGGCCAATTTTTATGAGCGTGAAGTGTTCGATCTATTTGGCGTGCGCTTCACGGGACATCCCAACCTGAAGCGACTCCTGATGCCTGATGACTGGGAGGGCCATCCCATGCGGAAGGACTACCCAGTGGAAGGCTACCGATAGGCCATGACGCAATTTCCCACTACCGTCACCGATACTGTCGGCGAGCCCGATCAAGACAGCACCATGATCTTAAACATGGGGCCGCAACACCCGTCGACACACGGGGTGCTGCGGCTGGTGCTGGAAATTGACGGCGAAACGGTGTTGCGGGTCAAGCCGGAGATTGGCTATCTGCACACGGGCATTGAGAAAACCTGCGAGGCCAAGTTCTATCAGCAAGTTGTGCCGTTGACGGATCGCATCGATTATCTCTGTCCCATGACCAACAACCTCGCCTACTGCCTGGCAGTGGAAAAGTTGCTGGGATTGGAGATTCCTCCGAAGGCGCAGTGGATGCGGGTTTTGATGAACGAATTGACCCGCATCAATTCGCACCTGGTCTGGCTGGGAACACATGCCATGGACCTCGGCGCGATGACTGTCTTCCTTTATTGCTTCCGCGAACGCGAGGATGTGCTGCGGTTTTTCGAGATGGTCAGCGGGCAGCGGATGATGACGTCGTATTTTCGAATCGGTGGGCTGGCGCTGGAGCCGCCGATCGGATTCTTCGAGAAGGTCAAGAAATTCGCCGACCGCTTCCCTGGGAACGTTGATGAATACGAAGGCTTGCTGACGGGCAATCCGATCTTCACGATGCGCACCAAGGGCGTTGCGCATTTGAGCGCAGAAGACGCGATTGCTATGGGTGCTTGCGGTCCAACGTTGCGCGGGAGCGGCGTCGATATTGACCTGCGGCGAGATGCTCCTTATACGGGCTATGAGAATTTCAAGTTCAAGGTGCCGGTGCGGACCGAAGGCGATGTATTTGCGCGATACCTCTGCCGGGTGGCTGAATTGCGGGAATCAATTGGGATGGTGCAGCAGGCCCTGGCGGGAATGCCGGAGGGACCGATCAAAGCAGATTCGCCTAAAGTGGTGCTGCCTGAGCGGGAAAAGATGAAGACGCAGATGGAAGCGCTCATCTACCATTTCAAGATTATTACCGAGGGTTTCACGGTTCCGGCGGGCGAGGTCTATCAGGCGATCGAATCGCCGCGTGGCGAGATGGGATACTACATCGTCAGTGACGGAACGGCCAAGCCTTATCGGGTGCACATGCGCGGACCGTCTTTCGCGAATCTGCAAGTGCTGGCCAAGATGTGCGAGGGCGGGCTTATTGCCGACGTGATCGCGGCCATTGGAAGTATTGATGTGGTGGTGGGAGACATAGATCGGTAGGGCATTTGTAATTTTGTAATTTAAAAAACAAAATCCGCGTGGGTTTTTGATTACACGATTACAAAATTACCAAATTGATTATGAAGTTCTCTGACGAATTCGAGACGCGGTTTGCCACGATGCTGACGCACTATCCGACTAAGCGTTCGGCGCTGGTGCCCACATTACTTTATGCACAGGATGAAGTCGGGTTTATGGGTGACGAAGTCATTGCGGAACTGGCGCAACGACTGGATCTGACCGAGCTCGAAGTCCGCAACGTGATCAGTTACTACTCGATGCTGACCACCAAACCGCGTGGAAAGTACAACGTGCAGGTATGTACGAATATCGCCTGCATGCTCGTCGGTGGAGAAGAGCTTCTGGAACATTGCGAGAAGAAGCTTGGCATCGGCAACAAAGGCACAACGCCTGACGGCATGTTCTCACTGGAAGAAGTGGAATGTATTGGCGCTTGCAGTTGGGCTCCAGCGGTGCAGGTGAACTACGATTTTCATGAGAACCTGACCAACGCGAAGATGGATCAGGTGTTGGACGAGTACAGGAAAAAGGGAACGCAGTAACCGTAATCTTTACTCATGGCAGATTTGGTTTCCCATCCCGACGAGGTACGTGTTATTTCGAAGCGCTTTGGTCAAGGCGCTACGAATATCGATCGCTATCTCCAACTGGACGGCTACAAAGCCGTGCAGAAAGCGCTCGCCATGCAACCGGACGACATTATTAATGAGGTGAAGAGTTCCGGTTTGCGCGGACGGGGTGGCGCCGGCTTTAGCACGGGGATGAAGTGGTCGTTTGTTCCAAAGCAGTCGTCCAAACCGAAATACGTACTTTGCAACGGCGACGAGAGCGAGCCGGGCACCTGCAAAGATCGTCTAATTTTCGAACAGGATCCGCACTCGGTCATTGAAGGCGTCATGATCGCGGCGCTCGCGGTAGGTTCTCACATCGGTTACATCTATATTCGCGGCGAATATCGCTATTTGCTGGTCATCATGCAGAAGGCGATTAAAGATGCCTATGCTAAAGGATTTCTTGGCAAGAACATCTTCGGCAGCGGATACGATCTCGACATTTACTGGCATGGCGGAGCCGGCGCTTACGAAGTTGGCGAAGAATCAGCCTTGATGGAATCGCTCGAAGGCAAGCGCGGCATTCCGCGTATTCGTCCTCCCTTCCCTGCCGTGGTTGGGCTGTGGGGCGGACCGACGGTCATTAATAATGCGGAGACACTCGCTGCTGTGCCGCCCATCATTTTGGGTGGCGCGGATTGGTACGCGAAACTTGGCACGCCGAAAAATGGCGGAACGCGGTTGTTTTGCCTGGCGGGAAATCTCAACAAGCCCGGTGTTTATGAACTTCCGATGGGCTACAACCTCAAGAAGATGATTTATGACGTTGGCGGCGGAATTCCAAATGGGCGAAGTTTAAAGGCCGTGGTCCCAGGCGGATCGTCGACACCGGTGTTGTTGCCCGAGGAAATCGATGTTGCCATGGATTTCGACTCCGTGGCAAAAACGGGTTCGATGCTGGGATCTGGTGGCGTGGTGGTACTCGACGACACCGCTTGCATCGTGAAGTTCGCGTTACGCACGATGAAGTTCTACCGGCATGAAAGTTGCGGCTGGTGCATTCCCTGCCGCGAAGGAACGGACTGGCTGGAGAAGACTTTGATTCGCTTTCATGCGGGCGCTGGGACAAAGAAGGATATCGACAACATGTATTACCTGTCGGAAAACATGTTGGGGAAAACATTCTGTCCGCTGGGAGATGCGGCGGCGATGCCCACCATGGCATTCGTGAAAAAGTTCAGAAAAGAATTTGAAGATCATTTGGATGGCAAACCTTGTCCGTTTGAGAAAGCTGGCACGGCAGAACGGCAACCAGTACTGGCGTAGAGAATCCCAAAATGGCTGATGTAACACTTACTGTCGATGGCAAGAAGATCGCGGCTCCCGCAGGGTCGCTGCTGATCGAGGCCTGCAAGAATGTGGGCGTTGAAGTTCCCTCTTTTTGCTATTATCCCGGGCTCTCGTTGCAGGGCGCTTGCCGGATGTGTGTCGTGAAGATTGAGAAGATGCCCAAGCTCCAGACCGCCTGCACGACGGTGGTGACCGAGGGCATGATTGTCACGACCGACAGCGATGAAGTGCGCCAAGCTCGCAAAGGCATGGTCGAGTTGCTGCTGGGGAATCATCCGCTGGATTGCCCGGTGTGCGATGCGGGCGGCGAATGCGAATTGCAGGACATGACGTTCTCCTACGGCGCCGCTGAATCAAAATTCATGGAGGCCAAGAACCACAAAGAAGAACAACAGTGGTCTCCGGTGGTGTATTTCGACCGTCCACGCTGCATCTTGTGCTACCGCTGCGTGCGCGTCTGTGGCGAAGGCATGGATGTTTGGGCGCTCGGCGTGCAGAACCGCAGCGTCGGTTCGATTATTGCGCCTAATCAGGAAGATCATCTCGACTGTGAAGAGTGTGGAATGTGTATCGACATCTGCCCCGTGGGCGCACTAACCTCGGGTGCTTATCGTTACAAGACGCGTCCATGGGAGATGAATCACGTTGGCACGATCTGCACCCACTGTGGAGACGGTTGCAAGACCACGCTGGGCATCCGCCAATGCGATACGGGCGCGGAGATTATCCGCGGCGATAATCGGGATAAGAGCGGAATTAACGGCGACTTCTTGTGCGTCAAGGGCCGTTACGCTTTCGATTTTGCGCACAACAAAGAGCGTCTGACGCAGCCGCTGATTCGCAAGAACGGAAAGTTGACACCTGCTACCTGGGAAGAAGCTTTTGAGCTGATCGGTAAGCGGTTCCGAGAGGTTCGCGACGGCGTTAATAAGGAAGACCAGAGCGGAAGCGCTATTGGGGTTGTCGGATCCAATCGCACGACCAACGAAGAGAATTATCTTCTTTCCAAGTTCGCCCGAGTTGTGCTCAAGACCAATAACGTCGATCATCACCGGACGGCTGACTATCCTGCGCTCGCGGTGACGCTCCACGGCAAGCCGGGAAAAACGGCTTCCATGCGCGATGTGTTGAATGCACCCGCAATTCTGCTGATTGGCAATGACCCTACGAATCAGCATCCGATGCTGGCCTGGCAGATTCGGACTAATGTTCGGTTGCGGCGGGCGAAACTTTATGTGATCAACTCTCTGCCGATCAAATTGCAGCGGCAAGCGGCGGGATTCGGAATGGTCCCGGCAGGAGCGGAAGCGAAAGCCGTCGCATTCTTGGCCGGCGACGATTCCCTGCTCGATTCTCTTGTCGATGCTAATGTCGCCGATGGTTTGACGCGTGACGGCTGGAAGGCTTTGCGCGAGAAGATTCGCGGCGAACAGAACATGGTGGTCATTTTTGGTTCCGAGCTCCGTGGCCGCGATGTCGAGAAATTGGCCAGTTTCGCCTCGACATTGAGCGGAGCAAAGTTGATTTGTCTGGGCGATTACGCGAATTCGCGCGGCGCCAGCGAAATGGGACTTTATCCCGATCTTCTACCTGGATACGAACCACTCTCCGATACCGGTAGATTTCAGCAGGAATGGGGCAAGCTGCCGACCGAAAAAGGCCTTAGTCTGCCGGACATGATGGACGCGGCGAAGAGTGGCAAGCTGAAAGCGCTCTACGTGGTGGGGTCTAATCCCGTTGGGCGTTTAGGCATTGATCCAGTTGTGCTCTCGAAAACGTTTGTAGTGGTTCAGGAAATGTTTCTGACTGAAACCGCGGCCATCGCTGATGTGGTTTTGCCGGCGGCGAACGCGTACGAGAAGACGGGAACTTTCACCAACACCTGCGGCGATTTGCAATTGGTAAAGAAAGCCGGCGAAGTTACGAACACCAAACCGGATTTCGAGATGATTGTTCGCATCGCGGATGCGATGGGCTTCGACGTACGTGGATTGGTTCCCTTTGGTGGCGGGACGCGCTCTGATATGGGACAAACGCGTGGCGCGCAATCGGGTGAGGCCGATCGCCATGCGGTGTGGCTCGAAGCGCACAACCTGGAGCCGAAGATGACGCCGTTCGATCCGATGGCAATTCTTGATGAAGTCCAGCGCGTGGTTGCGGGCTACGATGTTTCGCGCGTGAACCTATTGGCTGGCAACGATCAGCATCTTGAAATTTCCGAGAGTGGAGCGAGCTTGATGCAGGGGCCGGAGTTGATTGTCCCGGCCAATGACGATTTGTTCAGCTCGGGCACGCTGGGACGGTATTCCAAAACTTTAAATTCGGTGATTGAGAACAAGTCTGCGGTGCCGGAAGTCGCGGCGGACTAGGGCAAAGTAAAAAGCAAAAACAAGATCAGGAACAAGATCAAAGGCAGCGGGCGAGGGCGCCCGCTCTACACGAGAACACTTGAGCATAACGACTTTCATCATTATTTCGCTTATCAAGTCGGTTGCCGTCGTCTTTGTTCTGCTGACGGCGGTGGCTTATAGTGTCTGGTTGGAGCGCAAGGTTTCTGCGCACATCCAGAATCGCTGGGGACCCACGCGGGTGGGTCCGTTTGGCCTGTTGCAGCCGCTTGCCGACGGCGTCAAATTTATTTTCAAAGAAGATTTGACTCAGCCGCATGTTTACAAGCCGCTTTACATCGCGGCGCCGATTATTGCGGTGGTGTTTGCCATTACATCGATTTCGGTTATCCCGTTTGGCAATTGGGTCGACGTGGGCCCAATCCGGCTGGGCAACTCGCCAGACATTGGTTCCTGGGGCACGTATCTGCAGATTACCGACGTGAATATTGGACTGCTGGTGGTTCTCGGCATCACGTCGATGGGTGTTTACGGGGTCGCGCTCGCTGGCTGGTCCTCGAATAGCAAGTACGCATTGCTCGGTGGACTGCGCGCCAGCGCCCAGATGATCAGCTACGAAGTTTCGCTCGGCCTCTCGCTAGTGGGAGTGATTATTATGTCTGGGAGTCTCAGCCTGCGCGACATTGTCGATGCGCAGGGTGGAGTGTTTTGGCATTTCATCCCACGCTGGAATATTTTTCACGGGCAGACGCTGGCATTTTTTATCTATCTGATTTCCGCTTATGCGGAGACCAATCGCACACCTTTCGATCTGCCGGAAGCTGAATCAGAGTTGGTAGCCGGATATCACACTGAGTACAGCGCTATGAAGTTTGCGATGTTCTTCATGGCGGAATACGCGAACATGGTCACGGTAGCTTGCCTGGCCACACTGCTGTTTCTTGGCGGATGGCATGGGCCAATTTTTGGTCCGTCGATTCTGCAAGCGGTGATGCCGGTGGTCTGGTTCTGCCTGAAAGCTTTCTTTTTCATGTTTCTCTACGTTTGGGTACGTTGGACTTTACCTCGCTTCCGCTATGACCAGCTCATGGCGTTTGGGTGGAAAGTTCTGCTGCCCCTGGCGGTTGCCAACATTATTTACACGGCACTGGTTGTGGCGCTGCACGCTCAGCATCCTGGCATGTTCTGAGCCTTACTGAGAACTAAACGCAAAACATGTTTCATCTAATTTTATTTTTATTCTTCGGAGCGATCTGCGTGGCGGGAGCTGTGAACCTGCTCGTGCAGAGCCATCCCATCAATAGCGCACTGTCCCTAATCGTGGTGATGGGCTCGCTCGCGGTTGAGTTTCTTTTGTTGGGCGCAGAGTTTGTTGCCGCTGTGCAGGTAATCGTCTACGCCGGCGCGATCATGGTGTTGTTTTTGATTACGATCATGCTACTCAATGCCGGCAAAGAAGAACGTACCAGGGGTAGCCGTGTCGCAACTCTGCTCGGGGTTCCCGGAGCGATCATGGGCGCAGTGCTTGTCGCGTGGACGCTCATCGGCCGGTTGTCCACGACGCATTCGGTGGCGATCGGCGCGTTATGGGGCTCCCCCAAAGATATTGCCCGGCTCTTGTTCCATGATTTTCTGCTGCCCTTTGAAGTCACGTCGGTGTTGATCTTGATTGCGATCATGGGCGCGGTTGTGCTCACCAGCAAGCCGGAAGCCGTGGCGCGCGACCCAAGAAAGGATGGATGATGGTTCCTCTTTCTTACTATCTGGTGTTGGGCGGAATTCTTTTTGTGTGTGGTGTGCTTGGATTCCTGATCAAGCGCAACATTATCACGATCTTCATGTCGATCGAACTGATGCTGAACGGTGTGAACCTATCGTTCGTTGCCTTCGCCGCGCAATGGCACGCACTCAGCGGACAGGTTTTCGTTTTCTTCGTGATGGTGGTGGCCGCGGCTGAGGCTGCCGTGGGACTGGCCATCATTATTGCTGTGTATCGCACGCGTGAAACTTTGAATGTGGATCAGGTGAACCTGCTCAAGCTATGACGCCGCAGAATCTTAGCCCGTTACTCTGCACGATTCCGCTTCTCCCGTTGGCTGGGGCGGCGATCAATGGATTTTTTGGCCGACGGTCGTCGAAGAAAGCGATCTCTGCGATCGCGCTGACGTTTTGCGGCTTGGCATTCCTCGTGGCTGTATTTATTGCTGCGAATTTCTCATCCGCGTCTGCACCCTATTCTTTCCCTCTTGCACACTGGATTCGCTCCGGAAACTTTCAAGTCGACTTCAGTTTCTATCTCGATCAGTTGTCGCTGGTCATGTTGCTGGTGGTCACAGGCGTAGGCTTCCTCATCCACATTTATTCAGTTGGGTATATGTGGGACGACGACGGGTTCTACCGCTTCATGTGCTACCTGAACCTGTTCCTGTTCTTCATGCTGACGCTGGTGCTGGCGAAGAACTATCTGGTCATGTTCATTGGCTGGGAAGGCGTGGGCCTGGCGTCGTATTTGCTGGTCGGTTTCTGGTTTACGAAAGACTCGGCGGCGGCCGCCGGCAAGAAAGCGTTTATCGTCAACCGAATCGGCGACTTCGGTTTCCTGATTGCGCTGTTCCTGATGATCCAGCATTTTAAGTCGCTCGACTTCACTGCTGTGTTCGCGGCGGTGCGGCAAATGCCGACGGACGCCGCAAGTGTTGGTACGCTCACAGCTATCGGTTTGCTGCTGATGGTTGGAGCGGCGGGTAAGTCGGCGCAGATTCCTCTTTATGTATGGCTGCCGGATGCGATGGAAGGTCCGACTCCGGTTTCGGCATTGATCCACGCTGCAACCATGGTGACAGCGGGTGTTTATATGGTGGCGCGCTCGTCGGCGATTTTTGATCGCGCGCCGATGGCGTTGACGGTAGTCGCCATCATTGGAACGCTTACGGCTCTGTTTGCCGCGACTATCGGCATTGCGCAGACGGACATCAAGAAAGTGCTGGCCTACTCCACCGTGTCGCAGCTCGGTTACATGTTCATGGCCTGCGGCGTAGGAGCGTTCTCAGCGGGAATCTTTCACCTGATGACGCATGCGTTCTTTAAGGGACTGTTGTTTCTGGCGGCAGGTTCGGTCATTCACGGCATTGGCGGCGAGCAGGATATGCGCAAAATGGGCGGACTGCGGACGTATATGCCGTGGACGTTCTGGACGATGACGATCGCCACCTTCACCATTGCTGGCTTCCCTCCGTTGGCAGCGTACTTCTCAAAAGACGAGATTCTTTGGAAGGCCTTTTCGAGTCCAAATGGAAGTTGGGTGTATTGGCTGATCGGTGTGATTACAGCGTTCATCACATCGTTCTATATGTTTCGACTTTGGTTCCTGACCTTCTTTGGAGATTATCGTGGCGGCCCGGCCTCGCACGATGCGAAACACGGGTCTGCCGACGCGCACGGCTCGCGGGCGGGGGCGCCCGCGCCACACGGGCATGAACATGGGCATGGCGAACCGCACGAGAGTCCTTGGGTGATGCTGGGCCCGCTAGTCATCCTCGCAATCCTGTCGGTGGTTGGCGGTTGGGTTGGGATTGGTGGCCGCTTCGAGTACTTTCTTGCTCCGGTATTTCAGAGTGGAGCGGGGGTTGAGCTGGCGCACGAAACTGCGGGCGAGGCTGCTGGCGCGGGCACCGAAACTCTTCTCATGTTGATTTCTGTTAGCGCCGCTGTTCTTGGACTTTTTCTTGCCTGGGTGCTTTATCTGCGCCGGCCGCAACTGCCTGCGCGCATCGCCGCCAGTCTCGGCGGACTCTACAACGCCGTAGTTAATAAATACTACATCGACGAGATCTATGCGGCACTCTTCGTTAAGCCGCTAATCGAGGGATCAACCACGATCCTCTGGCACGGCGTCGATCGGGGAGTGATTGACGCTTCGGTCAATGAATCGGCTCATGCTGCGCGCGAAGCATCTGACGCTGCGCGTCACATGCAATCGGGCAATTTGCGCTCGTATGCAGGCTGGGTGGCCGCTGGAGGCGCGGTGGTCATCGCTTACATGGTCTGGATGGGAGTGCGATGAATATGGATAGCCTCAGTCCCATCATTCTTTCGCTGGTGACCTTTATCCCCGCTGTGGGTGGGCTGCTGATTTTGTTGATCCCGCGCCGCGATCGCGACATTAAGGTGTTTGCGCTCGTCATCTCAATTTTGGCATTTGTGGCCTCGCTGCATTTGCCGGTACATCTGCATCGCGGCGGCGGCGTCTTCAAATTCGAAATCGACAAAGTCTGGATCACGACTCCCAATATTCATTACCACATGGGTGTCGACGGAATCTCTGTCTGGCTGGTGGTGCTGACTACGTTCCTCACGCCGCTGTGCGTGTTGATTTCGTGGACTTCGATTCACGAACGGGTGAAGGAATTTTTTATTCTGCTGTTGCTTCTTGAAACAGCTCTGATCGGCGTCTTTACCTCTCTCGATCTGTTCCTGTTCTATTTCTTCTGGGAAGCGACGCTGATTCCAATGGCACTGCTCATCGGCATGTACGGCCATGGACGCAAAGTTTATGCCGCGGTGAAGTATTTCTTGTTCACCATGATCGGTTCGATGTTCATGCTCGCGGCGATTCTGTGGCTGTACGCCAAGACGGGCAGTTTTGACTTCACTGTCATTCAGAACGCGATTCGCAGCGGTAATGTGCCGGGTTTTGAACACGCCTCGCTTTGGCTTTTCCTTGGTTTCTTCATCGCTTTTGCAGTGAAGGTCCCACTCTTTCCGCTTCACACCTGGTTGCCTGATGCGCACGTGGAGGCACCTACTGCTGGATCGGTGCTGCTGGCCGGCGTGCTGCTGAAGATGGGCACTTACGGCATGCTGCGTTTCAACATCGGACTCTTCCCGGAGCAGGCGCACCGCAATGCCTCCTGGATTATGGTGCTGGCGCTGATTGGCATCATCTATGGTGCGCTGGTCTCGCTGGTGCAGCCGAACATGAAAAAGCTGATTGCCTATTCGTCAGTCAGTCACCTCGGATTCGTCGTCCTTGGAATCTTCAGCTTCACCACGGCCGGACTAAATGGCGCCGTCTTCGTCATGCTGGCGCACGGAGTCGCCACCGGCGGACTCTTCATGCTGGCAGGCATTCTCTATGAACGCCGTCACACCTACGAAATTACTGAGTTTGGTGGATTGGCGACTCCGATGCCGAAATATGCCACTTTTTTCCTGGTCACTGTGCTGGCGTCAGTCGGATTGCCGCTGCTGAATGGCTTCATCGGCGAGTTCCTGGTATTGAGCGGAGCATTTCAGGATCGCCCGATCTATGGAATCCTCGCCGCTACCGGTGTGATCTGGAGCGCCTGCTACCTGCTCTGGATGTATCAGCGCGTTTTCTTTGGCAAGGTAACGCACGACGTTAATAACACGCTGCCCGATCTTAACTTGCGTGAGAAGGCTGCACTTTGGCCGATTGCGATTGCTGCTTTGGTGATGGGCGTTGCGCCCCTGATATGGCTCAACGCGATTGATCCAGCGGTGCAAGCGGCTCTTGCTCCTCCTGTTCGACAGTTGCTTACCAAGGTGGTGGGCCAGTGATTCCGACCGCTGCCGTAACCCCGATCTTAGTTACGATGATGGCCACGATGACGACGTTCTCGCATTCGTTGCCCGGTCTTCTGGCGCAAGCGCAGACTTCTCTACCGCAAACTTCCCTGCCTCAGGCCGCCGACTACATGCGCATTTTGCCGGAGTTGGTGCTCTCGCTTTTTGGCATGCTGATCATGGTTGTCGACCCGCTGCTCGATCCGGAAAGCAGCCATCAAACGCTCGGCACCATAGCACTAATCGGCACTCTGGCCGCGCTGGTGTCAACATTTTGGATGGCGCAATATCCCGGAACCGCATTCTGGAACATGGTTCGGGTGGAAGACTTCAGTGTCTTCTTTCACTTTCTCGTCATTGCGATTGCGGCGGTTGCCATTCTCAGCTCTTTCGAATATTTGCGAGTGCAGCGTATCCGTGCCGGAGAGTACTACGGGCTGATTTTGTTGGGCACGGTTGGCATGTGCTTAATGTCGTCCGCCATCGAGCTTGTACTTATTTTTATTGCCCTTGAAATTTCTTCGATCTCAACCTATGTGCTGGCGGGCTTCCGGCGGCGGGATGCAGCGAGCAGCGAAGCTTCGCTGAAGTACTTTTTGCTGGGATCGTTTGCCACGGCATTTTTTCTTTACGGCGTCGCGCTCATGTTCGGCGCGACCGGTTCGACGAATATTGACGTAATCAGCCAGGCTCTGCGCTCCGGCAATGCGCCGGTTCTGGCGTATGTCGCGACAGCGCTCATGTTCGTAGGTTTGGGTTTCAAGGTGGCATCGGCACCTTTCCATGTATGGACTCCAGACGTCTACGAAGGAGCTCCCGCGCCGATCGTTGGACTGATGTCAACGGGTCCCAAGGCTGCGGCATTCGCAGTCTTACTGCGTGTCATATTCGAAGTGCATGCACCTGGATACTTCTGGTTAATCTGGGTTTCCGCCGCGCTTTCCATGACGCTGGGAAATCTGGGCGCCATGGTGCAGAACAACGTTAAGCGCCTACTCGCGTATTCGTCAATCGCGCATGCTGGATACCTGCTGGTTGCGTTTGCGGCACAGCCGGAACTGGGCACGTCGGCAGCGATGTTCTACACCGCCGCGTATGCGGCGATGAACGTGGGAGCATTTGCTGTCGTCAGTCATTTCGCCAATGCAGGTGAAAAGTACGTTACGCTCGAAGATTACGCGGGTCTTGGCAGAAAATCGCCAGTGCTGGCCGCGACTTTCACATTCTTCCTGATGTCCTTGATCGGCATTCCGATCACAGGCGGTTTTTTTGCAAAGGCCTATGTACTGAGTGCTGCGTTGGCTCCGAAATCGAATCTGGTGGGCCTGGCAATCATTCTGGTGCTGAATAGTGGCGTGGCCGCCTACTATTACCTGCGCATCATCGTTATGATGTACATGCGCGAATCACGGAGCGAGGTTCCTGTTACTCGTGTGCCAGCGATGACAGCGCTCGCCATCACAGTTTGTGTGTTGGCTACGCTTTATCTCGGAGTGATCCCAGGACGCGTGCTAGATTATGCTGCCGCTTCCGGTCGAGAACTTATGCGCGATACGACACCCGCTGCGTCGACGGGATCTTTAGCAAGCGTCGAGTAGGACTTGCCGGCCGGAGCGATGGCACTGAATTGAACGTGATTTTGCGGCGTGGAAGAAGAGATCCTTCCCCTTCGACTACGCTCAGGGTCAGGATGACAGCAAACTCCGTGTCCTGCGCAGGTTCTGACTTCAGCAGCGACTCCAGACAGTGGAAAAACTAGTTCTCACTGAGATTGACAATCGCTCTCCGAGTCGGCATTATTAGCTACACAAAGTTTACCCGGAAAAAATTTGTTCCTGGGCCGGAGGATTTATGATTCAGTTTGTGCGCAATATTTGGACGGACGAACAAGGACAGGACATCGCTGAATATGCTGTTATGCTCGCCGTTATTCTGGTATTGGTGATCGGCACTGTACGTCTCATCGGCGGCAATGCCAACAACGTGTTCTCCAGCGTCGCCAGTTCCATACCGCAGTAATTTAGTTCCACCGGTTGGTCTCACTTTTAAGAGGCTACGGTTCAATATTATTTTTATGACTCGATTTAGCAACTTCCGCCCGTTTAGCCGCTATTGGTTTCCACTCGCGGCGGAGGTGCAGGATCGGAGCCGGTCAACAGAGTAATAAAGACAGCTCAAAGATTCCGCCAAAGCCGCGATAAAATCGCGGCTTTTGTTTTTGGCGGCAGAATGAAGAGGTTATCGCCATGATTGTGAATATGTCTGACAGCGCCACCGAAGAACAGATCAACCATATTATTCAACGCATCCGCGAAGCGGGGTTCCAACCCCATGTGACCCGTGGCACCGAGCGGGCCATCGTTGCTGCAGTCGGCAGCGGAGGTCGTCGTCATGAAATCGAGGCTCTATCGGTCGCGCCCGGCGTAGACAACGTGGTCGCGATCGCTCAGCCTTTTAAGCTCGTCAGCCGTCAAACCCGGCCGCAACCGTCGGTGGTCGACGTTTGTGGAGTAAAGATCGGCGGACCTGAAGTGGTGGTGATCGCCGGCCCCTGCTCGGTTGAATCGCGGGAGCAATTGCTCGAGACTGCCCACGGAGTAAAGCACGCAGGCGCTACCATGCTGCGCGGTGGGGCCTACAAGCCGCGCACTTCTCCATATGAGTTTCAAGGTTTAGGAATTGAAGCGCTGAAGATTTTGCGCGAGGCTCGCGAACTCACCGGCCTTCCGGTGGTAACCGAGGTGATGGGTACCGAGGATGTGGACCTGATCTGTGAGTATGCGGATATGCTCCAGGTCGGTGCGCGCAATATGCAGAACTTCGCGTTGCTACGACGGCTCGCGACCATCAAAAAGCCGATTCTGCTCAAGCGTGGACCCTCGGCCTCCGTGAAGGAGTGGCTGCTGGCGGCGGAGTACTTGCTCTCCGGAGGAAACGATCAGGTCGCTCTCTGCGAGCGCGGGATCAAGACCTTCGAAACCGGCACACGCAACACTTTTGACCTAGCCGCCGTCGCTCTTGCGAAAGAACTCTCGCACCTGCCGGTGGTCGCCGACCCGTCGCATGGTACGGGCAAACAGAGTCTCATCGGTGCGGTGTCACGGGCGGCGATCGCGGTCGGAGCGGACGGCCTTATCGTCGAGGTCCATCCTTGTCCGGAACGCGCGCTTTCGGATGGGCCTCAGTCTCTTGACATCCCACAATTCGAGCGCGTGATGCGGGGATTGAGTGAGCCTTTGCGTCCGGTGCTCGCTTGCAGCTCGGCGCGTGCTTAGAAGTTCTCAGTTACCGGTTCTCAGTTCTCAGTTCCGGCCCAAGTTCTTCAACTGAGAACGACTGTTTTCGGGCCAATTTGTCCCAAATGATGCTTCCCTCCTGGCTCAGCCTTTGTTCTTAATGAGTTATCCACTCAGCGGCATCGTTAATTGCAATGGCTGGGACAAGTTGTCCTGTACAGGCCAACCGCCATCTACCCATAAGTCATAGCAAACAATAAGCTTAATCACTTCACTAGTGGCCTCGTGATTGCCCAATATAGGCCAGGCACGAGGGATGCGCTACGCGTCCATCGAAAACAAGCCGCCAAAACCTTTATGAAGAACAGCCATAGATCGCAGAACACAGACGGATACAAAGATCGTCTGCTCAATTCTCCAGTCTTTAGCGCCACTTGGAGTCGGGTCCTCGGAATGGCACTGCTGATGCTTTCAGTAGTACCTTCCCATGCTGGGAGCAAGCCGATTCTGGATGGCGATGCGCTCGGCGGGGTGTCCCGAACCAAGTTTTCCGCAGACCTGCAGCAACGCGCGGGTGGCGGCAACGACATGGTGACGGTCATCGTTCAGTACCGCCAGATGCCTAGCAGCTCGTCTCTTAAGGCGATGCAACTTGGCGGCGCGGCGATCAGGTATCAACATCACACGATTCATGCGGTGACGATGCGCGTGCCCGCCAGCATGCTGGCGCAACTGGCGAACGATCCCAATGTCGCCTACGTTACGCCAGATCGCCAGCTGAGCATGACTGCGAATCCTGCGACCGAGGAATTTGCTACCGCAGTCGAGGCAAATGTCGCGGCAGCGCAGTATGGGTTTGATGGCACCGGCGTCGGCGTGGCCGTAATTGACAGCGGAATCGCCGCTCACCCTGATCTGAACAACGCCAGCGGCACCAGCCGCGTCGTATACAGCCAGAGCTTTGTTCTTCTGGACAGCACGACTTCAGACAAGTTCGGACATGGAACTCACGTTGCGGGATTGGTAGGTGGCTCGGGCGCCAGTTCCGGCACAGCCAACGGTTATGCGGCGACTTATGCCGGCATGGCTCCTAACGTTAACCTTATCAACCTACGCGTACTAGATCAGAATGGATTGGGTACAGACAGCCAAGTGATCGCTGCCATTGAAGAGGCGATCACTCTGAAAAATACCTACAATATCCGCGTAATCAATATGTCGCTGGGACGCCCGGTGTTCGAGAGCTACACTCTCGATCCGGTTGACCAGGCAGTGGAAGCCGCCTGGAAAGCTGGCATCGTAGTGGTAGCCGCTGCAGGCAACAACGGACGCTTTGGACTTACGAACGGTTTCGGCACCATCGGCGTTCCGGCTAACGATCCCGCGGTAATCACCGTTGGAGCGACGATGACTGAAGACACAGCGACGCGGGTCGACGACAAGATTGCCAGCTACAGTTCCAAAGGTCCAACCGTGGTCGATCACATCGTGAAACCTGACCTGGTGGCTCCGGGAAACGCGCAAGTCTCCTTGCGGGCTGCAGGCAGCACGATGGATGTGCTCTATCCACAATATGAAGTTACGTCGACCAACGGAACATCAAAGTACTTCGTCTTAAGCGGGACCAGCATGGCGACGCCGATCGTGAGTGGTGCGGTGGCGCTCATGTTGCAGCAAACTCCATCGTTGACTCCCGATCAAGTGAAAGCGCGCTTGATGAAGACAGCGTGGAAGAGCTTCGGGCAATATACATATTCGCACGACAGCCTCGGAAATCTTTATAACAACGAATCCGATCTCTTCACCTACGGAGCGGGGTATCTGGATATAAACGCAGCTCTTGGCGACACAGACCTGGCGACGGGAATGGCTCTTTCTCCGACAGCGGTCGTCAACTCCAACGGATCTGTCACTATCGCGAATACATCCCCTGACTCGAACTTCGCTGGCAGCAGCGTGGTTTGGGGTGCAACTTCGGTGGTCTGGGGAAATTCAGTGGTATGGGGTTCTAACGCGATTTCAAGCACATCGGTAGTATGGGGCGCAACCAGCGTGGTTTGGGGAGCGACCTCCGTATCTGGCTACAGCGTGGTCTGGGGTGCAACTTCTACGGTCGAAAGCGCAGTGGCAGCACTGAGCGAAGGCGACCCTGGGGACAACTAGACAACGGACTGAGACCATATTCGGAGACTGCCATGACAAACACACTACCCATTAAGGCGAAAGTCATGATCGGAATGGTGGCCGTTGCGAGTCTGTGCGCCCTGTCGTTCGGCGTCGTCAGATGGCAATCGCAAGCCTGGCCACAGTTGATGCTCCTGTTAGCGGCAGCAGCGCTGAGTTCGCGCTTCAAGGTGAAGCTGCCCGGGATGACGAGCTCGATGTCGGGAAATCTGCCCGTTATCCTACTGGGAGTGACGCAACTGGGATTGTTCGCTAGCCTGCTGGTAGCGGCAACAGCAGCCGTAGCGCAGTCCTACAGTTCCGGCGGAAATAAAACAAAACCGGTACAGTTCGTATTCAACGCATGCACACTGCTGAACGCGGCTGGACTCGCTTATCTGGCGTATCACAGACAGCTCTTTGGAGCCCACGCAACGGCGCACACGATGTCTCTGGTACTGGCCGCCAGCATCTACTTCCTGGCGAACACGGCTCCGGTAGCGAGCATCATCGGCCTGACAGAAGGCGGCAATCCTTTTGCCCTCTGGCATAAGGTCTTTTTGTGGTCGTTCCCGAACTACGTAATCGGTGCGGGATTGACTGCAATCGCTTCCGCTTTCAGTGCAATTAGCACTCCGGCAACGATGGTAACTCTGCTGGCATTGCTATTCGCGGTATACCAGTCGTACAAGTTGTACGTGAGTCGAGCCGAAGAAACGCAGCCACGAGCCATGGCCATGACTGCGGGCCGATAAACCGCAAAAGGTTCCTTAGCTTGCTTTCAGCGCGCAGCCTACTGGCTGCGCGCTTTTTCTTGCCCTGAACTTCTTGCCGAAACACGCTCGCAATCCGAATTGCCGCGGGGAGCGTACCTAATCCGAAGACGCAAATTCAACCCTGAAAGGATTTGAAGAGTATGAAGCGCAAGATTTTGATAGTGGTGACATTGATGGGGCTGGCGGCCATGTCGGCTCTGGCGGGGCAAAAAGATCCGATGGTGGGCGGACAGGAGATGTATCCCACAAAAAACATCATTGAGAATGCGGTAAATTCGGCAGATCACACCACACTGGTCGCGGCCGTAAAAGCAGCCGGACTGGTGGAAACCCTGGAGGGACAGGGACCATTCACGGTCTTTGCTCCAACGAATGAAGCGTTCGACAAACTACCGGCAAGCACGGTGGACACGCTCGTGAAACCAGAGAACAAGGCGACACTCACCAAAATACTGACGTATCACGTGGTCGCGGGACGGCTCTCGTCACACGATCTGATGAAAAAGATTAAAGAGGGAAACGGTACTGCGGAACTGACGACCGTGGAAGGTGGGAAGCTCTGGGTTACGCTGCACGATGGCAAGCACATTGAATTGAAGGATGAAAAGGGCGGCACCGCAATGGTCACAATTGCGGACGTGTTTCAGTCGAATGGCGTGATCCAAGTGATTGATTCGGTGCTAATGCCAAATTGAGAGGGCCAGTTCGAGAGCATTCGATGTTAAGAGCGAGTTATAAAAGATGCGATCAAGCCCCGCTCAGGCGGGGCTTTTTTGGCGATGCATTGAGAAGCTTTGTCAGGCGCAATGCATGCGCTGTCGAAGCATACTCAAATTCCTACTTCACGTCTCCGCAGTCTGGGCCCAGGTACTTGGAGCTAATGGTGAAATCCATATTCATGGTTCGACCGCTGGAAGTGTTGGTAACCGAATGCATTGTCCCCTTGACGTTATCGGAACCGATGGCTTCCACCACAAAAGTTCCGTCGGACGACGATTGCTTTTCTGCACAATGAAATTTCACTTCCAGCTTGCTGCCCGTCGAACTCACAACGGTTCGTGTACAGTCTCCACGGTTGGCGTTAAAAGCGGAATGCTTTTCGATTTTCTCTTTGGTGACACATTCCTTGCGAACGTCGGTACTAGGCGCACCATTCATCATGGCTTCTATGCGGGCGCGCTGATCGGGCGGCATCTTGGCAAGAGCGTCGGGAGGGATGTTTGGAGTGGCTGGCATCCCAGTCATGGAATGAGTCACAGTCATTTCCCAGAGACCCTCCTTGACGTTGAGGGGCACGATGTTGTCGGCAGCCCAGAGGGCTAGCGCGGAAAAGAAGATTACGGCAACAAGACACTTGGTTCGCATAAACACTCTCCCAGCGTTTCCTGGTCTGACTGCGCTGAACAGGATTACACACTGCGAGTTCGGGAGCAAACTAATTGTGGAGGTAAACGTTGTCGGGAGCGGTGCATCGTCCAGTTGCACTGGAAAGTCGCTTTGAGCGCGGCGAGCGGGACAGTTTCCGTACAAATCCGATTGCTATACAAATAGCGAACATCCTACACTCTAACGGAGCAGGAACTCAGGCCGGGGACTCAACCGTTGTACATCAATCCGTCATACGTCAAGCCCAGAACAGTGGATGAAGCGGTGGCCTTGCTAGCCGCTGGAGAAGCTCGAATTCTGTCTGGAGGCACGGATTTTTATCCTGCACTCGGCGATCGGGTAGTGCGCCAAGCGGTGATCGATGTTTCGGCGCTGAGAGAACTGCGCGGGGTATCGAGTGACGCCGACGGTTTTCGCATCGGCGGCCTGACGACCTGGACCGACATTATACGAACGCCACTTCCACGCTGCTTTGACGCACTTAAAAGCGCCGCACGCGAGGTGGGCTCAGTGCAAATACAAAATCGTGGGACGGTGGCGGGAAATTTGTGCAACGCATCGCCGGCTGCCGATGGCGTGCCTCCACTGTTGGCGTTGGACGCGGAAGTTGAGTTGGCCTCAAAAGCGGGCGTGCGAACGATGCCGCTGGCTGATTTTATTGTTGGAAATCGAAAAACGCAGCTAAAGGCTGGTGAATTGTTAACGGCCGTGCTGGTTCCGCGCGGACTGGATGATGCGGTTTCGACCTTCCTGAAGCTCGGTGCGCGGCGCTATCTGGTGATATCGATCTCAATGGTCGCGGCGGTGGTAAAGGTGAACGACAATGGCCATATATCGCAGGCGCGGATTGCGGTGGGATCGTGCTCGGCGGTAGCGCGACGCCTGCGTGCGCTCGAAGATGAGTTAGTTGGGATCTCGTTGCGCAAAGGTTGTGGTGCTGCAGCAAGGCCAGAGCATCTGGCTCCGCTCTCGCCGATTGATGACGTGCGAGCCACAGCCGAATACAGGATGGATGCCGCGCTGCGACTGGTGCAGCGGGCGCTGAACTCGTGTGCGGAGAACGCCTGATGGCTTTGACTCACACATCGATCACTGAGGCAGGCACGCAATCTATTGCGTGCCGTGTGAACGGTCGTGCGGTGTTTGTTTCCAGTTCGCCATTGCAGCGGCTCTCTCGCGTGCTACGGGAAGAACTTGGGCTGACCGGAACCAAGGTGGGATGCGATGCGGGAGATTGCGGGGCCTGCACTGTGTTGTTGGATGGAGAGCCCGTTTGCGCCTGCCTGGTGGCGGCGGGGCAGGTCGAGGGATGCGAAGTGACGACGGTGGAAGGGCTGGCGGATCGAACTTCCAGCAGTCGGTGGTCGAGCGATTCGTTTTCGGGAATGCCATCTTCTGGAACCTCAGTGGGAGCGCGATTGCAGCAAGCGTTTCTTTCGCATGGCGCTGCACAATGCGGGGCCTGTACGCCGGGAATGCTGGTCGCAGCGACAGCCCTGCTGGAAAAGAACTCCACACCGAACGAGAACGACGTGATGGACGCGATTGGGGGCGTGCTTTGCCGGTGCACGGGATATCGCAAAATCATCACGGCGATCATCGATGCAGGGACAGAGACGAATGCCTCAACCAACGCGACTGCGATTTCGCCCAGTGCAGGCGCTGCGGTCGGGCAAAGGTTAGTCCGGCTGGATGGCAGGCGAAAGGTTGACGGCACCGAAATCTTTGGCGCAGACGAAACTCCAGCAAACGCGCTGGCGGTGCGAGCGATTCGCAGTCCTTATCATCGGGCGCGATTTCACTTTGGCGACTTGGCAGCATTTGTTCGAAATCATCCAGGGATTGAAGCCGTCTTTACCGTGAAGGGTGTTCCGGGAAAGAATTGCTACGGAGTGATTGGCCCGTTTGCAGATCAGCCTGTGTTTGCCGAGGATGAGGCTCGGCATCGTGGAGAGGCTGTGGCGGCGGTGGTTGGCGATGTTGCGGCGGTGGAAGCTTTGGAAATTGCGGACTTTCCGGTGCGTTGGGAAGAATTGCCGCCGCTCATGGACATCGACGCTGCGCTTGCGACAGGGGCAATGCTGATCCACGAAAATCGTCTAGAAAATATTCTCGTGCGCGGACGAGTGGTGCGGGGCGATGTTGAGAAGGCATTGGACGCGGCCGAAGTTGTGGTGGAAGCCGAGTACGAAACGGGATTTGTAGAGCACGCCTACATCGAACCCGAAGCCGGATTCGCGAGACGGGTTGGCGACCAGATCGAGATTCAGGCATGTACACAGGCTCCCTACATGGACCGCAACGACATCGCCGTGATTCTCGGCATTGCGCCGGAGCGCGTGCGGATCATCCCGACGGCAGTGGGCGGTGGATTTGGCTCAAAGCTCGATCTTTCGGTGCAGCCGTTTCTGGCAGTAGCGGCGTGGCATCTACGGAAACCGGTGCGCATGGTTTATTCGCGGACCGAGTCGATTGTATCGACCACAAAGCGGCATCCGGCCCACATGCGGCTTCGCGGAGGCTGCACCAAAGATGGCAAACTCGTGGCACTCGACTTCGCCGCCGATTTTAATACGGGAGCGTACTCGTCGTGGGGGCCGACGGTATCGGCTCGCGTTCCGGTGCATGCGTCTGGTCCTTACTATGTTCCGCATTACCGCGCGTTAACGCGAGCCGTGCACACCAACCTGGTGCCAGCAGGTGCTTTCCGTGGTTTCGGAGTTCCGCAGGCTGCGATTGCGCAGGAACAACTGTATGACGATTTAGCCGATCGTGTTGGAATGGATCGGCTGGAATTCCGCATTCTGAACGCGCTTGACGATCACACTCCGACGGTCACGGGACAAGTTCTTGGCGCAGGAGTAGGCATTCGCGCTTGTCTGGAGGCGCTTCGTCCGAGATGGCAAACGGCGCATCGCGAGATTGCAGAATTCAATATGAATGCGACCGGCGCGCTGCGTCGTGGCGTGGGAGTTGCGGGAATGTGGTATGGATGTGGCAACACTTCCCTTCCCAATCCATCGACGGTTCGAATCGGACTCAAACGCAACGGTCGCATCGCGTTGCACCAAGGTGCGGTCGATATTGGACAGGGATCGAACACAATTGTGACGCAGATTTGTGCCGATGCTCTGGGTGCGCCGATCGATTGCTTCGACCTGCTTTCCGGGGACACCGCCATTACTCCGGATTGCGGCAAGACATCAGCTTCGCGTCAAACACTTGTCACCGGTAAAGCTGCGCAGATGGCTGGGGAGAAGCTGCGGCGTGCAATTCTCAAGCTTGCAGGAGCGTGCGATTGTGCGACGGTTCACTTTGGCGATGCGGATTTTGACGACGGCCGCGTAACGGTGCGAGACGGCGACAAGTCGTTGGTGCTCGCTCTCGGAGACCTGCCGCTTGACGAGCATGGATATGTGATCACTAGCGAGGCCACATTTGATCCACCAACGAGTCCGCTTGACGCGAACGGGCAGGGAGTTCCGTACTGTGTCTATGGATTTGGCGCGCACATGGCGGAGGTCGAAGTTGACACAGAACTGGGCACAGTGCGGGTTCTGAAGGTCACAGCGGCACATGATGTGGGACGGGCGATCAATCCGACGTTAATTGAGGGACAGATTGAAGGCGGGGTCGCACAAGGGCTTGGTATGGCATTGATGGAGGAATTCTTTCCCGGCAAGGGTGAGAATCTTCACGATTATTTGATTCCATCGGCTGGAGATATTCCGCCGATAGAATCGATATTGATCGAAGACCCATCGCCGATTGGCCCATTTGGGGCGAAGGGTATCGGCGAGCAGGCGGTGATTCCAACAGCGCCAGCGATTTTGAATGCGCTGTACGATGCGATTGGTGTTCGTCTGCGAAAAGTCCCGGCCACTCCCGAACGTGTGCGCGCGGCGATTCTGGCGGCACAAAAGAATGGAGAAGCGCGTGGCTGACGACGCAATTCGCTGCGACGCTTGCCCGGTGCTCTGCTACATCAAGCCGGGACGAACGGGGTCGTGCGACCGGTATGCGAACGATAATGGGCAATTGGTGCGGCTCGATCCGCATGTGGTGCTGGAGCGTGCCGTATCACGTGGCGATACAGTTGTGCCCTTTCTCGAAAAATCCCGCGAGTGGGATGGCGCGCTCCTGAGCGGCCAGGAAACGTTTGTAACTGCAATTGGCGCAGGTACTACGTATCCGGATTACAAGCCTGCGCCATTTATCATTTCATCGGAAATTGCGGGCGTGGATATGGTCACGGTGGTGACCGAAGGAATTTTCAGTTATTGCGGCGTGAAGGTGAAGATCGACACCGATCGACATCTGGGAGCGGAGTGCAACACGGTTCGAGCGCAGGGCGAGGCCGTGGGCCACGTCACAACGAACGAATACGGCTCGCAGATGCTATCGCTCGGCGGCGTGCGGCACCTTACGGGAGGAAGTCGGCACGAAGGCACGGTTACCTGCGATACGCTACTGAATCTGTGCAATGGCAAAGCCGTGGAGTTGAAGATTGACGACGGCGCTACCGTCGTCGTCCAGGCGAACAAAGCTCCGATTGTCGATGGCGTGCAGGAAGAGCGCATGCGCGTAGGCTGCGGCTCGGCTACGATCGGCATGTTTGCGAAACAGTGGTTTGGCAAAGTGGATGAAGTCGTAGTGGTGGACGATCACATCACGGGCGTGTTGTCTGAACACCAGGCGGGTAAGCTGCTTGGCGTGCCGGAGACTGGCATCAAGATGAAGGGGCGGCGATCGACGCCAGGTCGATATTTTCGGGTAGCGGAGCCGGGCACGTCTTGGGGAGGGACAAATATTGAGGATCCGCTTTCGATTCTTGATCCATTTAGTCGCAAAGGTGGCCGACCAGGTCTGCGGTTGCTAATGGTGAGCACGACGGGCGAGCATTACGCTTACTTCGAACTGGACGAAGAACTTCATCCAGCGCAGAAGGAACTGCCAGCGGCCCTGCGCGAGTCAGTTGAGCGTATTCGCGAAAACTGTGAACCTGCACTTTGCACTGTGCTATTCATGGGCGGTGCTGGAGGATCGCTGCGCGCGGGAGTGACAGAGAATCCGGTAAAGCTGACGCATTCGGTGCGCGATGCGCTCACTCGCGTGACCTGCGGAGGCGCTCCGGTTTATGTTTGGCCGGGCGGTGGAATTACGATCATGGCGGATGTCAGCCGCATGCCAGAAAATGCCTTCGGCTACGTTCCCACGCCGGCGCTTGTGGCGCCAATCGAGTTCACTCTGAGATTGTCGGATTACGCTGCACTCGGCGGATACATGGATCATGTACGTCCGCTCAGTTCGATCAACCGGGATACAGAGAGCCGCCGCCGGCTGGCAGCGCGACCGGACAATCCCTGGCCGCTGGCTTCAGAACCGAAACAGAAATAAGAATGAAACAAGAAATGAATCATCGAGCACAAATCCGGATGCTTCCCGATGGACGCCGTCTGCACATGCAGGATGGACCGATCGATGTGATCGTGGAAGCTTTTGGTGAAGTGCGGGAAATTCAACTTGCCTATCGCGCGGCGGCGGCTCGGTTCGTCGGGATATTGGATGAGTTGTGTAGCGAACTTGAATTTTTGCGACAGCCTGCTCGTGAGAATAGCGAGTTACCACGCGGTGTTGTTGCGCGCCGGATGGTAGCGGCGGTTAGGCTCTATGCTTCGCAAACTTTCATTACACCCATGGCAGCAGTAGCCGGCGCGGTCGCAGAGGAAATCCTTGACGCGATGATCTCAAGCGCAAAACTTTCGCGAGCCTATGTGAATGACGGCGGCGATATTGCGCTTCATTTGGAGCCTAATGAGACATTTGTTGTGGGCATGGTGGAGCGTCCAGATAGAGCTTCGTTGTTTGGGACGACCACCATTGAATCCCGTGACCCGATCCGCGGGATTGCGACGAGTGGTTGGCGAGGGCGCAGTTTTTCGCTCGGCATTGCGGATGCGGTCACAGTACTGGCCGATACGGCTGCCATGGCCGACGCCGCGGCGACAGTTGTGGCAAATGCGGTGGATCTGCCGGGACATCCGAGAATCGGGCGCGCACGAGCCATTGATTTAGCACCGGATAGTGACCTGGGCGAACGATTGGTAACACAGTCGGTCGGAGAGCTGGCGCCAAGCGAGATTCACTACGCGCTCGAAGCGGGAATCGTGGTTGCGGAATCGCTCCGCAACTCGGGACTGATTCGCGCGGCTGCCCTCGCCTTGCAAGGAAAAATGCTGGTGGCGGGAGCTGACGCTTGGCAACAATTGGTCGATATTTCGATACCCCACGGGAGCCTCGCTCATGCCTGAGGTTCAGATTCGCAAGAGACTCCTCCTTGTCGAAGAAATTTTCCACGAGGGAGGGCCCGTGGCGTCCAAACCGTTGCGACGAGCGGCAGCGCTGGCAGTGATCCGGAATCCTTATGCCGGCGGCTACGTCGAAAAGATCGAAGATTTCATGGATGACTTGAAACCTCTTGGGTTAACGATGGCACAGTCGCTGGTGGCGGCGTTGGGCGGCGATCCGAAGATTGTGGAGGGTTACGGTAAGGGAGCAATCGTCGGCGCGGCGGGGGAGATCGAACATGGGGCGCTCTGGCACGTTCCCGGTGGATACGCGATGCGCGAGGTGTTAGGCGGCGCGAAGGCGATTGTGGCGTCGACTAAGAAGGTTGGTGGACCGGGCACACGCCTTGACATCCCAATCACGCACATCAACGCTTCCTATGTGCGCAGTCATTTTGATGCGATGGAGGTGGGGATTGCGGATGCTCCGCGCGCCGATGAGATTCTGCTTGCGCTGGTGATGACGACCGGAGCTCGGGTTCATGCACGCGTCGGCGGATTGAAGGTGTCAGAGATCAAAGGAGAGGACGGGTTGCGATGACAGCCAATATCCAAACGAATTCCCGTGCGAAGATCCGCAAGATTGCGACCTTTGTCGAAGAGACTTCAACGGAGATGGGTAAGAGAGTTGATCCGCCGACCCGGCGTGCGGCTGCGGTCGCAGTTATTGAGAATCCTTATGCTGGGCAATACGTAGAGGATCTTTCGGAGTTGATGACGATTGGCGAAGAACTCGGCGAGTTGCTTACGGAGCGGGCTGTCGCAGCGCTGGGAATTTCTGGACCATCCGCGGAGAGTTACGGCAAAGCCGCAGCAGTTGGCGAGAACGGTGAACTCGAGCATGCTGCAGCGATCTTGCATCCCAAGCTGGGCACGCCAGTGCGTCGTGTGCTTGGCAAGGGTGCCGCCTTGATACCTTCTTCCAAAAAGCGCGGTGGTCTTGGAGTAGTGCTCGACATTCCGCTGGGACACAAGGATGCTGCCTTCGTGCGCAGCCATTTTGATGGCATGGAAGTGCGAATCAGTGACGCTCCTCGCGCTAACGAGATTATGGTGGCGATTGCGGTGACCGATAGCGGGCGTCCACTGCCCCGCGTCGGTGGACTATCCAAAGATAAGATCAAAGGAGAAGATGGGTTGAGGTGAGAATCTATCTTGGGATCAAGAATGACAAATAGAAACATTCTCTGGTTGTGCTGTGTCTTTCCCGTTTCCTTCTCAATTCTGCTTTATGGGCAAACGCCGAAAGAGCATGCCGATACGATTATCACTGGCATGGTTGTCACCATGGACGGGCCTCGCAACATCTACGATGACGGCGCTGTCGTGGTGACGCGGGACACAATTGTTGCAGTCGGCCCACGCGCTGACCTCCAAGCGAGATACGAAAGCCGGCAGACAATCGACGCAACCAATAAGCTGGTGCTCCCAGGATTCGTCAACGGTCATACCCACGTCCCGATGACCTTATTCCGAGGCCTCCACGACGATGTGACCCTGACTGACTGGCTTTACAAATACATCTTCCCTGCTGAGAAAAAGAACGTTACCGACCCGTTCGTTCGCTGGGGAACGCGTCTCGCAGCAGCCGAACAGATTCGAGCCGGAGTAACCACCTTCGCCGACATGTACTACTTCGAAGACGCGGTAGCGGACGAAACCAAAACCGCTGGAATGCGTGGCGTACTGGGCGAGACGTTTATCGATTTTCCTGCGCCAGATAATAAGAGCGAAGCCGCGATGCTCGAATATACCGAGAAGTTCTTGCAGAAGTGGCAAGGCGATCCGCTCATTCACGCGGCAGTGGCACCCCATTCGATTTATACCTGCTCACAAAAAACACTGCAAGATGCTTCCAGGTTAGCGCGAAAATACCATGCGCCAATTTTGATTCATGTGGCGGAAATGAAAAAGGAATGGGAGGACAGCGAAAAACAAAACGGCGCATCGCCGGTGCAATACCTGGAGCGCATCGGAGTGCTCGGCCCTGACGTAGTTGCCGCGCATTGCATTTTCGTCGATGAGGCTGACCGCAAGATTCTTGCGCAACACAATGTGGGTTGCGTGCACAATCCATCGAGCAACATGATGCTTGCGAGCGGCGTTGCGCCGGTGCCTGAAATGCGAGCAGCCGGAATCGCAGTCGGCCTCGGAACTGATGGTCCGGCAGGCAGCAACAACGACTTGGACCTGATGGAAGAGATCGATTTGGCGGCAAAGCTGGCAAAGATTACCAAGATGAACCCGCTGGCGCTGAATGCCCCGGCTGTCGTCGCAATGGCAACCATCGACGGCGCCAGGGCTTTGCATATGGAGAAAGAGATTGGATCGCTTGAAACAGGGAAAAAAGCCGACCTGATTGTGATCGGTCTGGACGAGCCCAACGCAGTCCCAATGTACGATGTTTACGCACAGATCGCCTACTCTTTGAAGGCCAGCGACGTGGAAACCGTCATGATCGGCGGGCAAGTCGTGATGCGCGACCGTAAGTTGCTGACTGTCGACGAGCAGGCAGCGATGGCCAAGGCGCGTGAGTACGGGAAGAGCGTTGCGGCCTCGCTCGGAATGCAGTGAATTACTATCACCTTGATAGCCCTAAAGCTTGGGTCCTCTGAGAACACGCGAAGCATTCTTGGTCATCTCAGAGGGGAACGAGTTAGAGGAGAATGAGGTCCTTCGCTCCGCTTAGGATGACACATTATTCTTACATCTGGCTCACTGACGAACGACCTCTGGCGCGGTCGTTGCTGGAGGCGTGTTGCGGCTACGCTGCACACTGACTACTCCGTCGGTAATCACCATACCAATCCCCGGCAAGTCTCCTATTTGAATGCTGGCGAGCAGGTTTTTGCCTGCTGAGTGCTGGGCCTTATCCATCAGGACGAACGACGCTTCGCGTCCGGGCGCAATTAGACCGCAATTGAGGTTGCGTATTTTTGCCGTGTTTCCGGTGGCGAGGCAGATAGCCGCCTCTGCGGGAATTTCACCTAGCGAAGACAACAATGAAATCATGCGCACAATGCCGAGCGGTTGAACGCCCGATCCAGCTGGCGAGTCGGTGCCCAGAATCACGCGGTCGAGTTGTTTCAATTCCATTGCGGTTCGGAGCGTGAGCAATCCAGCGCGTTCGTTTCCGTTATGCACGATTTCTAGAGCCCGCATGGAACGTTCGCACAGCGCTTTGATTTGGTCGTCTGGAAGCGCGGTGTGGCCGCCGTTGACGTGACCAATCACGTCCGCGTCGGTCTCAAGCACCATATCTTTGTCGATCAGACTTGAGCCGGGGATGGATGGTCCTCCGGTGTGAATCGTGCTCTGGATGCCGTATTTGCGGGCCCATGAGACCATCTGGTGCGCGGTCTTGCCGTCTTTGACGCTACCCAAACCAACTTCGCCCAGGATCTTTACTCCAGCGGAGGCAAGTTCTTTGAAATCGTCTTCGACCATGCCATGTTCAATGACCGGAGCTCCGGCGTAAATTTTTACTCCGCCCGGCCGGAAGGCGTGAAAGGCGCGCTGAGCGAAGATTGCCATCGCCTTCAGGCCAACAATATCCTTGGGACGACCCGGTGTGTGCACTTCACCGGCGGAGACCATCGTAGTGACGCCTCCGTGAAGGTAGCTGTCAATCCAGCCAAGTTGATTCTGGCGGGGTGTCCAGTCCCCGCAAACGGGATGAACATGGCTATCGATGAGCCCGGGCGAGAGAGCCGTGCCTTTCGCGTCGATGGTGACGGTGGCTCCAGAAGTGTCAACATCTTTTTCTTTACCGACGGCAGCGATGCGATCGCCAATCGAAACCACGGTGTCGGCGTCGAGAATAGGATTGGCGAGGTCTCCGCTGAGCAAAATACCGATGTTGCGGATTACTAGCTTGGTTTGAGCTGCGGACTTCGAACTTTCTTCGTGAGCCATTATTCCCTTCAGTTCGCGGATTTGATACGACTCAATGTCCGCTAGTATACAAATGAATGGGCTGGCGCAGTCGTTTCGCTGAGTTTTGCCAGCGGCGGAAGGAATATGTTACAAGCATCGAGACAACGGAGAGTGGAAATGCAATCTCGCGACTTTATTTTTTGGGAAGTTGATGTGCAGGCTGATTTTATGTTGCCTGGTGGCAAGCTCTACGTTCCTGGAGCTGAGAAAATTCTGCCCAATATCCGCAAGCTGACAGACGCGGCGCGGCGCGGTGACGTTTTTTTGGTTTCGCATGGCTGCTTTCATCCGGCAAATGATCCTGAGTTCAAGCAGTTTCCTCCACATTGTCTTAAAGGCACGCCTGGGGCGGAGTTTGTTCCTGAGGCGCTGACGGAGAACTTTGTTCGCGTGGAGAATGATGTCAACGCCGAGCTGCCAGAAAATCTCTCCGAGTATCAGCAGATTATTCTGGAGAAGCAGACGTTGGATATTTTCGAGACCCACCATGCGGACGATTTGGTGGATCGTTTGGGGGACAATGCAGAGTTTGTAGTGTTTGGAGTGGTGACGGAATACTGCATCAGTTGTGCGGTACGCGGATTGTTGAAGAGAAAGCGCCGCGTCGCAGTGGTCCGCGATGCGATTGAAACTCTGGCGCCGGAAGTTGGGAACAAGACGCTTACTGAATTGCAGAACCTGGGAGCAACGCTGGTTACTGCTGACGAGATTCTCGACAAACTCGCTTGAAACCACGTCCGATCTTGTCGATCGCAAGAACTCTGTCACAGAAGCATGCCGGCAATCGAAGCTGACATTAGATTTGCCATGGTTCCTGCCAGCATCGCACGAAGCCCGAGACGAGCCAGTTCGCCACGCTTGTTGGGAGCGAGTGCACCGATGCCGCCCAATTGAATTCCTATCGAGCTGAAATTTGCGAAACCGCAGAGCGCGAAGGTCGCGATCGTAAATGAGCGCGGATCGAGCATAGCTCTCTGCGGTCCGAGCATGGAGAATGCCACAAGCTCGTTCAATACCATGCGCGTGCCGAGGAGATTACCGATGGCGTGACAGTCGTGCCATGGGATTCCGATGACCCACGCGATGGGGGCAAACAATGTGCCGAAGATTTGCTGCAGGCTGGAGGGAAACCATGTAATTCCAAGATGATTGTGAAGGCCGCCTAGCACGCCATTGGCGAGAGCAATCAAAGCGAGAAATGAAATCAGCATGGCGGCGATGTTGAGAGCTAGGCCTAAACCATCGGTGGTGCCGCGCGAAATCGCGCCCAGCAGGTTCTCACTTTTCTCCGCGCCTACTTCTTCCTCACTCATGACAACGCGGCCAGCAGTCTTCGAAACCTCAGTCTCAGGCACGAGCATTTTCGACATCAGAATCGTTCCAGGCGCCGTCATAATTACGGCGCTCAGGAGATGTTTGGGTTCAACGCCGAAGGCGATGTAGGCGGCCATGATTCCGCCGGAGACGTGGGCCATGCCGCTGGTCATCACGGTCATCAGTTCAGAACGAGTGAGGTCGGGTAGGAATGGTCGGATGGTGAGCGGAGCTTCGGTCTGGCCCATAAATATACTCGCCGCCACATTGAGAGATTCGGCACCGCTCGCGCCCATGAATCGAGTCATCACTTTGGCCGCGAGTTTGATGATGAATTGCATAATCCCGTAGTGATAGAGCACAGCGAAAAACGCGGCGATAAAAATAACAGTCGGCAGCACTTGGAAGGCGAAAAAGAATCCCATCGACGAACCCTGCGCGCCGAGCGCGCCGAAGACGAACTTCGATCCCTCGAATGAATAACTGAGTAAGCGGTTAACGGCGTCTCCGGCCTTCTGGAAGAGCACTCGGCCGAACTCGATCTTGAGCACGAAGATGGCGAATACAACTTGCAGGCCTAGTCCCCAAGCGACTGTCTTTTTGCTGATCGCGCGTCGGTTGGTGGAGAAGGCGTAGGCGAGGCCTAACATGGTGAGCAGGCCGAGAATGCCAGTAAAGCGTCCCATTTTTATCCCCTTTAAATCAGTGTTCCCCTTTGTAGATCACGCGATGAAGCAAAGATTGTTTGTTTGCAGGCGGTTCGGCTGCTATCTGATAGCTCTCTTCTAGCAACGACTTTGCGCGGGCAGCCTGCGCATCGGAGTGGCAGTGAATAGTACAGAGCGGCTCACCCACAGAAACCTTGTCGCCGATCTTTTTACGAACGACAATGCCTACGGCCGGATCGACGGAATCTTCCTTGCGTTCACGGCCTCCGCCTAGGATTACGCAGGCGGTGCCGATTTGTTCGCAGGTAATCGCAGTCACATATCCCGCTTTAGGACTGGGCACGTCGACGCGGTGATCAGTGCCGGGAAGTCGCGCCGGATCATCGATCGCGCTGATGTCCCCTCCTTGCAGTTCGACCATCTGGCGAAACCTGTCGAATGCTTTGCCGGAGGCAATGATTTGCTCGCAGAGTTGCTTACCTTGATCGATTGTCTTTGAAACGCCGCCGAGGTAGAACATCCATGCGCCTAATTCAAGACACAAATTGCGCAGGTCTGCAGGGCCGCGGCCATGTAACACTTCGATGCACTCCTGCACTTCGAGCGTGTTGCCGACCATGCGGCCAAGCGGCTGGTTCATGTCGGTGATCAGCGCGACCATCTGTTTGCCCATGCGTTCGCCAGTTTCAACCATGAGTTCGGCGAGGAAGACGGCGTCTTCCTCTTTTTTCATGAACGCGCCTGAGCCGGTCTTCACGTCGAGCACAAGCGCGTCAGTGCCTTCGGCAAGTTTCTTGCTCATGATGGAAGCACAGATGAGATATGGACTCTCGACCGTGCCGGTAACGTCGCGCAACGCGTACAACCTGCGGTCTGCCGGAGCGATTTTCTCGGTCTGGCCAATCATGCAACATCCGCAGGCTTTGAGCACGCAATCAAATTCTGGTACCGTCAGACCTACGCGAAATCCCGGAATGGATTCGAGTTTGTCGAGTGTACCTCCAGTGTGGCCCAATCCACGGCCGCTGATCATGGGGACGAAGAGGCCGCCAGCAGCGACGAGAGGAGCCAGCACGAGCGAAGTGTTGTCACCGACGCCACCGGTGGAGTGCTTGTCCACTTTTTTTGCAGGAAGAAAGCTGAGATCGAGAACTTCGCCGGAATGCAGCATGGCGTGCGTGAGAGCGGCGGTCTCCTCACGCGTCATTCCACGCAGCACGACGGCCATCAGCCATGCGGCCATCTGGTAATCGGGAATGCTGCCTTGGGTGCAGCCCTCAACCAGGTGTCCAATTTCAGCGGAGGATAATGCGCCGCCATCGCGCTTTTTGCGAATGAGGTCGATAACCCGGAACGGCGATTGCGCAACACTGGGATGGCTCACTTGAGGCGGAAGCCCTCCGGCAAAAGATCTGTGATGAGGTTTTGCTTCGGGCCTTTTTTGCCCTGGTAGAAAATGATAGCGTGGGGCCCGAATTCATAGATGACTTGCCGGCAGGCACCGCAGGGCGTGCATGGGGCTCCATGATCGTTGGCGACAGCGACAGCAAGAATCTCAAGTTCTGGACCGTGCTTGGCAATGGCAGAAAAGATCGCAGTACGCTCCGCGCAATTCGTCATGCCATAGGAAGAGTTCTCGACATTACATCCCTCGAAAACTTGGCCTTTCGCGGTGAGAATAGCCGCACCCACTCTGAACTTGGAAAACGGCGCATAGGCATTTTTCATCACTTTATTCGCTGAACGAACCAGGCGTTCGCGCATGGCAGCCGACACGTTTGTTGCTTTCATATTCAAACCGGTCACTTAAACCAATTTCACTGAAGATCGAGTGGCGGCAATTGTAACGCCGGATCGGCTTCGACAGTAGAGATTTTCGTGGTGTTAATTTGCCGACTTATGCGCCGCTTGCTTCATGAGCGCGCTCGCGGTTTTCTTAATTCCCGACACTTCTTCTTCGGTCGCTGTGGCCACGTAATCGCTCACCAGCTTCCCGCATCGCTCCCTAATCTGATCGTGCGCCGCGGGATCTTCTCCTCGTACGGCCAGTAATTCCCGAAGCCAGTGTTTGCCATACCCGGCATGAATGGTTTCGTCAGCCCAGTCGAAATCCATGTCGTGCTCGCTCAAAGTATCGCCGTAAGTGCGGAAAAGATAGGCGCGTGGTAGCTTGTGGCGGATATTTTTGGTCTCGAAAAAATAAAGCATGCCCAAGCGATAGATCGGATCTTCTCCGGAAGCGCTATCGTAGATGTAAGTTCCGAGAGGAATCTTGTCCAGATCGAAGCCCCAGGCAACGAGGCGTTCATAACCCATGCGGCAATGTCGTGATTCATCATAGGTCCAGCGCGCAGCGTCGTGAATCCACTCCCAGGGCAATACGTCGGCAAATGCACTCAGCATCAGGCCGCCAGTCTCAATTGCCCAGACTTCATTGATGTGACTGACAGCGGAACGGAGTTGCAGTTGCATCCCTTCTCCATATGGGAAAGTGGGATCGACCACATCTGGCCAGTAAAAGCGGCATGGCCAGAAGTGCGGATCGCGTGCGGGCCGGTCCGGAATCGAATATGCCTTCGCGCCCGGCAGTCCGGCAGATCCCGCAGCGGGGGATAAACCCATGCCGACACCTCCTACGATTGAAAGACGCTCGGCAACTGCCCTTACCCATTCGTGCGCACCGGTCCAGGACGCAGGATTGACGCAGAGTTCGGATTCAGCCCAGCGTTCGAACGCGGCGATCTGTTCTAGCTTTTCGGTGAGTGCGAGCGCGAGAAAGCGGTGCGTGGGGCCGTCCGCGATCGAATCGGACGCCGTCAGATAGTCCTGGTAATAATCGTGCAACGCAGGCAAAAGAACCTTTCCTACGCTCAGCAGGAATGCCGGAACCGAAGGCGAATCCTTGACAGCGCCGAAGAGTTCGATCAGCGCTTGATCGGCTCCTTCTTCTTCGAGCAGGCGGCTTGGAAATCGAAGTTCGAATACACGGTTCCTCAATGCGTGCGCAGTTTCCGCACTCTGCCAGACAAAACGAGCAAGACTGGTTTTGATTTCTAGGGGAGCAATGGCGGGAATCCAAGCCGCGCAACTGACAAGAACCATGCGCTCACAAAAGTAAAATCGCTTGAGCAGTTGCACGGTATCCAAGCGCATCCAGCGGGCCCGGGGCTGCGGGTTAAGTAGAAATGGGGAAGAGTGCGACATGGATTTTCTCCTTATCTGAACTTACTTAGTTCGATACTAGTTCGACACTTTCACTAAAAAGAATTGCTGAGCGCGACCGCGATCACGGCCACGATCAAAATCACGAGGCCGAGATTCAGTAACCGGCGAGCAGATCCGGTCGCGCCGTGCCACTCGCCCCTCCACAACCCCCAGATGTTGCCCATGACAATCGAGATCGAGATAAACAACGGCCAACCTGCCACCAGACCCCAGCGTCCAAGCCGTGCGGCACCAGCTCCATAGAGGTAAAAGCTGCCGATCCACATTAAAGCCATGAGGGCACTCAAACTCAAGTTGCGCGGCGTTTCGGCGTTCCAGTATTGCCGAAATGTATTCTTGCTGAATATCAGGGTAAGACAATAGGCGAGATTGGCGACACTGCCTAGCGTAAACAGAAGTGCCCAGACGGTGTTCCCTGACGACGCATGGGAGATGCCCAGTGTTTCGGCAGCGCCGGTTACGTTTTTGGCGAAAGCCATACCAACGTTTGGTAAACAGGAAAGAATACCGGCCAGTACAGCAATTACCAATCCGGCGGTAAGGGCGGTCGAGGGCACTGCATTTGATTCGGTTGTAGACGGCGTTCTCCGGGAGCCAGCTACGGAGCACACAACAATTCCTACGATCACGATAGCGGTTCCAGCAAGCAGGACCAAGCCTTTCGTCGTAAAAAGAGTTTGAGGGAAGAGCACGAGCAGCGGAATCAATGCACCCAGGCTCGCGATGAGGCCCATGATGATGGGATAGCCGAGAGCCATCCCAAGCCTTGCCATGCCCAAGCCAAAGAGAACGGCTCCTATGCCCCAGCCCAGCCCGAAGAGTCCAAGAATGGCGAGATCTCGTGGCGGGGATGCGGCATAAACCACGAAGATGTTGGGAACAAAGATAAGAGTGATAATCCAATTGAAGACGAGCATGCCAAGCAGAGAGAACGTCGCCCAAGTGTGCTCCCATTCCCACTTGCGGACGAGGGTCATGGGAAGAATGAAAGTTCCCTGCAGCAAGCCTGCCAGCAGCACCAGAAAGAAGCCCAGAAGCAAAGGCATAGGGATCATTGTAGTTGGGTTAGGCCGCAAACCAATCCGGGAGCATCATTCCGCGTTCCCGGTAGAAGTGACGGACTTCGTGGCGGTTGGGCAATGAAGGGATGACACCTTCTTTTGTAACCGCGAGACCTCCAGTGACTACGGCAAACTGCACGGCAGCTTCAAGGCTTGAACCTGAAGCGAGAGCGGTTGCGAGGCCGGCATTGAAGGCATCACCTGCGCCTGTGGTATCCACCGCCGACACTAATATGGCAGGAATATGCTTGGCGGGCGATGAGGTCACAATCAACGCTCCCCTTTCGCCCAAGGTCATCACGACCTGTTTTACGCCGCTGCGAATCAGTTCGCGTGCTAGTTGTTCCGGCTCTACAACCTCGGCTGGACTTCGACCGGTGAGTACTTTGGCTTCGACCTGATTCGGTGTGAGTACGTCAACCAACTGTAAAACGGATGGCGGAAGAGGGCGCACCGGCGCAGGATTGAGAATTGTGATGGCACCCGCCTCGCGTCCGCGGCGCATGGCAGCCTCGGCGGCCGCTGCGGGAATTTCTAGCTGCGTCAACACAACCGCGGTCGATTTGAAGGCAGCGCCGCAGCCGAAAACGTCATCGGGTGTGAGCAGTTCATTTGCTCCAGGATCAATAACGATACAATTATTGCCGCTCTCCGCTTCGACCATGATGAAACCTACTCCGGTAGGCACACCGGACGTTTCCTTTACGTAAGTGACATCGATGCCCTCTTCGCGATATAGGCTCAGCGCCATTTCTCCAAAAGCATCATTCCCAACTCTGGCGACAAAATTGATCTTTGCTCCGAGCCGTGCGCTGCCCACGGCCTGGTTGGAGCCTTTGCCCCCGTAGTCCACACGATAGCCCGTTCCTAAAAGCGTCTCGCCGGTGCTCGGCAGGCGCTTTACTTTCATGGTCAGGCCGGTCGCGTAGCTGCCGACGACGGTGATTCGTGGAACAATCAAAGAGAATTTCCGATGAACGAGTTTAAATACGTCAAAGGACGTTAGCCTAACATATCGTTATCATTTGAAATCATCATCTTGAGTTATCATCCAAACCTTTATGAGATGCAGAGCCATTCTGACGATCCAATTCCGCACCCGAATCTTGACGGTCGTGGGTGTGGGTGTTAATTTCAGGCCACACGTGGGTATCCGGGAGACATCGTTCTGAGTCGGCCAGAAAAGATGCGGAATTCGACCGCTCCGGGCCCAGTGAATCATCGTCGGCGTGATTTTCTGATTCGATGTTGTCAGGGAGCGTCGGCGACGCTGATTCCTACAGGTCTGCGCGCTTTCGGATTCTCCCCGCTTTACGGCTTCAATTCTTCAGATCCTAACCTGTCGAGTGGCGAATTCCACTTGCATCCTCACTATCGTATGCCCCGGCCACTTGATGCCTTGCTCCTTAAGACGCAGGCTAGCCTCGATGATTTTGTCACTGAAAAATATGCTGACCAGATAGCAGCAATCTTTGCGCAGTGGAGTTCCAGTCTGCTGCAATCTCCGCAAGATGTGAGAGCGATCGAAAAGGTTATGTTGTCGAATTTCTCTGGAGGGTCGCTGGAACCCGTTGAATCCCGCGTTCGGCGGCCGAGTGCGGCGATTGGAATTCGTCACAATACATTCAAAGTAGAGGCTGCGCTGGGACGAGACGCGTTTCTTCACGAGCTACGATCTGCGTTAGGCAGCTTTTCGACAATTCTGGCTGCTGAATTTCAAGTCACGAGTATTCATGCTGGCTCCACGTCGGTAGCGACACTATCTCCTATTCAACTACAGACTCGCATCCGATATGAAATAGTGGCTACCAGTCGCAACTTTTACCGCGAGCAACGCGTGGGCTATTGGCAGCTTGATTGGGAGCAGTCTACATCTGGTGAGTTCCGCATACGCAACTGGCAGGCACTGGAAGAGACACTGAGCCACGCGAACGCTCCCACCTATCTCGATATCACGGCTGCGGCGCTCGGCGACAATGTGTCTTATTCATCGCAACTTTTGCACGGAACGGACTACTGGCGAACTGTGCTCGACGGCGCTTGCGGCATCGATATTTACGGACATAATGGCGTTTCTGTCGGCGACATCGATGGCGATGGATTTGACGATCTCTATGTGTGCCAGCCCGGCGGTCTTCCAAACCGGCTTTATAGAAATCGCGGCGACGGCACTTTCGAAGACATCACGGAAGCTGCGGGAGTCGGCGTTATCGAAAACACAACGTGCGCGCTTATTGTCGACGTCGACAATGATGGGCAGCAGGATTTAATTGTCGTGCGGGCCAGCGGCCCGATGTTGTTCTTGAACCAAGGCGGAGGCAAGTTTCGCCAGAAAGCGGACGCGTTTCTCTTTGCGAACCCGCCGCAAGGAACTTTCACGGGCGCAGCAGTGGCAGATTATGACCGCGACGGCTGGCTCGATATCTACTTCTGCCTCTATGCCTTTTACCAGGGCACGGACCAGTACAAATATCCGTCTCCTTACTATGACGCTGAGAACGGCCCTCCCAATTTCATGATGCGCAACAATCGGGACAATACGTTTCGCGACGTAACTGCCGAAACGGACCTCAACCAGAACAATACGCGCTACAGCTTTTGTTGCGGGTGGGGCGACTTCAATCGCGACGGGTGGCCTGATCTTTACGTGGTGAATGATTTCGGACGTAAGAATCTCTACCGCAACAACGGCAACGGAACTTTTACCGATATCGCTCCGCAAACTGGGGTTGAAGACGTGGGCGCGGGCATGAGCGTCTGCTGGTTCGATTATGGCAATGATGGCGCGGAAGACCTTTACGTTGCCGACATGTGGACGGCGGCTGGCGAACGCATTTCAATGCAGGATATCTTCCAGAAAGACGCGCCATCGGAAACGCGTGCACTCTATCACAAACACGCTATGGGGAATTCGCTTTTTCGTAATACCCCTCGAAACAGCGGCGGTGCACCCGCTTTCGAAGATACGACGCGCGTCGCCGGCGTTGGAATTGGGCGCTGGGCGTGGTCGAGCGATGCTTGGGATTTTGATCACGACGGTTTTCCAGATCTCTATATCGCCAATGGCATGATTACGAGTTCATCGCGCGAAGATCTTAACAGTTTTTTCTGGCGCCAAGTTGTTGCCTATTCGCCGGACGACGCCAAGCCATCTCACGCTTACGAGCAGGGATGGAGCGCGATTAACGAGCTGATCCGAGCGGATGGCACGTGGAGTGGGTATGAGCGAAATATTTTTTACGCGAACAATCGTGATGGAACGTTCTCCGATATTTCTGGCGCTATAGGGTTGGACTTTCTGGAAGATGGACGGGCATTTGCATTGGCGGATTTCGATCATGATGGCCGTCTGGAACTGTTTTTGAAAAATCGCAACGGACCGCAGTTGCGACTTTTGAAGAATGTCATGGAGAACCTGCCTCCATCGATCGCGTTCCGCCTACAAGGCACGAAAAGCAATCGTGACGCCATCGGAGCAGTAATTACGATAGAAACTGAACCGGGCAGCGAGGCGCGGACGTTGCAGGTCCGGTCCCTACAAGCAGGATCCGGTTTTCTTTCGCAGCACAGCAAAGATGTTTTCTTTGGCCTGGGCGCAGCGAAGGGTCCGTTGCGAGCCTCTATTCATTGGCCCAGCGGACGTTTGCAAGAACTCCAGGATCTGCCGATCAATCACCGGGTATGGGTTGAAGAGGGCTCTGAGCCATCCCGAATAGAGGCCTTCAAAACAGCGAAGGGACAAGGCCTGATCGCCGACGCTAAAGCAGTCGACGCGAAGCCACAGGAGATCGAAACACTGCCTATCACGGCTGAAACCTGGCTGCTAGCGCCGATCAAGGCGCCCGATTTTTCTCTTCAAGACTTTAGTGGGCAGATGCGAGGCTCGTCTTTGCTCAGTCTGTCTTCGCTGCGCGGAAAACCGGTGTTACTCAATTTTTGGGCCACTGGAGCCGAGCGATGCAAAGAAGATTGGATCACGTTCAATCAGCGCCATGTGGCGTGGGCGGCTCAGGGCCTTCAGTTGCTCTCTGTGAATCTGGATGCCCCAGTCGATGTGGAAAGCGTCCGAGCAGTGGCACGAGAGCAGCATCTTTCGTTTCCAGTCCTGCGTGGCTCCGAGGACGTGGCCGCCATCTACAACATTCTTTATCGCTACTTGTTTGACCGTCACCGCGATCTCGCGCTTCCAACCTCATTTTTGATCGACGCCGATGGTCAAATAGTTAAGGTTTATCAGGGACCAGCGAATCCCGACCACATCGAGCATGACTTCCACCACATACCGCAAAATAGCGCAGAACGATTAGCCAGAGCACTTCCCTTTCCCGGCGTGACCGATACAGTCGAGTTTGGACGTAATTTTCTCTCCTTTGGCTCCGTGTTTTTTCAGCGCGGCTATATGGATCAGGCCTCGGCTGCATTCCAGATTGCTCTGCGTGACGATCCTTCAAGCGCCGAGGCCCTATATGGCATCGGAAGCGTGTATCTCGACCAGCAGAAGACGGTGGAAGCGCGGGAGAGTTTTGAACGCGCGCTCAAACTTCGAGCAAGCTATCCCGATACGCTGGCAAATTGCTGGAACAATCTCGGCCTGCTGGCAGCGCGCGAAGGGCGGACGGGCGAAGCAATCGGCTACTTTCAAGAGGCTCTCAAGCTGAGTCCCGATCATATAATCGCACTCGACAATCTGGGCAGCGCCTACCGGCAACAAAAGCAATGGGATGATGCCCTTAAGACATTCGAGAGTGCGCTGAAAGTTAATTCCGAAGATGCCGAGGCTAACTACGGTATGGGGATGGTTTTCGCGCAAAATGACAACACCGCGCGGGCGTTCGATTCTCTACAGCAGGCACTGAAGCTGCGTCCTGTTTATCCCGAGGCGCTCAACAATCTCGGCGTTCTTTATCTGCGCACACAACGCCGCGATGAAGCCGTAGCTAGCTTTGAGGAATGCATCCGCGTGGCGCCTGCATTTGATCAGTCATATCTGAACCTGGCCCGCGTCTACGTCATCGAGGACACACCGGATAAAGCTCGGTCGGTGCTGCTCGAACTGCTCAAGCAGCATCCAGGACACCAGCAAGCGCAGAAAATGATGGAGCAGCTAGGACGCTAGTCCTTTGCTAAAGCGTTGGCGGCTTGCCCGGCGGCGTTGGAGCAGTCAACAAGTCCACAAACATCTTGTAGAACCTGTCTGTATCGAGGTCGAACTGCACCTCTACCGCTTGCACATCGCGCCTGGGTTTGTCCCGATCAGTCCATGTGAGTGTGTCACCGTAACCCGGACCGCGATCCAGGTTCACGTCCATGTAGCGGTTTTCTTTCTTCGTGATCAGGCTTGGATCAATCCATGCTGCCGAGGTAAGTTCATCCCACAGGTAGTTATAGGAGCCACGCAGTCGCGCATATCTGCCGATGTATTGCGCTGCCGGCGAGCTACCGGCCTTGACCTTGTCGATTAGTTCCTGGGTCATTCTCGTCTTCACCGAAATGTCTACCGGAGTGCAGACAATCTTTTTCCATGGAGCCCGCAGCACGATGTGAGCCGCTTCCGGATCGAACCAGAGATTGAATTCGTGGCGTGGATTGTTCGCGAACTCGGGGTCCACAGTCTGTGGATTCAGACTGGCTCCCATGAACACCAGCTCTTTAGCAAGGCTCGCAAATTCCGGGTCGATCGAAATTGCGAGTGCCAAGTTTGTCATGGGCCCGCCTTCATAAATCGTGACTTCATGCGGATATTTACGAACCATGCGCACCAGAAAATGGGCAGCATCTTCGTCGGCTGCCCTGGTAGTCGGCTTCCCTTCGGGCATTGCTCCCAGTTCGCGTGGCGCGTGATAAAACCTGGGTGTCCAGGCCCCTAGCCATGCCACCGAACCATAGCGTTGCTCCCACTGCTCCGTCTCTTCTTTGGACCTAACCAGCGGATACTCGGCTCCAGCCAAAACAGGGATGTCGGTTCGCCCAATCAGTTCCAGCATTCGCAGAGTGTGCGCGACTTCTTCGGTGAGCCACGCATCGCCCGTCACCACGGTGATGCCCAGGACTTCTGTTTGCGGAGATTGAATAAGTAGCAGGATCGCTTGCTGGTCAGTGCCAGCGGGTCCAGCAGCGTCTTGATCGATGATGACTTTGCGTTTATCTTTATTGTGATCCTGACTTTGCGACAAGAGACACGTTAATAAAATTACACTTGCAAGCGCGATAAAACCCCGGAATCGGCCCAGCTTCATTCATGCACCTCAGAATTTAAGACTTTTCACCAAGAATATTACTTGTTTCCCTGAACGTCGCTCGTTGGTCTCGTTCGTTAAGAAAGCTCCTCTAGTGTGTCGATCTAGGCGGTTGCGTCATTAGCTTCACGTAGAGATCGTACAGCTTTTGTGTGTCCACATCGAACTGAACCGTCGCGATTCTCTCGTATGGAGGAAGTTCCGTGCCGGGCTGCCAGAAAAGTGTCTCGCCATAGCTTGGCCCGTGGTCAACATCGATATCTACATAGAGCTGCTTCTGTCCAGTAATGATGGAAGGATCGACCAAAGCCGCGGCAGAGAGTTCGTCCCACATGAAGCTCTCGACGGAATATTGAGTGAGGTAGCGGGCGACCGGTGTATCCACCTTGGCAATGGCCGCTTTGACGGCTGGATTCACAATGGTCTTGACGGAAATGTCGATAGGCGTAATGGTGATTCTCTTCCAGGGTGCGCGCATCGTTATGCGGACGGCTTCCGGATCAAACCACCAGTTGAACTCGCGGCGTCCATCGATGCCACTTATACCGCCGTTGTCGGCGTACATGCCACTGCCCATCAGCACCAACTCTTTGGCTAGCGTCGCTACCTCTGGATCAAGCCGTAGCGCGAGAGCGATATTGGTCAGCGGACCACCCGCCCACAGCACAACTTCTCCTGGATACTGGTGCACCATGCGGACGATGAAGTGTGCCGCAGTCTCGTCGAGCGCCTTGGTGTGAGGAGCACCCTCCACCAACGGAGGAATTACATCGGGATCGTGATAGCCCTCACGAAAAGCCGGCGGAGTGCTATCCGCGCGTTTGGAAAAATCGCTCCAGCAGCCCTTATAGCGGAATTTTCCGTAGAGAGCTTCCCAACGCTCGGATTCTTCTTTCGAATTCAACAGTGGGAACTCTGCGCCTTGCGCGACGGGAACGTCAGTACGGCCGGCGATTTCAAGCAAACGCAACGTACGCTGCGTTTCTTCCTTTACCCATTGATCCCCGCTCACGTTGGTTATGCCGAGAACGTCAAACTTGTCCGATTGGAGGAAAATCAAAATCGACTGCATGTCAGTTGTAGCAGGGCCGCGCGCGTCCTGATCGACGATGATTTTAATTTTTTGTGCCAGCAGGCTGCTCGCGAACGTAAGAATGAAGAACAGAAAAACAATCTTCGACAGAATAATTCCCCTTCTCGTCATTGCTCGGCCCCTTCAATACTTAACGCGCCCTGTGGTCGACAAAAACATTTCCGGTCTCCAACAGGGCAAATGGAAAGCGTGCAATTGTAAAGCTTAATCACGGCATCCTGCCAATTTTTTGATGGCAATGCGCGATAGCAATACTTCGACAGGAATACATTGAGATAAAATGTCGAGTAACGACGCGACTGATTTCCGTTTGTTTTTGAACTACCGTTTTCACCGTTCTTCAGGAGTTGTTTTACGTGACCCACAGCCACTTCGGACAAACCTGGGCCTGTTTATGCGCTTGCGTCTTAGTTACGTTGGCCATCTTCGTTCCGGCCCAAGCACATCCTCAAGAACCGGCCACAGATGCCACGTTGCAAGCGACGGTGCAGGGGTTTGTGCACGACTCCAATGGAAAACCGGTGGCAAGTGCAAGTGTTTTTTTACACCTGGTAACCTCAACAGAAACCAACCCCGCACCGTCCCAGTCCACACACACTGATTCTGAAGGAGCGTATCGTTTTGTTGCGCTTCGAGAGGGCGCTTACACGCTGCGCGCAGAAAAGAACGGATACGCTGAATTAATCGTCGGTTCGGTGAACCTTACGTCGAGAGGAACAAAACAACTCGATCTAACTCTCGTTTCTTCCAAATCGTCTGAACTTCAGGGCTCTGCGCCTGGAACTACAGCGAAGAGAACGCCAAACACGCAAGCCCCGGAGTTCTTTGACGAACCTCAATTCACGGTTGCGGGTGTGACCCAAGCCACAAATTCAGGTGGACACGGTTCCGATACCGTCCTGAGAACCAGCGAAGCGCTCGCCAGAGCGACAGTTTCCCTAAGTAAGGAATCGGCTGGCGAATCAAGTGCGCCTACATCAGTTGCGACGGAAAGTTCGTTGCGTGACGCGGTGACACGCAGGCCAGAGGATTTTGAAGCTAATCGCCAGTTCGGAAAATTCCTCGTCAATAATGGAAACGCAGCGGAGGCAGTTCCTTACCTGAAACGGGCTTCCCAACTTAATCCCCGCGACCCCGAGCTTCATCACCTGCTGGGCGACGCCGAGGAAAAATCAGCGAATTCACTCGAAGCGGTTCGCGAGTATCAACGCGCCGCAGAACTTGACCCGAGCGAACCGAATTTGTTTGACTGGGGCACCGAGCTTTTAACGCATCGCGCGCTCGAACCAGCCACGGAGATTTTCACCAAGGGCAATCGGCTTTTCCCAAAATCCGCGCGGATGCTGGTTGCGCTCGGCGTGTCCTGGTATGCTCGCGGCTCCTACGATCAAGCAACGCAGTGTCTCGCGAGCGCCTCCGATCTTGCTCCTGACAATCCCACGCCGTATTTGTTTCTAGGGAAGATGCAAGGCGCGGAGACCACTCCATCAGAAGAATCGGTAGACCGGCTGGCACGATTCGCGCAATTGCAACCAGACAATGCCCTCGCGAACTATTATTACGCCGTCGCTCTTTGGAAACAGTCGGCGAATGTGGTGAATGATGCACGAGTAGAGTCGCTGCTCCAAAAGGCCGTGCGTCTTGATGCGAAGCTCGGCGCTGCATATTTGCAGCTGGGAATTCTCTATTCACAGCGTGAAGATTTCTCGCGAGCAATCACCGCATATCAAAAGACGATCGAAGTTGGCACGCAGCCTGACGAGACTCTAGAAGAAGCACACTACAGATTGGCGCAAGTGTACCAGCGAACGGGCGAGAAAACTAAAGCTCAAGTAGAACTTAAATTAAGGAACGATTTAGACATGAAACTAAAAGAAGATAGAGATCGTGAGCGACGTGAGGTTCAGCAGTTTGTAATTTCGTTACAAAACACAAATTCCGCATCGCAGCAGCAGCCTTAAACGTATTCACCGAGTGGGTGTGCCCGCAGTCATCAGGCTCACAAACATCCGGTAGAATTTTTCTTTATCCAAGTCAACTTGGATCTCTACCGGCTGCAGCGTCAGTGCGGGTTTATTTTTCTCCGACCACGTCAGCGTATTGCCGTATCCCGCTCCCTTATCAATATCGGCACTCATGTAGCGCGTCTCTTTTTTCGTAATGATCGACGGATCGATCCACGACGCGGCAGCAAGTTCATCCCACATAATATCGGCACCGGGAAAGTTCTGATAAAAGCGGGCGACATAGTGTGCCAGCGGAGTACCCGCCTTGTCGATCTCATGAATCATGGCGGGAGTCAGGCTGGTCTTAACCGAAATGTCGGTGGGGGTACAAACGATTTTCTTCCACGGCGCGCGCAACACGACGTGAGCGGCTTCGGGATCAAACCAGAAATTGAATTCGTGGCGCGGGTTATTGATGAACTCGGCATTATCGGTTTGGGGTCCGAGGCTTCCGCCCATGAAGACCAACTCCTCTGCCAGTTCAGGAAATTGCGGATCGAGTGAAATGGCCAAGGCGAGGTTGGTCATGGGACCGCCCTCGTAGATCGTGACCTCGTGTGGGTACTTGTGCACCATCCGAATCAGAAAATGGGCGGCGTCTTCGTCAGCGGGCTTAGTCGTAGGCTGACCTTCCAGGAGCGTGGGCACAACAAACGGCTCGTGCCACCAGCGATCGTCCCAGGCACCGGCATAGGCGACTTTTCCGTAGCGCTCCTGCCACTGCTGCGCTTCCTCGCGGCGTCGGACCAGCGGAAACGCCGCACCAGGCACCACGGGAATGTCGGTACGTCCAATAATTTCGAGCAGGCGAAGCGTATGCGCCACTTCTTCATCGCGCCACTGGTCTCCACTGACCACCGTGATCCCCAACACTTCGACCTGCGGCGACTGGATCATCACCAGGAGCGTTTGCAGATTGCTGCCGCCGGGACCGGAGCAATCCTGATTGATGATGACCTTGCGGCGCGGCTGCGCTGATGCCTGAGAACCCACCAGCAGCAGGGCTATCGTCAACGCAGCAAGAAGATAACGTTTGCACGTATTCAGTCCACGAAGAACACTTAGTTTCACTGGGGGAATCTCCACGCTTTGGCCGCTCTGATTTTAATCGTTTGATGTGGAGTTGACGGGCGGGGACACCCGTCGCTCCATTACTTCCGAATCGGCCGCGTCATCAAGTCGATATAGATTTTGTAAAACTTTGGCGCATCGATATCGAATTGAACATTTGCCAAACGCAAATAGGATGGAACCTGCGCGGTGGAGTTCCAGAAGATGGTCTTGCCGTAGCTGGCACCGTGATCGACGTCGATATCCATGTAGAGCTGCTTCTGGCCGGTGATGATCGAGGGGTCGATGAGCGCGGCTCCGGCAATTTCGTCCCACATATAGCCAGGCAGAGAATACTTCTCCAAGTAGTCGGTCACCGGAGTGCCGGCCTTGGTGATAGTGGCCTTCATCTCGGTGGTATAGCGGGTTTTGACCGAGATATCGATGGGAGTGATGGTCAGCTTCTTCCATGGAGCGCGCAGCACAATGCGCGTCGCTTCCGGATCGAACCACCAATTGAATTCGCGGCGCGCATCGATGGCTCCAGGATCAATTGCACCTTTGTCAGCGTAGAGCCCGCCGCCCATCATGACGAATTCTTTCGCGAGGGTTGCGACGGATGGATCGAGCTTCAGCGCCAGCGCGTAGTTCGTCAGCGGACCACCCGCCCATAGCACCACCTCGCCAGGATACTTATGCACCATCTGCACAATGAACTCGGCAGCGGTGCCGGACTGCGCGTGAATATGTGGCTCGCCTTCCTTCATGGGAGGTATGACGTCTGGCGCATGATAAGGTTCGTCGTAAATCGTTGAGCGTGTCGCCTCGAAATGTTCCGTCCAGCATCCCTTGTATTCGAGCTTGCCGTAGAGCGCTTCCCAGCGTTCGGTCTCATCTTTGCTGTTGAGCAGCGGGAACTCGGCGCCTTGGATGACGGGAACATCCGTGCGCCCGGCAATCTCTAGCATGCGGAGAGTGTGCAGCGTCTCTTCTTTCACCCACTGATCGCCGCTGACGGTAGTAATGCCAAGAACATCAAACTTTTCCGATTGCAGAAAGACCAGCAGCGCTTGCTGGTCGCTGGTGCCGGGGCCGCGGGCGTCCTGATCGACGATGATCTTGATTTTCTGGGCCGGGGCAGCAGTTACGAACAAAAGAGCGAACATCAGTAGTACGAGATTTTGCGCACAACGCATCGTCATTTTATTTTCACCATAGATTCCAATGCTATTCACTACTCCGCTCCGTCATGGCGTATCGACAACACAGCGAAAGCCAACTGTTCCTGCACGATCATGCCCCGGAGACATCAAAAGATATTTCTCGTGTTCGTCAAGTCGGAAAGTTTGCGGGAAGTACCAGAGCGAACCGCTCGGTTGATACGCCGCGCCACCTCGAAGAATCGCGGCACGCGTATGAGGGTCGCTATATTCGTCCGTCCACTGTGACACATTGCCAACCAGATCGAGAACGCCGAATGGACTTGCACCTTTCGGGAAAGCGGCTACGTCCGCAAGTGGATGCATAGAAGGTCCCGAGTCCACGGGTGGAAGGTTTTGCGCGTTCCAGTCGTTCCCCCAAGGGTACGGACGTCCGTCAGTTGATTGCGCTGCGTACTGCCACTCCCATTCATGGGGAAGACGTTTGTGACTCCAGGCTGCGTAGGCACGGGCATCCTCGATCGACACCCATGTGACGGGCTTGTTGTCCCAACCTTCGGGATAGTTACCATTCTTCCATGCACGCAGGAAGTTGTGATCGTCCTTCGGGTGGTAATGTGTCGCATTCAGGAATTTACTGAACTCAGCATTCGTCACGGGCGTTCGGTCGATATAAAAACCATGCACGTGGATTTGCTGCCGGTGGAAACGCCGCGGAATATCTTCCCAGGAATACTGCACATCTGCTCCGGGATCGTTGCCGCCCTCAATTTCTATGCCACTCACCTTAAAGTCGAAGTCCCCTTCGGGAATGTGCACCATTCCATCTGGCGGCGACTGCGCGATGCGGGTCGCTGGTATTTCTATCAAAGTCTGGGGGACGGCTTTCCACTCCCGCGAATAGCTGGCAAGAGGACGCTTGGAACGCTCCGCCATGTAGGAGAGCAAGTTCTGAACGCTCTCATCCAACTTCTCTGCGGTCGCTAAGACAGCGCCGTAGCTGAGGCCTTCAAGATCGAAGCTAAGTGTAACTTTGCCATTCGCTACAACGGGGGTCAATTCCCTCCCGTGCCAGAGGTCGTAATAATGCATGCCAGACTGGCTCGCGATCTCAAGTTCAGCGCCGGAGACGTCATATTCATTACGATTCACCATCGTCCACAGCGTTCCCTTGGCCGTAGGGAATCGACTGGCGAACACGCCCGCTTGCACGACTGGCGTGTGCGGCTCCCAACCGTCACTAAGCAGGTAATCAGCCGTAGCACGCTCGATGCGCGTGAAGCGCAGCAGAGCTTCGGCATCATGGGGATTATTTTCGTACCAGAACCCCCAGAGATTTTCGAGGGATGCATATCCCTGACCGTTGAAAAAGGCATGTTGTAAGCTGTCGGTCTTGTCGCGCGTGAAACGGTCCGTAACATTGACGGTGTGGCGCGGCTCCATCCACTTATTCTTGCTGACCATCGGAATGAATGGATACTGCTTCCCTTCCCAGGTCACCCAGTCGTTCCAGCTGAGGTTGGTCCAGGCAAGCGATGCGTCGCGCGGCTGAAATTGGGGCTCTAGCGCCAGAGGATGGCCGATCGCATCCGATGCCTCGCGAAAGCCGGGCGGAACACTCTCCAGCGTATCGAAGTTGATGCCATCGGCGTCTACGTCCTTGAGGAGTTGAGCCATTGTCGTCGATAGGGCCGCGCCCTCGATGCGGGTGCCCGTGTCCCATACAAGAAGCGGGAAAAATACCTTCACCCCGTGGCTGTGAAATTGCTCAACCATGCTGCGCACGCCGGCGATGCCGCCAGGCAGATCTCGCAACATATCGAATTGATTTCGATCGTCGATACCCAGATTCGGATACACATGCCAGATAAGAACGGCATCGATCGGGCCCATACGGCTCTCGGTTTCGGACAGAAACTTATCGACGGTGTATTCGCCCTTTTCAGGATCGTAAAGACTGCGGTCCCAGATCAGCAACTGCACTTGGGAGAAAATATGCTGCGTCCATTGCAGATCGGCGCGATCGTATTGGGAGCCGTCGTAGCGCAGAAGAGTGCGGCGATCGTTGCGCCATCTCTTGAGACCATCAAGCCATCCCGGCTCGCCAGGAGTGGCTGGACCAGAAAAGAAGACCTCGCTGGGTGGCGGAGGTTCCGTCAAATTCATGACTCCGGTATGGGAGACGAGGTCATGGCGCGGTTTCCATTCATCTCCAAATGACAGACTGTTTGTGTAGAGGATGCTTGCAACGATAAATATCCCAAGAGCAGGGGCCCGTAGTTTCATGAATGCGTATCCCGCATATTCCTATTCCGAAGACCGATTTTAAATTAAGCGGAGAGCAATGTAGCGTCCGATTTTCAATTTGTTCGTGTCAGTTGACTTCGGGACACCATAAAGAAAGCTGAGGCAAATCGAAATTTGCCTCAGCTCGAATTGCGTACGTTTTCAGACTTCCTTTAGAAATCAAGTCTCAAAGCAAACTGAATCACACGTGGATTGCCAACGGTTCCGTTAACAACGCCAAAGGTTGAAGTGCTGCTGATATCCTGCATCGCGCTGCTCCCGCCGCCTAGATAGAACTGGGCGTGATTGAACAGGTTGAACATCTCAGCGCGAAACTGTACGTTGTACTTCTCAGTGACACGGAAATTCTTGAAGGCTGAGAAATCCGTGTTTACGAAGCGCGGTCCATAAACTGGCGTGCGCGACGCGTCACCGAGTTCACCCGACAACCCTAATGATGCCACACTCGCAAAACAGCTGGTATTGAACCACTCGTTGAGGGAGTGGTGGCCGGAATTGGGATTGCAAATCTGATCGGGACGATTCAGGCTGCTTCCATTCCACTCGAAATTAACTCCGGAGTCGTTAGCGCCATTGACCACGAATAAGGGAAACCCGGAAGTAGCTTTTTCAATCACGTTGACTTGCCACCCTCCCAGAACCGCGTCTTCCGTGCCGTTCCAGTCACCGCCAAACCGCTTGCCTTTGCCAAACGGCAGGTCGTAAATCACGCTGGCGGTAAATTGGTCATTAAGGTTGATCTGCGAAAGGCCCCAATCAGCCCTCTTTGTACCGGGCAAGGGCCAATAAGTAGCACCTGGAAAGGTGCCATCGCCATCGGGCATTCCGCTGTCAAAGGTACGCGCCCAAGTGTAGCCAAGCAGAGCATAGAGACCGTGTCGCGCGCTCTTTGTCTCCGCCTTGATCTGCAGACCGTCGTATTGTGCCCGGCCCCCATCGGTAATATTCGAAACCGTAGTGAAAGGGCCGTAGGGGGCAGCAAATGACGCTCCGCCCGGACCGCAGCCCAGCGTGTAAGTGCCGCCCGCAACGCAGGCTCCTGGCGAACCAACGTTCAGGTTCAGTCCGTCGATCAAAATATGCGTGCTGCGGGAGCCAGCGTAACCGACTGTGAGCACGACATCCCCGGGAATCTGGCGCTCGATGTTCAAGTTGAACTGTTGCACCATACCCTGCTTGAAGTTCAAGTCCTGCGACAGGATCGTTCCGGTGAATGTGTCCGGGTTCGGAGGAGCGGTGTAGGGCAACAGAGGAGGCGCCGATTGTTGAGTGAAGCCGTACTTAAGACCGCAGTTGGACGGAGCTGCGGCTGTCGCATTGCCGTACGGGCAAGGGAAACCGATGCCGTAATTAAACTGATCGATTTCGGCATAATATGGCGGGTTTTGCCAGGTACCTTGGGCGCCCTGACTCCAAGCTGAATCGTGGTAGATCGCGTACCCCGCACGGATAGCAGTGGTCTGACTTCCGCCCGGTTTCCACGACAATCCGATGCGCGGCTCGAGAGCGGTCTTATCGAATTTGACGCCAACGGCCCCGTCTGTGCGCACGCAGTTGCTGCAGGTACCGGGGTAGCTAACATTGCCAGCTATCAAATATTGCCCGGTCGCGAAGTTAAAGTTGGCCTGGCGATTTTGTGCTTCGGTAATGGGAGTAACAAGCGCCCACGCCACGCCGAGGTTCACGGTCAAATTGCTGGTGACGCGCCAATCGTCCTGAACAAAGGGACGAAACATCTTCCAGCGCCGGCCCGTGGTAGCTCCCAGAAACGTTTGATCGTGAATAGCACCATCAACCTGGCCAATTAAAAGATCGGCTGCACTGTCTCCGGTGAACGAGGAGCCGTAAGCCTGATTCGGCTGACCCGAGCCTCCGTTAAGGATGTAATAGCCATCCTGAAAGCCATTGGTCATGACGTTCATCTGATTGTCTCGGAATCCAAAACCGACACGGATATCGTGCTTACCGCGAATCATGTCGAACGTATCTGAGAACGTGTAGACGTTGGTCCCGCCCTGAAAAGGGGCAAAACCACGGTCACCCAAAGAGAAGTAACTGCTCATCTGCGTGGAACTCAATCCGCAGCTTAAGCACGCTTTTGTAGTCTGCGTCAGCCCCGGAGGCGCATTGGGACATATGCTGTTAAGGTCCGCGCCAATAATCCCGAGATTCGCTGCCTCGCAGGGTGGCGCACCAAACTCGCCGAACGATGTAATGAAATTGAAAATCCGGTTGAAGCCCACGCTGGCCTGGTTGATGTTGTTGGAAGAAACGATGTGGGTTTCCGATAACACAAAGTTACGCCCATGATTGGCAATGAGTTGATTGCTGGCAAACGGATTCGCCTCAGCCCACGTTGGCGAACCGCCGGGCACATAGGAATTTGCCTGATCGTAGCTGAAGCGCGCAAACGCCGAATCCTTGCTGGAGAATGTATGATCCAGCCGGATATTAGCTTGACCTTCATTAAGTCTTCTGACAGGAACGTTCGAGTAGTTGGTAATAATGTTAGGGTTCACGTTATTGGGCAGAGGATAAAGCCCAATCATCTGCGAGCCGACAGGATCAAACATCGCCGATGGAATTTTATTGCACGGGGTCGCAGTTGGAGTCTGGACTCCGAGACTGTTTGGCACAACCGGATTATTTGAGGCGTCGCAATAGAAAGGAGATTGCATTGTCGGTGACATCGCATTGGGAGGATTGGGATTGGTTATCACCGGGCCGTAGGGATTGACAAGGTCGGTGAAATTATTCAAGTTGCCGGGAGCGTTGTCGAATGTGCCGGGGCGAGCGACCCCCAAGGGATCGTCAGTGAAGTCTCCACCTAGCATCGCCTGTGTTGGCACCAATCCGTTGTAGGGAATGCCATGGCGCTGTCGCTTCGCCTCATAGTTGAGGAAGAAGAATGTTTTGTCTTTCTTGATCGGTCCACCGATCGAACCACCAAACTGATTGAGATTGAATTGCTCTTTGAAGGCAGCAAAGTAGCTCTTGGCATCGAGATCGGTGTTGCGGAAGTACTCGTAGAGCGCACCGTGGAAGGCGTTCGCGCCCGACTTTGTGGTAACAAGTACAGTCGGACCCGCGCGCGTCCCATATTCCGCTGAGTAGTTGTAGGTCAGAACCTTGAATTCCTGAATGGCGTCAATATCCGAGAAGATCGAGATGCCACCCGAGGTGAGTTCGTTGTTATCGTTGTTGTCGAGCAGCCAATCAGTGCTCTGGGCGCGCGATCCGCCAACAGAAAGCGAGAAGGTTCCGCGAGCTGAGACTTCGCTGCTGGCGCCGCCGTTAAAAAAGCTGTTGGGGTTAGTTTCCTGAGTTACGCCCGGCGTCAGCGTGGCAAGCTGGACAAAATCGCGTCCGTTCAACGGCAGATCTGCTACCTGCTCTGCGGTGATCACCTGCCCGAGTGACGGGTTGTTGGTTTCCACGGCTACTTCGGTGGCGCTGACCTCGACCGTCGAGGAAACCGACGCGGGATTGAGCGTGAAATCTACCTCCCGCTGTTCGTCGACTTGCAGGCGAATATCTTTCTGCTCGGTGGTCTGGAAGCCCTGGGATTCCACATGGATGGTAAAAATCGATACCGGCAACAAGGGCACGAGGTAGTGTCCGGAGTCATCCGTCTTCGCTTCGCGCGTCAGGCCGGTGCCTTGCGAGGTAATTCTTACCGACGCACCGGCGATGACTGATCCGGTTTTGTCGGCAACGGTTCCGGAGAGACTGCCATTTGATTGGCTGTACAGAAGTGAAGAGAGGGAAAACACGGAACACACGACCGCGATGAGCAGCACTTTTCTTTTCGGCATTAGTTCCCCTTGGCGGCCGTTCTTCTCTCGATGATGAAGAACGGCAATTTGGGCTCGTCTCCTCGCGGCTGAAACGTGGAGCGTTCCCTATTTTTTATTAACGGGCCATCTAAATAGATTAGGTACGCAAAGTCAAGAGTTTTCGTGACAACAGCATTGACGTGTTGTGACTAAAAATCGGATTCAGTTTTTCATAACGCCTATGCTTTAGCGGATTCTTGCAACTCGATTGCGGACGACGTGTTTGATCGCTAGACAAGATCGCAAACCCAGACGGATACGGTACGCGTGTCACATCGCGACTAGAAGTTTGAGCCTTCCAATTTCAGTAGAACTCAATTCTAATACTAGAGCATGACTATTGTTCACAAGAATGTCGACGGCTAATCCCGTCGCCACTCGAAGCGCTCTAGCCGTTAGCCCTAGCCACCAGCAAGATTCCCAAACAGTAGAAAACGAACATCAAGGCGAGGTACATCTTGGCTTTGCCAGGCGCGCCTTCAAATTCCTTCCAGGCAAGAACCCCCCAGAGCGCAGCGACCATTGGCGCGGATTGCCCTATCGCATACGAAATTGCTACGCCGGTAAAGCTGGCAGCGACCAGATTGAAAACCATGCCGATACCCCAGATGAATCCGCCTACCAGTCCGAGGGCGTGACCGGAAATCGGTCCTGTGAAGTAACCGGAGAAACTCACCGGCTCACCTACCAGCGGGTGCTTCATGAAATAAATGTTCCAGATCAGACACGAGAGCAGCGCGCCAAGCGTGAGGAAAACGGCAATGCTATAGGGACCGAGTGTGTTGCCGTGAGTCATGGCGCGCGCAACGAAGGGAGCCCAGAGCCCCATGAGAACGCCTGAGACCACGCAAACGATGATGCTCTTCTTGGAAACCGAGCGGCCGGCGATTGCCAAGCTGCCATAGGCTTTTCCATCCAGCACGACGGCGATCAATGCGCATACGACACCCGCGGCCAGAAGCGGCGCGTTGCCTTTCATTTGGATGGCGAAACTGGAAATCACCCCAACGACAAGCGCAATTCCGATCGAGACTGGGAAAGCAATGGCGAGCCCAGCCATATCAATCGCGGCTACCAACAGTAGGTTCGCCAGATTAAAAATAGCGCCGCCGATCATGGTGGAGACAATGTTGTTTGTGTCCGCGGAATGGACATTGTTCAGAAAACTGTCCGCATTATTGCCCGTGCTGCCCATGGTGAACGCGAGAATGAGCGAGATCAGGAAAATGCCGATGGCGTAGTCCCAATAAAATAATTCGAAGCGATAATTCTTAACGCCTTTGTAAGTGTTGGCCCAGGAGCCCCAGCAAATGGCGCTCGTAATCATCATGAACAGTGCAATACCCAGAGTGTGGGGTGTGAACATCGCTTCTCCTAAGGACTGTGTTTCTCTTGAGTCTACTTACCGCGCGTCTATTTGCCGCGAAGTCTCGAAACGAACAATTGCAGAAAACGGTCGGCGTCGACGTCAATGCAAACCTTAGCATTAGGCTCGACTTTGTCGACACCTTCAATGACGTAGCGGTCGCCGTGCAACATGTTGCGCTCTACCATGCCATGGCGATTGGCGACCGTCTCGCCACGCGTGAACTCGCCTCTGCTTTCAACATCCACGTGCATTAGCGGCGCTTTCACGAGCGTCGAGTCGATGGCCACTCCAACCGCGAGCGGATCATACATCGGCGACCCATCGGAACCGAATTGCGCCGATAGATCGATCAGGTAGTGTGCCACCTGATAGATGAAATCATTGATGGGTCCGTGCGTCTTCCCGAGTTCTTCGAGATACTTCTTCGAGAACAAAGTCTTATCGCCGACATCAAGACCAACCATGGTTAGTGGCCATCCGGCCTGAAAAACGATTTGTGCGGCCTCAGGGTCGTTATAAATGTTTGCCTCGGCAGCGGCGTTCACGTTTCCGCCCGTGATTGAACCGCCCATGATGATGACCTCTTTGACTAGAGGAACAATCGTTGGATCTTTCTCCACAGCGAGCGCGATGTTGGTGAGCGGGCCGATCGGGACCAGAGTGATTTCGTGTGGAGCGGCGTGCACCATTTCGATGATCAGATCGGGGCCGAAGCGCGAATCTACTTTGCATTTGCTGGGCGGTAACTCGATATTGGCCAAGCCATTTTTACCGTGCCAGAATTCGGCAGTGATCAGCTTTTGAAACAGCGGGTGCTGTGCTCCAGCAGCTACGGGAATATCGCAACGGTTGGCCAGCGAGACCATGCGCAGCGCATTCTCCAGCCCTTGCTTAGCGGTTACATTGCCGGGTACTACGGTGATCGCGCGAACGTCCAACTCAGGCGAGTTGAGCGCCAACATCAGGGCCATGGCGTCGTCAGTGCCGGGATCGGTGTCGATGATAATTTTCTTGCCGGCGCTGGACGCGGGAATTGCCAACGTTACAAGTAGAAATGCGGAGAGAAATGCGGTACTGAAGAACTTTTGCGGAACTACAAAACGATGGCCCGGGATAAGCAGAATTGACCTCCGAATTACAGATTACAGGATGTTCGAATCGCGCCCTAGGGTAGCCGCGCACAGTCCGAGGGTCAAGCGAAAATCGGAAATTCATCTTTCGCCGTATCTGCCGTACAATTGCACGGCGATGCACAGACCAAAGAGATTTTGACCTTTGCGACCCAGCCCCTGAAGGGGCATCTAATTAGAGAATTTGCGGCATCGCTGAAGCAATGCCCTGATACGAAACTTGAGTTTATCTGCAGCCTATTGTGGAAAGCGTCTGATGCCGGTTGAACATGACGAATCTCGGGGCGTCGTGAGTCGCGTTTCAAACGACTCCGGTAGTGCCATTGCTATTCTTGCCGGTCGGTCTCTGCTACCAAATACCAGCATTCCCTTGAACCTCGATTGGGTGCGGGAGGTGCGGGTCAACACCAGCGCGGTTGAGCGTCGAGTTCAATCTCATGTCGCGCGGCGGACGGTGAAAAAAGAATGGCAGGCGGCGTGGCTTCTGCGCGCGATTACCTGCATGGATCTCACGACTCTTTCCGGGGACGACACAGACGAGCGCGTGCGCCGTCTGTGTGCGAAGGGCCGCCATCCCATCCAGCAAGAATTGGAACATAAGCTGGGGATCGAGGAGTTGCAGATTAAGGTCGCGGCCATCTGCGTGTACCACACGTTTGTGGAAACGGCTTTGCACGCGCTAGAAGGTAGCGGAGTGCATGTCGCAGCCGTGTCCACTGGCTTCCCTGCAGGTCTATCGCCGCTGGCGGAGCGCGTGGCAGAAATTCGCCGCTCGGTCGAAGCAGGCGCGCATGAGATCGACGTCGTTATCACTCGCGCACATGTTTTCGGCGGACGATGGCAAGCGCTCTACGATGAAGTGGCGGCTTTCAAGCAAGCCTGTGGACCGGCGCATATGAAAGTCATCCTCGGAACTGGCGATCTGCTAACGCTTCGCAATGTGGCGCGAGCCAGCGTGGTGGCCATGATGGCGGGCGCTGACTTCATCAAGACTTCAACCGGCAAAGAGCCGACAAACGCGACCTTGCCGGTCGGCTTGGTGATGACTCGCGCAATCCGCGAATACGCGCAACAAACTGGCATGGCGGTGGGATTCAAACCAGCGGGAGGAATCCGCACGGCGAAGCAGTCGATCGAGTGGCTGGCGATGATTAAGGAAGAGCTGGGCCCGTCATGGTTGCGGGCAGGAATGTTTCGCTTCGGAGCGAGCGGATTACTGGGCGACATCGAGCGGCAGTTGGATCATTATGCAACCGGACGCTATTCGGCTGAATATCGGCATCCGATAGCATGAGTGGCGCGATTGTGGCAACGGTGAAGAATATCCAAATTATTGACGGTGCAGATAATGCGACTTACAGCATTTTCCAAGCTACCGAAGATGAATTTTCGACAATCTTCCCATGTTTCGGCCAGGACATAGAGGTAGTTGAGGATTATGTCAGCCGAGTCGGTGAAGATGAAGCAAGTAAGACGCTGTCAAGGCTTTGGGAAAGGCCGATACATAAGCACGATGTCAACGGCATACACAGCACTCTTTATTACGACTACAAAGAAAAAGCTAAATATCTGCCCGCATCAAAACGCGAGATAGATCGCGCCGCGGGGCAGATCAATGAGTCAGAACGAGCATTGTATGCGAGGTTGCGAGAAGGCCACAAATGAGCATTGCCGAAAAATTCGTGAGCATGGAATACGGTCCTGCGCCAGAAGATTCGAAAGAAGCAGTAGCCTGGTTGGAGCGTCATGCCTACCGTTTCCGACACTTCATCGGCGGCGAATGGCAGGCACCTGTTGCAGGCGAGTACTTCGACACCTTCGATCCTTCGAACGGAGAGAAACTCGCGTCGGTCGCGCAAGGCTCGACAGCTGACGTTGATTCGGCGGTCAAGGCCGCGAGAGCGGCATCGCCGGGATGGCGGGTGCTCGCTCCGCACGCTCGTGCGCGTTACTTGTATGCGATTGCCCGGTTGGTACAGAAGCATTCGCGTCTGCTCGCGATTCTCGAGACGATGGATAACGGCAAGCCCATCCGCGAGAGCCGCGACATTGATATTCCGCTGGTCGCGCGGCATTTCTATTATCATGCCGGTTGGGCGCAACTTCTGGAGCAGGAATTTCCAGAGTACGTTCCTTGCGGTGTTATCGGCCAGATCATTCCCTGGAATTTTCCGTTGCTGATGCTGGCGTGGAAGATTGCGCCTGCTCTCGCCACAGGAAACACCGTCGTATTGAAACCAGCGGAATTCACGCCGCTGACTGCGCTTCTTTTCGCCGAAATCTGCCAGGAAGCTGGGCTGCCTGCTGGCGTAGTCAACATCGTCACCGGAGACGGCTCGACCGGCGAGGCGCTGGTCAAGCATCCTGATGTAGACAAGATCGCATTCACGGGATCGACCGAGGTTGGGCGCGCGATTCGTGCCGCCACGGCCACCAGCCACAAACGCCTTTCGCTGGAGCTTGGTGGAAAATCTCCTTTCATTGTTTTTGAAGACGCCGACCTTGATAGCACCGTCGAAGGGCTGGTCGACGGAATCTGGTTCAATCAGGGACAAGTATGTTGCGCGGGTTCACGTCTGCTGATGCAGGAGAGCATCGCCGAAGCTCTGATCGCCAAAATTCAAGATCGCATGAGCACACTGCGTATCGGGGCGCCGCTCGATAAAGCGATTGACATCGGCGCGATTGTTGCGAAGGTGCAACTCGATCGTATTCGCAAGCTGGTCGACCAGGGTGTAGCCGACGGAGCTACGTGCTGGCAACCGCAGGTTACGTTGCCTGCGCGCGGGTTCTACTATCCGCCGACGCTGCTGAGCAATGTGCATCCGACGTCGATTGTTGCGCAGCAAGAAATCTTTGGACCGGTGCTGGCGGCGATGACGTTCCGCACTCCCGCGGAAGCCGTAGAGCTAGCGAACAATACGGTTTACGGCCTAGCCGCTTGCGTTTGGAGCGAGAGCATCAACGTGGCATTACACGTTGCCGCGCAAATTAAAGCGGGAGTGGTCTGGGTAAATTGCACGAACCTGTTCGACGCCTCCTGCGGCTTTGGCGGTTATCGCGAGAGTGGCCACGGACGCGAGGGCGGACGCGAAGGCTTGCTCGAATATATGGAGCCGGCATGGTTCAAGAACGCGCCAATGCTTCCGGTAGTGAAGACGACATCTCCACCTGAGGCGGAACTGGCCGATGACTCCACGGCTTCTGGTATCGATGCTTCCTCCAGCAATCCCGCAATCGACCGAACCGTCAAGCTCTACATAGGAGGAAAACAAGCGCGTCCCGACTCCGGCTACAGCATGGAAGTGCGCGCGGCCGATGGACGATTGCTGGGTGAAGCTCCGCTGGGCAATCGCAAAGATATTCGCAACGCGGTCGAAGCGGCGCGCAAGGCTGCGTCATGGGCAAAAGCTACCGCACACAATCGTGCCCAGGTTCTTTACTACAGCGCGGAGAATCTTTCCCTACGGCGCGACGAAATTGCGCATCGCTTAGCCGCCGTTGTCGGCGAGAAACAGGCCGCAGCCGAAATGGAACTCAGCATCGAACGCATCTTCTCCTATGCGGCGTGGGCCGATAAGTTTGACGGCGCGGTGCACAACCCTCCATTCCGGAATGTCGCGATCGCAATGAACGAGGCCATTGGAACGGTTGGCGTCATCTGTCCGCGCGAGGCGCCGCTGCTTGGTTTTCTTTCTCTCGTAATGCCTGCACTCGCGGTTGGAAACACAGTGATCGCCGTTCCCTCAGAAGCCTATCCTTTGATCACGGGCGATCTCTATCAGCTTTTCGACACCAGTGATCTGCCTGGCGGAGCGCTGAATATTGTGACCGGATATACATCGCAGCTTCTGAAGACCCTCGCCGAGCACGATGATGTTGACGCGATCTGGTGCTTTGGCGACGAGGCGAATGTCTCGGCGGCTAAGGCAATGTCGGTGGGCAATCTGAAACAGGTTTGGACAAACGAAGGCCGCGCCATCGACTGGTTCAATCCGAAACTGGCCGAGGGCCGCTGGTTTCTGGAGCACGCCACTCAGGTCAAGAATATCTGGGTTCCTTACGGCGAGTAAAGTCGGACAACTCCTTCCGGTTCCGTCTGCGTGTCTCTCGGTCCTCAAGTTATCTAAAACCTGTTGGAGACAGTAATGCTTGAAACAATAGACGCGTGGGGAGTGTTTCCGCTGCTGTTACAGCTCAGCGGGTACGCAGCGATGGAACGCGGCTCTGAGTGGATTGAGCCGCTAGATTTGATTAAGGCAATCTATATCGCCGATCTTGAACATGTTTCGGCCTTTTGGAATACATGGGAAGGTTTTGAAAGGCTCGTCAACGAACAAAAACTAGCCAATGGGCGTTCGGGAACATACATTAATCGAACGCTCTACCTTGTCCGGGTAGAGCTTGCTATGAGGGATAGTCCAGACGGCTTCGTTGGACTTGGGAGAGCTTCACTGACCCTCCAGCACGTAGTGAGCCTAGCTAGAAAGTTTGCGTCTGAGCGTTCAGGCACGGTCGCGACACCGTCGTCGCGCGATCTCGTTTTCGCGACGTGTTCGTTGGATTCAGAACTCTCGGAGTGTCTGCAGAAATCTGGTCTACAGCTTGCAAAACTTGCGGATGCGGTTACTGGGAAACTCTCGTGAAAGTGACGCGCAATCCACGAGTAAAAATCTGCTGCATCAGTAGCGTTGACGAAGCAGCTCTTGCCATCGAGTGCGGAGCATCCGCGCTGGGACTGGTCTCATCCATGCCGAGCGGTCCGGGCGTCATCAGCGATACGCTGATCGCAGAGATTGCAGCGACTGTTCCACCTGCCATCGGGACATTTCTGCTGACCTCGCGACAAACAATTGCAGACATCGTCGAGCAACAGCGTTTCTGCCGAACGAATACGATCCAGATTTGCGACCATCTCACCGCCGGCACGCATCGCGATCTGAAAGATGCTTTACCGGGAATTTCAGTGGTTCAGGTCATCCACGTTACTGGCCCCGAGTCCGTCGCAGAGGCCGAGCGGGGAGCGCCAAATGTGGACGCCATCCTGCTCGATTCGGGCAACCAGAAGCTCGCGGTCAAGGAATTAGGCGGTACAGGCAGAACTCACGATTGGACCCTCAGCCGGGCGATCCGCGAGCGCATTAAAATCCCGTTGTTTCTGGCTGGAGGTCTTACGCCTGAGAATGTAAGCCAGGCAATCGAAGAGGTGGGTCCGTACGGGCTCGATTTGTGTTCTAGCGTGCGCACCAATGGCAAGCTGGATGCGACGAAGCTAAAACGGTTCTTCGCGGCCGTGCATAATGCGAGTGTAGTGCGAGCATAGATTGACTTAGCGTAGGAAGGCAGTTCGAATGCCACGGGTTACGAGAACGATGATTCCCCGTATCAAGAAGTCTTTGCGGGAGCGTGGCCTCGTCACCAGCCTTTGCAGGAGCTTTCTTTTACCCGTTCATCTTTTCCGGGAGTACCGTGCCGCTAAGTCGCTGCGTCCGACTGGCCATGTTAGCGAGTTTGACAGCGACTATGGCGTTGATACTGACGGAAGATTCGAAGGATGGACTTATCTAAGCGATCTCGATATTGCAAGTCCGAACTGGATAGATGGGAACGACTATGCGGCCATCGATCCTGAACGCTTCAACCGCGTGCTTTCCAGTTTTAAAATTGCGTTTGAGGATTTCACGTTCATCGATTTTGGGTCAGGCAAGGGACGTGCATTGCTGCTAGCATCTGAGTTCCCGTTTAAGCGGATACTCGGTCTGGAATTCTCACCGGAACTGCACCGGACCGCCGAGGGAAACATTCAGCGATACTGTTCTGCGACTCAGAAGTGCCGCGATATCCAATCGTTGAACGTGGACTTCGCAGATTATGCGCTACCTCCCGAAGCGTCTGTTCTGTTTTTCTTCCATCCCTGTCGCGCACGAGTGCTGTCAGAAGTCGTGGCCGGAATTGGCCGCTCGTTGCTCTCATATCATCGTCCGCTATACATCGCGTATGTCGCCCCAACGCTAGAACAAGAACAACTATTCGCTTCCACGGGCTTCTTGGAGAAAATATCAGAAAATGCGGAGTTCAGATTCTGTCTCTACCGGGCTCTGTAGACCGATGTGAGAGTATTGGACTACTTTAGAATCGCGATCCCAATTGCTAGCGTAGAAAAAACCGCTGTGGTAAAGGCGCCTAAAATGAGGGCTGCGAGGGTCAAACACCCATAAGGTATCGGAATACGGCTTGCATACGGCTGCGTAATTTTCCCCTCGTGACCACCACTCATCGATTTCTCCTCGCCGCGTTTCGCGTTCCAGTTCGCAAAAAACTGCAAGCATCATCGAAGTATCCCATGTTCCATCGACCGTTACAAAACGAGGACGATCGAGCGTCAAGTACCGGTATCACGTTGACTTTTCCGGCACCTACAGGCAAACTCTCCATTCGCCCGTCTCAGGCATTTGGGCCAGCACTTGGAGCCCGGCGTCAGCATAGCAAGCGAGGCGAAGGCCGACTCAGGAACCGTTCGCTCATAATTTAGGCTACTATGTCCGCAGACCGCGTCTCCTATACGCTCGATTCGACGTTGGAGACGGTAAACAACGCCGAAGAGACGGCTAGCCGTATGGCAGCCGAGGCCGGATTTGACGACGAGGAGATCATGAAGATCTCCATGGCGGTGCGAGAAGCCGCTGTTAACGCAGTTTTGCATGGCAATGCTTACGACCCGAGCAAGAAGGTTACACTTGCGTTTGAACGTACGCCCAACGACCTGGTCATCGTCATCCGCGATCAAGGCAAAGGGCTGGACGCCAGCAAGATTCCGGATCCGTTGGCACCGGATAACCTGATGAAGACATCGGGACGAGGCATTTTCCTGATACGCTCGTTCATGGATGTGGTGGAAATCCATCCATCCCAAACGGGCACCGAACTTAGAATGATCAAGCACGTCCACGGCAACCCCGCGGACTCCAAGGAGGCTCCCCAGTGAGCATGAAGTCCAGTACTCGTCAGGTGGATGGCATCACCATTGTCGACCTTAGCGGCCGGATTACCCTCGGTGAAGGCAGTGTGGTTCTGCGCGAAACCGTGCGCGATCTGCTTTCCAAGGGACAGAAAAAAATCCTGCTGAATCTCGGCGAGGTGAACTATATCGACAGCTCGGGCATCGGCGAGCTCGTCAGCGCTTTCACCACTGCTAAAAACCAGGGTGGCGAACTCAAGCTGCTCAACCTCACCAAAAAAGTTCACGACCTGTTGCAGATCACGAAGCTCTACACCGTCTTTGATGTGAAGGACGACGAAGCAGCGGCCGTGAAATCTTTCACCAAGTAACTTTCACCAAGTAGCAGTGTGCGCGGTGCTTTTAGCCGCAAGAACTGTGGCAAGCCGGGGCTAAGCCCCGGCGCGACAATTTCCTTTTTCGGGAAATTGCCGCTAATATTTCCAACCTACTCGGTGTAGGGCCTCTCTGCCACCCCTACAATAAAACTGTGGACGCACTTCTTTGCGTCTCAGCTTCTATGCGCTTTCTTAGTGTGATTTTCCTATTCGAAACTATTTTTTCGATGAGCGCATTTTGCGCCCCGCACACCACTTTTTCGCCAGCATGCGTCTCTTTTGCCGAAGCCAGTAAGCATCTGGGTCCCAATCAATGCGTACGTGGAACTGTGCTACATGTGGAAAATGGCGGCAAAGGCGCCACGTTCCTCAGCTTCTGCAAAGACTCCAAGGGGTGTCCTTTCACCGTAGTCGTGTTTCCAGCCGACCTTAAAAAAATGGGCGACGTTCATCAGCTCGAAGGCCGGCAGATTGAAATCAAGGGAACAATCCAGGACCACGACGGACGTTCAGAAATAATCCTGCGCCGCTCAAAACAACTGGGCGACGGCGCCTTCCTGTTATTCCCTCAGGTGCCTATGGACTACGACGTCGAGCATCAGGGCCGCAACAGCGCCGGGAAATTTAGTCATCCTAAAGCTGACAAGAAGACAGACACCAAGCAAGGTGATCCGGTTTCGCTGGAAGATCCGGGCGAGCCTCAGTAACAAGACGGCGATTCTTGCCGCGCCCGTTTTCACGGTTCGGGGGTTCTGAGTGCAATCGGCCTGATTTCGTCAACAGACAATTGGAGTGCCCAGTCGTTGTTTGGTTACTCCTGTCATTTGCCGCCTGCGTCCTCCTATGCTGCAATCCGCAAGGATGGCACTTCTACCCACGCTCGAAAACATCAGTCGCTACACAGCACCAATGCGACGGCTGCCCGACCTGTGTTGGGTCGGCATTACGGTGCTGCTCGGCATCATCGCCGGACATCTTGCATTAGCACGCCAGCGGCGCGAGCAGGCAGTCGACGGCGAGGAGCGCGGATGGCAGTTCTCACCCGAGTCGAGCCCAATCCTAGAGGAAGACTGGCAGCAACTGAGTCAGAACCCCGACTTTGCGGTCCTGGCACTCCCGCGCAACCGCAAGGACTTCACTTGGGGGACGCATCTCCGGACCGTTTTCGTGATGTTCCAACAGGGCGCTAGAGTAAAGCTGGACGCCGAGACCGGCGTTCCTGAAACCGTGGTCGCATTCAAGAGGCCAGCCGATTTGCCGACCGTGCAGTCCACCATCGCCGGCGGTGGAAGTTCGAACTGGGAGCGATTTGTGACGGATCGCTGGGTTTTCATGCGCGCGAATCCACCGCAGTGGCTCCTGCGCGGCCCCCGAGCTGAGAGCTTCATTAAAGAGGCATACGCCCAGCTACGCGGCATCTAACTGCAACGACTGGGTGTACGAGGTTACTCCTGTTATTTGCGGCCTGAATCTGCTCATGCTGCAATCGAAGCCAGATGCAGGCTCCGACCAAATGCCCCGGATGTGGAATCGACCTGGGATTGTATGTCGAAACTCGCTGTCCGCAATGTGGCGTGAGTCTCGCGCCGAAACCTCCTATAACTGCGGGGATTTGGCTGCTGGACTTGATGATAGCGATCTGCGGAAGCCTTTTTGTCCTTGGCTCCCTGTTCGGATTTGTTTTCTATATGAATACGTCGTCGCAAGAGCAACTCTATCAAGGAGCGACTTACCACGCGACGACGTTCCGGGTGACGAGCGTTCGATATTCTCGGGTATGGTCTATGGACGGACAGCATGGGGGTCATTTCGAAACATATGCCTCGGCTATCGGAATCGTCGAGGGACAAAAAGAGTCGATGGACTTATTGCCCTATGTGAATGCAATCCCGCGCGATCAATACCAACTGATGGACTGGGTTCCGGAGGGTACGGTCATTCCCGTCTATCTGTTCCCGACCCTTAGAGGAGTAAACCGCATTCAGATTATAGGGGCAGTTCCCACGGCAGAGGGGTACCAACGGCGAGCGACTTGGGCGTCGAATCGTGCGCTCCCTTTGGTCGGAGGAATCGGGGTGCTCATGTCGCTGCTGGGCCTCGGGCGTTTCTTCCTTTGGCGAAATCGGACGGTCGCGAACTGATACTCAACTGGTGAGCCATCGCCATCGCACTCATTGAACCACTGTCTTGGATGTAAACGCGCGTTCGTGGCTCCGGTATTGCCTCTTCTTAAGACAGCCATTGAGGCCTCAGCGGCTGAAGCCGTAATGCAACAATGCCGTTACCGCAGCGGTAAATCGCTGCGCACCCAAAAGCCGGAACTGCGATGAGTATTGATATAGCCTCCTCTTCGGCTACCTTCACACCATCCCCTTACGCAGTTCGTCCAACGGATACTTCGTCCCTCGCCACACAATGCCGTCGTTCCAAAAGGTATGGAACATGGAGCGCAGCAATGTGTACATGAACAGGCTGGTGCTGACCGGATGCAGAAAGAAATAATATGCTGGAATCGCCGACCTGGCTGACATTCCGTAATAGATCAAGAATAACGAAACGAGCGCGATAGCGTACGGAACGCGTGCCCATCCATGTGCCAGCCAGACGCCAAGGAATGGTCCGAGATTTAGAAAAGCTAAACCCACGATGGATGCCACTGTCCGCGGCCACTGAAAAGAGAGCACCGCAAAAAAGTTCTTGGTGAGGTTGTTGACGATCCCGAAAGCGCCTTTTGCCCAATGGAGAGAAATTAGATCCTCGCCAAAAACGTTGCGCTGGGCGAAGCCTGCATTCTTGATTACCTTGCCCAGTTTCATATCGTCGAGCACTTCCATGCGCAATGCGCGATAGGTGCCGACCGCATCGTAGACCGAACGCCGGACCATGTTGAAAGCGCCAACACCCATATGGTCGCGAGCTTTGGGGTCGGCAACTTTCCACGGACGATGTCCGAAAACGAAAAGCGCCTGAAAGAAAGCGATCATCATTTTCTCGCTTGCGCGCTTCATGATCATGCGTGGAAAGAGGACAACGTGGTCGGCACGCTCCGTTTCCGCATAGGCAACGGCACGGCGCACTGAATCGGGCTTGAACAGCACGTCGGCATCGGTGAAGATCAGCCAGTCTCCAGTAGCGTGCTGGCCGGCCGTCCACATAGCGTGCGTTTTTCCTAACCATCCCGAAGGCAGTTCGGAAATATGGATCACTCTCAGCAGGCCGTGAGCTTGAGAACTTTCGGCAACCTCATCCATGATCGAGCCGGTATGGTCAGTTGAGCGGTCATTGACTGCAATGATTTCGTAGTTTGAATAATCGAGGGCGAGCATTTGCCGCAGCGTCTCGCGAATGTTTTCTTCCTCATTGCGCGCGGGAACGATAATGCTGACTCTGGGCTCATCGTTGGGAGAGACTGGGTTTGGAGAGGCTGGATTTGGAGACGCCGCCCGGCGATCCCATTCGGGCCGCGCAATATCGGCGATATGCGGCATACCGAACGCCGCTTCCACAATGCGGGAAAACCAGGCTAAGGCGAGTATGCCGCCTGCAATCCAGTTAATTGTTTGCCAATGCATTCTGCTTAGGAAGATGCTCCTGAGGGAACCTACGACTCCGCCAAGTCGTCTTCAATCCTGCACATGCAATGGCGGAGCAAATCGCATGCCATAAAACAGTATGGCAGAAGAAATGGCCATGGCGATCACCGGCAGAATAAAAGCAGCCTGGAGCGAGTGGTGGTCGGCCACGTATCCCATCATGGTTGGAGAGGGAACATCACCCAACAGATGAAAAAGAAATATATTCACGGCGATTGCCGTCGCGCGAATGTGCGCGCCCACCGCATTGACCAGCGCCGTGTTTAGCGGCGAGGTATTCAGCAGGAGAAAAAATGACGCCAACGCGATCGCGGGCAGCATGATCGGTCCCTTGGCAAAAAGGGCGACAATCATAACCGGCACTCCCAGGGCCATGCTCAGCGCCGAAACAAAGTAATAAGAACCTTTCATCCGTGGCAGCAGAAGATCTCCCAACCAACCGCCCGCTAACGAAGCCACAATGCCGCAGACCACCACGATGATCCCGAACATTTCGTTGGCCTCTTTCAGACTGTAGCCCCGCGCGATAGACAGGAAAGTTGGCATCCACACTTGTATTCCGCCGAGAGAAAACGTTCCCGCAGCCATGCCCAGAGTGACGACCCAAAACGCTGGATTCCGCGCCAGCCCAATAAGCGTGCTCCGCTCCGGAGTTTCTTTGACTGAGTCGAATTGCCCACGCGGCGGCTCGGGAAGAAACGCAACAGCCAGCGCCAACAGGAACCCGGGAGCAGCCGCGATATAGAAAGGAAACCTCCAGCCGAAATCTGGGCCCAGCTTTCCTCCAAGCAGATATCCAGCCGCTGTTCCCACGGGAATCGCCAGGTAGAAAATGCCAAAGATGCGGCCGCGCTGATTCTCCGGGAATAGATCCGCGACGAAAGTAGGAGCAATGGTGACGAAGGTTGCCTCGCCAATTCCAACCAGCGTGTGCCGCACCAGCAATTCCCAATAAGTGTGGGTGAAGGCGGTGAGCAGCGTGAGGCCGCTCCAGAACATTGCGCCGAGCATGATGATTCTCTTGCGCGAATAGCGGTCGGCAAGTGGACCAACAAACGGCGCCGCAACCATGTAGAACCCAAGAAAGGCGCTGGTGAGATATCCCACCTGGGTGTTGCTGAGATGGAATTCCGACTGCACCAGGGGCTGCACGGCAAACAGCACCGAGCGGTCAATGTAATTCAGCAGGTTCAGCGTGGTCAGCAGAGCCAGCGCGGTTCGGGGATAGAGTTTGGACGGAGGCACTTAGCGTGGGAATATAACACGTGCGGAGAAGAGCCGCGACTCGCTCGCGAAACAAGTCTACAAAACTCAGGAAGGCGCGATCATTTCTTACCTTTATTTCGCCGCGGCCACCGCGCGATCACGACTGTCGAAATCCCGCCGCGCGGACGGAACTCACCTTTCACTTCCGCCCACACCGGCTTAGCCCAATGGACAACATCCTCCAGCACCTGATTCACAATGTTCTCCTGGAAGATACCGAGGTTGCGATACGACTGGAGATATTCCTTCAGAGATTTCAACTCCAGGCACAGGCGATCGGGCTCATAGCGGATCACGAGGTTGCCAAAGTCCGGCAAGCTGGTCTTGGGACAGACGGATGTGAATTCGGGATCATCAACAACGATCTCATATCCAGGAAATTGATTTGGCCAGGTTTCAATTTCCGGGAAATCGTGGTCCAGCCCGGCGCTCGCGTGCTCCTCTGTGTAACGGGGCGACGTGGACCGCAGTGAGGTGGAACGTGACGAGGTGGAACGGGGAGATTTCGGCATCTTATTATTGTACTCAGTCCCTCATGTCCAGTAACTTGTCACACGCTGGGTACTTCCGTGATAATTCCGGGCTGCTTCTGGTGCGAGCCGCTCATGCGATGCATCTAAAAAGTAAGTTCGAAAGCGCTCATTTGCCTGCTCCCCGCAGCACGTGGATGATACATTGAAGCTTGCGCATTTCTTCGCATGCCATTGAATGGAAACAGTTCGGGACGCCAGCCTCGGCGCTGGTGGTTAACGGTGCTTGCGATCCTCGCGGCAGGAATCGGGCTGGCTGCCTTCGTATCCCATCGCGATGACCCGGTGTTAGTGCGAACCGCCGTCGTCGAGCAGGGCACCATCCGCAGTCTGGTTTCTACCAACGGAAAAATTGAGCCGGTCAATAACTTCGAGGCGCACGCTCCGGTTGCGACAAGTGTGCGGCGCGTTTTCGTCAAGGAAGGCGACTCCGTAAAGAAGGGACAATTACTCGTCATTCTGGATGACGCCGACGCACGCGCTCAAGCGGCTCGTGCCCAAACCCAATTGAAAGCCGCGCAGGCTGACTTGAGTGCCGCGGAACGAGGCGGAAGTCAGGAAGAACTACTTGCTCTTCAAGCCCAACTCGTAAAAGCCGGAGCCGATCGCGACTCAGCTCAGCGAAACTTAGACGCGCTGAAAAAACTTGAGCAGCAGGGTGCGGCCTCGGCGGGAGAGGTGCGGACAGCGCAAGACGCGCTTGCCAGCGCCGATGCGCAACTGAATTTTCTCCGGCAAAAACAGACGAAACGTTATTCGAACGCCGAGTTAGCGCACGTCGATGCGCAGAGAGTTGACGCACAGGCGACCTTCGATGCCGCACAAGATGTATTGGCGAAATCGAATGTCCGCGCTCCTTTTGACGGCATCGTGTACTCGCTACCCGCAAAACAAGGCGGCTTTGTAGCTGCGGGCGATCTTTTGCTGCAAGTGGCGGATCTTCGAAAAGTTCTGGTGCGAACTTTCGTCGATGAGCCCGACGTGGGCAGACTTGCTGTTGGAGATCCAATCGAGATTACTTGGGACGCAGTCCCGGGACGCATCTGGCGAGCTACTGTGACTGCCATCCCATCGACGGTGAAGTTACATGGTTCACGTAATGTTGGCGAGACGACCAGCATCGTGGATAACAAAGATTTGAAACTCTTGCCGAATATAAATGTGGGAGTGACGATCATCTCCGCCGAGCACGATAAAGTGCTGGTGGTGCCGCGAGAGGCTGTGCGGATCGACGACTCCAAACCTTATGTTTTGCAGGTGGCTGGCCACGAGCTCAAACGCCGGAATGTGGAGACTTCCCTTTCCAATCTTACGCAGGTTGAAATAACTCACGGTCTCTCTGCCAACGACGTAGTTGCAATCAGTTCATGGAATGGCAAGCCCATTGCCGACGGAACACAGGTCAAGTTTTAAGATGTTTATATTGATGTCAATTTTTAAGATGTTCACGCGTACTTCCAAACTTTTTCCGGTGCTGATATTGCTTGTCGCCGTCAGCCACGCAGATTCCGCCAAAGACATGCTGGCTGCAGGCCGCGTGGACGAAGCCATCACCGAACTGAGCGGTCGACTCTCATCTACCGACGCGGAATCGTCCAACCTACTCTGCCGTGCTTACTTTGCACTCGAAGATTGGGATCGGGCAGAATCGTCCTGTAGAAAAGCGGTCTTTTTGGATCCGGAGAATAGCCGTTTCCATCTGTGGCTGGGTCGCGTGTACGGCGAGAAAGCGGATCGCGCAAATTTCCTGGCAGCGGCCGGTCTGGCTGGAAAAGTTCGCGGAGAATTTGAACGCGCTGTGCAACTGAACCCCAGCGACGTGGACGCGCGGCTCGATCTCGCGGAGTTTTATCTCGAAGCGCCCGGCATCGTCGGCGGCGGCGAGCAGAAGGCCCGCGAGCAAGCGCAGCAGATTGCAACCCTGAACCCTGCCCGCGAGCACTGGGTTTACGCACGTATCGCCGAAAAGAAAAAAGAGAACGCCACGGCCGAGCGCGAATATCACCAGTACATCGACCTGAGCAAGGGTGACGCGGAAGCGTGGCTCAACCTCGCTCTTTTTCTGCGTCGCCAGAATCGTCTCGACGAAATGGAGCAGGCTATTGTCAAGCTCAGCCAAGCGCCTAAGCCGAGGCCTGATGTTCTGGTGGAAGCCGCAGAGATGCTCTATCACACCGGCCGAAGATATTCTTTCGCGACTGAACTGCTGCGCCGTTATCTCGCCTCGGGCACGGTAGAGGCAGCTCCTGCCTTCAAAGCTCGCTATTTGCTGGGCTTGCTGCTTGAAAAACAAGGAGACAAAACAGGCGCCGCAGAGGAATACCGCGCTTCCCTGTCATTGGCGCGGAACTTTGGCATGGCCCAGCAAGCACTCAACCGAGTTGCCCACTGAGGATGGCGAAATTCCTGCCGCTGATCGTGCTGTCCCAAATTACTTTTCAACGCCACTGCCCGACTCACGCCCGCCGCACTACAATTTGTTCGTCGCGGAGGAGCTGCGTCTTGACGCATATCGCTGGTGCCTCGATTCATTGGTTGAGAAGATGAAGGTGACGAGATGAAACTCCAATTGCCGAGGTGGTTGCGCTCCACAAATCGGCTCGCCCCGTTTACGGTTGCACCGACCCTGTTACTGATACCGATTCTGATATTGATGATGACGACGATCGCGACGAGCAGCCAGGCTGAACCGCTGCCCCTGGAACGCGCCATACGACTAGCGCTCGCGCACAGTACAGGTTCGGCGATTGCGGATGCCGATGTGCAGCATGCCTTTGCCTCTTACGAGGAACTCCGCGACAACTATTGGCCTGAGCTATTCGCCGGTTCGGGCCTAGGTTGGACCTATGGCTACCCACTTACGATCGATGGGTCGCCGCCCGCGCTAGTCAATGTCATCGCGCGAAGCACAGTCTTCAATCCTGCGCAGCATCAGTTCCTGAATGCAGCGAAAGCCGATTGGCTGGCCACTCAATCTCAAAATAAGGACCAGCGCAATGCCGTCATCCAGGATGTCGTTCTAAGCTATACCGAACTAGCCAAGTGGGATGCGCGACTCACGCACCTGCAACAGGATGACACCCAAGCGTTGCAAATGGAACAGGCGGTTACCGAGCGCGTTCAGGAAGGCGTGGATAGCACCGTAGACTTAAACAAAGCAAAACTCACAGCAGCACGCGTACGCCTTCGCCGCATCGAGGCACGTGGCTCCGCCGACGTGCTTCGTCAACACCTCGCGAACCTGACCGGATTGCCTGCTTCCAACATCGAAATCGCGCCCGACACAATTCCGCCGCTGCCTCCCGTATCTCCAGAGGAGGATCTTTCGGAGAAGGCAGTTGCATCAAGTCCTGCCATCAAGTTTGCCGAAAACCATTCTTTGGCGGAAGCGATGCGGGCTTCGGGCGAGCGTCGTGCTCTTTTGCCGTCGATCGATTTTTCCGCCCAGTATGCACGGTTTTCCACCTTCAATAACTACACCGTATACTTTCCGAACCACTTTCAACAGGACAACGCTACGGTCGGCTTTGGCCTTCGGATCCCCATATTCAATGCCAGCCAGCACGCCCACGCCGAAGCGGCCGAAGCCGAAGCCCTAAAGGCAAAGAAACAGGCCGAGGCCGCCCGCAATCAAGTAACGGAGGAAACTCTGAAACTGCAGCGCACGGCCGAGCAACTCGAGGCCGCCCGCGAGGTGGCGCAGTTGGAATATCAACTGGCACAGTCGAGTCTCGAAGCGACCCAAACTCGGATCGACGCAAAAACCGGCACCTTGCACGAATTGGCCGATGCCCAGGTGCAAGCCGCCGAGCGCTATTTGCTTTTCCAGGATGCAGATTTTGAGTACCAACGGGCCCGCCTGAACCTGCTGCGTGCCACCGGTGATTTAGAGAAGTGGGCATTGCCGAACCCTACCTCAAAATGAAGCATCAAACTGAACAGCCAGCCGGTACCGGATTCTAGCGCCTTAATGCGCCAAAACGACGTTCGGCAAGGTTCTTTTGCGATTTGAACCCCGCTAAGGCACACTTGGATAAAGGTTTCCACGCTTTCGACACCGGTTGGAGACGTACCAGAATGGTAGCGTCGAAGAGGTCATGTGCGCGCTTGAAGATGTTAAAATAGAGATTAACCATATGCCATTAAAAACACTGTTTTTGAACCCACCTTCATTTGAAAATTTCGATGGAGGCGCGGGCTCACGCTGGCCCGCTACCCGTGAAATTGAATCGTACTGGTATCCGGTCTGGCTCGCCTATCCGACGGGCATGTTAGAGGGCGCCCGGTTGCTCGACGCGCCGCCGCACCACATTACCGCGGAAGAGACGATCCGCACCTGCAAGGACTACGAACTGCTGGTTCTGTTCACCAGCACTCCGGGCTTCCCCGGTGACGTCCGCATCGCTGAGGCCATCAAAGACAGCAACCCGCACATCAAGATCGCCTTCGTCGGACCGCACGTCAGCGTGCTCCCCGAGAAATCGTTAATGGAAGCAAAAGTCATCGACATAGCCTGCCGCAAGGAATTTGACTACTCCATCGTCGAGTACGCGCAGGGCAAGCCGATTGAAGATATTCTGGGCATCTCCTACCGCAAAAATGGCGGTGTCATGCATAACCCTGACCGGCCGACCATCGAAAATCTGGACGCTCTGCCGCATGTAACCGACGTGTACCGTCGTGATCTCGATGTCCGTCGCTACAACGTACCTTTCTTGCTCAATCCATTCGTGTCGCTTTACACGACGCGCGGATGCCCGGCGCAGTGCACCTTCTGCCTCTGGCCCCAGACGCTCAGCGGACACCCGTGGCGCAAACGCTCCACCGACGACGTAGCGCGTGAAATGGCTAAGGCGAAAGATTACTGGCCGTACGTCAAGGAATTTTTCTTCGACGACGACACCTTCAACCTGCAGAAGGCTCGCACCATCGAATTGTGCTCCAAGTTGAAACCGCTGGGCCTGACTTGGTCATGTACATCGCGAGTTACAACCGATTTCGACACACTCAAGGCCATGAAAGAAGCGGGATGCCGTCTCTTGATCGTGGGCTACGAGTCGGGCGATCAGCAGATTCTGAAGAACATTAAGAAAGGCGCGACCATCGAGCGCGCACGCCAGTTCACCAAGGATTGCCACAAACTGGGACTCGTGATCCACGGAGACTTTATTCTCGGCCTGCCGGGAGAGAGTCGCGAGACCATCAAGAATACGATCAACTTCGCCAAGGAACTCGACGTGGAAACGATTCAGGTTTCGGTGGCGCACGCTTATCCCGGAACTGAACTGCACGAGTTCGCCATGAAGAACGGTTTCATGACTAGTGACACAAAGATGGTGGACGATGGCGGCCACCAGATGGTGCAGATCCAATATCCAGATTTGCCGGCAGCGGAAATTTTGGAGTCGGTGCATAATTTCTACGACCAATACTATTTCCGTCCCAAAGCTGCGTACCGCATTTTGCGGAAAGCCATGTTCAACAATGCCGACCGTAAGCGCTTGTACAAGGAAGCGCGAACGTTTCTGAAACTGCGCTCGCAGCGCAACAAGTGGGTCAAAGATAATCGCAAAGAAGAAGCGCCTACCCCGGAGCCGGCCAAGGCTTAGGTCGGAGTTGGATCGTAAGTGACGTTCCGAAAATACCTCGTTCTAGCGGGAATCACCGTATTCAGCACGGCAGGTGATTCCCTACTGGCTCGCGGGATGAAAAACCTCGGCAGTGTTTCCCTGCACAACTTCTCCGGCCTGCTACTGTCTATTCTCAACCCTTTTGTAGCGATGGGAATTCTTTTGCTGCTGGCATTTTTCACGTGTTACATGTCGGCTCTGTCGTGGGCCGACCTCACCTATGTGCTGCCAGCTACATCGCTCGGATATGTGCTTGTCGCTCTGATTGCTCACTTCAGTTTTCATGAACAAATCTCGCCAACCCGTTGGCTGGGCATCGCGCTGATCGCCGCTGGCGTAGGCTTTGTTGCAGCCGGCCCGTCAGTAACGCCCAGTCACGAAGGCCGGAATTTCCGTAGCACTTCCGCTGACATTGTTTCGACCGAGGTTTCAACCGAGGTTAAGTCATGAAGGAAGTGATCATGAACGACACCTACGCATGGGCCGCGATTGGGCTTATCATTCTGGCTTCAACCACCGGAGACGTGCTGCTTTCCTATTCCATGAAACGAGTTGGTGACGTAGGTGAGCTCTGGCAGCGGCGTGGAATAACGGCGGTAGTAGGGCGCATACTGGCGACACCCACGTTCGCGCTCGGGTTGATGGCCATGGCCATCGCTTTCTACAGCCTGCTATTTGGCCTTTCCTGGGGAAATCTTAGTCTAGTCGTGCCCGCTTCGGCATCGCTCACCTTTGTCGCCAACGCAGTAGCTGCGCGAATATTTCTGCACGAACGCGTAGGACGACGGCGTTGGATTGCAGCATTGCTGGTGGCAGGTGGCGTGATACTGATGGCGGTCTGAATAAACGACGGTCTGAATTACGCTAACCGAATAAATCGACAGTGATCACCAGTGGCTGCGCATCCACGATCGTGTCTTTCTTCGATGGTATAATCTCGGCGGATGTAGCAAGATCCGGTTTCGAAGTTCCTGCGGATAGAATTGTTCCTCGAAAGGGAAACTGATCGCTTAACGTCATCGCTTGCAGTTTTCCGTCCTCCAGTTCCTCTCTGAAAGACTCCGCATCTATTTCGCGGCGTGCTGACTTGAGCTTGTTCATCACTGCCTGCAACCTTGCCAACTCCGCGATCAAGTCGGCCAGCATGTCTTTTCCACCAGAGCTCAAGTGAACGAACTCCATGCTGGCTCCGGAGCGGCCTCGCATCGCTTTCACTTCGCCAATCGCCCGGAACGAAGCAGCGTTGACGTGCACCACGATTTCAGCTCTCACGCCACAATCAATCGGCAGGGTGGTATCGACGTAGCATCCGCCGAGACTGAGGTCGATGATCTTCCCCGGAAGAAAAATGCCATCTGATGGAAGGCGCACGATCTTTGCGTGGCCACCGCAACTGAATCGCGGACTACGGCGGCGATCCTTCTTTCCGTCAATGTCTGCATCGGTACGACCAGGCATGTTTATAAGATCGTATGTTGGGCGAAGATCCTTGAGAATGGCATCAAGGTAACGCGGAATTGGAAACTGAGGTAATTGAAGTCCTCGTTGAAATTGCCGAGGCTAATCTCTGAACAACCTCATCAATCCCCGCGGAGCCAGATCGGATACGAGAAAGCTTGTGTTCTTAACGCCCGCGAATCGCGCCAGAGCTTCCGCTGAAAGGTAGCCGCTCCGCACCGCGCCCTCCATGGTAGCGGGCCAACCGGTCGCGGTCCAATCGCCAGCCAAAAATACCCGCGGCCACGCCGTCGCCGGCTTAGGCCGCTGCTCGTCGATTCCAGGACGCGGAGAGTACGTCGCATGCACTTCCTTAATCACAGTCGATTTCAAAAGTTTTGCTTCCCGCGCAGCCAGAAAAAACTCTTGTGTTTCTTTTACCGCCATCTCGACGATCTCTGTTTTCGACTTTTCAATCAAACCACGGGAACAGCTCACAACCAGTTCAACATAACTGCCGTTGCCGTTTTCCCGAGCTTCGTTTTCGCGAACTGCAATCAGCCGCGATTTGTGAAACATCCATTGAATCGTGCGATCGAGCAAAACGGCGTGATCGAGGTCGCTGATTTGGCGATCGAACCAGAGATGGATGCCCGTAATCGGTGAAGTTGAGAACTTTCCCAACGCCGTGGCTAAAGGAGCAGCCGAAGGAGTATCGGGCAGCATGCGCCCCAGAACATCAAAAGGAACAGCCAGAACCAGATAGTCGAATTTCTGTTCCTGTCCGTTCGCAGTAACGCTCACCGCAGCGGCTTCTGCGCGGAACGACTCCACTCCTGCGCGAAAGTGGACCTCTCCACCACGAGCGCGGATGTAATCTCCGGCCGTGCCATACAGTTCGGTGAGCGGTACGGTTGGAATTCCCATGCGCCCGGCAGCGGCCGACTTAAGAAACGACTCGCGCACCACCTGCGCCGCATAAGGGACGGAAACATGGTCGAGATCTTCGTTCAGCGCACTGACCAGAATTGTCTTCCAGAAACGCTCGATGGCTTGCGCAGTTTGTCCGTGGCGCTTTAGCCAGTCAAGAAACGACTCACCGCGATCCGCCGGAGTGGAGGGAGCAAGCGCTGCCATAGCGCGGCTAATCGCCAGTTTGTCGGAAAAACTTAAACAATCAGCCCGAAGAAATGCCGGAGCAGTATGCAGCGGCGCGGGGAGAGCAGACGGCGAGATTACCGATGCCCGCCCTCCGGGCTCAAGAAATGTTAGCTTCTCATACCAGCGAATCTTGTCCAGAACTCCCGCGCGCCGATAAAAATCGAGGAGGTTGGTGCAGCACCCGAGCAAAACATGCTGGCAGTTATCGACAATCTCCCCTGTGCCGGGATGCTGATAAGAAGAAGCACGACCGCCGAGATAAGGACGGCGCTCAAATAGCGAAACGCGAAAACCGGCTTCAGCCAGCGCGCACCCGGCCGCAAGCCCAGCCAAGCCGCCTCCGGCGATAGCGACGGTGGGAGGATGTGTCGTTTCAGAATGAATCGAGGCAGGCATCAAACCAGACGCTTCACGATTCCTTTGCCGAGGACGGTGAGCTTTTCGGGAACAGTCAATCGGACGCGCTCACTGAAAACGTCGTACTGCTTCGCAGCGATCTTTTCAAGCAGGCGATGATAGATAGTAACGAGGACCCACAAGGCGGGCTGACTGTCTTCATTCACCAATGGGATCAGCTCTTCTCCAGCGCGATAGAATTCGCGGGCGCGATCGGCCTCCATCGCCAAAAGCGGACGGATGCGAGCAACGTCAACGTTGGGCCCAGCCAGATCAGCGGCTGAGAGACCACACTGGGCCAGATCCTCTTGCGGAAAATAAACCCGGCCCATGGCGACATCTTCTTTAACGTCGCGAATAATATTTGTAAGCTGAAATGCCAGCCCGCATCGCTCGGCAAGAGGCTCGGCAGCAGGATCGCGATATCCGAAAATTTTGATGCATACCAATCCAACAACTGACGCCACTCCGTAGCAATATTGGCGCAGGTCTTCAAACGTTTGATAGTGCGCATCCAGCGGCGCAGTAGCTGACGCTTCTGGTTGGCCGTGATCGAGATCCGCAGCCGTACCATAGGCTAGTTGGTCAAGAAGTCCTACTGGAATCTGATACGTGCGCTGAGCATCGGTTAGCGCCAATAACACTGGATCATCTGTGGGTTGCGAGGCCAATGCGCGGTGAACTTTATCCAGCCATTCTGCAAGCTTGTTGCGACGGTCTTCTGGACTCAACGCGTTGTCGTCGGCGATGTCGTCGCACCGTCGCATGAAGGCGTACACCGCGCTCAACGCGTTACGCTTGCGCCGCGGAAGCACCACAAAACCGTAATAGAAATTCTTGGCTGCCGAGCGGGCAATACTGCGGCAAACGGAGTATGCCATTTCAAGCTGGGAGGCGGTCGGCGCGAACTGCATGGGCGCATTTCCCACGGCAGTACTCATCTTTGTTTCCCCAGCAGTTTACCCAGCGCAGAACGCGCGACCAGTGCCATCTTTCGGGATTTCGAAATTACTGGACGGCGGCCGAGCACTGCGTAATCTTGGCGCTCGATTGCGTTCAGAATTTCCTGGCCGCCGCGGCTGAAGAGTTCAATGTCGGTAGCCAGCGCACGATCGACTTTCGCGATCAGCGGCAAACCTTGCGAGAACCATTCGCGGGCGCGTTCGACTTCGAACTTGAGCATCTCGCGGAATGCGGAAGTATTTTCGCCGTCGCGTATTACTTCTTCGCTTACGCCGAAACGGCGCAGGTCTTCGAGTGGAAGATAAATTCGTCCCTTGGCAAAGTCCGCGCTCACGTCCTGCCAGAAGTTCGCTAACTGCAATGCGGTGCAGGTGTAGTCGGAAAGCAACTGGCGCTCGGAATCACGGTATCCGCAAAGATACAGCACTAGATGACCGACGGGATTCGCCGAATACCGGCAATAGCCTAGCAAATCGTTGAATGTTTCATAGCGGCTGATACCTTGGTCTTGTCGGAATGCAGTTAACAAATCCGCAAACTCATGTTTCGGAATCTCGAACTTGCGTACTGTTTCGGCAAGCGCGACGAACACGGGATGCCGAGGATGACCCTCATAGCAAGCATTTAATTCGGTCTCCCACTGGTCAAGTAACTGGAGAGAAGCAGATGTATCACCAACCTCGTCGCCCAGATCGTCCGAGATACGGCAATAAGCGTAGATATTAAAGAAATGCTGGCGCAGCGACGCCGGTAGAAACCATGACGCTACCGAAAAATTCTCGTAATGCGAGCGTGCCAGCCGGCGGCAATATTCCTGTGCTTCAGCTTCCGAAGGCGCATGGTCGGGGATGGCATACTCCGGCGGCAGCGCATTCCACGCTGAAGAAAGCGGTGCGATCTGGGGATGGCTGGTTGCAGTTGTCATCAAAATTCTTCGATACAGTTGAATAAATCATACTGTCATCCTGAGCGAAGCGAAGGACCTCATGCATAGAAAAATTCACATCCGAGATCCTTCACTTCGCTCAGGATGACAACCAAAATCTAGGTCCGAATTAAAGGGACGTGCGGCGCTAGTGACCCGGGATAATCGCGGTCTTGATATCCCCGTTGCGGTTCAGCATGTGGCGCAGCACATCGTGCAGACGCGACAATGGCGCCTCGCCGGTAATATAGTCAGTGCCGAGAACTTTCTTCTCCGCGATCAAACTGAAGGCCCGGCGCACCGTTTCGGGCGTGTGATGGAAAGTTGCCTTCAAAGTAATTTCCGAGTAATGCAAGCGGTTGGTATCTAATTGCACCTTCGATCCCGAAGCGCATCCGCCGAAGAAATTCACCGTGCCGCCCTTGCGCACCATCTGCACGGCCCACTCCCAAGCTTCGGGACGGCCCACGGCTTCAATCGCCACATCCGCGCCGCGCCTCTCCGGACTTAGCTCGCGCACCGCCTCCACTGCATCTTTCACCTTTGTGATCTGCACGACCTCGTGCGCACCCTTTTTTCGCGCCAGCGCCACCTGCGAATCGCGCTTCACGACCGCAATCACATTGCAGCCGATCGCTTTCGCCACCTGCACAAACATCAGGCCAATCGGCCCGCCGCCAATCACCGCCACCGTGTCACCGATCTCTACACCAGTCTCATGCAATCCTCGGAGAACGCAGGCGAGCGGCTCGGTCATCGCGGCATCTTCGAAGCTCACATTCGAAGGCACCATGAGCATATTGGTCTCCACAATACGCCGCGGAATCCGGATGTATTCAGCGTAAGCGCCATTGTTGAACAACAGGTCTTCGCAGAGATTCAGCTGGTGCTTCGAGCAATAGAAGCACATTCCGCAAGGCGCGGAATTGAGCGCCACTACGCGCATGCCCTTCTTGAAGCCGCGCACGCCCTCGCCGACCTCCTCAATCGTGCCGGCCAGTTCATGTCCAAACAGCGCTGGCGGCACAATCATGCGAGCATGATAGCCGCGCTGATAAACCTTCAAATCCGTGCCACAAGTCAGCGCCACGTGGACCTTGACTAGAACTTCGCCGTCGCCCACGCGCGGAATCGGCACTCTTTCAATCTTGATGTCTTCTTTGCCGTAGAGGACGGCAGCCGTCATCTTGCCATTCACAGTTGATGTCCTTCCCACGCGCTCCATACCCCATCACGCCAAAACCGGGTGTGATGAGGACCCCGGCCTGCCCGGCTGGATGACAATCTTCATCGAGTCCGGTTGAGGATGGGCAGCCAGTTTCAGTGCTTCCGTGCTGCTCTGCAGCGAGAAACGATGGCTGATAAGCCGTTCCAAGTCCATTTCACGGTTCATAACGAACCGCACCGACTCCTCTTGCAGTTCAACTGACGCACTGTAGGATCCCAACAAAGCCTTTTCGTCTACACACACTGCAGCCGGATCAATCGTCGCCTCTCCGTGCACAGTTTGTGCAAATAGCAACACTCGTCCTCCTGAACGCGCCGCATCCATGGCAGGGCGGATCAGGCCGTTACCGCCAACTGCTAAAATTACAGCGTCAGCACCGCGCCCTTCCGTCATCCCGCGTACCGTTTGTACGGCGTCAGCCTTGGAAGCGTCAATTGTCAGATTCAGCCCGAAACTATTAGCTATTGTAAGCCTCGCCGGATGCAAATCGGAAGTAATCACCCGAGCCCCCGCCCGCTTCGCCAAAGTAGCCAAAATCAAGCCTATTGGACCCTGCCCCATTACGAGTACGCTCTCACCCGCCTGAAGACGAAGGGTCTCAATCCCTTTGATGCATGTATTCACTGGCTCGACAAAACATGCCTGCTCGAAGCTGACACCATCCGAAATGCGGACAGTTCCCTTATCGACAATCCAATCCATCACCCGCACATATTCCGCAAATCCTCCGCCAGAGGGTTCGAACCCGGCCGTGCATCCAACCTTCTTGTACATCGCACACTGGGCGAAGGTTTTGTTCCGGCAGTAGAAGCATTCTCCGCAGGGGATGTGATGAAATACCACCACCCGATCGCCGACAGCGAACTTTTGAACGCCCTCGCCAACTTTCGCGACGACGCCAGATGTCTCATGGCCAAAAATGCGCGGCGCGGAATGTGAGCCGGTCGCGATCTTCTTGAGATCGGTGCCGCAGATTCCGCAAGTATGAACTCGCACCAGAATCTCCCCAGCTTCGATCTGAGGCACAGCCACTTCTTCCAGACGCACATCGTTCACGCCGCGATACACAGCGGCCTCCATCGTGGAAGGAATCTCACGTCTTTCGCTTTCAATTGCCAACGTCGATGTGCGAATAGATGTCTGAGCAATTGCCATAGCAGACGTTATTGTTCTCCCTCAACTTGATTATGAGACTGAGTGCCGGTGCGAGTATGTACGCCGCCGGACTCAGCGCTAACTTTGTTTTGATTCAATTCGACCTCCGAAGACTCATCCTGTGAAGGCTGACGACTGAAAACCTCGCCACATAAAGTTTGACGACCGAGAATTTGGCAATCCGAATTCTGACGATCCAAATCTTGACGATCAAGGTAACTCCCAATCGCGTCGCAAAGAGCATAGCTTGCCTTGGAGCTGTTCCGTGCCAGCAAGATCGTCGTCGTCCAAAGCCACGGTCGCAACGCCACATGAAACGCAAACCTTGCGGAATGAAAATTTCCGTCGTCGGACACGAAGCGATCTATCGCCGGCAGATTGAAATCAGCGGAATCAGAGATGGCTTTCAAGGCTCCGAACTCCACATCGCGTGCCTGCGCTCCTTGCGCCACAGCCGCGGCTTCCATGTCAACGGCGCTAGCGCCATAAGCTTTGCGGAATCGACTCTTCTGTCCTTTGTCGGCCACTGTCGCGGAACTCACCAAAACTCCCTGCCCTGAGTCAATTTCTATTCGAACACCATCGGCGGAGTTGATCACCGCGCGCGGCTCAAGTACGTGCCCAACCGCCAACGAATCATCCAGGGCTCCCGCAAAGCCAACCGAGATCACCACCTGCGGGTTGACTTCTCTAATCATGGCCTCGGTCGCGCGACGCGCGGCTTCCGCTCCAATTCCTCCGCATATCAAAGCTGCTTCTCCACTCTCGAAAAGCCGATATCGTCGCCCTTCTTGTTCAATCGTCCGCATCTTCCAGCTTCGGATCAACGGCTTCACCTCGCGCTCCATGGCGGCTATGATCGCGATTCTGATCTTGAAGATTCTAGACATATCCGTTGCCGCGAAACCACTCCACTGAACGACGCAAGGCATCATCGACTTGAAGCGTTCGCCAGCCCAACTCACGTTCCGCCTTCGCCGAACTCACAAACATCATCTTGCGTCCCATACGTACAGCGTCAATAGTTGCACGCGGCTCGCGCCCCAGAAGCCGGCCGGTTACCATCTCATCCACAATTCCGGTGGCGAATGCAAACACATAAGGCAGTTTCACGGTCGGCGACTTTAATCCAGTGATCGCGGCCAGCCGATCCAGAATCTGCTTCAGCGTAAGATTCTCTCCGCCCAAAATGTAGCGTTCGCCCGACCTTCCTTTTTCCAACGCCTGGACGTGACCGCGGGCACATTCCTTCGCATCCACCAGGTTCAGACCCGTTTCCACATACGCCGGGAATTTTCTTTTCAGAAAATCCACAACGATTTTCCCAGTCGGAGTCGGTTTAATATCGCACTCGCCAATCGGAGTTGTGGGATTCACGATCACCACATCGACTCCTGATTTCGCGGCATCGACGGCGACTTGCTCCGCCATGAACTTCGAACGCTTGTAGTGCCCGATCATGTCGTCGATGCCGACCGGACTCTGCTCATCGGCTACGTTCCCGTTACTCGAACTAAGTCCAGAAGTGAAACCCATGGTTGCGACACTCGACGTGTAAACCACGCGCCGCACGCCGTGTTTCCGCGCCGCTTCCAGCAAGCAACGCGTGCCCTCGACATTCGAGCGATACATCTCGTCGGGATCGCGCACCCACAACCGATAATCGGCTGCAACGTGAAAAACCACATCACAACCGGAAAGCGCCTTCTCAATCGAAGCAGAATCGCGCAAATCACCAACCACCCGATCGGCCTTTAGGCCGTCAAGGTTACGCAAATCGCTGGTCGGCCGGACCAGTACCCGCAACTTGGCTCCTTGTTCAGCCAGAATGCGCACAACATGACTGCCTAGAAATCCTGTGGCGCCAGTGACAAAAGCGAGCATTCAGCACTCAGCATTCAGCATTCAGTTTTCGACTCCACAGAATCCGATTTGTTCACGTTAACGGCTGAGTGCTGGATGCTAACTACTGCTCTTCTCCGCCATTACCTTCGAATAGGTCGTGAGCGCGATCAGCGGGAAATACTCGCGGTACAGGTGGTACATCAGATAGAACACGCGCGGAAAACCGGTTCCGGTATAGAAACGCTCGTCCCACGAACCGTCGTTATTTTGCGTGCGCAGAAGATACGCCATACCGCGAGCCACACATTCGCTGCGCGTGTCGCCGACAGCCAACAATCCCATGATTGCCCATGCAGTCTGCGAAGCCGTGCTGTCGCCCTGCCCTCGAAGATTGGGATCGTCATAAGACCCCACAGTTTCACCCCAGCCACCGTCGGCGTTCTGTACCGATCGCATCCACTCCGCCGCCTGTTGGATCATCGGGTCGTTACGATCCACGTTCATCGCTTCCAGACCGCGCAAAACCTGCATGGTGCCGTAGATGTAGTTCACGCCCCAGCGCCCAAACCAGCTTCCATCGGGCTCCTGCTCTTTACGAATAAACTTGATCGCGAGCTGCACCGCTGGATGGTTCTGGTCGTATCCGTAAGTCGCGAGACATTCCAGAATACGGCCCGTGATATCGACTGTCGCGGGATCAAGCATGGCGTTATGATCGGCAAAGGGCACGTGCTCGAACACCATGCGGTCATTGTCTTTGTCGAATGAGGCCCAGCCTCCGTCCTTGCACTGCATCGACAGAATCCAATCAATCGCCCGCTGTACAGACTCGCTTTGATAGCGCCCGTTCGGATGCTCGACGCGACTCAGCGCCAGGCAGACCATGGCACTGTCGTCCACGTCGGGATAGAACTCATTATTGAATTCGAAATACCAGCCGCCCGGCTCGCCTTTCGGATTCTTGATCTTCCAGTCTCCGGGCTTGCGCACTTGCTTCTGCAAAATCCAGTCGGCGCATTTCACCAGGCGCGGATCGCTCGCCGGAACTCCCGCCTCGCCCAAAGCAAATAACGCATAGGCCGTATCCCACACCGGAGACATACAGGGTTGCATGCGGAAGGTGTCGCCTTCTTCGATTCCAAGTTTTTCGAACTCGTCCATCGCGCGGATGAACTGCGGATCATCCACCGAATATCCCTGGCAGCGCAGCGCAATAATTGAGTTCATGATCGAGGGATAGATCCCACCCAGGCCGTCGCTCATCTCGAAGCGCTCCAGCATCCACTGCTCAGCCTTCCTCAAGGCTAGTGAACGCAACGGACGAATGTGCACGAGTTCGAACCAGTGCGTCATGCGATCCAGGCATAAGAAAAAATTCCGCCACGAAAATAGTTTTTTGGACCAGTGCAGGCGCATGCGCGACTTGTCGCGTCCACCGACAAAGAGTTCCTCCACGCCCATTTCGTCGGGAATTTTCTTGAATGGCTTCTTGGCGTAACAGATCGAAAGCGGCACCAGAATGGCGCGCGACCACGAAGAAATTTCGTAGATATTGAACCAGAACCAGTTGGGAAAAAGCACGATCTCCGGCGGAACCGCTGGCACCGCATCGTAATCGTACTGCCCAAAGAAGCAGAGATAGATCTTGGTGAATGTATTGACTTCGGTCACGCCACCCATTTCGAGAATCTTTTTGCGGGCGCGCACCATGGCTGGATGGTCCGCCGTGAATCCTGCCAGCTTCAGCCCAAAGTAGGCTTTCACAGACGCGCCGATATTAGACGGGCCGGTGGGATAGGTGCTCCAGCCACCATCTTCATTCTGGTGGTTCA
>JBATZM010000068.1:0-1684 GCA_049674665.1 Terriglobales bacterium
GCCCCTACCCGCTCGATCTCGCCCGATTCGAGTACGCGCAGCAATTTCGCTTGTTGCCGGATAGGCACATTTCCGATTTCGTCCAGAAAAATTGTGCCCCCATCGGCCAGTTCGAAACGCCCGATGCGATCAGTTCGCGCGTCTGTGAAGGCACCCTTCACGTGTCCGAAAAGTTCGCTTTCGAATAATCCCTCCGCCAACGCGCCCGTATTCACCGCAACCAATGGGCGTGCGGCGCGTTGAGAAAGAGCATGCAGCGTTTGAGCCACCACTTCTTTGCCACTGCCATGTTCGCCTGTAATAAGGACATTCGCGTCAGAAGGACCAACCCGCGCCATCGCCTCCAGCACACGCTGCATAGAAGGCGCTGAGGCGATGAACTCCGGGCGGCCCTGAACCTGAAGAATCCGGTTCTCCGCCGCGAGCCGCTCGGCGCGTTGCAGGGCGCGATGCAATTCGACCTGCGTCCGCAAAATAGCAAGCAGGCGCTCATTCTCCCAAGGCTTTTGGACGAAGTCTCGTGCCCCGCGGCGCATGGCTTCAACCGCGAGTTCGACGTTTCCCCACGCCGTCATCACGATGACCGGCAGATTGCTGTCGAGCGCCACGATTTCCGAAAGAAGGTCCAAACCTTCCCGGCCAGAAGTCGTGTCGCGCGTGTAGTTGAGATCGATCAGGATCGCATCATAAGAGTCTGTCGCTAACGCTTCCCTGACCTCGCGGGGAGACTTGACTCTCTCCAACCGATAGCCCTGGGGATGAAGCAGCAGTTGGAGAGCTTCGAGGATGTGCGGTTGATCGTCGGCCGCCAGAATGCGTGGCACGCGGTTCTCGTGGGAATCGGAAGTTGCCACGTTGCGGAAATCTTGCGGCTTGGCCGAAGTCGGCATGAGTTATCGAGTTATGGAGATGGCGCGGTAACCGTCCCGGTGACCGCATCCTGAATCAGCACTCCATTATGTTCCAAAGTTGCGCCCGTAGCGCGATCAAGTTCTACTCTGGCTTTCTGGTAGGTGGTCATGGCATTAACCAAATCCAGTTCGGCCATGGAAAGATCGCGCTGTGCCGTCATAGTTTGGTAGTTCGATCCTGATCCCAGTTCTTGCTCTTTCTTTGTGATCTCGAATGTGCGTTCGGCCAGATCCCTCGCCTTGCGAGCCGATTCAACCCGGGCGCGCGATTGTTCCAGCGCATATTGCGCATTCCGCACCTCGATCCGAATCTGCTTTCTTAACTGCTCCTTACGTACGCTAGCCTGCCGGTACTCCAACTCCGAACGATACTGGTCGGCCTTGGCGACCCGGTTGCGAAATGGAATATTCAGGTTGAGCCCGACGTAATAATCTGGCGATGAATTGTTAAAAGCATTTTGCCAGCCCCCAGCCATGTCGGTCGGGACGGTGGAGGTGGTTGTGACGTCGGGAGGCACCAATCCTGCAAGACCACTGCCACCGTAAAAACCTACCAGAGAAAGAGTGGGCAGCAGTGCATTCCGCGCGGCTTGACGGCTGATTTGCCGGTTTGCCAGGTCAACGTCGGTCTCCAGCAATTCCGGACGATTGTGCAGTCCTTCTGCAATCAGGTCGAGTATCGGTTCACTCGCGTCCGCTTCGGTGTTGGTATCCTGCATGTGATCCATCGGCACGACTGGCATTTCTTCCAGGGTAGGATCATCCAGACTCTT
>JBATZM010000069.1:0-13657 GCA_049674665.1 Terriglobales bacterium
GGCATGAGCATCTCCATCAAGCCAGCGTAATGATTGTGATTGACATAGGATCCATAAATCGATCCCCCTTGCTGCAGGGTAAAAACCCAATAAAGCTTCCCATTGGGAGCCATGCCCTGGAGTATCGCAAACGAGGCTACTACCAACCCATATGTCGTGAATAACTTGGCCAGCAGTTCAAACTGGGATGATCGACGTAGAGTCTGGGTCACCACAAACACCAGCATGCCGTAGGCAGCATAGAGCAACAAGTGAGAGTATGTCACCAGACGGTAGGCCGTCGTTCCCACCACCCATTGCACCGTTACCAGCGCAAAGAAAGCCACCATGGGCCGGTAGAGCACGTTCCCGGAGACGTTGATTTCACTGTTCGTCCATTGGCGAAACGACCAAATTGCCAGCAGCACCATAGCGCATGTTTCTAAGGCAAAAATCGACCACGGCTCGACCGCTCCAAAAGCCAGTGGCCCCAGCAACAGCACGGCACAAGCGCCACACAACAGCACGGTGTTGGTTAGCCTCGGTTGCGAAACTTTAGCGACGGGAGCGGGTTCAGGCTGCGTTGCCAGGGCGGAACTCACGGATTGTCCTTGGAATCGGGAGAATTGTCAGGTGAATCATCAGCAGGCGAAAGTTCAAAATCGTCGAGCCACAGTTTTCCCCGAATTGGGGAACCTGCCGGGAAGCGCTCAATGGCTAATACCAGCAAGGTGGTGGAGTTTGGGGTGGTCACCTTCGAGTGAACTTCCTTCCAGAAGTCGGAATCGTTGAGTGGGTCGCTGGCAAATAGCGGCGCACCAGTGTAGGCATCACGCAGAACAATCTGGGGGCCACCCGCTCCCTGAAAATCGGCCGACTTGTAGTAGGCCGAAAAGTCGTAAGTAGTTGCACCGTGCACCGGTATCAGTTGTTGTATTCCAGCGTCGTTGATCCCAGGCCCTTCGAATGTGAGCGAAAGAGAGCGATGTCCCTCCCGGAAGTCGCTCGGATCGAGCACTGGCCGTACTCCGGTTCGGTTGACGTAGGTCCAGTCGAAGCCTCCGTTAAGGATGTCGAGGCTGAAATCGCCGTTCACGACCAGGTTGTCCTCTGTCGGCAAATAAGCCAGGAGGCCGAGAGCATCCGCACTCTGTTCCCACGCAGACATGGCGGCGTCGGGGCGATGCACTCCAATGAGATAACGCACATAGTCGTATAAATACGAATTCGGGAATTTCTCGTGCAGCTGTGTAAGCCGGTCCCAGGTTTTGATGGCGCCTTCGGTTTCCTGCTTGCTAATCAATAGGTTGAGAAAAAAATTCAGGCAATCGATTCGAGCCGGCACCACGTCGCGGAGCATCACGTCTGCGTCAGGACGCACGCGCCAGGATGCACGCAGAGCGGCATCCGCCAAAGAAATATCGTTCTCGATGACGACGTGGAATTCGCGCAGCGCACGGTTAGTGTCGCCATCGATGAGAAAAAAATTAGCCGCTTCCCAAGCCACATCGGGATCAGTGGGCTCGGCCTGCAGTGCCCGATCCAGTGCGGATCGCTGGTCGGCAACGTCGCCGGTCACCTGATATGCGGCAGCCAGATCGAACCAGTAGTGGGCATCGTGAGGATTGAGTTCAACCGCTTCTCGAAAACCGTCGATCGCAGACTGCGGATCACCCGCAACAAACGCCAAGTAGCGCCCGAGCCGATGGCGATAGTCCGCATTTCCTGGCGAGAGGCGCACGGCCAGCTTCAACGATGACAATTCCGTGCGCGCGGCAAAAAAGCTGGCCGCAAACTCTTTTGCTGCCAGCAGAACATACACACACCCGATAACAGCCACGCCAACAGCGAACTGCCGACGTTGCCGATTTGAAAGTGCAATGGCCATTTTCACGTCAACATTCAGGTACCGCGCCTCGCCGACAACTGAACGCTCCGAAAGCTAGAAGAGTGTAGCTCTCTTATCCCCAAGAAAAACGCACCACCTTTACAGTTTGCTGAAACAATCTAATTTCGATGCTTAGCTCCTAAAAGGCGTTCGATTTCGAAGAACTTACGGTATCGCTGAAGCGATACCCTGCCTAGTGATCCATCCAGCACTCTGTCAAACCGCTTTAGGCTCTGCTCCATCTCCGGACCCCGGAGCCTCTTCTTGATAGTAAGCCCCATATTTCCCTTGATATTCGTAGTAATAGTAATAATCGGGCGAGGTTAGATCTACTGCGTTTAGGAGCACGCCGGCTACATGCGCATTGACTTGCGTCAATATATCCCGAGAACGGCGCAACGCTTGTTTGGTGGTTTGTCCTGAGCGAATTACTAAGATCGTGGCGTCGGCTCGCGGTGAGAGCACGACTGCGTCGGTTACGGAAAGCGTAGGCGGGGTATCGATCACAATGTGGTCATACTGGTGGCGCAGCTCGTCGATCAGTTCCTTCATGTTGGCGGAAGCCAGCAACTCGGCAGGATTCGGAGGCGGCGTACCCGCGGGCAGGATGTAAAGATTGGAAAGGATTGGAGAGATAGTAATGGTCTGCTGCACGGTGGCACTTCCTGTGAGCACATTGCTAAGGCCGCTGCGCGGGCCCATGCCAAGAGTCTTGTGAACGCTGGGACGGCGCAAGTCAGCATCGATCAGGAGAACGCGAACTCCTTTTTGCGCAAGTACAATCGCGGTGTTGATGCTGGTCGTGGTTTTGCCTTCCTGCGGACGCGCACTGGTCACCATGATGACTTTCGGCGGCGCTCCGAGATTCGAAAGCAGAAGCGAGGTTCGCAGCGCACGATACGATTCGGCCATCTGCGACTGGGGTCGAACCTGAGTCACCGTCTCCACCACTTCCTTGGAGGCGGTTAAGGCCAGTCGCTTGCCCGCCGGTCCATGGTTGCCTGACTTGGAGCCGAGCGGAATCATTCCGAGCGAAGGAAGCCCGGAGATTATTTGTGCCTGCTCTGGAGTGCGGACGGTGTTATCCATATTCTCGAGCAGGAAGGCCAGACCGACACCGGAAATGACGCCCAGCACCAAGGCGAAAGACAGATTCCGCGGAATGTTCGGTTCGCTGGGTGCCGTGGGAACGCGGGCCGCATCGATGATGCGAAAGTTGTTGGAACGCAATCCCGCCGTAACACCTGCTTCTTTCAGTTTTTCCAACAGTCCCTCATAGAGAGTCCGGTTGCTGTCGAGGTCGCGCTTCAAGATGCTGTATTCGATCGCACTCTCGTTGAGCTTGTTTGCTTCCTGTTTTTGTTGGTCAAACGATCCGCGTAACATGATTTCTCGTTGCAAGGCAGCCTGGTACTGCCCCTTGAGATGATCGACCGCCTTGTTAGTTTCCGTTTGCAACTGGCGGTCGATTTCCTTCAGTTGGTTATTGAGTTGCGCGATTTTTGGATACGAAGGACCGAACTGGGTGTTCAGATCGGCGACTTGGATTTTGAGATTGGCCTGTTGTTCGCGCAATTTGTCCAGAAGCCCGGAGCCCGCACCGCCTCCAGTTCCCGTGGTGTCTGCAATGATCGCCGCCGCTACTACGTCTGGATCGCTGGACTGTGTCTGGCGATAGACCGCTTCTTTTTGCATGCGGTCGGATTCGGCCAGCGTCATTTCTTTGTTCAGTTCATCGAGCTTTTCGGTGATGATGTTCTGCTTATCGTCCATCCCAAGAATCTCATGCTCCTTTTGGTAGCGAACAAGCTTCTCTTGAGAGGTCTCCACTTTCATCTGCAAGTCGACGAGCTGTTTGGAAAGCCACTGGGAGGCTTGCATGGTGGACTCGAACTTGGTCTGGTAGTTCTGCTCAACGTACGTGGCCGCAAGGGTGTTCACGGCGCTGGCAGCCAACTGAGGGTCGGTGCTGGTGAAATGGATCTCCATGATTCGCGTGTTGGGAATAAGAGCGACTCGGAGCTTGCCATGAAAGCTTGCTAGTAGAGCAGAAGCACGTTTCGAGTCGGTCTGCAGCGGATCGGCGACAAGGTTGGCTTGCTTTTGATCGGAACGGCCGCCGAACTCAGGACGCTTGTCCAGATTGAGTTGTCGGATTACCTGCAGCGCCATCAAATCGCTTTGCAGGATACGGACCTCAGTATCCAGATCGCTCTGCTCGTAAACATAGTCCGTGTCGGGGGTCGAGTCTTTGAAGGAAATGAGGTTGGAATCGGCTTTGTTGACGGCGATGCGGCCAACCGCGTCGTAGACGGGAATCTCGCGCAGGCTGGCAATTGCAACCGACATAAAAATACCCACAATGACCGAAATCACCAGCCACTTGCGCTTGATGAGAACACGCATGTATTCGCGCAGTGTGGATTCCTGCGACGGCAAGGCGTTGTAAAGCGCAGAATGGATTGGCCGGAGAAATTCAGCCGGTTCGGCCGGTAATAGTTCGCGCGATCCGTCGTTTCGTGGAACCAGGGGGCCCAATGCCATCGTTACTCCTTAGTCATCCACATCCTACACACAGGTCTCCGCTCCAGCCGGATTGTTTCACAGCAAGCCGGGTAGACAATAGCGGGAGCTGTTATGAGAAATTTGCCTGATTTTAGCACTCTGGGAGCGAGAAACACCCAAAAATTACGGGTGGGCGATATTGTTTTCCGTTCGGGGTTCTGCTAGCAGACAGGGACGCTGGAATCATTAGCATTAGCACTACCTTACGGTCTGTGGGCGCTTGAGATGGATGAGGAGCCAAAGGTTCACTAGGCGAAAAACCCCGCCAAACGACTTGGACAGGGTTGCTCTCAGAAGAGATATTCGCGGTGAACTGATTTTGATAACGGCTATCTTAGCTTTGTCATCGTCACCTCAACCTGGAACTGCCGCTTCGAGTTCGGATCGTCCGCGCTACCGATCACCATCGGCTTTCCCAGCATCACCAGAGTGCTGCCGCCGATTCTGAGTTGCCGGATCACCGGGTGAGCCTCGTGGCCTGACGCTTGCTCCGGAATGGCGAAATTGCTCATATCGGTGTTGACAATTAACTCAAGCTGGCCGTTGCGTGACATCAGTCGGCCCGAGATGTTCGTGCCGACGTCGAGATAGTCGAACTCCCCTTGTTTGGACTCGACTGGGACACGTGTACCAATCTTGATGTCCTGGGGTTGGTTCGGGGTCAGGTTCATGGAATACTGCCGGGTATTGATCTTCTTCCCGTCCTCAAGCTCATTGATGGAGAAATCGAGACGGTAGGCTTCTAACGGCTTCGCAGGCTCCTGCGTTGTACTCTTCGTGGAAGCACTCGAGTCCTGAGCCAACACCTTGTTGATCCCGCCGGCAACAATTAGCGCAATGATTAGCGCTCCCGCCACTACTATTCTCCTTACTATCGCTATCATTGATAACTCTCCTTGAGTTTCTGCTTTGTCTTCGAAATCTGAATTCTTAGCGAATACTCCCCGTGGTGTTCGCATCCGCTTCTTCTTCCATCTCCTTCTGAAGCGCCTCAGCTCTGGCTTGCGCGACCAGTGCCGCAGTTTCCGGATACTTCGCCACGTAGCTTGCCAACATTCGCTCCTGCTCGCTTAGCGGCTGCGGCGATGGAAACTGGTCGAGTTTGGGTTGCGTCGCAACCACAACCAGAGGATGGCTTTGCACCGGCGCAGGTCGTTGCCGGTTCGATTCCTGCGGACGAGCATCGCTTCGCTCGCCAGTTGACGTGCGTGGCCGGATGATTTGTACCGTCGTTTGAGCTGTCGTGTGACCTGTTGTTTGTGCTGTCGTTGGCGGCTGCTGCGATGTCCGCTGCGCTGTGTTATGTGGTTCCGGCCGTCCAGATTTCGACGAGAGTGACCAAACCAGGACTAATAGCAATACTGCGGCCAGAGCGGTTAGTGCAGTCGCCGCAGTAAAGGGCCGCCAAAACCAAGACTGCAGAATCGGCTGGCAATCGGCTCGAAGATTCGCCATGACTCTCTCTTCCAGCCCCGCTCTAGGCTCGATGGACGCATACTTTGCCAGCGCCGTATCAAGTGCGCGGCCAAATTCGCGGTCGATTCCCAGCTCACCGTCTTGCCGAGCTGCGTCTTCGTGTTTGTGATCCCATTCGCTCATTGTTTCCTCGCCAATTTCTTTCGAAGAATCTGCCGCGACCGAAACACGCGCGACCGCACGGCTGCCTCGTTGATCCCGAGAGCTGCCGCCACTTCGCCGGGAGACATATCTTCCAAAGCGGAGAGAATCAGCGGGGCGCGCAATTTCCCGGGCAGGGCCGCGATCAACTTCTCGAGCACCGCGCCAACCTGCGAGCCGTGTGCCGTCTCATACGCCGTTGCCTCGCAAGACATCGCTTCTTCGACCGGCTCCTCTCCCCGCGTAACTTCCAAAGTAACTTCCCGTCGTCGTCCCCGCCGTTGGCTGCGATCCACTGCAACCCGCCATGCGATTCGCGCCAGCCATGTCTTCGGATCCTTCACATCGCTCAGCTTGTGGCTGTAGCGCAACACTCGGAGGAATGTTTCCTGTGTCGCATCCTCGGCATCGTGATGGCTTCGTAGTACGGCATAAGCAATGCGATAAACCAGCCGCGCGTGCTGCCGGACAAGCTCTTCCATGACTTTGTCCGCGCTTCGTGCGACCTCGCCTTGCACGTCTTGGTATTGAGCGTCCTGGCTTTGAGCGTCCCTGCTGTGATCACGCTCGCGCACAACGCCCACGGGTTCGCTCAGAATCGCCTCTCCCAACATCAATTTCCCGCCCTCTATCATCGAAGACCGCTCTGGACCCCGGTTTGTTCAGGAATCTTTATCTGAACGTATGAAAGGAAGTTACTTGCGGCAGGAGGGAAATTTCCCAAATAGCTTGGGTATCAAGGATGAATGACGACGAATGCGATGATGAACGTGACGCTGGAGGTCTAGGAGATTTTCGTCAGCCCTAACCTGGCACGAATTTCCCCCACGATCTCGTCAGGTGACTGAGCAATATCGACGATCACAGCGTCTTCGTCGTGCGGCTCTTCCAGTGTCGCGAGTTGGCTCCGGAGCATCCGTTCCGTCATGAAATGGCCGACCCGTGCGTGTAATCGTTGCTGCAGTAGTTGCGGTGTTCCCTTTAGATAGACAACCTTCACATCTTGCCCGAACCGCAAGATCTCTCGATATGTCCGCTTCAACGCCGAGCAAGCGAGGATCGCATTTCTCTGTGCCGAAACCCATCCGGCAATCAGAGCGCGCAACGTCTCGAGCCAAGGTGCTCGTTCAGCATCGGTCAGCGGAATCCCGTTGCGCATTTTCTCTATATTCGCTGCCGGGTGGTAGTCGTCTCCGTCGGCAAACTCCCATTCGAGTTGCGACGCCAGCAACTGTCCCACGGTTGTCTTCCCCGAGCCCGACACTCCCATCAACAAGATGACCATGAAGGCTTCGATGTTAGAGAGAGTTTAATTATCTGCCAGATTCATCCGGATTTTGGCCGATAATTCCGTTAAATACACTGGTTTCCTTGGTACATTCGGGTTGAATTGCCGCTCCGCAGCCAGAGAGGTACCTAGTTTCTACCCATATTACGAAGGTAATCCTAGCTGCTTCTCAGGTATTGTCCGTGGTATAACCCCGATATAGACTGCTTTTAAGTTTTGAGCTGGGAATTGTGGTGGTTTCCTGGTTTTTTGTTGAGGCTCAAAACCAAGGTAAGAGGAGGAGTCGTGAGCGAAGCACGTACCGGGAAAAGGTTTCCGCTGCATTTGCCGATCAAGATTCATGAAGAAGGCGCCTCTGTAGACGCCAAAGGCATGACCGGCGATCTTAGCGCTGCCGGCGTATATATCCGCGCCGACGCATCGCTCGAGGTCGGCTCACCCGTAGAGTTTGAGATCACCCTGCCTCCGGAAGTAACGGGCGGCAAGGACGATGTTGTGATTCAGTGCCGCGGCCGCGTGGTGCGGACCGATGAGCCGAATGCGGGCGCCGGGTCCGGGGACAACCGGGGCGTCGCTTGCGTAATTGATTCTTACGAATTCGTTCGCAACAGTTAACCGCTAGCGATCTAATTGGGAGCAATCCAATGCTGAAACTTATTCTGGCCGACAATCAGGCGATTTTTCGCGCCGGCATCGCCAAGGTGCTGGCTGTAGAAGACGAAATGCGCATTGTGGCCCAGGCGCAAACCGCCGAGCAGATGTTTATGGCGCTCGACAAATTTCGCGCCGCCGTGCTCATCATTGCCGGAGGTTTTCATTCCGACTTCAACTCCGTCCTCTCGGCTGCCAACAAGAACAAGACGCGCGTCGTCGTCCTCGCCGATACGGGCGAGAGCGCGCAACGGTACATGGCAGCGGGCGCTCATGGCGTCGTCTATCGCAACGTCACTAGCCCTGCGCTTGTCGACTGCGTGCGCAAGATCGCTCGCGGCGAAAACTGGGTGCAGGATATGGCGGTACCGAGCGAACTAACCGAGAACGATATGGTCGGGCTGCGCGTCCGCGACCGCTTGACCGCCAAGGAACTGCGCATTGTGGCCCTCATTGTTCAGGGATATAAGAACAAGGAAATCGCCACTCAGTTGGGTACGACCGAGCAGGTAATCAAAAACTATCTGCGTAACGTCTACGACAAAATTGGCGTGTCGGACCGGCTGGAGCTGGCGCTATTCACCATTCACCACCGGATCTTGAACGAAGCGGCAGCGGCGACAGCAGCCGCGGCAGTCCCGCAAGCGTCGCAGAGTGCGGGAATCAGCAACTAACACTTTCAATGGAAATGACAGAAGGCCGCCCACGGGCGGCCTTTTCAAATTCCAGAACTTTTCACACTCACCGGAAGTTTTCGAGCAGCATGATGTGACCTTCTTCATGCCCCGGCTGATCGAAAATCACTGACTTGCCATCGTGGCTTGCCGTCACCCAAAAGGGAGGCTCCTTGTCGAGCGTCGCGAGTGGCTTCACACTTTGTTCTGAGAAGTTGTAAAGGCTAATGGTTAGAGCCCCCTCGGTTCCATGTTCGACAAAGAGGATTCCGTTGTCGACGACGCTCCACGCAGCCCAATCCAGCGGACGAATACCGGGAAACACCGGTGTCTCAGCCCCACCGCCAACGGGCACTCGCCAGATTTCTGGATTCTCGAAATTATGCTTCGAATAATAGAGATATTCGCCATCGGGGGATTCGAAAGCAGCGAATCCTCCCTCTTTTGTTACCTGCACAGGGGAACCACCCGATTTCTTGATTTTCCAGACTTGCCAATCTCCGGACCGATTTGAGGCAAAATAAATCCAGTCGCCGTCGTGCGACCAACTCGGAACATTATTACTGAAATTGTCTTGAACCAGCGGTCGTGGCGTTCCTCCGTCAGCATCAACCAAAAATATGGCGCGTGCCTCTCGCCAGTCACGCGCCAGGCCAACGTCGAAAACGATTTGCTTCCCGTCCGGTGACCAGCGCGGCGTGGCTGCCGTGCCCATCGCCGTCAACTGAATTGGATTTTGTCCATTGCGATCACTGACCCAGATGTCCAAGCCACCAGTGCGGTCGGACTGAAAAACCAACTTCTTGCCATCGGGAGATAGCTGTTGACCCGCATTCTCGCCGCTGACCGTTGTCACTAGCGTCCGCGCACTTTGCCCCGTAGGATACAAATCGATCTGATCAATGCTGCGCGCGCTGCTGAACAATTCGAAAGCGAGGCGGAATCCACGCCTGGAGACGGCGGGATTCAAAACTCCTTTTTCTAACCCATGAATGGGCACAGGCAGGCCGCCGGATATGGGAATTCTCCACAAACCACCAAGGTCACCGTGAGATTGGACGGCAAAGATAATCGACCGGCCATCGGTCGTCCAAACGGGTGAGCCCAGAATCCGCATCGGTTCTTGCGTGACACGCTGGATCTCGCCCCCCTCCACTGGCATGACCACGATATTGCCTGAACGCACAAAGACGATCTGATTGCTATCCGGCGAAAATGACGGCCCCCAATCTCCATCGACCGACGATGGCGCGGTGATCTGGCGCGCGCTGTGGTCAGCGAGAGACAGCAAGAAGATTGCGGGAAGAAAGCCCTGCCTGCCTCTCGCCGCAAAGGCAATGGTTTTGCCGTCGGGAGACCAATCGATCTCCGCATGGCCGGGAACCAGACTGGTCTCAAATAAGGATTGCACTTCACCGCCAGAAGCGGGTACTTCACAGATTGTCCGTTCTTTATATGACAGACGAGAAAAAGCCAGCGAGCGACCATCTGGCGACCAGACCGGATTGCCGTCATTGGTGTTGTTGGTAACTTGGGTCAGCTCTTCTCCGCCAATTTGTTTCACCCAGATTCCAGAGGTTCCGGGCACGAAGCCTTCCCTGCGAAATGCCACATGAATGCCATCGGGCGAAAATGCTGGTTCGCCAGTGCGGTCGGAGAGCGCAGTGAGCGGGGTAAGGGTGTCTGACTCAGCGGTGTTTTCTGCGATCAACTTTGTATTCTTTGCCGCATTCCACCCCAGCAGGTCGACAAGGCGCCACAATCCCAGGATCAGGCCAACTGCCAGAACCGTATAGCGCAGCCAGGGCAAGCTTTTCGACGGCAACTGACTTGGTTCAAATGCCGAGACTGCCTCGACCCCAGCTACCTCGGCCACATCGCCGTTCAGCGTAACCGTCTTCGGCAGGAGTGCCTGTGCTGTGGACGCAGGTCGGCCCGGATTCTCCGCTGTCGCCAACTCGGCGATGCGAGGAGAAACGGCTTGCTCTACCTCGGCAATAAATCGGTATCCGCGCCGGGGCAGCGTCTCAATATATTTGGGGTCATCGGCGGAGTCGCACAACGCGTCACGCAGTTTGTTCACTGCCGCGTTCAACCCGTGATTGAAATCCACAAAGGTGTCGCCCGGCCACAGCTCGGCCCGTAGTTCCTCTCGCGTCACCAGCTGGCCGGGACGCTTTACCAAAACTGCCAGGATTTCAAACGGCTGTCCGACCAGTTTGATCCTGGTTCCATGTTTCCACAGCTCGTGTGTGTGTAGGTCAGCCTCGTAAGCACCGAACCGCAGCCGATCTGAGCCGTTGATCTCCATCATTTCAGGCCCACACTCCTACGATGTTATACGTCCAGCGCTCGCAACGGTTCCACAAAGCCACTTGAAATGAACATTTTAACGGATGATCTTCGAAGTGCGGAGAAATGAGACAGCTTGCATTGTGGTATTCGCAGTTCAAAGGCAGTTTTGCTCCCATCGCACCCGGATCACACGAAGACCGTACGAAAATCTGCCGGGTCGGAGGTTGGATTTATGACAAAGCTAACAGCAAAGTTAAAGACAAAGAACGAATCACATACAGTACTCGGAGAAAAAACCACAGGCTGCCTTAGCCTGGTTGTCGTGACAATTTTGCTTTCGATCCTGTGCTCCCTGCCGGTATTCGCAGCCGATCAGTCCAGCCAGAGGTTAGACCAGTGCAGCATGGCAATCGTCACCAGGCAACCGATTGGCTCCATCCGAATCTGCGATCCGAAAACGGTTCGCAGTCTAGCCCAACATGGACATGTCTTCGAACAGAATCAAATGGGGATGGTCACCATGCTGGCGATCGGCCCCGGTTATGACCCGTCCGAGGCGCTGCAATGGTTCGAGAAGGCTGCCCGCAAGGGCTACCCCGCCGCGCAAGTAAATCTAGCCGTGATGTACATCAACGGATGGGGCACGTCTCCCAATTACGGGGCTGCCCTGCAGTGGCTGCATGAAGCGGCTAAGCAGGGATACGCCCGCGCATACTACAACCTTGGAATTCTCTATCTGCAGGGACAAGGTGTGCCCAAAGATCCAGGTGAGGCGCTGCGCTATTTCCGCAAAGGAGCCGAAGCCGGAGACGCAAGCGCACAAACCAACCTCGGCTACATGTACGACAGCGGAATCGGCGTCGCCAGGGACATGCAAGCCGCAGTGAATTGGTATCGCAAAGCGGCCGACAACGGCAATATGCTTGCACAAAATAATCTTGCGGATCTCTATCTGCGTGGAGAAGGTGTTGCCCAAGACGATGCCATGGCGTTCCGACTCTTTCAGCAAGCTGCGGAGCAGGGACAAACCGGCGCTCGCATCAAGCTCGGATATATGTACGCCAACGGACGTGGGACTCCGAAGGATCTGGTGACCGCTTATGGCTGGATCACTGCCGCTTCTATCGCTGGCGATGGTCGTGGCCGCGATCTAATGCGGTCGATCAAGTCTCAACTTTCAGCCAGTCAGATTGCACAAGGAAAAGAGAACGCTAAAAAGCTTAATGCGGAAGCCGAGACCGAGCTTTCCGCACGAGTGTTGCAACCGTGAGTAGAAATTGTGATCTTTCGCGGGGAAATGCGGCAAAACTTCGGCGGTGTTCGGTGGTAACGCACATAGGATCATTAAGATGACGTATTTGGAATGGCAGCATCTGTATTGCCTGAAAACGCTATTCTGGAGCCATGAAGATCAACCAGAAGTTTTGCCATTTGGCCGTCATCACATCGATTGTTATCTGGTCAGCAGGCCTGACATCAGCCGCAGCAGCTGAAACTGACGCCGTCGACGATTACGTCCACGCGGAAATGGAGAAGCAGCACATTCCCGGCCTGGCTCTGCTGGTCTCGCGAAGCGGACAAGTCATCCGCGCGCAGGGATATGGCATGGCAAATGTGGAGTTGCAGGTTCCAGTCAAGCCCGAATCTATCTTTCAATCAGGTTCGATGGGCAAACAGTTCACAGCAACCGCCGTAATGATGCTGGTTGAAGAAGGCAAGATCGGTCTAGAGGATCCGCTGACGAAGTATTTTCCCGCCGCGCCCGCCGCCTGGAAGGAGGTTACGATTCGTGAACTGCTGAGCCACACTGCCGGGTTCACCGACTATCCGAAAGATTTCGACATGCGAAAGGATTACACCGAAGCGGAGCTACTCAAAATTGTTGAGGGCATCCCGCTGGCATTTCCGCCGGGCACCAGTTGGAGCTATAGCAACCTCGGCTATCTAACTCTTGGTATCGTGATTCACAAAGTCACCGGCGAATTCTACGGAGACTTTCTGCAAGAACACATCTTCCGGCCACTCGGCATGAATACAACCCACATCATCAGCGAAGCCGATATTGTGCCGAATCGCTCCGCCGGATACCGACTGGAGAAAGGCGAGCTGAAAAATCAGGAGTGGGTTTCGCCCACTCTCAACACCACTGCGGATGGCAGTCTGTATTTTTCAATCCAAGACCTGGCAAAATGGGACACAGCGCTTTACACGGAAAAACTTCTGAAGCAATCGAGCCTGGAACAGATGTGGACTGTCGCCAAGCTCAAGAATGGCCAGCCAAATTCAGGTCACTATGGTTTCGGCTGGTTTATCGAAACTAAGAACGGCCATCGCATCATTGAACACGCAGGTTCATGGCAAGGCTTCGAGACACAAATCTCGCGCTATGTGGACGACAAACTCACCGTGGTCGTTCTGGACAATCTTGCGGACTCCGACCCTGAGAAGTTCGCCGATCATGTGGCAGAAATGTATTTATCGGGGGCAGTGAAATGAACATCGATGAAATAAACCTTAATGATCCGGTGGAGCGACGGGCGTCCTCGCCCGTTCAGTAGGATCGCCGACATACCAAGGTGCCCGTTGCTCCACCGGCCGCTTCACACTGGCTTACGATTTCAGATTTTCTCCCACGCTTTTCGCTTGCGTGAATAGATACAAATAATCCGGCCCGCCGGATTTTGAATCGGTACCCGACAT
>JBATZM010000070.1:0-45514 GCA_049674665.1 Terriglobales bacterium
TCGGTGGCCTTATCGCAGCCCTCATCATGAGCGTCTTCCTGCTGCCGACGCTCTATGTTTGGGTGGCCGGCGAAATTGATGTACTGCCTGCGGCCGAAGAAGGCTTCGAAGTCGGCGAACACGTGGACTGACGCAATTCGCGCCATTGTTAGCATCTACGCTGAATCCGCCTCCGAAGCAGTCAAGCTAAACAAAAACGTCGAGCCGTGGTTGAGTTCACTCTCCGCGCGAATCGTTCCCCGGTGCGCCAGAACAATATGTTTGGCTATAGCGAGTCCAAGTCCGGTTCCTCCGGATTCCCGCGAGCGCGCTTTATCGACACGGTAGAAACGCTCGAAAAGACGCGGCAGATGCTCGGAAGAAATGCCCGGCCCGAAGTCCCTGACATAGAATTCGACTCCCGTCGCAGCCAAGCGAGCTCCAAGAATCACTTTTTTTCCTGACGCTGCATACTTCAAAGCATTCTCGATCAGGTTAGAAAAAATCTGGTGGATGGCTTCGCGATCCGCATCCACGTTAGCGGTGGGAACAGCATTTTCAATCACCAGTTCGACTCCATAAGAGCGCGCCACCTCGCGGAAGCTTTCCAAAGCGTCCTGCAGCAGTTCATCGACGCTGACCATCTGAATGTCGAACCTCTGCTCGCCCGATTCGACGCGAGCCAAGGTGAGCAGGTCTTCCGTAAGCCGCGCCATGCGCGCCGCGTTCTTGCGAATGATTTCTAGAAAATCCCGCACGTGATTGTCTTCCAGAGGGCTATCCAGCAGTGTTTCGGTGTATCCCTGGATGGAAGTCAGCGGAGTACGCAGTTCGTGGGAAACATTCGCGATGAAATCGCGTCGCGTCTTTTCCATGCGCTCGGTCTCCGTAAGATCACGGAGTACCGCAACGGCACCGCCTCCTGGCATGGGTGCAGCAGTAACATCGAAGATGCGACCTGAAGCGATCGTGTTCGAGCGCGCGGAAGTGACAACCTGATCGCTCGCCGCTTCCTGAATCGCGGCGAGAAAATCGGGGTCGCGGACGCTGTCAATCAACGGCGCATTCAGACGGGGCGCGCGAAGCAGCAAACGGTCCATGCCGCGATTTGCCCACTGCACGCGCCCGTTGACATCGACCGCAATCACTGCGTCCTGCATGCTGTTGAGAAGAGTTTCCAATTCTCGCTGGCTGGTTTGAACGCGAGCAAAACTTTCTTCCACGCGGCGCGTCGTCTTATCGAGAGCCGCCGCCACCTGCCCAATTTCGTCCGTCGAAGTGGACGCAATTCTAGCCGTCAGATCCCCGTTAGCCACACGTTCGGCAAAATCTACAATCCGCTGCAAGCGCCAGCCAACGTATTGAGAAGCGACCGCCGCCACCAGCGTCGCGAAAACGAAAGCGGAAAGCGATCCCCAAAATAAGGCCACGCCTAGCGGACGATCCGTAATCTCTATCTCGGGCAGTGGGTACGCCAAACGCACTGCTCCTCCAGAAATCGGCGCCGCCACATACAAATAAGGAACGTGGAGAGTTTGACTGCTGCGTTCTTCCACACCTACATGACCGCCAAGGGCGGAAATAAATTCCCTGCGCTGCCCGTGATTTTCCATCGTCCTAGCATCGGCTTCCGAGTCGGCCAATACCTTCCCGGTGGGATCGATGACCGTGGCGCGCGCACCCGCTGCCTGGCCCTCCTGCGCGGTAATGTCGGCAAGGGAGTGTTGCCGATCCGCTTCCACGCGATAGGCAAACATCAAAGTTTTTTGTTTAAGATTGCGCTCGATCTGCTCGTGCAGCGTGCGTTCCCATACCTTATGAACCGTCACCTGCAACGTAATCGTGGTGACCCCAATCACCAGCAGAAACACAAACATCAATTTGACGAAGATGCGGCTTCTCAACGCGCGACCTCAAAGCGGTAACCGGCCCCCCGCACCGTTTTCAGGTATCGCGGGTTCTCCGGGTCGGGCTCGATTTTTTCCCGAATGCGTCGCACATAAACATCCACCGAGCGCGGCGTGACATACGCCGTATCGCGCCAGACCGAGTCAAGTAATTGGTCGCGCGTGAAAACACGCCCAGCGTGCCGCATGAAGTAGTCAAGCAGCCGAAATTCAGTAGCCGTCGTCGGCACTTGTTTTCCCCGAACCGTCAACGTCATCGCACCCGGGTCAATGTGGACTTCGTCAATTTTGGTTGGGACCGACGGCAGCGGCCGCTCAAAACGCCGCAGCACCGCCTTTACCCGAGCCACCAGTTCGCGCGGGCTGAAAGGTTTTGGAATGTAGTCATCCGCCCCCAACTCCAGCCCCAGCACACGATCTGCCTCGCCGCTCTTGGCAGTCAAAAAAATCACCGGCACAGACGCCAGCGACACCGACTGCCGGATCTGGCGGCAAAGCTCCAGACCATCTTTTCCAGGCACCATGATGTCAAGCAAAAACAGCGCCGGACGCTGGCGTTCGGCATCGACCACAACCAGATTGCCGGTCGAGTAGAGTCGCACGTTAAAGCTCGCCCCTTCCAGATGATGGCGAACCAGGCGGGAAATATCGGGGTCGTCTTCCACTACATAGATCGTCGGTTTCACGCGACCATTGTAGCTGGGAAATGTTTCAATCCGATACTCAATGCAAGAGTAGCTTTGGCAGCGGTCTCAACGTAGCGCCATCCCTGCATCAGCCGAAAAATCCATGGCCGCAAATTCCCCACGCAGAAACTTCGGAAAAGCAGCCGCCGCGATCATGGCAGCATTATCAGTAGAAAGCCCGCGCGACGGAAAGAAAACAGAAATACCCTCCATCGCAGCCTCGCGTTCAAACGCCGTCCGCAGTTCCTGATTGGCAGCCACGCCACCACTTACAAAGAGTGTTCGCACGTCATACTCGCGCGCCGCCGCCAGCGTCTTCATGACCAGATCGTTGACCATCGTGCGCTGAAAAGAGGCCACTAGATTAAGCGTTTGCCGATCGCAGAGCCGAAGCAAGTCGTCGAGCACCGGCGTCTCGATTCCGGCGAGCGCAGCTCGGCGAGCCTCAATCGTAGGCTTCAGGTTCTGAGTTTCGACATACCGCAAAACCGCCGTCTTAATCCCGCTGTAAGAAAAATCAAAATGAGGCCCGTCATCCTCAATCGCCGCTAGCTTCTGATCGCCCAGCCTGTGATCCCGCCGATCCGCATGTTTGATCTGCGAAATCTGAAACCTGACCGCCTGCTGATCGCCATGCGGAGCCAGTCGATCAATAACCTGCCCTCCGGGATAGCCGAGCCCCAAAAGCTTCGCCACTTTATCGAACGCCTCTCCAGCAGCATCGTCGCGAGTATGCCCAATATTCCGGTAGCTCCAGAGATTCTCCCGCTCTTGTGCCAGATAAAGATGCGTGTGCCCGCCCGAGACCACCAGTGCAAGCACCGGAAAATGCAGTTCCCCATCCCCACGAAGCCGCTGCTCCAGCAACACGGCATGAATGTGTCCCTCAAGATGATTCACCGCGATCACCGGCTTTTCCAGCGCGAATGCCAGCGCCTTGGCATAGCTAATGCCAACCAGCAAAGCGCCCGCCAATCCCGGACCTTGCGTGACCGCGATGGCATCGACCAACTCATAAGTCAATCCCGCTTCAGCCAGCGCCTGTCGCACCACCGGCACAATCGCGCGCAAATGCTCGCGTGAGGCGAGCTCCGGAACTACTCCGCCGTAAGGTTGGTGCGTAGCAATCTGCGAGGCGACCACGTTAGAAAGAATCTGCAGCCCCGAGCGCACCACGGCCGCGCCCGTTTCATCACAGGAACTCTCGATGCCGAGGATGTACGCGTCAGGCATAATGAGGTTCAAGCTCGCAGCTCGTAAATTTAGTTTACGCGACCGCTTACTGACTACCGATGACGGCAACTAAACAACATGCCGCGGAAATCGTCCGCACCCTCCGCGAACGCGGCCATCAAGCCTACTTCGCCGGAGGTTGCGTCCGCGATCTTCTACTAAGCCGCGAACCCGCCGACTACGACGTAGCCACCGACGCAACCCCGCAACAAGTAATGCAAATCTTCCCCCAAACCTACGCCGTAGGCGAGCAATTCGGAGTAGTCCTAGTCCCCGAATCCAGTGGAGAGACGGGCGTCCTCGCCCGTCAAAGCGAGCGTAGCGAGCGCGGCAAGCAAACCGTAGAAGTAGCCACCTTCCGCTCCGACGTAGGCTACTCCGACGGCCGTCATCCCGACGAAGTCCGCTTCACTAAAGATCCCGAGGAAGACGCTCAGCGCCGCGACTTCACCATCAACGGCATGATGTTGGATCCCGCCACCAACGAGATTTTGGATTTCGTAGACGGCCAGGAAGACCTAAAAAAAGGAATCATCCGTGCCATCGGCGATCCCAATCGCCGCTTCGAAGAAGACAAGCTGCGCATGCTAAGAGCCGTGCGTTTCGCCGCAAGATTCAATTACCAGATCGATCCGGCAACACTAACCGCAATCCAAAACTTAGCCACAAAAATTCGCCAGGTCTCCGCCGAGCGAGTGCGCGAAGAACTAACCAAGATGCTGATCGAAGGCCAAGCCCGTCAAGCCTTCGAATTACTAGACAAGACAAAACTCCTGCAAGAAGTCCTGCCCGAAATCGCCGCCATGAAAGGAGTAGCCCAGCCGCCCCAATACCACCCCGAAGGCGACGTCTTCATCCACACACTACTCTTATTGCAAAAACTCCCGCCCGCCGCATCAACGACCCTAGCCTGGGGAGCGCTCCTGCACGACGTAGGCAAGCCGCCCACCTTCCGCATCGCGCCCGACCGCATCCGCTTCGATGGACACGTAGAAGTAGGAGTCAAAATGGCTGCCGAAATCCTCCGCCGTCTGCGCTTCTCCAACCACGAGACCGATCAGATCCTGGCCCTCGTCGACAATCACATGCGCTTCGGAGACGTGCTGCGCATGAAGCAATCTACGCTAAAAAAGTTTTTCCGCCTGCCCGCTTTCGACGAACATTTAGAACTGCATCGCATCGACTGCCTCAGCAGCCACGGCCAACTAGACACCTACGAATATTCGCAACGCCAGTTGCGCACCATGCCCCCCGAAGCCATCCGTCCCATCCCCCTAATCACCGGACGCGACCTGATCGAAGCCGGCTATAAGCCCGGTCCAAAATTCAAAGAGGTGCTGGCAGCCGTAGAAGACGCACAGTTGGAAGGCCGCTTAACCTCGCGCGAAGAAGCGATGGAGTTCGTGCAGCGCGATTTAGGCCTGAAGAATTCCTGACCGTTAAGCTGTCGATTTCACGCCGCTTGGGGAAGGGCACGAGTTCACTCGTGCCGTCAAGTTCTTGAAAATGCGCCGCGCTTTAGCGCCTGAGGTGAGCTGGTTGCATCTTCCACGACTTTGTCTGCAACCTGTTCAGCCGTATCGTAACCACCGCAAAATCAATGGTCTTTCAAACCAACCCACTTCCGGCTCTCAAGTCAGAAGGTTGAATCCTTCGATACGAACTTACCGAGTCCCTCGCCGTCGCGCTGGGGCTGGCTTGTAGCCGTCCGGGATCTGAAACAGAGAAGGGTCTGGCTCTGTACGTACAACTTGAGCAACGGTCATCGTGACTGTTCCCCTGCGCGGGTCGCTGTGTCTGATCATCAGGTTAATGCGGAGATCATCCGAGTACCAATATTCATCCGTAATCACGATCTCCTTACCTGTGCCACTATTCTCGTCCGGGATAACCTGAGACTCGCGAACCCCGCGCACCGCCAACCCCTCCATCTCCTGAATGCCCAAATCTTCTTCTTTCGTGAACTCGTTCTGAGGCAGACCGTCGCCCGTCGGCGAGGCATAGCGAAGAGCGGGAGGCGCCGTCGACGGCGGGTGATTCACCGTCTCCGTCCAGAAGGTTCTCTCTGCGGGATTGAGTATGGTAGAGATCCGGGTCTGTGGGTCATACAGATGGATGCGCACTACTCGCGGCGTCTTGTTATCAGAAACCGGCACAAGCACTCTCGCCTCGTTGTGGATCCGGCCCCGACCATCCCGGCTAATGTCCCGAATTGTCTTGAAATTGATGATCGAGCCGTCATCCTGTACGCGCGAGCGCTCGACATTGACAACACCACTGAACGGTGCGTTTGGGATCGGCGTTACAAAGATGTCTTGGGCCGAAGCGTCCGGAGCTGTGATACCGGCGGCCAAGAAAACCAACCAGGAGACGGCAGGCAGAAAGAATAGCAAGCGCATCTGAGCCCTCCAGTGACGTTCTCGCCGAAACAGAATACCCCCTATTGCCCAGTCTAGCAAGAAATTGGGCTCGATCCGGATGCCCCACTCATCGCGTTCTTTGCGATGAGTGGGATGACGCGAGCGTCTCCACTCCTTGCAATCCACCAAAATCTTTTTCGTCACACTCAGCAGTGACCACCATCACAGACTCCGATCCCGACCAGTGCGAGAATGTTCACTGATTTAGTAAAGTTCAGAATTGTGTCCGTCTCCAGAGGCGGTCAGCGAACCGGTCTGGGCTCATTTCCAGTTTTGAAATCGAGGTTTGAGGATATTCAGCTAAGTCCTTAGTTTTTAATACTTTGTAGTTAACTCCTTATTCCTCAATACTTTAGCGCAAATCGGGGGGGGGGACTACAACCCCTAATTGTTTTATTCCTCGTTCCTATCCCGATCCTGCGAAGTTGTCTGCGCCTGATCGGCCGCGCTGGGATCAGGTTTCAGCGGATCGATCAATGGCAATCCTTTCTTTTTCAATTGCTCGTTCAGCTCCAGAACGTCTTTAGACTTAAGTTGGACCCAAGCTGACAACTGCTCTTCGAGCGCTTTATCCAATTCGTCGAACATCGCGGATTGCTGAGTCGTAGGCGCAGCATCCGCCGTATCGAGACCGCTGAGCAAAGTATTTAAACCGCCGTTGAGCCGCACCAGACTGCGTCCTTCAGGAGTGCTCAAATAACGCCCTCCTTCTTCACCCTCGATGCTTTCAGCTTTCGCGTCGAGTTCGGCGGCGGTTTTAGCGGCCGCATCGAGCGCTGTGCTGCTTGCCATGCTGTTTGCATACTTCCCTCGCAGCAGCCATTTTATTTGCGAGCGCACGCTCCTCACCTGTTGCACCGCTTCATAATCTTTATGAAGAGCGTCAGCAAACTTTTGATCCAGATCGAATTGCCGCCGCAAATCTTCCGCCGAAGTCTTCACGCGCGGATCCATGCGAAGGTCGAGTGTCTGCGTGTATTTCTTTCCATCAACCGAAAGAAGTACAGAGTACTCTCCAGGCAAAACCGCCGCTCCAAGCGGAGTTCGCGGCGTGTCGTGATAAATCGCCGAGATCGGATATTCATGCGCCAGTACGTCAGGCTCAGGATAGTGCAGGTTCCAAACGAAGCGATGCATGCCAGCCGCTGCCGAAAGTACGCGCGCAGGACGCACCCAATACATTGGAACATTCAGCTCTTTCGGATTTACCGCTTCAGGCTTATCGGCACTAGAAAAATTGCGCACCACTCGTCCCGACGCATCGACAATTTCCAGAGTAACTGGAGCAGACGCTGCCGCTTTCAGAAAGTAATCAATCATGGCGCCATCCGGAGGATTCTGCCCCGCAGGCTCTTCCGGCGGCAAAGGCGTATCAGTATTATTGTTGCGGCGCACGCGATATGTGAGTTGCGGAGCGTAAAGATGCGCTACATCATTCGCAATCTCAGGGCTGAACTGTCGCAGCGGCGTGATGTTATCCAATATCCAAAATGACCGCCCATGAGTTCCGACCACAATATCGTCATGATGAATGACGAGATCGCGGATCGAAGTCGGCGGCAGATTCATCTTCAGCGACTGCCAATGATCGCCATCGTCCCACGACACATACACGCTGCGTTCGGTTCCAGCAAAGAGCAACCCTTTGCGTTCCGGATCTTCGCGGATCGTGTTAACCGGCTCGTTCTCGGGCAATCCGTTGACAATCTTCTGCCACGACTTTCCACCATCGTGCGTGCGATAGATATAAGGATGCAGATCGTCAAGTCGTAAGCGATTCACCGCAGCATAAGCACTCGCTGTATCGAAATGTGACGCGTCCATCTGCGCCAGCTTGCTCCAAGGAGTTAGCTCCGAAGGTGTAACGTTCTGCCAGTTCTTGCCGCCGTTGCGCGTCACTTGAATCACGCCATCGTCGGTACCAGCCCAAATCAGGTTGGCATCTTTCGGTGACGGAGCCACCGAATAGATCACGCCGCGGTGCTTACCCTTCGCTGGATCGTCTGCCACAAATGGCCCAAGCGTCGCAGGAACGCCCGGATCTTCGCGCGTGAGATCAGGACTGATGATCTGCCAACTGTTGCCACCATCGCGAGTAGCAAATAGCACATTCGATCCCAGATAAAGCACATGCGGATCTGCCGCCGAGAAGATCAACGGCGCCGTGCGATTGAAACGAAACTGTCCCGTGCGCAGCACGACCGGCGAAACATCGCGTGTCTGTCCGGTATTGCGGTCGAACACCGTAACCTTGCCACCATAAATCAGATTAGGATGCAGCGGATCAGGCGCAACGTATCCATATTCTTCGGTTCCAACCGTAGTCCAATCGCGAAAAGTAATTTCGCCAAAATCGCTGCGGCTGGCAGTGCCAATCGATCCACTCTCTTGCTGTCCGCCATAGACCCAGTAAGGAAACTCGTCATCCGTGATGACGTGGTAGAACTGCGCCGTCGGCTGGTTGTACCAGGAACTCCACGTCCGTCCTCCGTTCACGCTAATGGTCGCGCCTTGGTCTACGGCGAGCGCGATAATGTCGGGAACTTCGGGATTGATCCAGATCGTGTGGTAGTCGTCGCCTCCAGGAGCGCCTTTAATGGCGGTGAAGTCTTTGCCCGCATCGGTCGAGCGGTAAGTAGAAGTGTTGGCCACATAAATCACGTCTTTATTTCTGGGATCCACACGCACGCAGCCGAAGTCGTCGCCTCGTCCCCAGACACGTTCTTCATTATTTACCTGCTGCCAGCTTTCACCAGCATCGTCGGAGCTATAGATGCCGCTGCCTGTCTTCGCGTTCACCCAAGCGTACATGCGATCGGGATCACTCGGAGAAACGGCAGGACCAATGCGTCCAATGCCTTCGGCTGCGCCGGGCAATCCCTTGGTGAGTTGCCGCCAATTGTCGCCGCCATCTGTTGATTTGTAGAGACCGCTGCCCGATCCGTTATAGCCACCACCAGTTGTCCAAGGTGGACGGCGCGAAGCCCACATGCTGGCGAAGATTACCTGCGAGTTGTGAGGATCGAAGACCAGATCCATTCCTCCAACGTTTTCGTCTTTGTACAGAACTTTCTGGAAAGTCTGCCCGCCGTCAAGCGAACGATAGACGCCGCGCTCGGAATTCGGACCATAAGGATGTCCTTGAGCCGCAACAAACAGGCGATTAGCATCTTTGGGATCGACAATGATAGAAGCGATCTGCTGCGCGTCGCGCAGTCCGAGATGTTGCCATGTGCGTCCCGCATCAGTCGATTTGTAGATACCATTGCCCACCGAAAGATCAGGTCGGCGCAACCCTTCTCCGCTGCCAACGTAAATCGTGTCAGGATTGGACGGCGCTACAGCTAATGCTCCAATCGAGCCGGAGCGATGGTCGTCATTGGACTGACCATCGTTCGGCTGATCGTCCTTGCTCCCATCATCAAAGATCGGATTCCAGGTGCGGCCGAAGTCCGTCGTTTTCCAAACTCCGCCATTGTTCGGCGCCATGTAAAAAACATTCGGCTGCCCCGGAACGCCGGAAATCGCCACCGTGCGTCCGCCGCGAAATGGGCCGATCATTCGCCAATGAAGCTCCTGGTACATCGTCGGGTCATATTGCTGCCCGAAGACTTCGGAAGAAAGTGCAAAAAAAAGTGCGAAAGGAAGAAATGCAATGCACAGCGAGGCGAGCGGGATCCAAAACAAGCGCTTGTTCACAGTTGATCCTCGAAGAAAAGCAAGGATAAACCACCGCAGCGGCAAATTAACAGGGCTGTCGCAATCGGACAGCGCGAATCGGCTCACAAAACCAGGGAAATGCCGACATGAGGCTTGCAGCGACCCTTGCAAATTTACATGGATCTTTTAATCGCGCGGTAACATTCGTTGCGTAGCATCGGCGTTGGTAAGTTCCGCTCCGCCAATTTGAAAAGGATAGGTAAAAGACTATGCGTCAATTTTTGTCGGTATGTCTCGCCGCGGCCATGGTTGCCGGGCCGCTAACGCCGTTGGCAAACGCCTCCACTGTAAAAACAGCCACGCCGATTAAACATATTGTGATCATCTTTGGGGAAAATGAGTCTTTCGATCACTATTTCGGCACGTATCCGAACGCGCTGAACCCGAAGGGAGAACCGGCATTCCACGCGCTTCCGAATACACCAAGCGTGAACGGCTTGGGCAACGCCCTGTTGAACAATAATCCCAACCTCAACCCGCTCAATGGTGCCGGTGCCGCCAATCCCTTCCGACTTGATCGTTCTCAGGCCTTCACCCAAGACATGGATCACGACTACATGGCCGAACAACTTGCCTTCGACGGGGGCGCGATGGATCTATTCCCCGCGAACACAGGAAGTGCAGGTCCCCCTCCCAGCGCTCCGCCGGCAGTTGTGAATACCACTGGCCTGGTGTTGAGCTACTTCGATGGCAACTCCACAACCGCATTGTGGAATTATGCACAACACTTCGCCATGAGCGACAACTCTTATAGCACCAACTTTGGGCCCTCCACGGTCGGCGCGATCAATCTGATTTCAGGCCAGACCAACGGCGTTGCGATTCACACTGGCGGCACCGGTTCGCTGGTAGCCGATGGCAACGGCGGATTCACGGTGATCGGTGACCCCGATCCTTACGGTGATGTGTGCTCGGGCTCAGGACAAGTACAAATGGGCGGAAAGAACATCGGCGACCTGCTCAATGCAGCTGGTATCACCTGGGGCTGGTTCGGCGGAGGCTTTAACCTGAATATCGTAAATCCAGACGGCAGCACCGGGTGCAACCGCCAGTCTACTTCAGCAATTGCCGGAACCCAGGGAGATTACGTTCCGCATCACACCCCCTTCCAGTACTACGCATCGACCGCAAATCCGACCCATGCGCGACCGAACTCGGTTAAAACGATTGGTTTCTCGGGCGACCCTGCCAATCATGACTACGACATCAACGATTTCTTTGCCGCGGTTTCTGCCGGAAACTTCCCGACGGTAAGCTTCCTCAAAGCAATCTCCATTCAAGATGCTCATCCGGGAAATTCTGATCCTCTGGATGAACAGCAATTCGTGGTTCAGGTAGCGAACTTCTTGCAAGGCCAACCGGAATGGGCCAACACAGCCTTGGTCGTGCTCTATGACGATTCCGATGGCTGGTACGATCATCAGCTCGGCCAGATCGTAAATGGATCTAAAACTTCCGCCGATGCTCTTACCGGTCCAGGCGCCTGCGGAAATGGCCTCAACGCGCTGCCCGGCAACAATCCAGCGACCACGCACGCGCAAGGCCGCTGCGGATATGGTCCACGGCAACCTCTCCTCGTCATCTCCCCGTGGGCACAGCACAACTATGTGGATCACTCGGTCACCGATCAAACCTCGGTCATTCGCTTCATCGAGGACAATTGGCTCGGCGGTGAGCGAATCGGGAACGGATCGTTCGATGGGATTGCAAACTCGATCAGCTCTTTGTTCGATTTCCATCAGACTGTGACCAACGATCTGTACATCCTCAACGAAAGCACAGGCGAACCCGTGAGGACCAAATAAGACCGTCCCCCTCGGGTGGTCCACTGGAAATCACGGTAAGAAAAACGGTACAAAAAGCGGCAAGACAGGTGGGATGCATAAAGCCTTACCTGTCTTGCCGTTGTTGTATGCTCCTTCGTCAGTACCCGAAAGGTATTTGGTGATTACACGTAGAAAATTCCTGCAAAGATCAAGCCTGCTGGCCACAACGTTGGCCACAAGCAAGAGCGGGCTGCTGAATGCAATGCCAACGACAATGCCAATAACAACGGGCGCAGTCGCCACCATGCCCGCCGCCCTCGACGTCAGCACACTCGTGCAATTTGTTGATCCGCTTCCAATCCCTGAAGTCGCCGAGCACCAGGGATACCGGCCCAGTTCTACCGATCCAAAACTGAACGTCCCGTTCTATCGGATACAAGCCCAATCCGTCGTCAGCAAAGTTCATCGCGATTTGCCGCCCACCAAATTCTGGGGCTTTGGACCTTCTTCACCCGGTCCGACATTTGAGACCCGCGCCGGTGAACCCCTCCTCGTGGAATGGGTGAATGCGCTCCCCTCCCAACATTTCTTGCCGCTCGACCGCACCATCCACGGAGCCGAAGCCGACAAACCGGCCGTCCGCACCGTGGTCCACTTGCACGGCGCGAAAACCGGACCTGAAAGTGACGGCTATCCGGAAGACTGGATTGCGCCCGGGAAATCCTCTCTCTATCACTATCCAAACCAGCAAGACGCGGCCATGCTCTGGTACCACGACCACACGCTCGGTATTAATCGCCTGAATGTCTATGCCGGATTGCTTGGAGCCTTCATCATTCGCGATCACATTGAAGATGCCCTCAATTTGCCGAAGGCCAAATACGAGTTGCCACTCATCCTGTATGACCGCCTGCTGACCCATGACGCCCAGCTTCTTTATCCAGTGTCACCAGATCCAGAATCCCCCTGGGTTCCGGAGATTTTTGGCAATGCCATTCTCGTCAACGGAAAGCTCTTTCCCTATCTCGATGTTGAGCCCAGAAAATATCGCTTCCGCATCCTGAATGCCTCGAATGCCCGCATCTATCATTTGTCGTTTGTGAATAATGGATCCGCCAATAACGCGCCCTTTCACCAAATTGGCACCGATCAGGGTTTATTGCCCGCGCCAGTTCCCCTCACTACTCTTGAAATCGCCCCGGGAGAACGCGCCGATCTCGTCGTCGACTTCAGTGAGCATCGCAGTACACAGCTAGTCCTCAAAAGCGATGCTTTCGTGGTCATGCAATTTCGCGTCTCATCCGGAAAAGTGACCGATACCAGTTCGTTACCTTCAGTTCTGCGGCCCGTACCTAAGATTCCAGAGTCGCAAGCCGTGCAGACACGATTGTTGACGCTCAACGAGTATGTGAACAAGGCAGGCAATCCGGTCATGCTGCTTCTGAATGCTTCTCACTGGAAAATGCCAATCACGGAAAAGCCCGTGCTAGGGTCAACTGAAATCTGGACGCTGATCAATCCCACCAACGACACGCATCCCATTCATCTCCACCTGGTGCGCTTCCAGATCCTCGACCGCCAACCGTACGAGCCGTGGCTGTTCCATACCAAACGTCAGCTGCACTTTTTAGGACCGCCAGAACCTCCCGACCCAAACGAAGCCGGCTGGAAAGATACCGTACAAGCCCATTCTCGAATGGTTACGCGGATTATCGTCCCCTTCGAAGGCTTTACCGGACGCTACGTCTGGCACTGCCACATCCTCGAACACGAGGACAATGAAATGATGCGTCCTTATGAGGTGATTGCCGCAGGCTGATGAACGTGAAGAAACGCCGTCGCCATAGCAAGAGTTATTTCTTGGGATGTGAGACGCTGAAGACGGATGAAGCAACCAGAAACTTTCCTTGGTCGCTATTCACATTGTCTAAGTCGAACGAGTAGTCGCTTTCTCCTGGAAAGACTCGTTCCCGAAAGTAGTAGACTTTTCCTTCTTCAGCAGTAAAGTTGGCCATGGCGAAAGCTCGCGACCTGACTGCCAGGCGCGATTGCCAGTTGATGCAGAGATGGTGCTCTCCGGGATAGGCCACGAAGAAGAAATAGGAGCTACCCTGGTTAGCTCCGAGCCACGAGCCATCCATCCCCACCTTGGTAAGGGCTTGGTCCACGTTATTGGAAAATAATTTACCGTTGTCGCCACAGTCAGACGAGCATTGTCCGAGATCCTCCACAACAAAGACCAACGCTTTGCCAGGTTCGGGTTGGGGAACGGGGTGCTGAGTCGCGTCTTGTTTAACGTCGAACTTTACGTCGCTGGATCCGCAGGCGGCTTCGGCAGTGGTGCGGGCGGCATAGTCTTGGGCAAACGCGGAAACGACAAACGCGGAAACGATGAAAAGTATCACCGCGAAAATTATTTTCATGGCTTTCCTCCAGCTGGAAAACTACACCGCTAGAGTGACCCGGTTGGCGGTCCATGGCGTAGGACCAGTTACGAGTTCAGGATACGCTCCAGACTAAAGTTGGTGCCAAGATTTGTCGAGTTTTGCAAAAGTATGTAAACCAAAAGGCAACGCGGCTCGGCTCCTACGAGACGACCGAAGGCGAAGCAGCGGGAACACTCCCGCCGGGAGCACTCGCCAGATACCGCCGCAACGCATCCGTCCATTCTGGCATTCGGACGTTGTAAGCGTGCAGACTATCCGGCGATAAAACCGAGTAAGCGGGACGCCGTGCTGGACGAGGGAATTCAGCCGTAGTCACCGGTTTCACTGCGGTCGCCATCCCCGACGCGTGCACAATCTCACCGGCGAAATCGTACCAGGTGCAGTTGCCGGAATTGGTGACATGTACAATTCCGCAAGCGGACGCGCGGCACAGTTGCACGAGAGCGGATGCGAGATCGCGTGTGAAAGTAGGGCTGCCGCGCTGATCGTTCACCACCGAAATCTCCGGACGCGTAGCCGCCAGCGTCAGAATTGTTGCAGGAAAACACTTGCCTCCATGCCCGAACAGCCAAGAAGTCCGGGCGATGCAAACCTCCGGCAGAATCTCGAGCAGCCGTTCTTCAGCTCGCGCCTTACTCTCGCCATAAACACTGGTCGGATTTCTGGCATCTCTGATTTCGTACGGCGAGCGTTTGCTGCCATCGAAAACATAGTCGGTACTCAGGAACAGCAATCGCGATCCGCTTTGGCGAGCAGCCTGGGCCACATTGATGGCACCCTCGCAATTCACCGCAAAAGCGCGGCCCCGGTTGGACTCGCAGCCATCCACATCAGTGTAGGCGGCGGACAAAATTATCCAATCAGGACGGGAATCACGAATCACGTCGCGAACGCGTGCGCGATCTCGCAGGTCGGCGTCTTTCGAAGATAGCGCGGCCACTTGCTCACCGCTCAACTCCCGCACCAGCTCCCAGCCAAGCAGTCCGGATGCACCGAATAACGTGACACGCATATCGGCATTGTAACTGGGAACTTCGCAGCTACGGCGTTACCGTGATCTGTTTTCCAAAGTACCGTACGACTTTATCCGCGATGTTGGAAGGCGCGATGCCAACGCCGTGATTTTCGCCCACGAAGACGACGCGGAATGTGCGGCTGGTGAGCATCCCCGGGAATTGTCCTTGCCGGTCACCAATGGTCAGAGTTTTCCTGGCATCATCCCATCGCAGAGAAATCGTCGCGTAGATGCCTTTCTCATAATTGTAATTATCGTTTTCGTCTTCGTAGAGCGTGAACTCGCCATCCGCGCCGCGATAGATGCGAAGCTCAATCGGATCCGCCGGCTTTTCGGTCGACCACTCAACATCGGGTCCCAATGGGACGATCGAGCCGGCGCGCACATAGAGCGGCAGCCGATCGAGCGGAGCTTCCGTGGTGATCTCACGTCCGCCATCAACGGATGCCCCGTTCCAGAAGTCGTACCATTTCGTATCCGCATCCGCATTGGCGTTAGGAAGATAGACGCGACGGCTAGTAGCCGCCGGCTCCGTCACCGGATTCACCAGGAACGCCGGCCCGTACATGAATTCGTCCCAGGTGTTCTGCGCACGCACATTGCTGCGAAAATCCATTACCAGCGGACGCATGGGAGTATAGCTGTCGTTCGTCGTCTTCCATGCGAGTGAGTAAGTGTAAGGCAACAGTCGATAACGCAAGCGATCGAAGCTGACAAGAATCTTCTGTGCATCGGGCCCGTACGACCACAGTTCGTTTTCATCCGGACTGCGCGTGCCGTGCACTCGCAAAATTGGATTGAACGTTCCATACTGAAACCAGCGCACAAATAATTCGCGAAAAGCGGGATCGGTAGGACTACCGAAGACAAATCCTCCGATGTCAGTGGTCCAGTAAGGAATTCCTGAGAGCGCAAAGTTCAATCCAGCCGGTATCTGCCGCCGAAAACTGAACCAGTCGGAACTGATATCGCCCGACCACGTGGTGACGGCATTGCGTTGCGATCCGGCAAAAGCGGAGCGCGAAAGGATGTAAACACGCTTCTGGTCAGACACCGCACGTTGGCCATCATGCACAGCAGCGGTGTCCAAAAGGGGATAGGCGTTCACGTATCGATCGCCGCTACCAATAGCCAGTTTGTGGCCCAGCTGAATATTTTCTTCCCGCCCTTCCGTCTCCGGTTCGTTCGTATCCATCCACCAGGCATCGACTCCGATCTTGAACAACCCCTGGTCGACCTGATCCCAATAAAATTTCCGGGCCTCTGCATTACTCGCGTCATACACCGCCATAGCATCGGTGTGATAAGGCGGCTTGGCGAACTTGAATTTGTCGATGAACCAGCCCTTCTTGTCCATCAAGTCGTAATTCGCCGAGCCCGGCTCGAAAAAAGGCCAGATAGAAATCATGAGATGAAAATTCTCGCGATGCAGCTCGTCGACCATCCCCTTGGGATCAGGATAGTTCTTGTTGAATACGAATTCACCCTTGCGATTCCACCAGAACCAGTCTTGCACGATGTTATCGACGGGGATGTGCAGCTCTCGATACTTGCGAGCCACGCCGAGAATCTCGTCCTGCGATTTGTACCGGTTCTTACACTGCCAGAAGCCATAGGTCCACTTGCCGAACATCGGCGCCTCCCCGGTAAGCTCGCGGTAGCCGGCGATAACCTTGTCGAGATCGGGACCATACAAAAAGTAGTAGTCGATAACGTCGGCAACTTCAGAACTGATGTAGAGATAATTGGCGAAGCGGTTGTTAAAGCGGCTGCGGGAATCGTTGTTCCAAAAAATCCCGTAGCCATTGCTAGACACGAGCAAAGGCACGGCAATATTGCTGTTGTCTTGCGAAATGTCGACCGATTCACCGCGATAATTCCACACCCCAGCCTGGTGCTGTCCTAGTCCGTATAAAGCTTCGTGCGAGCCGTAGATATTCACAAATGACTCCGCGCGATACGTATCTTCGCCATTCACCTTCACCGGCGTTAGCTTCCGCGTAGCTTCCTGCACAAGTTGCGTGCCAGCAAGGTCGCGATAGGTAATCGCGCCATCCTTACGAGTAACAACAACCTTTAACCGCGAAGTGGTCAGCGTAACTTCGTCGTCATTAGTTTGTATGTCGAACTTTGTAGCGGGCCAACTAGTCTTGATGACGACGGGATCAGGTTGACTCGGCGGAAAAGAAGAAGTTGCAGAATAAATGACATGGACAATCGAATCCGTGCAGACCTGCAGCCGAAGCACCCCAGCCTTCATGCTGAAGATTGCACCATCGGCCTGTGGCCGAACCGCAACGATGGGATTACGCGCCTCCCATTGGGCGAATGCAGAAGATACAAGCCCGTCTACCAAGAGCGCCATCAGCAAAACGCGAAGAATGAAGACGTTTTTGTCTCGCATATGAACCGCACTCAACGAAACCGCGCCGCATCGCGATAGCGCCGCGATAACTCCTCCATAAAATTCTCCGCAGAAGGTCGATCCGCTGCCGGCACATTCAGCCGGGTTCCAATCCGATCCGCAATGTTCTGAGCCGTCTGCACTCGTTGCTCATACGGCAAATCGAGCCGCCGGTTCAAAAAAGTTTCAATCAGCTGAAATTCCTGCGCCGTCATCGACGTGATCGCCTCCACCGACGGCGCTATGATCTCCGTACTCTGCTGCGCGTACCAATACGAGTCGCCCTGCTCCTGAATCTCATGCACTACCACCGTGCCCGCCACCATGTCCCCGAGCCGCCGATTTTTCTTGTCCACCGCGATAGCGACAGCGCCGACAACGTAGCCAAGTTGCGAATCGACGGCACGCAACAAATTCCGCGCAATGGCCTCAAACACAGTAATAGGACGTCCACTACCCGTGATCACGCGGATCTTCGCCTGCTGCTTCCCCGGCGTTTGTCCGTTCCAGAAAACCTCGAAAATCGCGAAGTATCCCCAATACAGGCAAAACGCCATGAAAATAACGATCGCCATCATCCACTTCCCCGCCGTCACCCAATAACGGTCGAGGTCAGGAGAGATCAGCTCCACCAAAATGAAAACGAGGGCCACCACCATGCCCTGAATCAGCGTATCGATCAGCAGCGCCATGCCCCGGCTGCCCAGCCCGGCCACCGGAAATTCCAGTTCGATCTGCTCCGGCGTTTCAATGGTAAGCTTCTCAGTCGGATCCAAATTCGTCTCCATATACTGATCCTACGTAATATCTATCTAACTATGATTTCCGTCGCCTGGCTGAAAAAGCGTCAACCGTACTGGGCCCGCCTCGAGTCTCTCCTCGGAGACATCAAGCAGCACGGACTCCACGCCCTCGGCCGCGACGACCTTCGCGAACTCGGACTCCTCTATCGCCAGACCGCCACGGATCTCTCCGCCGTCCGCAGCGACCCCAGCAGTGTGCAACAATCCCGCTACCTCAATCAACTCCTCGGACGCGCCCACAACGCCGTCTACTCCGGCCAGAAGAAAACCGTAAGCAGAGTAATTCAATTCTTCTGGAATGAATACCCGGTAATCTTTCGCCGCTATCTCAGTTACACCGTCGCCTCGACCGCCATCTTCGCGCTGGGCGCGTTAGCCGGAATGTTCATCACCCTATCCAATCCCGATTACATGCGCGAATTTCTCGGTCCACAAATGGTCAGCACCATCGAGAAGCACGAAATGTGGACGCACTCCGTAGTCTCCGCCGCGCCCCAGGAATCCAGTTTCATCATGACCAATAACATGACCGTATCTTTTCTAACCTTCGCCGGTGGCATCACCGCCGGCCTCTGGACCCTCTTCCAACTCTTCTTCAACGGCATGTTACTAGGAGTAATCGGCGTAGCCTGCGCCGTGAACGACATGAGCGTCAAGCTCTGGAGCTTCGTCGCTCCCCACGGCGTCCTCGAGTTACCCGCCATCTTCATCGCCGGAGGCGCCGGCCTCCGCCTGGCCCAAGCGCTGCTCTTTCCCGGAACCCTATCCCGCCGCGACTCCCTGGCCATAGGCGGCAACCAAGCCGTCCAGTTATTAGTAGGAGTTATCCCCGTACTAATCATCGCCGGAACAATCGAAGGATTCTTTTCCCCCTCATCCGTCCCCGCACCCGCCAAGTTCCTCGTAGCTGCCCTGCTCTTCACCCTGTTCACCCTCTACCTAACCCTCGGAGGGAGAGAGTCAGAGCACGTCGCAAAAGCCGGTTCATAATGAAGCTCCCTTGTCATCCCGAGCCAGTGTTGTCATCCTGAGCGAAGCGAAGGACCTCATGCACACCAACTTCCGCGTAACATCCCGACACAAGGATGACCACTCACGCGCACCCGGCACCAAAGTGGTCTATGCACAGTTAGCGAAGACTGATAAATAATTGATCGCCACCGAGGGGGCCGTGGAAAACTTATGGCCCTTTTCTGGAAGGTAGTACCACAACGCATCTCCCGCGAACTAGGACACCGCAACCTCGCGGATCGGCCCACAGGCAACCATTAGACAGCGACATTATTACCTACGCCTTCGGATTGTAATCGCCGAGGCGACCAATCCGTCGACAGTGCCTGTTACAACCTCCTTCACGCCTTCATCTTCGCCGAAGATTAGCCCACTGCTAGAGTCTCCGTCCAAATTCAAGGCGGATCGAACTCCAAGATCAGCGGTGGAATGATAAAGAAACGAGTGGACTGCCGAAAGAGTCGTAGGTTGTTTCGTCACTACCAATAGGAACCTGCCCTGTGAATCCACAGCAGCCACAGTTCTCCTATATCGGCTTTGCGCATTGTTCACAAAATCCTGAGACAATATTGGGCCGCGCTGAACGGCATCTGAACATGATTCTTGGACGCTCGAACTAAGCTCCTCGATTCTGACTTGGACTCCAGCGATACAGAGTACCCCTGCACCATCCGCCCGGGGGCGCGGCCTACTCACAAGACGGCCGTGAATTAGTAGAAGACCCGCAGGCGCGGGTACGGAAAACGACGAGGTCGAACCCGCATTAACGGCAACTGAGGAGTGAGTCGCGGCCAGTACCTCCCTCAGGCTAAAAGCTGCATATCGATTATTCTTTCCCAGTGCTCCGGAAGTATCGACAATGTTGATCTCCACGCGCTTTGGATCGCACCTTACTGCCGCGAAGGCGACTGGGACCTCGCGGTCTGCAAAGCTTCCAAACGCAACCTCGCAACCAAACTTCGTCGCGGACCATTGGATCTGAGGCTCCACTAGCGGAAGGGAGGCGAGCAATGTTAACGCAATCAAAATGGTCTTCATCTCTACCTCTTCACTTGATGTGTTCGTGAACACGATGATAGACCACAACCAAGGACTTGATTTCCATGTTGGATCCCTTCAACGCGCCCCTTGGAAGAACCACGCGCAGCGTATGGAGATTAGGCTGATCCGAGGAGCATTGCCCAAGCGCCTTAGTCAAATCGAAGTCGAGTAATGAGAAGGGCTGATCCCATTGCCGATTGACGCTACATCCATCTACTTGGAAAGTAACTGTAGAAAACGGACCTGAAATCTCTGTCGCCTGCGCGACTAACGACACCCGTTGCCCAGGGGTGGAATAGAACAGCATGGTGTTGTCAACCCTAGGAGCTCCTCCAGATCCACCAGGGTCGATAAAAAAATCGCGAGAATACCCAGAATCAAGCTCCTCTGAGATGTTGTGGAGTATCTTTGGCTGTACGTTCTGTGTAACTCCCAAATAGCTATCCAATGCGTCGAACGTCACAAAGTTTCGAAGAACAAAAACAAGAGGGATAGCTAACAAAACGACCACCACGGAAGCGGTCAATAGAATTAGCCTAATCGTGCCGAAGTCAGTCTTGAGATTTTCGAACGAGCTTAGACTCTTGTTCGGCTGTGCCGGCGGTGGTCGAGGCTGCCCTTGATTCACCATCGTTTACACCTTCTTGAAAAACGTGGGCCCGCACACCGGTACGAAGCGAACTCTAAAAAGATTCCTCAGTAAGGAATACACAGCCAAAGAGCCGGGCTTGGGATATGCGGACTGTAAAACATGACAATCGTCTCCTTAAATAACAGTTGGACAGGCGCGGATACTTTGTATGGAAAATACGGTCACCAACTTTGAGATGATCGGCCCTTAGGGAAGTGTGGTGTATTTTGGACCTTGTTAGCGAGTGTGTCAATAGAAACGTGGGTAATATAAGGCGTCCGCCCAACCTTACTCGGGCAACCGCCTGGGCTTCGCTGGTGCGACACCATTACATCCCAATAGGGCTGGGGACGGTTCTTTGCGAGCTCATCGCGGGGAGCGGGCGTACTCTGGATGTCAATTCCTTATGAGCCAAACCTCTTTCATCACACCGCCCGGTGACCGCCATCACAGACACCCACTCCACCCAATGAAACAATAATCCCCAAATAGCACGTGAATAAGCGCGTCGGTCGTCAAAATCGACCCAAAAAGCTAACTCCTTTATTTTGAATACTTTGGAGTTAACTCCTTTAATTAGAATATTTTAGCAGGAATAGGGGGGAGGGGGGTGGGGGGGATTAATGCCACAGCTATTAAACATCTAGTAAATATAAAAGCTCAAACCAAATTCCGCTCTTTCACCGACAAATACTGATTCAAAACCGCAGCCGAAAGTTGTTGCGGAGCGACTTCCAGACAAAGCGCTCCATGTTCGCGCAGACGACCAAGCAAAAGTTCGCGGCGAAAAACCATTTCCTGCGCAGCCACCGTTTCATACATCTGCTGCGCGTTCTCAGGAGTAACCGCAGCTTGCCGCTTCACCTCAGGTTGCGCAATCACAATAAAAATCACCAGATGACGACTAAGAAGTTGACCAGCCGCATCAATCACTTCAGGAGTCATAGCAGTTTCGGCAAGATCGGTAATCCAGATAACAAGTCCACGTTGCTTTTGCAGCGAAAGCAGCGTCGCCGCTGCGCGAATGTGATCCGCTTCAGGAGCTTCCGTTCGCACCACCGCAAGTTGCTCGACCAGTTGACGAAGTTGCGCAGCACCCCGTCCCGGAAGAACGCGCTGATTCAGCGCACGACCATAAGCCAACAATCCAACTCGATCTCCGGAATAAAGCGCCAGCTGCGAGAGCACCAACGCCGCATCCACAGCACGATCCAGCTTGCTGTAGCCTTCGCTGCGCGTGCGCATCAGACGTCCGCAATCGAGCACCAACCACACTGCCTGACTGCGCTCAACCTGAAAGGTTTTAGCCACAGCTTTGCCGCGACGAGCCGTTGCCGTCCAGCAGATATTGCGAATCTCATCGCCTTCGCGATACTCGCGCAAGCTCTCGAAATCCGATCCCGAACCGCGCAATCGCATCAGCCGCATCTGCAATTCGATCTGCCGACTACGAGCCAGATAAACCGAATGCTTCCCAGCATGTTCGAAGTTGGGATAAACACGCACCGTCTGCTGCAAGTCAGCTACAGCCCAACGTTCAGCCATGTCGAACGCGGAACGATAGCGAAGATAAACGCGTCCCATTGGAGTATCGCCGCGTTCGCCAGGAATGAATTGTTGCGTGACGCTAGCAGTAGAAGAAACGATAAGAGTTAACCAACGCAGACGATGCCAAGGCGAAGGAGCAAGCTCGTCCATGACCTCCATCTTGAGATCGCGAGTCGTTCCGCTAGTCGCGAGATTCGTAGTCGAGAGATTGGTAACCGAGAAATTATTAACGACGATGCTGACGTCCGACGCGACTTTGATCGAGAGCGAACCATGCCATTCGCGTTTCACCAGCAAAGTGGAAGCACGAGGCAAACGAAACCAATCCACCAAAAAGGCGATAACCAGCACAGCATCCCAAATAACCAGCGCATAGAAATAAGTAGGATTCCAAAGCGCCGGAATCAACCAGGCAAATCCAACTCCAGCCAGCAGAAACAGTCGCGGACCAACACCGCCACCGAAACGCCCATGTGGTTTGGCCACAGCTTCCACAGAAGAAGGAGCCAAAGGTCGCGGAACGCTCATATGCGAGCACTCATCTGCAAACGCTCACTTCGGAACCTCGACCGCAGCCAGAACATCTGTGAGCACACGATCGGTATCAAAGCCCTCAAGTTCGGCCTCAGGACGAAGCACAATACGATGACGTAAAGCAGGCAAAGCCGCAGCTTTCACGTCGTCAGGAATCACATAGTCGCGATCGTTGAGAGCAGCCAAAGCCTTGGCAACCAGCATCAAGCTGATCGCCGCTCGAGGACTAGCACCAAGCGAAACCGAAGGCCAACTGCGAGTGCGCCGAGCGATTTCGCTGATGTACCGCAGCAGAGATGGTTCCAGCTTAAGCTCACGCAATTCGCGACGCGCCTGTTGCAGAGCATCGCCCTCAATGCTCGTGATTTCCACTTGCGATGTGTCTGCCAGAGACGATTGACCGTTGTGCTTCTCCAGAATCGTCATCTCCTCATCAGCCGAAGGATAGTTGATCTTGATCTTCAGCAGAAAGCGATCCAGTTGCGCCTCAGGCAGAGGATAAGTGCCCTCGAACTCCACCGGATTCTGCGTAGCCAGAACCGTAAAGCTCTCGGAAAGCGCATGCCGCTCTCCATCAATCGTCACTTGCCGCTCTTCCATCGATTCCAGCAACGCCGCCTGAGTTCGAGGAGGCATTCGATTGATCTCATCCACCAGCAGCAGGTCTGTAAACATAGGTCCGCGATGCAGAGAGAAAGTGCCACTAGCAAGGTTGAGAACGTTAGTACCGAGCAAATCCGCAGGCATCAGATCAGAAGTACACTGCACGCGCTGGAAGCTGACGTTCAGAGTACGCGCCAAAATCTTAACGCTGAGCGTTTTGCCCAGACCAGGAACGCCTTCGATCAGAGCATGACCTCCGCAAAGCAGCGCAATCAGTACGCCATCGATAAGATCTCCTTGTCCAACGATGACCTTTGCCAGTTCAGTGCGTCCATGTGTCACCAGCCTCGTAATCGCTTGCATGCGGTGTCAATTCCTCTCGTTAGTCATCTTATTTGTCGGATCCAGTGCGTGGGTTGCTTTATTCAGCGCCCGAACGTATTCAAGCGCAGCTCTTTCGGTAAGAGTAGAATCGCCGACAACCGTTTCACTACCGCGCACAAGTGCAGCCGTGGATTCCGGAAGACGAACGCCATGTTTATCCATAGCATCGACAATCTCCACAGAGTTCGAGGTTCCGCGGATCCCCAACCTGCGAGCGGCGACTTGGCGGAAGCGTTGGAAAGCGATTTCCACCGCGACGTGAGTTCCCTGCGAGCGGCGAAATACATTGCCAAGTGTTTCGACGAATTCAAGCGGCGAAAGACGTGATTCCTGCATGAGCGGAACCAGCGGACCGCTGCGTCGCGAGTAAGTAAGCACAACCGCGATCGCAATCAGCGCGAATTGCGCCATCGCCCATTCGTAAGCGCGGACTGGTTTGTGCCCAGTTTTCTGATGACGTTGACCTTGATAAAACTCGTCCCACAAGACCCGTTTGTAACCGCTCGTGGAGTTTAGTAACAACTCAAGATTGTTCTTCTCGCGAATTCCGGCATTTTCCAGCGGCAATGCGCTCGCCCACCAAATCACCGAGCCAGCGCCGACCGCATACGAAACGACCACCGCATTTCCCTTCTCGTCGGCAAAGTGCACCACCGGAGAAGAATCGGCGGAATCCCACATGAAAACCCCATCCTGCGAAATGGAGCCTCCGCGCGTCAACCGAGTCGGAGCCACAGGCTTGCATTCAGCATCGCCGATCCGCTCTCCTTCGTCGGTCGCGGCTGCCTTCGGTACAAACGCGTCCGGAAGAAGTCCGGCAACGATGATTGTTCCGCCGTGCAAGAGAAACCGGGAGAAAGCGCCAGACTCTTCGGTATTGGGATAGGACACGGGATCAGCGACGATTAACAGGATTCCATGCCCGTCCGCAGGAAGCTCTTTGGGAGAACGTTCCCACCGCTCCATCGGATATCCGCTCTGCTGTAAAAGGAGATAAGCAGCTTTAGCTCCGTGGCGAAGATTGGAATAACTGGAAGGATGTCCATCGCCTTTAGCTTCTTCCGATTTCAGATATGCCGCAGCCGACATCACCAGCAAGATTCCGATTCCAAGGACAATTGCTAGCCAGTTCTGCCGAATCATCCCCGACATCCCAACCTTTCCAACTCGGTCATGAAACGCTCGAAGTCGCCGGCTGAAGCAGGACGCCCGCCATACCAAGCAGCTTCGAAAGTCTTAGTCACCGCCGCAAATGGTGGCTTGTTCTCGCTCACGGCGGGAATTGTATTGAGATATTCCCTAGGTGTGCGTGCTTTGTCAGGCTGCCAAACCCCCTCGCTTTCGAGACGCGATACAGCTGCCCAGAAGCCGAGATGGATGGCCTCTCTCCACTCGCCTAGGCCAGCTTTTTCGCGGGCTTCCGCCAGCCAGGACCGCCAACTCTTGGCCGAGGGAACAAACGGCACGATCTCTCTGGGACGGTCGAATAGGCGTTCGCGTGACCGGCGATAAAGCCAAACCGCCGAGATCGCGCAGACGATGGCAATCACGATCCATACAAAAATCTGGCCCAATTGATCCAGGTCAGGAGCGGTAGGAAAGAGCTTCTGCATCTTTTCCCGGATCCAGGCATTGACGCGTTCTTCGAGCAGTTCGAGTTCAGTCGGCCCTCGCACTCGGCCAAATTCGCGTGCCGAGAGAATCTGATTGAGGCGCTCGCGTGCTGCCGGATCGCCGTCGCTTGCCTGTTCGAAGCCGTCAGCTTCCGCCCGCATGGCCTTTATGCGCTCCGCAAGCTGGGAAAGAATCGTTGGCTTGGAAGCGGGAGCGGACTTGAGAAATGCAACCAACCCCTTGTGCAGAAACTCCGTGGGAACATTGATAGTGCCGGATCGCGTTTGCACTTGAAAGCTGGAAGGCACGTCTTGGTAGAAATCATCGGCGTATTCAGGATGTTCGACAATCTTCTGAATCTGACCTCCGTATTGCTCGAGCCGCGATTTATAGTCCGCGAGCGAGAGCAGGGCGTCCTCACCAGCGGCAAGACTAGTGAAGCTCAAAATCGCAAGAAGGCTCGCAGCCCGCAGCCGGATCATCATGGTTGTACGGGGGCCGCTGTAAACGCAGCTGGAGCGGGCGGATCAAGGCTAGACATCATTAGTTGTAGATCAAAGGCTTCTTTCCTGACCCGCTCGTCGTAATAGACGAGCGCAATACCGATAGTGGCCAATGGTCCGGTCAGTACGCCCGAGATGAAGCCGGCGAGATAGATAAGGATTAGCCGTCCAGGGATGTTCGGAATCAGAGGGCCGGCTGCTTTTGCCAATGCAAGCAATGCGTAACCTACTAACATGTTCAAAGTGAAAAAGACGAGGTAGATGAGGAAAATACGGAAGCGGCTTCCTTTGGAGAGGGCTGCGCTTCGCTTGAGCGACTTCATCACGCCCAGATCTTCGACAACGCAGCATGCAACGGCCAGGGCGTAACGAACCCAGACGATCATGGCAGAGACGGCAACGATTAGGACCATCCCAAATCCAACGAACATAAAGAATGTCCGGCCTGCGACACCGCTATTGGGCGTGAACAGCATCGAAAATCCGGCGATTAAGATAATGACGACCAGGGTTCCTCCAATGGCTGCCACCGAGGCCAGAAGCAGCATGCAGACAAAGACACCCAGCACCCGCCATATCTTACCGTTAAGCGATTTGTACGCCTCCAAAATCTTGATTGGAAATCCAAGATGGACAGCAGCAACGGCCCTCACGGTTGCGCCGTGGGCAATTGCCATCCCCGCCAGCATGATGAGGACTCCGGCCAGGAATCCAAACCCCATCGACGCAGTAGAAAACGGGTTAATACGATTAGGAGTTCCCGCCCGAAGCGATGCAGAGCTGATGGTCAGCAACTGGAACACCAGATAAGTCGCGGGACCTAAGCTGGCAATTCCGACAAAGAGCTTGAAGTTCCTCTTATAGAGGACCACCGTACGGTCCATCAGTTCGCCCGTGGACATGGGGCGCAAGATTTCGACCATGGCGGCTCCTCCTGGTAATGAGCTGCGGAGCCCGTCACTATAACATGCCTTTGGGATATTTTCGGATGTAATTGGGAGTATGGTGACACCCTTCTGGATCATTTACTTTTCCGGCAGCCTTTTTTATGCAAGAATCTGTGCCACGACTACGTGCCCATATCTCCGTGTCGCGCCGCTATGTCTAGACGAATCATCTTGTCCTTGTTTCTGCTCGCTGTCTTCGCCGCTTCTATCAACGCCCAGACCGATATTTGGCTGGAAGTACGCACACCGAATTTCGTCGTCATCACTAACTCGAAGGAGAAAGACGCACGCCGCGTCGCACGCCAGTTCGAGCGGATGCGCGCAGTCTTTCGAAGAGTTTTTCCGGATGCCAAACTCGACACCCCGGCGCCGATCGTCGTATTGGCTGTCGAATCCAAGCAAAATATGGAAGCACTCGAACCCGAGATCTATCTACACAAGGGAGAGGTGAATATCGCCGGCCTGTTCTTGCATGCGCCTGAGAAAGACTATATTTTGATCTGGGAAAATGCAGAGGGAGTACATCCTTTCGCGCCGATTTATCACGAATACACGCACTTCGTTTTGAATAGCACAGGCGAATGGATGCCGCTGTGGCTGTCAGAAGGATGGGCCGAGTTCTATCAGAACACCGAAATTATCGATAACGAAGTTCGCATCGGAAAAGTGGACCCCTATGCCTTGGAGGTTCTCGAACGCAACCCATGGCTGCCACTCGCCACCTTGTTGGCTGTCGATCAACACTCATCCTACTATCACGAGGAGGACAAAGGTTCGATCTTCTATGCCGAGTCCTGGGCTCTGACTCACTACTTGAAGACAAAAGATGCTAAGGAAAGCACGCATCGCCTGCTCGACTACCTGGACTTACTACAGAAAAAAGTCGATAGCGTGAACGCTGCAACACAAGTCTTTGGTGACTTGCAGGAGTTACAGGCTGATCTGCACAAATACATAGTGAATGGCGACTACAGTTACCTGCAGACGCCCGGCTCGACCGATGTAGATGACTCGTCCTTCACAGTTCGAACATTGACTCAAACACAGGTCGACACGGGTGCGCGCCGACTTCCTCGCCTACAATCAACGCGACAACGACGCCCGGATCTTGCTCGAGGCGGTGCTACACGATGATCCCGCAAATGTTTCCGCGCATGAAACCATGGGTTATATAGCTTTTCGACAGCAGAACTATAATGAGGCGCATAAGTGGTATGAGGAAGCCATCAAGCTCAATCCCGGTAGCTTCCTGGCTCACTATTACTTTGCCGTCAGCGTCATAAAACTCAGTGACATGAAAAAAACACTGCCCGATGCCGTCAGCCAGGCCAGCACCGAGAACAGCCTGCATACTGCCATGAAACTAAACCCATCCTTTGCTCCGGCCTATGACGGGTTGGGGGTGCTTATTGCCATGCGCGGGAAGAGCTATGCCGAGGCACACCAGTGGATTCAGAAAGCTATCCAAATGGATCCCGGCAACGTCGAATTTCGCATTGACGATGGCAATATCCTGATGCGCATGGACAAGAGCCGCGATGCCATCGAGGAATTCGAACTCGCTTTGAAGATCGCCCATACACCCGAACAAACCGCTGCAGTGGAAAACCTGCTGCAAGTGGCACGCCAGTATGAAGTTGAACGTGCAAAATTACAGCGTCAGAATTCCGCTCTCCGCGTCCAGAGTATGAAGTCCGGTGGCAATGAAGTAACGCCAGACGGTCGCGCTGCTGTGATTGGCCCCCGCGCTATCTATTCCCCAGGTCCCGAATACACGGAAGAGGCTCGCCAGGCCAAGCGTCAAGGTATCTGCGTTGTGTCATTCCTAGTCGGAGTCGACGGCAAGCCGAGCAATATTGTCGTGACCAAAAAACTCGGGATGGGACTCGACGAGAAAGCGATCGAAGCGGTACGCAAGTGGAAATTTGAGCCGGCCCGTAAGTATGGACGACCGGTGATGATGCGACTCAATCTCAGCCTGACTTTCAAGCTGTTCGGAATCGGCAGCGATAATTTTATCGAACTGTCTCAGAAGGCCAAAGCAGGAGATGCAGCTGCAGAATTCGCGCTGGCAAATGCCTTTTTTGAAGGCCGGGATATTCCCAAAGACGAAAGCCAGGGAGCGGCTCTGTTAGAAAGAGCTGCACGAGATGGTCTGTCACAGGCACAATTCCAGATGGGAGAACGTACGTATGGCGACGGAAATAATTCGGACAATTACGTCGCAGCCTATGTGTGGTATGCCTTGGCGCAGCGAGGGGGGATTGAGCAGAGCGCGAAGTTGGTAAATGAAATAGAAGCGAGAATGACTCCTGAACAATTGTCGGAAGCTAAGAAACGTTTTGAGACAGAAGTTACGACTAACTCAAAATAAGTTGACAACGAACTAACTCAAGGCGAGCGTGATCCAGCCTTATCACCCGGACCACGCCACCTTGGTTCGCTTCTCTAGTTAACGTTCTTAGTTAATCCAGCTATTCGCCGGCGACTCCAGCGCACGGATGTACTCGACGACCGACTCGGACCAGCCATCGATGTGCGTCCATTTGCTGTAGCCGACGCCGTTCTTGTATGAGGCCACGTTGATCACATACCCGTTGCCCTTCGGCGAGGGAACGCGATCATGCGCCTGCTCGTCGGTAATGACGATCAGGTGGTCGTAGTGCTCGTTCTTGTTCAGCCATTCGACTGCATTGCCGAGCAGTGTACCGCTGTGGCGCTGCGAGGCATCGATCGCGTCGCGCAAGGCGAAGCCGCGCCGCGCCGGAACCTTGACCACACGATCCGAGAAGGAATAAACCGTAACCTTCTCGCAGATCTCGCGAATCAGCACTGCAAGACCATACGCCGCATCGGCGCGTTGCATTTCCGAACGATGCGAAAGCGGCGCATTCATCGAACCGGAAACGTCGACCAGCACAACGGTGCGCCCTTCGAGCTTAGGCTGCTCCGCAACCGCCTTGAGCATCATCGGCTCAAGCGTCTCTTCCCACTGCGGCGCGTAACGAGCCACAGCAAGAAAGCGGAACGGAAGCACGCGCGAGGTGTTCATCACACCGAGCGCGGCGAGCACGAGCGACTCATCCACACCAGCCTCACGCATGCTGCGGAGGTTACGGAGCAGGGCGAGCGCTCCCAGCTTCCGCTCGCGCAGCAAACGTTCCCACGCCTCGCGCTTATCAGCAGTACTGCCTTTGCCCGAAGACGAGAGAGCGACCTCCCATGTATCGGGCGTCGCAAGGCGTCCCCATACAAGCTTCTTCCAGACACTCGCCTGAGCAGCATCGCGCGGCTTGGCGTGCGAAAGAAAGAGCACATCGCGCAGCTTAATAGGTCCGCCACGGTCGTACTTCGCGAGCTGATACTCATCGAACTTCAGAAAAGCTGCGGCCAGTCCCTTCTTGACCTGCGCGGAAAGCGGCACACGTCCGTCCTTCCAGTAAATGGCGACAAACTCAGTAAGTTCGTCGGCACGCTGGATAACATGCTCGAGCGTCTCCGCTACGAGGCGACGATGTGTCGCGTGACGCGCCATTTCGCGCACCAGAAGCAACGGAGTATGGCGAAGCTTCATCTGCTCGCGGGTCTCGACGGCAAGCGCGGCCACTTTTTCGACCTCGACCTTGGGGACGAGTTCGGCGATGCGGCCAGCGATCTCCACTCCATCTTCGTAAAACTGCGACTCCCAGAGCAGGCAGGCGAGTACCGAGCGGCGAAGCTGAAGCTCCGGCGTCAGGTTGCGGGCCGGCGCGCCTTCATGAGTGCGTTGGCCAAAGCCAAGATTGAGTAAGTTAAGACGGGCCATGGTTGATCTCCTTATCAGTTACTAGTTACATCGCCGGGGAATTAGTTGACGACGGTATTTGGTTTCCGATGCTCTATCCAGGCTGAGCTACACGGCTTGTATCCGCAGCGGGATTCGAACCCGCGACTTTCGGATTAATCGAAGGAACCGTAGTCTTCGCCACCGGCGAAAGTTGATTGTTACGACAGCGGGATGACGGATAATCCGGTCATCTCTTTACGCAGCTTCGCGTGACTCTCGCGCGAAGCCAACGAGGCACTCCCGACGCGGCATGGATCGATCGCGATAGTCAGTGCAGTACATCACATCGATATTGACGGGACGCACTCCTCCAGCAAAAAGTGCAGGAGATTGCACGCTTTCCACCTGCCGCGTACTGCATGTGCGCGAACGAACAAGTCGCGCACATGGGTTCAGGCTTAGGCTTGCGATTCTTGCGAACCGCCGTGGCGCCGATGCGCAAAAGAACATTGATGAGCGCCAAATAAAAAAGCAAAGGCATCGTCTGACCTCCTTTTCCAGGCGAAAGCACAAAAATGCAAACCTCAGTCTGACTCTCAGACCTTCGCCACAAGTTCATCTAATTCCGTACAATCCTGCTCCAGTCGCAGCAGCAAACCCTGAAACTCGGCCATAGTTGCCGCCGAGCGATGGGTTCCGACGAACAGTTCCGCATCGAACTCAGCAGCTTCGGGAAAGAACCTTTTGTAAAGCTCGACCTTCTGCCGATCGTCAGCTTCGCCCATGTAGAACTTGTAGTCGATGCGTCCGGGCCTCAGCAGAGCGGGGTCCAGTGCTTCGACTAGGTTGCTTGTCATCACGAACAGCACGTTCTCCGGGGCGCTGAAGCCGTCGAGCACGTTCAGTAACCCTGACAGCGTGACGCCCAAACCAGGGATTTCTTCCTTCTTAACTTCGCTGCCGTTCGCTCCTCGCTTTTCTCGAACCCCTTCCGGAATAACTCTCGCTTCCCCACTCTTCATACAATCAATGTCTTCAAACAAAATCACCGAGTTCGGTGGAACATCGTTGATCGCGGTCGTAAGTGTCCGGTCGTTGAAGCTTGAGAGATTGATCGCATAAATGTGCATCTGAAACCTCGCTGCCATCGCCGATACCAAAGACGTCTTCCCGGTGCCGGGTGGACCATGCAGGAGATATCCCCGATGGTAGGGGACGCCCAATTGTCGATACCGCTGTCTCGAATTCCTGAACTTTTCAACGTCCCTGATCAACCGATCTTTTTCCCCAACTTTCAGAACCACTGATTCCATCAGCCTTGGCGCATAACCTTCCGCTCTTGTCCAACAGTCGTCATACACGAACAAGGATGACCTCATGCCGATGTTTTTCTCATGACAGTCAACGATCTCTTTGACAAATCGTTTGAGAAAGTCTTGGCGTCGCCCGATCGTGCGGAATGTCAAAGATTCCGTTCGGCGGCGCGACGAACCTTTCGGGTCCTCGTTCCGGTAGAAATAGACCAGGAACGGTCGCCCTACGTGCCAGAACCAGTGCCAACCCGGAGCTGGAATCAATGCAAGCTCTTCGCTACGGATCGTCGTGTCCAGGTCGACCCTTCGAATTCGCTTGAGAAAGCTCTGCTCCAGAAGCCACTCCTTCACCCAGAAGAATGAAGCGTCGTCATCTTTCACGGTGATCATCATCGTGGTTTGACCGACAAACCAATCCCATAGCGTTTCTGGAACAGCTCTCAGGTAGACACCCAGGCCGCCGATGATCATGAGCAGTAATCCGCCGGAGGCGAACTGGTTGTGTCCACTGACAATGCTTTTAATAATCTCGGTCATGTTATTCCGTCACGTAGATCCGTACCTCACCCCGCATAAGTCATTTTCTAACCGGCCCAAAGCCGGAGTTAGTTGCTGAAATAAACCACTGGGGAACACGCGAAAAGAGTTCGAGGCCGACGTCTCCAGGTACTGTGTGATTCGTTGCTACGCCCCCCGTTCCTGGTTTTTGTACCTCGGCACGGTCCCCGTCCCTGCTCGTTATAGATGGAAGTAACTCTTCTCGATCACCACCGGCGCGGCGCGGCAAGCCGTACCTCTACAGTAGATTTACAGATAAACTTACCCGTGCTTTTTACATATAAGTCCGGTCGGGGTACATGCGGACACGGAGATGCTGCTGCACGAGGAGGTTTCGAACCCCAGCGCCCCGAAGAGCGCCTGCACCCGAAGTATCCATGGCCTTCGCCACCGACCCTGCGAAGTTAAGGCTGGGGAAAACAGCCGATTTACATGCGGCTAGCGCGAAGCAAACGGCAAGCGGCAGAGGTGTAGTCGAGTTCCCGTCGAAGGAACCGCGGCCTGCGCCACCCAGCAAGGTTATGGTTGAGTCTGCTTTAGGATCGTCGGGGACTTACTAACTGACGAAGTCGAACGACGCCCTTATCCAAATGCGACCCGGTTCGAGTCGCCGTGGCATCTGCAGCACGATATGGTTTGTGCATTTATCCGCCATTTATGGGGCGTCCTTTCAGAAGAAGATATAAGAATATGCCATGACTTTCTGTCTGTCGTCAAGAGTTAAGTAGAAACTTTTTCTTCGGCGACTTGCTAACTCTCTTCTCGTCCGCCGTCCCCGCTCTCGATGTTGGACTTCGTGTCGACATCCGTTGCCGATTGAGTGCACAATGGCTGGCGGCAAGTGCGTGCAAATCCTTAGACATTTAATTTGGGGGAAGCAAATGGGCAACAAGGATCGAGATCGTGAGTTGGGTATGGGGCGCGAGATTTCCCGTCGTGATTTTCTGAATGGAGTCAGCATCGCGGTTGGAACATCGCTCGTAGGAGCAAATTCCACATGGCTGGAAGCTTTCGGTGTCCCAGAATCTCCATTCGCTCCAGAGAAGGACCCTGGTTACTACCCTCCCGCCAAAACTGGCCTTCGCGGCAGTCACGACGGTTCATGGGAAGTTGCACACGCCCTGCGCGATGGCAATGACAGTAATAAAGACTGGGCCGAGCCCGTCGACGACGGTGAGTCCTATGATCTGGTTATCGTCGGTGGAGGCATAAGCGGCCTGGCGTCAGCGTATTTCTACCGCATGTTTGCTGGACAACGGTCCAAGATTCTTATCCTCGACAACCACGATGATTTTGGTGGGCACGCCAAGCGTAATGAATTTCAGGCAGGAAAGAGATTGCTGCTCGGATACGGCGGGACCCAGTCCATCGAAGCGCCGGGCAATTACAGCAAGGAATCGATCGAGCTTTTGAAAGAACTCGGAATCGACGTACAGCGCTTTCACAAATACTACGACCAAAAATTGTTTGACTCCATGCACCTGACTGAAGCCGTATTCTTCGATAAGGAAACATTTGGTACAGACCGCCTGGTACCCCAGAAAGGCCTGCACTATTTCGGTGTCGACTTCACATTGGAGAATGTTTCTCAGATTCCAATTGCAGAATCCGCTCGCAAGGATCTCCTTCGCCTGCAGCACGCCAGCGTCGATTACATGCCAGACCTTACTCCAGAACAGAAAAAGAACAGGCTTATCAAGACCAGTTACAAAGATTTCTTGTTGCAATACGTCAAAGTTCACCCCGATGTGGTCAAGGTGTTTCAGAGTTCGACCCACGACATATACGCCATTGGGATCGATGCCGTTTCGGCAAATGACTGCGCCGGGGAAGGATTTCCGGGCTTCGAGGGTATGAGCCTCCCCAAAACCCATGAGGAAAATCCGGAGAAAGACGAACCTTATATTTTTCATTTTCCGGACGGTAATGCCTCCATCGCCAGAATGCTGGTGCGATCCCTGGTGCCCGGCTCTATTCCGGGCCATACCATGGAGGACATCGTCACGGCCCGCGCAAACTATGCACGCCTCGACGATGCTTCCTCCCCGATTCGGATCCGCCTGAACAGCACCGCAGTGAAAGTCAAGCACGTTGGAGATCAAAACTCCGATCCAAAGACGGCGAAGGAAGTCGAAGTAACCTACGTTCGCGGCGGACAAGCTCGCCGTATCCGCGGCGCAAATTGCATACTCGCTTGTTACAACATGGTTATTCCTTATTTGTGCCCGGAAATGTCAGACGCACAAAAAGAAGCGCTCGCCTACTGTGTGAAAATGCCTCTCGTCTATACCAACGTACAAATTAGCAACTGGAAGGCGTTTCAGAAACTCGGCATTAGCGCGGTCTACGCTCCTGGATCGTACTTCAGCAACATTACATTGGATTTTCCAGTTTCAATGGGCAGTTACCACTTTCCCAGTTCGCCGGATGAATCCTGCCTGCTCCACCTTCTGCATGTTCCGTGCAAGCCAGGCGCGAATTGCAAAGATCAGTACCGCGCTGGAAGATGGCAACTCGTCAGTACGCCCTTTGAAACCTTCGAGCGTCAAGTGCGGGATGAACTTGGTCGCGTGCTCGCAGCCGGAGGTTTCGATTCAGCGCGCGACATCGAGGCAATTACCGTCAACCGTTGGCCTCACGGATATGCCTATGAATACAACGAACTGTTCGAGCCTCTTGATCGGCCGCAGTCGGAACGTCCGTGTGTGATTGGTCGGCAACCTTTTGGGAGAATCAAAATCGCAAACTCTGACGCAGATGGTCATGCCTACACCAATACCGCGATCGATCAAGGCTATCGCGCCGTCCGTGAAATCGTAGACGCGAAATCGTAGGTCTGAAATCGTAAGCCTTTGGGTTATTCGCTAAACCCAGACGCGTATATCGCGATAGAAAACGCAGTAGTTTTCCAAATACCAGGAGACAACAAATAAGACCAGCATTATGCTCGAAGCCCAGCAGAACATTTGAACGGGAAGTGTGGCGGTTAACCTCGCGCTATCGGCGGATGACTCTCGCGTCGCCTCGCGAAAAATCAAGCCGCTCGTAATAGAAATTCCGGCGGCCAGCGCCAGTAGCACAAGCGAGTCCCAAATCCTTTGCTCCAAATCACTTCCAGGATTCAGGAATGCGGCCTGGAATAGGGCGAACAAAGAGAGAATGCACAACACCAAGGCAACCGGCTTGGCGACCTCCACAAACACGGCTCCGCCCTCACCTGTTAAACAGTTTACTGCGATTTGAGCACGCTTGCTTGTTGAATCTGACACATCAAATGGTTTGAATCTTGGTGCCGGGAGGGGGAGTCGAACCCCAAAGACCCGAAGGTCGGCGGATTTTGAGTCCCGAACACTCGCTCAACCCAATTTTTATAAGTGGTGCAAACGCATGACAATACAGCCCTTCCTCATCGAACGCCATTTCTAGCGCGCGTCGTTCTGTTGCGTTCTGTCGCGTCTTCTTTCGAGCGGTCAGGCAGAGTTCGGGCAGAGCGAGCGAGGTCAGTGAGTGAAATCGCCTTCTATGAGAAGCCCGGTCGAAGTCAAGAGGGTTGTCGTGTTTTTAGTTGGACAAGGTTTTATCTCCAGCCGAGCTGCCTCTGTCGCCAGCCTTCCATCCGCACTCTTTGTTGAGCGGTTGTGTTCGCTCGATACGTTGAGATACGGTTAAGCAATTGTCGCTCCGATGCGACGCCAAGCAATCCCAATCATTTACAGTCACAGCCAGTCACGATTTCTCCGATACATTTTTGAGTTGTGAACTGTGGAAACAACATCCCCAGATCCAAGGAAACGCGTTCGCAATCGTCGCGCAGCAGTTCGAGATGCGGCCCAATCCGGCCAGGTCTCATCACCGGCGCGATCTACGGACAAGACCAAAATTCTCTGTGGTAATCTTCAGTTAACTCAGTGTTTGGTGACCGAGTACAAAGTCAGCAACCAGGTGCGCGGCGGACAGGTGCAGTACTACTGCCTGACTAGCGGCGAGACGAAATCTTACCCAATGTGACCTCATTCGGCAATTTTGGGACACTGCTTAGGACAGCAGAATTTCAAACATAGACAGGTGTTGCTCCCGGCAGAGCGCTGTTCAAGTTCGACGACAGCAATTGTGCTGGCCAGAACGGTTTTAGAGCCCGCCCCGCAAAAGCGGGCTCGGTCAAGGATTGCAACCGCCCTCGTAGGCGCAGCCCGTTGTCTGAAAGCTGAGGGCATATTTGCCCTCATTTCCGCCGCTGCCCTGATTGACGAATTCAGTTTCCCCAAAACCGCCTGCGTCAAACATAGTCAGGATCATCGTCGAAGTCGCCTGCGATCCTGCATCGAAGCCGCTGTTAATGCCGGTGGCCGCGCTCGCTTCATCGAAGAAGATGGAGGCAGTGTTCGCCAATGGAAATGGATCGGAACCCGTGGCGCAGCACGGAGTAAACACGAGCCAACCAACGTTGTGTCCGACTAGGCCAGGTGTGGAGATGGAATAGCTCGCGTACACTTGCGTCGTGAAGTCCTCAAGATAGACATATCCAGTCGATGCTGAGGTCGCCTGCACAAATGCCCAAACTACGTCTCCAGGATTGACGGCAAATGCTCTGCTCAACGGATACATCCATCCAAACTCGGCGTAGTAGAACGGAGTTCCCGCCACTCCGCCGCTGCCGCATGGCACATCTCCGTACACTCCGTCCTGCAATCCGGGGCTCAGCGAATAAAGGTCGTCACTGAAACTTGCCCAGGCGCTGTCAAACCCAGCGAAACTGAACTCTTTGTAGTCGTAGGTGCAACTGGAGCTGAACGGCGCCTGCACCCTCGACACACTGATGATGCTCTCAACCTGGACAAACGAAGACTTCGCGTTATATTTCGTTAGTTTGTTGGTAAGAATCACGCCGGCCGCGTTTACGTTCATCTGATACTGCGGTCCGTTTTGCGGTGTGTCCTCCGGCGCAGGCGACGAGATGGCCGGCATGGTCCCGCGTTCGTTGCGCCCATTCGACAAAAGGGTTACCGGTTCCAGCTCTCCGTTCCACCGAGTCTTCGCTAATCCCATGGCTCGCTCCCACCACCCGTAGCGATCGGGATCGACTTGCTTGTCGGGCCGTGGCGGAAAACCATAGGTAGCTAGTTCCACGTCGGAGGTAGTTAGGGGATTGAAGCCCTTTGGCGGCTCGGCATAAGCGCGAACCCCCAAGACGCTGGTAGGCAGATTGCCCCCCGCTGCATAAATAGCCTTTGCCTCATTGCCTTCCGCTCTCGCTAACGTCGAGATACTAACTAGCAGGCTCCCCATCATCACAACCGCCAGCTTTGCGAATTTGTCTTGGATATGCATTGGTCCGTCCTCCTTAGTCAATTCCGTGTTAATAATTCGTCTCTTTGCCCTCATGCTTTGTCGTGGTCATGGAGTGCAGCCGCCGCTCTGGGCACAACCGGTAGTAGAGAAAAGAAGCGCGCCCGAGCCCTCAATTCCGGTTGAGCCCTGACTAACCGTCTCGATGGCTTGGTCCAAGCCGTCATCCAACATGAACAGGATTTCCGCGCTGGTGGTCTGCAAGCCGGGAAAAAACTCCTTGGCGCTCCCATTTTCGGCATATCCCCCGCTCAAAAAAATGTGGGTTGTGTTGGCTAATGGCCACTCCCCATTCGGTCCAGGACCTTCGCAGCAACCACGACTCACTGTCCATCCGGCAGTTCGGCCACGCAGGTTTGTGCAAACTCCAGCCTCGCAAGTGCTCACCGCATACGACTCAAACGTTTCGGTTGAGATGTCTTCTAGATACACGGTTCCATCATTCGCATCCAGGATTTGTACTTCTGCCCAAAAGACATCCCCCGGATTGACCGTAAACGTACCTAGCAAGGCCAGCGGCGCCCAGCCGAAGTAGGCCAAGTACTCAGTTTGATTTGGGTTGCAAAAAACGGCTGTAGCCAGACCTCCCACCATTCCAGGCTCGAAGACTTCAGCATTGTTAGTGCCCTCATAAAAGGAATCGTCAATTCCCACGAATGTGAATTCATTCGCGTAATCCTGACCGCAGTTCGTGCCGAACGGGAACTGGGTCACTGGCACCGAAAATCGGGCCAGAATCACGTTGAAGGAATTCTTGCTGCTCCAGGCCGTTTGATTGTTAGAAAGAACGACGCCGCTGGCATTGGTGACATTCAGCTCAGACGGTGCAACATTGGGGCGCACCGCCTCTAGCAGAGGCGAAGAACCCGCGGCGACCGACCCTTGCCCGCCAAAAGGCAGAACCTTCAGCTTCCCGTTCCAGCGAATCTTGGCTGCTTTCATGGCCTGTTCCCAGGCGGCATAGTGCTCTGAGTTGGCCTGCTTGTCGGGCCGCGGTGGAAAGCCGTAGGTGGTGAGTTCTTCGTCGGTGGCCGTCACCGGGTTAAACCCTTTTGGCAGCTCGGCATAGGTACGAATGCCGGGGATATTGGTAGGCACAGTGGCGGCCGAAGCACGGATTGCGCGCGCGGTGTCGCTCTCTGCTGTGGCCGATGTGCTGAGGGTGACCAGCAGGGTCGCCGCGACCGCCAGGACTGCCAGCTTTGCGAATTTCTTCTCGGTTTGCATTTGATGCCCCTCCGTTTCCGGTTTGTGTAATTTCATTTTTCGAGCCCCAGCCATCTGGGGCTCTACCAGAGAAATCCGAAACAGCGGAGAAAAGACGACCCGTGCGTTTGCGCACTTAACATTTTCATGACTGTCCTCCCCTTGTTTCTTCCTTACGTCTCTAACAGCGCAAAGGCGACGGCAAAACCTATCATCGGTGCTCAGAAATATTTTCTGACTGCGAGGAAAGCATCGTAAGGAGTCCCAAAGGATCAGTTGGCGATAAATCGCCTCTCTGACAATGTCGGCGGTGTCAATCACTTTTTGAGCGTGCTGCTCCGTGCACCGGCCTTTTCATCCCATCTGATTTCAACAATTGACTTCCGGTTTGCTCGCGATACTTCCGCAGTGGGCAACGGCAAACAGAGAAAGGCAAGGAGCGCTGACAGAGAGCCGCACGACTATTGCGGGAGACCTGTTTGTTAGAGAATGGCTTTGTGGCGCGGGTTAGGGCTGTGGGGGGCGTATCTGGAGCGCCTTTACATCGATAACTCCTTGCTTTAACAGTGGAATTATTTCATCAGCTTGCCTTTTTCATTTTAAGCTGCAAGCCCATATCGTATTGCCGCTTCAAGCGTATCGATGTTTATATCCTTTAGAGCTTTAAACCGGATGCAATATCCGGTCACGCTCGCCTTGCCTAGTTTTTTTCCATACGTTTTGGCTAAGTACTTCTTATCTTTGAGACCAAGAATATAGACAGAGATTCCGGTTTTGTTTCCGCTCACACCAATTTGAAAAGACTCGCTACTTTTTCCATTGGCATATTTTATTGTGTGAAACCCATATCCAATCGTAGGGTTGGAAACAGTATGATTTTTGCTGTCTTTACCATCGAAGAACCATAATTTGCATTCTGGTGAGACTTGAAGTGTGAGCCGATGCAACTCTCGCATGTCACTACGTTTTGACTCCGGTTGGCTGGTAATATACTTCTCGATTTGTTCTTGTACGTTCATATGATCTGCTCCCTAGTCGCGCGCACGAGATTATACGACGTTTAATCCTTCTCCCCGTTGTAAGGGCGAAGCGGCCCTGACCGTGCAAATGCAACCACCGTGCCAACCGCGATTAACAGAACAGCCACCGATCTGCGAATTGTCACGGGCGGAATCATATACGGATCGAAGCGGACACGGCGCAATTCGCCGCTGAGTTGAACGTCGTCGTGATTGCGCTGATGACGAGCCTGCTGATGTGGTTGGTGGCATTCCTCGATATCGGATGAATGGTTTCTGATGTGGCAGTCGAAAATATGGAATGGGCAGGAAGAGGCATTCCGAATGTTTACCATTGTTGGTGCGGTCTTTTTGGTTGTGATGCAACTCGAGCCAACTCCCGATTAGTCGGCCATCCGGAAGCTGTGTGTTAGTTCGCGACAAATCGCCATCTCACTCATTGACCGTGGGTCGGAGTTCGATGACTTACCTTGGGCATGGCTTGCGTCCCTCTCAAAGTATCGGGCGGCCGGGTATCCGCCGCAGGTGCACATGTCTAGGCAGTAATCTCATGATTCCTGCCTTCATATTTGTCTCGATCCTCTTGGGCTACCTCCCATCTATTCATTGATAGGTTTCACATTATCTTTATTTATTATTTATTGCTGGTGACTTGCAAACCGCTGCGCGCTGCTTTCTGGGCTACACTTTCGTCGGCGCAAGTTCCGACTTTGAACAGTACACCGAGATAAGTGTTGCTCCCTGCGAATCCCGCAGGAGCATCCCCATATCCGTAATTTGCGTCCATAACTGTATTCGAGTGCACTTGGTTCGAACTGATATTGTTGCAGTTGAGCTCGATTCCCGTCCCTCCTCCTGAGCCAGGATTCGTAACGCTCGTGATTTTGTTGCTTTCCACCTCCGAAACTTTCAGAGAACTCGCATCAATGCGGATACCGTCGATTACGTCGTCATAGAGATTGTTTGCCTTTACTAACGCACCGTCTGCGGCTAACTCGATTCCAATTTGTGTACCACTGATCGTGTTCCCTGAGATCGATCCCTCCGACCCAAGAATCGTGATTCCAGAGTCGCCGCCGTCGCCGCCGTTCACTATATTGCCGCTCACCGTGGGATCGCTGCCCTCATCAACTACGATGTCATGATTGCCTTCGGAAACCGAAGAAGCGACATTGTTCTTGATCGCAACTGTGAGATCCGCCGCCGTTGTCGTGCCGAGTGCATACAGGGCGCCGGCAGTAAAGTTGTGCATGCTGCAGTTCTCCACTGTCACCGATGGTTTGGAACTGCCACCCTCGATCCACATTCCCCAACCCACGAGGTTTGGGCCTGGTCCATCCTGGTACGCTGTGACCACCTGATTGATCGTTCCTGAGGAATTCTGGTAGGCGACTCCGACAAGAAAAACATCACTTAAGCCGTTACCTTGGTCGTTCACGTACAGGTTTTTCAGGTTTACGGAGCCGCCGCTCACGTCTTTGACGAGAATATGCGCCGCTGCGGGTATCCCGCCGAAGAGAGTGGTGTTTACGCCGAATCCATTTCCCACGATTTGCGCTTGGGCCCCATTGCCCGCCGCGATGCCTTCGAGCGTGACCGGCTTGTTAATCGTGATCTGCTCGGCGTATAACGCAGGGCAGACCTCGACCGTGTTCGGGGCGGGAGAGGCATCGAGAGCAGATTGGATGGTGGAAAACTGAGTGCCACTTTTGCAGGTACCTACAATGTAGGTAACGGTGGCGCTCATTTGCTGGGTGCTGAAGGCCAATGCCAGCACCGAAAACCAGACCGCGATGCCGAGTCTTGAGAGTGATGGCGCGAAAGAAACGAGCCTGAGAGCCAGTTTAACTCTCGTATGCATTGAGTTTTTCATGGCGTTTTCTCCCTTTCCATAATGGGCCTGAGAAACTTTGAGTGTTACCGGGCAGATACACCCTTTGCCAGCCACTTTCTCTGTTTAATTCCGAACTCGCACCTTAGGGGGTCAGTTCGTACACCGTGCCTCGGTCGTTGGCTCCGCCAGCAGAAGTTACTCCGTAAAGGTTGCCCGAGCTTCCAAGAATCGGGCTACTGTACGGGAGCTCTCCAGACGCTAGATTGAAGCTCCACAGAAGCTGATATTTATAGGTCGTGCCGCTTACCGCCAGCTCAAAGACCGTTCCGCAACCGTTGATGCCGAGACATTCCGTGCCGCCACCGGAGGTTGTCGTGCTATAAATGTTGCCGAAAGCGTCGAGCGTTACCCCCCCGCCCGGATTTTCGCCGGTTTTCTGCCCTGTGAAGGAATGTAGGACCCTTTCCGTGTAGGTTCCTTTATTTTTTCCCGTCTTCACTGGGGTCAGCTTCCAAACCGTTCCATAATTCTTGCTGCCGCCATTTGTGGTCGTTCCGTAAACCTTGCCCTCGCTGTCGATCGCTGGCGGACCATTGGGATACAAGCCGTCGGGCGAGCCGTTGAAAGTGTGAATGTTTTCGGATACCCACCCACCCTGGGAGAGCGAAAGCTTGAACACGTGCCCTGCACCACTGCTGTCAGCATCCACGCCATAGACGGCTCCCGCGGTATCGATGGCCAATCCGGCTTGTATGTTGTCATCCGGGTAAATCAACGCTTCGCTCCATCCACCACTGCCGTTGGGAGAGAGTTCAAACACGCCTTCTCCACCTCCAAGAACCGTGCCATAGAGATTTCCGGCGGAGTCCTCAACGAGATTTCCACTGGGGAGGTAACCGTCCGCGCAGCCGTTTAGGGAGCAGAAGTTATAGAGCACGGCTTCACACCAGCCGTTACCCCCGTTCGAGCCGCTGGGGCAACCCGGCGGCGAAAGCGGTTCGGAAAAGATCTCGAAGACTGTGCCGCAACCTGAACGGAAACAGGAACTGGTGCCGAAGGTCGTGCCATAGAGGTTCCCCGGCCTTCTAAGGTTCCCGTTGAGAAAGGCCAGATTGCCTTCGGGCTGCACTCCGTCCGCGCAATTGGCGATGGAACAAAAACTGTAGAGCACGAATTCGCACCAGCCGTTCCCCGTGTTGGACCCGCTTTCGCACCCGCCCGCAGGCTCGGGATAAAGGCCGAAAACGGCGCCTCCGCCGTTAGCGCCACCAGAGGGGGTCGTGCCGTAGAGATTCCCGTACAGACCGAACGTAAGAGGGCCATTGGGAATTTCGCCGTCGTTGCAAAACTCGCCGACCGAACAAAAGCTATAAAGAACCGTCTCCGTTTCTGCGTGCGCCTTTGGGAGTGCCATCAACAGGAGCACTGAGAGCACAGTGGCTGTAGCTGCGATGCGCGGTAGCGATGTGGGTTTCATATTGTCCTCCTGCTTGAACTAAGAATTGCTGCCAAATGGGAGGCTTTCTTAGCCTCTAATTCTCCCTTGTTTCTTCCTTACGTCTCTAACAGCGCAAAGTCGACGGCAAAACCTATCATCGGTGCTCAGAAATATTTTCTGACTGCGAGGAAAGCATCGTAAGTAGTCGATTTTTCAACTGTTTCCAGTTGACATCCGAAACAGCCATGGCTACTCCTGCTTCCGAAAAGCTTCCCCCTCGCAAAGGTTGGCTTGGTAAAGATCAGAACCAGAACGAGAACGACTGTGCCGGTGTGCTACCGAACCTTAGAAGTTTCTGCGAAACGAAAGTTGATGCGGTTCATAAGATCCCTCCCCTTGGTGTGCAGGTTTCAAGTTTTTTCTTTACCGCTCTACTTCTTGTGCTCGACCGTTTGCTGTAGCCTCGCCTGGTTTTGCTACAGCGGGTCAATGGCGGGTTGCTGGTGCAGCCGACGCCAACTTTGAGGCTGCCGGGATTGCTTGTTTGCGCTGCCGAATTCTTGCGAGTTGCTCCTGCTGCTTCTTGAATCGCTCGGTATAGTCGGCCAGTCGAATGGTTTCGTAGCTCTTGCGCTTGGCGATGATGCGATAATCGAAAGCGACGCTCGATGTCCCGCTCCCGAGCTCGTGCACTTCGAACGAAGTTGGAGACTTTTGGCTCACGTAGAGTCCCTTGCAATCGCCATTGGGCGTGAGGAACACGTGATAGTCGAGATCGGTATTGACGGTTTGGGCGAAGGTCGGCTCGAGATCGATGCGAGCCGAACCGTTTGAGAGTTGGCCTGAGCCGTAATCCTCAAACCAGTTTTCGGGAGCCTCCACAGCGTAAAGCGCTACCTTGCGCGAGCCGCCATCGACCGGCACGATTGCGGACTTGCTACCGACGCAGGAAAAATTGCCGTGGGTATCGATGGCGCAGCCACCGTCCGGCGGTCCTGCATAAAAGGCAACCCCAAAGTCATTCGATGGTGCCGTGTTGATCGCTATCAAAGTATCGTTTTCGTCCGAAGCGTCGTTCTCGAAGTAGCCGGCAGTCTCATCACCGGCTTGTACGCCCAGAACTCCTCCGGGCGACCCGGTACCGATACCCACTGAACCGTTCGACAAGATATCCATCGCCTCGTCCGTATTGTTAATGCGAAAGTGAATTGTCTTGCTGGAGCCCGAAGCGTTTATGTAAGTTCCCCCCGAGGCGTCCCCTAGCAGAGCGTAGTTCGCGCAACCACTTAAGGGCGTGGTGAGGAAACCGATTGCGGCGAACTCTCCGCAGCCGGGATCGCCGGCCAGGATATGCAGGCCTTGACCTCCGGCGACATCGAGGTTCGCAAGCGGACTGCTCGTGCCGATGCCGACATTGGGAAAGGTGTTTAGCGCGCTGAAGGCGTTGGCAGAGCTTAATTGGGGCACACTCGCGGTGTTCAGGTTCAACGTCACGTCGCCGCCGCTGCCGCCGCCGGTCAGATCGGTTCCCGCTGTTACGCCGGTGATCGTGCCCGTCCCGGCGCTGCTGCACTTCCACTCGCTGCCGTTCCATTGCAACACCTGATTGCTCGAGCAGCTGGTCAGCAAGCTCAGGTTCAGCGTTCCGCTCTTTCCGCCACCAGTAAGTCCGCTGCTCGATCCCGTTTCAACACCTGTGATCGTCCCATCGCCGCCTGCAAACGCAATGTCCAACTCCGCCGGATGGCTCGTCGTTGTGTTCTCTTTGCTGTCGAATGTCGCATTGAACGAGCTGTTGGCCACTAGCGCGAGGCCGTTGTTCGTCTCGCTCCCGTCCA
>JBATZM010000071.1:0-78806 GCA_049674665.1 Terriglobales bacterium
CCTTGAGAGGATTGAGTCATCGGGTCATTAAAATTAAAATCAGCTCGGGGCCATCAATGATTGAATGCCTCAATGATTCAATGACCCGACGTCTCAAACTTACTTTTTATTTACCATTTCCGCGTCAATCTGGATCTTGACGGTATCTCCAACCACGGCTTCCCCGGTCTTCAGAAGGTTGTTGTAGGTAAGATTGAAATCCTTGCGGTTGATGGTCGTCGTCGCGGAAATTCCACGCCGCAAATTGCCCCACGGATCGGTCAATGCGGGCGTAGGTCCATCAACGTCGAGCGTGACTTCGTGAGTGGTTCCGTGGATGGTCAGATCGCCGATCAACTGCAACTTCCCACCGCTGCTTATCTTCTTGGACTTGAATTCGATAGTCGGATACTTTTCAACCTCAAAGAAATGGGGACTTCTGAGATCTTTGTCCCGCATTTCGACCCGGGTATCGACCGAGTTGACGTCGATGCTGGCCGAGACCTGCGACTGCGTAATATCTTGGTCGTTCAGAACGATGGTTCCCGTTACCTTCGTGAAACTGCCGGTGACATTCGAGATCCCCAAGTGACGTACTGTGAACTGTGCGGTCGAGTGGGCAGGATCAATATTCCAGGTTGAAGTCTGCGCGAATGCCGACAGACTCGAGAAAAAAGTAATTGCGAAAACGATAACAATTCGTTGGGTTATTTTCAGCATGACCGTTCTTTTATCCTTTGAGTCAATTTCCCCGAGTTCACTAATCATTGCCTAATAAATCGTTGCATGCTCGGAATAGATTCTCAGATGTTGGCCCATTCGGCGAAGATGCAAGAAAAGACGAAGGCCACGCAAATGCTTCGCGTGGCCCAAGTACTTTTCGTGTGCTTCGGGGTTTATTCCTTTCCTGCGACTACTCCCGCACCAACTTGTTCGGCAACATGCTCCGGCTCGACTGGATTGATCTTTATCGTGACCGTGTCCAAAATCTTTTCCAGCTTGGCGAAAACTTCATCGCGGTTGACATGCTCAATTCCGCCTTCAGTGGCAAATCCTTCGGTACCCAATCCTAAGACGTATTCGTAGCAGGCTCCATTTTGGTAGCTGTGGTAGTACTGTGTTTCGGCCTGCTGTACGGCGCTGGCGGAGAAATTGGAAGTCATCTCCATGTCGGTCGAGCCGATTGTGACCCGCTCAGCGTCAATCGGTTCACCGTCGGCGTTGCTGGTGTCGACGAAGGCGAAGTGCTCGCACTCCTGTTCAGAGATGTTGTGATTGACGTTCACGTTGAAGAAGGCGGACGCAAAATCGGTGCCGGAATATGAGCCTGCGGGCAATGCGACGGTCGCAACCGTAACGCCTCCAGGCTGGACAAAGTTCATCGGTACATCGCCCACGGCGGCAAGCTGAGGCTGGGCCTTGTCGCCCGAAGTCAGCGCGAACTTCCGCGGATACTGGAACGAAATACCGGAGTTAGCGTCACTATAAGTCACATTCGCAGGCCGCTTCTTAGAAATCTTCCTTGCGGGCGCGGGTTGAGCTGCGGCAGTTGCCGTGATCGCGGGCGTTGCCGGTGTTGACGCAGGACTGGAGACCCCGACCAGAGCCGATTTTGACGACTGCTTCGAGCACGCGCTTACAAAGAGTAACAGTCCAAGAATCGCAAAGCCCGCGATCATCGCTAGTTTCTTCTGGCGCGACCAGGATGAGAGTATCGCTCCGGAGATTGTGTTATTAGTTGCCGGGTTAGTAAAGTTTTGGGAAGTAGATTTCTGATTATTCGATTTCCAAATGGTTGCCATATCGTCACCTCCTCTGCGGCTAGCGCAGTCGAAAGTGATATGGCATAAGAGCGGCCATCTCAGCAGTTATTGATGCAGCGCGACTTATGGGCAAACGTGACGAGGAACTGTGTGCGGTGCAAGACACGGCGTGTGGCGGGCAACACGCCCATAGGCTGCTGTAATTCGCACTAAAATGTTTTTGTGAGCGAATCCTTGTGAGCCAATCCTTGTCCGCCCCCTCTACTCAGCACGCAGGTTATCGCGGACGCCTGGCGCCGTCGCCGACGGGGCTGCTGCACCTTGGTCACGTGCGAACTTTCTGGATCGCGGCGCAACGTGCGATCAAGAATCAGGGAACCCTTATCTTGCGGAACGAGGACTTGGATCCGCAGCGTTCGCGTCCCGAATTTGCTCGCGCCATGATTGAAGATTTGCGCTGGCTTGGAATTCATTGGAGTGAGGGACCGGATTGCGGCGGTGTTCATGGCCCTTACTCGCAGAGTGGACGTCGGGCGCACTATCTGGAGGCTTGGCGTCGGTTGCGGAAGGGCGGGTTTTTGTATCCCTGCATTTGTTCGCGCAAGGATTTGGCGCAATCGGCGAGCGCCCCGAATGATACAGACGATGAACCGGTGTATCCCGGAACCTGCCGCGAGCGGAAGGATACGGCTGAGTTCTTTGAATCTGCAGGCGTTAACTGGCGGTTTTGCGTTCCCGATGGCGAGGTGATTGAGTTCACCGATTTGAATCTAGGACGGCAGTCTTACGTCGCGGGCATAGGCCAAAACAAAGACTTCGGCGACTTCCTGGTCTGGAGGCGCGACGATGTTCCGGCTTACCAACTCGCGGTGGTGGTCGATGACGCGGAGATGCTGATCACGGAAGTCGTGCGAGGCGCGGATTTGTTGAAATCGACCGCACGGCAACTGCTGTTGCTGCGTGCGCTCGGATATGCGCCGCCGGATTATTTCCATTGCGAACTTGTGCGGGACTCTTCTGGAGCACGGCTGGCAAAGCGGCACGATGCCCTGAGTATCCGGCATTTGCGCGAGAGCGGAATTACTGCAAAGGACATTCTGAAGATGGCCGGCTGGCCATGATGGTGCGCACCTTCATCCACCTGCCATGCAAGTGCATGCCGCGGTGTACGATCCTGTAGCGTGATTTCGCAGACCTTCTAATGAATGAGTTCTCTCGATCCGATCAGAAAAACAACGACACAGACAGGGCTTTTCTCACCGCGGAATGGCGGCACCTGGCCATGCTGAACTATGAAGTGGATGCCGGTCTGCTTCTTCCGTTCGTCCCTGCCGGAACCGAACTCGATTGCTGGAACGGCAAAGTTTTTGTCAGTCTTGTCGGATTTCAATTTCTAAAAACGAAATTGTTCGGGGTCCTTCCGATCCCTATGCACTCGAATTTCGAGGAAGTGAACCTCCGATTTTACGTGCGACGGCACACACGGAGCGAAGTCCGAAGAGGAGTCGTATTCATCCGCGAGATGGTTCCGCGCCATGCGATCGCGTTCGTTGCTCGCACGTTCTACAACGAAAACTATGTGGCGTTGCCCATGGCGCACGAGATTCGTTCTATCGCCGATAATCGTTTGAAGGTAGCGTACCGATGGTGCAGCGGGAACAGCTGGAGCGATATCAACCTTGAAACCGAAGGCGATTCCAAACTGCCTGCTAACAACTCGGTGGAACAATTCATCACCGAGCATTACTGGGGATATGCGGCCCAGCCCAACAGCGGTTGCGTGGAATACCGTGTGACGCATCCATCATGGAGAGTCTGGCAGACTCGCCAGTCGGCATTTGAGGGCGATGCGGAGAAGGTTTACGGGAAAGATTTTGCGGCAGTGCTCCGAGGCAAACCGCAGTCCGCTTTTCTCGCGGATGGATCCCCGGTTACCTTGATGCGAGGGCGAAGCTTGTGACTGTATCAGTGATTGTAGAAATGCGGACGGGGCAGAGCCCCGTCCCCACACGAGCAGAGCAGTCGATCTAGAACAGCGCGGTCGGTCTCCTCTTCCAGACTTTGCCTTTCTCTTTCGAGACGGTTTCGACATCGTTTACGTAGGCGCCGGTCTGCGTCAGGATGTGGTGCAAGTCGTTGCCGAGACTGAAAAAAGTGAACCCCTTCTCCAGGAACTCGCCAACACGAGGTGTTCCGAACAAAAAGATACCGAGAATGACGTTATTCTTGCGGGCGTGCTCAATCAGCTTCTGAGTGGCCGCACCCAGTTCCGGCGAAGTGTACATGTGCGGGAACTCATACTTGTTGTAGAGGCCCATCGACATGCAGAGATCATTTTGTCCAAGAAAAAGAATATCGACACCAGGAACAGCTGCGATCTCGGCGATGTTTTCTATGCACGATGCCGTTTCCACCTGAAGCGCGATGATGCCTTCGTTGTTCCACTTGCCAGCGTAGCCGAGCAGTCCGGCTTTATTCATACTGCGCTGCGGAAAATAAACGGAGCGCGTACCGACGGTCGGGTATTTGGTGCAACTGATGGCTTGACGCGCCTCTTCGACGGTATTGATGTAGGGAACGAGAACGCCATCGGCGCCGAGATCAAGCGCCTGCTGAATGCCGGGACGGTCGTCGTATCCGCCAACGCGGACCAGAGATTTTGCGCCGCCGTTCTCGACGCTGCTGAGCATAGCGGAAAGATTCTCGTGATTCATAGGACCATGCTGCGTATCGATGAGCAGCCAGTCGTAACCGCTGTGTGCAAGTTGTCCGGCGACAGTCGGGCTGTGAGAGTTGACGAACAGGCCTATCTTCGGGGTTCCCGCGTGTAATTGTTTTTTGAACTCGGCGCCACTGAGAGCAGCTTCTGCCATGTAAGAATCCTCCTGAAATACTTCTGCTTTGAATACTTTTACTTTCTTGGATACTTTGAAAACGGTGTTCAGTGTAACGAACGAACGACGCGCGATGCCAGCGAGAACCTTACTTTTTTCTAGTAAGTGACTGGAAGGCAGGCATAGCTGTCACTTATCGGCATCAGTTGTCAGAAAGAACTCTGAGATTTTTTGGGGTCTGTTCACCCTTGTGGCTCTACCTGGATGAGGTATCTGGGCCCCCATTTTACTCGCAAACAGCGCCGTTTGGGCGTTCTTCGGCAGCCGAACCCCCATTTTATGCCCATTTTCGAGGGGTACCTTAGTGGAAACCGCATAAAATCTGCATAAAATGCTACTTTTCCACAGCGCAGTGCGTTAATATGCGCTGGATACACGCAAATTTGTAAAGTTCCTGAAGGAGGAATTTCATGGCTTCTGGTATGACCAAGACTCAACTGACTCGGCATCTGGCCGAAAAGCTCGAACTCAACAACAAGACTGCCGCTGCTTTTCTGGAGCACCTGGCAGACACAGCGATTAAAGAAACGAAGAAGAATGGTGTGTTTGTTATACCCGGCCTCGGCCGCCTGGTGAAAGCGCATCGCAAGGCCCGCATGGGACGCAATCCGCAGACTGGTGAACCGATTGCGATCAAGGCGAAGACGGTAGTAAAGTTCCGCGTGGCGAAGGCCGCGAAGGACGCGATCGCCCCGAAGAAGTAGTGTGGCGCGGACACTCCTGTCCGCGAAAAATTGAGATACGAGAAAAGGCCGGCCTAGCGTCGGCTTTTTCTCTCTTTAGGCAGGAGTGTGATTTTCTTGAGCACAAGATATTCCCATTTTGTCCACGAAGAGGCAACCTTCAAAAGCTACATGATCTTCAACTCGATCAACTCTGCTCGCACTTTTCCGGCAGCGATCATCAGTCTCCCCACACTCACCGGCAAGTGGAACCGACGTGGCCCCGCACTGCCTGGGTTGAAATAGAGGACACCGTTTTTCTCTTCCATCTCTGGATGATGGCTGTGACCATAGATCACTACGCGGAATCCGGCAGCCTCAGGCTTCAGATCGAGTTCGCCGAGATTGTGCAGCATGTAGATGGATACGTCTGCGATTTCGACAACTTCGGTTGAATGAAGAGTATGCGCCCACGGTTCGGTATCGACGTTGCCGCGGATCGCAGTTACCGGCGCGATTTGCGCGAGCGCTTCGAGAATGTCAGGATCGCCGATATCGCCGACGTGGAGAATGCGATCCGATCCGCGCAGCGCTTCAACGGCTTCTGGCCGCAGCAGGCCGTGAGTGTCAGAGATTATGCCGAGAATCAATGGTTTCTCAGTCATTGGGTTCATCACAAATCAGTTGTCGAATGCTCACAGACTTTCTCAACAGGTCTAAGGCTATACTGCCGGAAGGTTCGAAAAAAGAATGTCAGATGCTCCAAATCTAGTCGAGGTGCTGCGGCGCTATTGGGGATACCACGAGTTTCGCCCCAAGCAGGAAAATGTTATACGGAGTCTGCTGGCCGCGCACGATGCTTGCGTGGTGATGCCGACCGGAGGTGGGAAGTCACTGTGCTACCAGCTTCCGGCGGTGATTTCTGGGAAGACGGCGGTGGTGGTTTCTCCGCTGATCGCGCTGATGCAGGACCAGGCGGCCCAACTGGCGCAGATGGGCATTCCGGCGGCGGTAATCAATAGCCATCAGAATCCGGCGGAACGACGCCAGGTGATGGAGAAAGCGGCGCACGGAGAATATCGTTTGCTTTATCTTTCGCCGGAGCGGTTGGCAGCGGGAAATACTTTCGACTGGCTGAGCAAAGTTCCAGTGGGTTTCTTTGCGGTCGATGAGGCGCATTGCATTTCAGAATGGGGGCACGAATTTCGACCGGACTACCGACAATTGAGCCGCCTGCGTATCAGCTTTCCGAAGCTTCCGATTGCGGCGTTCACGGCCAGTGCGACGCGGCAGGTGCGGCACGACATTCTGAAGCAGTTGCAGATGCGTAAGCCGGATTGTTATATCGCCAGCTTCCATCGAGAGAACTTGAGATACGTGGTGCACGAGTGCGAAGCGCGGACGCAGATGGAATTGCTCGCCAGCGCTCTGCGACATTATGCGGGAGAGAGCGTGATCGTGTATTCACCCACGATTCGACGGGTCGAGGAAACAGTCGAATATCTGGAGGAGAACGGAATTGCGGCGATTCCGTATCACGCGAAGATGGAAGCGCCCATGCGCCGGCAGAATCAGGAACGGTGGATGTCGGACGAAGTCCGAGTGCTGGTCGGAACGATTGCATTCGGCCTCGGCATCAACAAGCCGGCGGTGCGGGCGGTGATTCACCTGTCGCTGCCACAGTCGATTGAGCAGTATTACCAGGAGGCAGGGCGCGCGGGACGAGACGGGCGTCCGGCGGATTGCGTGCTGCTGTGGCAGAAGCGCGATCACATTCTGCTGGAATACTTCATCAACAAAATTTCGGACGACGCCGAGCGCGAACGAGCGTCTGGACGAAAACGCGTGATCAGCCGGTTCGCGGATTCTTCCGGGTGTCGCCATCGGCAGATTTGCCTGCACTTTGGAGAAACTCCGTCGTGGGAGAGTTGTGAGAGCTGCGACAATTGCGGCACCAAGCCGGACTGGGTGTGCAAAGAGATCGTGACCGTTGCGCTGCCCGAAGTTGCCGCGCGAAAGGTGTCTCATGCCCCAGCGTCTTCGTCCTCCTACACCTCGATGCTGGGGTCCGATAAACCGGCGGGCAGAGCGCGGGTACGCGATTCGGCGCCGGCGGAAGCGAATCCTGCGCTGGCAGAATATCTGCGTGAATGGCGGCGAACTATGGCACGTGAGAACAAAGTGCCTGCGTACATTATTCTGCACGACAGCACGCTGGAGGAGTTGTGCCGACGACGTCCGTCGAATTTTGCGGAGTTGAAGCAGGTGCCGGGAATTGGTGAAAAAAAGGCAGATGTGTACGGTGCTGAAATTTTGCAGGTTTTGCGAAACTTTGGCGACGGCGCTCGCGCGATGCAGACGGTAGTGAAGGAGCCGAGTCCGGCAGAACTGACGCTTCGGCTCTTGAAGGAAGGACGCAGCTTTGAGGAGATTGCCCGCATGCGGGCGCGACAGCTTTCGACGGTCGTTTGCACGGTGGCGAGTTTGGTCGAAACCGGGCTGGTGAAATTGGACCCCAAATGGATTTCTCCTGATGCGCAACCGCTGATTGAGGCGGCGTGTTTGAAGCAGGGCGTCGAGCGGCTGAAGGACATCAAAGAAGCCGTTCCGCCGTATATCAGTTTCGAAGATATACGGCTGGTGGTGGCGCATCTGCGTGTGGAAAATCGCGTGCGGGCACGCTCGGCGTAAGGTCTCACGTCTCTAAACCCCCTTGGCAGCAGGATCCCAGATCAGTTTGTGGATTTGCAGGCTGAGCCTTGCTGGAACATCGTCCGCGAGGATCCATTCGGCGAGTTCTTGCGGATCGAGAAGGCAGTGCGAGGTGTCTCGCGAGCCGGAAGCGGCTTTTTCGAACGCGGGCGAAAATAAAATGGCATGAACGCGCTCGGCCAGTCCATGATGCAGAACAAAGTCACGAGCGAATTCGTAGTCGGTGCGGTCGGTCAAGACGAATTTTAGTTCATCGTGAGGCTGGAGAGCTTCAAGATTTTCTAGCGTGAAGGTATCTGGTTCGCCTGAGTGCGGTCCCTTTACATCGACGATTTTGATGACTTGCTTTGGGACCCGCGTCAGCAGGCGTTCGCCGCTGGTTTCTAACAACACCTGATAATCAGCATCCACGAGTTGCTCCATCAGCGGGATGACTTCACGCTCCTGCAACATCGGCTCGCCACCGGTAATTTCGACTAGTCCGCCGGACGGGCTTAGACGAGCGACTTCGGTGAGCACTTCCTGCACGGTCATCTTCTTCCCGCCGTGAAAGCTGAACTCGCTATCGCACCAGGAGCAGCGTAGATTGCATCCAGTGAGACGCACGAAGACACAGGGCAAGCCAGCATGGGTCGATTCGCCCTGAAGCGATTTATAAATTTCGGTGATCTGCATGGAAGTAATCCAACAGCTACTCGGAATAGCGCGCCGTGGTCACATCGGTTTCGAATACGGTGACGTCCTTTACTCTCACTCTGCCGTTGGTTGCGTTGCTTAAGCGCGTGTTGGTTTCGTCGTAAAAATATTTCGCTAGGTTTTCGGCGGAGGGATTGAGGACGGTAAAGGGCTCGATGTCATTGATCATCTGGTGATCGAGGCGGTCGATGGCGTGCTTCATAACGTCTTTCAGGTCTTTGAAATCGAGCAGCAATCCGGCTTTATCCAGCTCGGCGCCGGCCAGAGTCACACGAATCTTATAATTATGGCCGTGCGGGTTCTCGCACTTGCCCTTGTAGTTGCGCAGGTAGTGTCCTGCCGCGAACGTGTCTTCGACTGTAACTTCGTACATGAATCCCATTAGCCTCGGCTGTTTTTATTGTACATTTCGCAGCCTTGGGAGACATGTCATTCGAATGCCGGTCGCCCTCCTTCTTCGCACGCTTGAATTGTCCCAGGTGGCAGGGGCTCGGGTGCGGATGAGGTCGTGACGCTGGCTGTCGAAGCATCGTTTGACAATGGTGCGGCGCCCGGTTCCGGGCTGCTATTTGGTTTTTGATTTTTCTTTTTGCTCACGTATTTGCGCTGACCTTTCTCTCCATTCATGTGAGCCATGTTGATAGAGGCGACTTGCATGGCGTAGAGAAGGATTGAAGCTTCCTTGGTCTCGATGCGGCGATGGAGCATCATTTCGCAAACGTCAGAGATTGCCGACTGGATGGAGACGGCATCTTCGAAGTCGGGCAGGTAGGCGTGTCCGGAAGGATCGTTGTCGAGGTTGATGGCGGGTTTGCCCATTACTTTGTGATAGTGGCAAAACCTTTCGTCGCGAAGAGCGGGGGATTGGCAGGGATCGCCATTCGCCTTGCGCTGCTCACAAAGTTTGTCGGAATATCTATCGAGAGAAGAGGACATTATGATTGCTCCTAAGGTGATGATTCGCTGGTAGATGATTGCTTTTGGCGGGCAGGAAACTGGGAAATTCATGGGGGCACCCCCCCTACCCAAAATGAGTTAAGTTTATGATAATAAAAAGCTTAGAGGTAAAGTATTCAAAAGATAGGGCTTAGCGAGAGATTTCACGGTTTGCGCGCCAACACTAAGGTCCCTCGACTTGCCCTCGCATTCGCTCGGACGGCGCTCGGGATGACAGAGGGCGGAAGAGGGCTGCATCTCCCCTCAGCGGCTAAAGCCATAATAAAAATGGGAGGCTTACGGCACGGCTGAAGCCGTGCCCTTTCAAAACGATTCAAACAGCAGCGCTATCGTACCGTTTCATTGATTGTCAAAGAGCCGTGACAGTTTTTTGAGACAGGACGATGCGTACGTCTCTGGAGACGGGCGCGCACTTCTCAACGATGCACTGTCGAAGGAATCATCACACCGATTATGGTGCCGGTCTGTGACGGCGGTACAGGAAAAATGTGATGAAAGGGGCGGGACGGCAATCACTTCAGGTTCGCACAGCAGGTTGAAATGGCGCGGGTGGTAAGGGGTGCCGATAGCAGGGAAGCCCACTTCTCGCAAAAGACGCGAGAAATGGGGCACCCCAGTGTAGGAATGTTAGAAGTGGGGCACCCACCTTCTATGTGGAGTATACTGTGGAATGAATTCCACATATGGAAATCGTTCAAATCGTGCTGGATAAAAAACTGTTACACGCCGCCGACCAAGCTGCGAAGCGTACTAAGAGAAACCGTTCTGCTTTGGTGCGCGATGCTCTGCGGGAACATCTCCGCCGGTTGGAACTGCGAGCCAGTGAAGAGCGCGACCGCCAGGGCTACTCGCAACGTCCGCAAGCCGATGCGGAAGCGCGGGGTTGGGAAGCGGAGGCCACGTGGCCGGAAGAATAGGCCGATGCCAGATACTTCGAGGCGAAGTCCGGCTCTACCAGTTTGCCGCTCCCGACAAGAAGCGGCCAGCGCTCGTGCTCACCCGCAACAGCGCCATCGCGTACTTATCCACAGTCACGGTTGCGCCGGTCACTTCCACGATTCGCGGCGTGCCATCGGAAGTGGTTCTGAATGAGGAAGACGGCATGAAGTCCCCGTGCGCGGTGAACCTGCACAATGCAGTTACGGTGTCGCAACAGCGCCTGGGGAAACGTGTGGCCCAGCTTAGTTCCGCACGGATGAATGAAGTGTGTGCTGCTCTGCGGTTCTCTTTGGGGTGCGATTCAGGCTAGTGGCTGGGAACGTTCCGGCTGTCCCTAGATTTTCTCGTTTTGTGGGTTGGAAGTTTCAGTAATCAAGTTTAAGGCTATTCGCGATCTTGATCCCCGTCTTCGCGCTTGCTGCATTGCCGGCCGCGAAAATCAGCATGAACAGCAGTGAACCTCTGGAATTGTGGAGGGGCTTCGGATCTGCTACCGCCTCGAATTCTTTTCGAAGTCGAACCATAAAAAAGTCAATAATCTCGCGATGATCCACGGACTTGTGATCCTCTTCGACGTGTGTTTCAGTCAATAAAGATCGAAACCTCCAGCTCGAATAGAAGGACTTCTCCCAATCCGCTGTGCCAAAAACCTTCGTCAAACGCTCCGCCAAGGCACCTTGTGGCTTGCGATTCCGCATCAGCATCCGGTTCACCGCGGAATACGGGAACAGTATCCAGAGGTCCACAGCGCGGGTCCTGGCCAATGCTGAGATGACTTTCCATTCGACGGATGCGCCGAATGGGTCGAGGAAAACAACTGCCCGTTCGCGTTCGGTGTTCAAGTTTGAACACCACTTCAGGAGCGCGCTGTTGGCATCTTCATTGATGACACTAACCTTCTTCTGGGGAAACTGTGCTGCCACAGCTTTCAGCTCTTTGCATTTCTTCCCGCTCTTTTCGATGAATACATATTTATCGAAAGAGGGTTCGACCTCAAGCGCCCGTCTTACACTTCCCTTTCTAAACTTTTCTTCGGCTTTCGCGATCTCGGGAAAGAGGCTGGCAAATCCGCCGAGCGCGGGCCTCCGGATCACTCCGGTTCCAGCGAATGCGTCGACGTAGCTGGTTGTATAGAACTGAGCTTTGGGGTTCTTTGTAAAAATCTTGGTGTAGGCAGAGAGATACTTGCTCAGCACTTCCAGCTTCTGCTGGGTCCATGAGCCGCCGAACATGGTTTGTTGGGTCATATGAATTACTGACCAGTCTATAAGGGCTCTAACAAATCGGCCTATTGCGCGAGTCGATATTGGCGAATAAATAGCGAAATAGTATAATTTGCTCATCACTTAAAACCGGCCATGAATCGAGATGTTTTCAGGCAAAAGAGGGCCCAATTGATAAACCAGCGCTGGCGACAACAGCTTTACTTCGGGATATCAATTGCTAGTATGGAAGCCAGCCAACCAATACAAGGGGCACGATGAGCGATAATTCCAAAATCGAATGGACGGATGCGACGTGGAACCCGCTCAGGGGCTGCACGAAAATAAGCCCAGGGTGCAAGCATTGCTACGCCGAAACCTTTGCCGAGCGCTTCCGCGGCGTTAAGGGACACCCTTACGAACAGGGCTTCGACCTACGCTTAGTGCCCGAGAAGCTTCCTGAGCCATTCCGATGGTCGGGACCTCGCACCGTCTTCGTGAACAGCATGAGCGATCTGTTTCAGCCGGATGTGCCGGATGCTTTCATCGAGGACGTGGTCCGGGTTATGGTCGAGGCGAACTGGCATACCTATCAAGTGCTCACCAAACGCTCCGAACGACTAAGGGATCTCCTCTCAACGAAACTACGCTTTGCTGCCGCAAAGCGGCATATCTGGTGGGGCGTTAGCGTTGAAGACAAGAAATACGGCTTACCACGTATCGGACACCTCCAGCATGCACCTGCCGCAGTCAAGTTTTTATCGATTGAACCATTACTGGAAGACCTTGGCAGTTTTGACATCTCCGGTTTGGATTGGGCCATCGTAGGAGGAGAGAGCGGCAATGGCGCACGTCCGATGGAGGAGAAGTGGGTCGATCGCATCTTGACGCTGTGTCGTCGTGAGGATATTGCATTCTTTTTCAAACAGTGGGGAGGCATTCACAAATCAATGGCCGGACGAAAGCTCCACGGAAGAACCTATGACGAAATGCCTGAACGCACATCCCTGCCTATGCCCGAGAAGCCACTGAGAATGGCAATGTTGAAGGCTCAAGAATCCAAAGCCTTGCGTTGGCAGAAAACAGTAAGAATCTCATTTGCCCGCGCTGACGAACGAGTGGCCCACTCAAGCCCGCTTTTTGCTTGAGTGGGGATCGTCACAGGCTTAGTCCAACGCACAAGCTAGATTGTCCTCATGCCATGGGGACTTACGCGTTTTCACAACAGCGCAGCCCCTAAAGGGGCATCTGATTTCAAAAGACGTACGGTATCGCTAAAGCGATACCCTGATACGAAACCGGAGTTTTTCCGCAGCCTCTAACGCAGAATGTCGGATGCGTTCGTAATTTCTCTCCGGCTGCACGCAGGCCGACCAGCCGCCTGTACATGGTGCGGTCGATCTTTTATCTCGCGTTCACTCCCCCCGAAACGTGCGGGAGTCTTTGCGCCTTCTACCAAGTAAGTGTTCTTGTGATTGCGGGCAAATTGCTGCGAGTTGTGCCAAGCTTACTCAGCCATCTTTTAACTCCGAAGAAGTTTTTCTCGGTGTTTCAGACTTCTAAGTTCGCAAAACACGGCGTGGCCTGCGTCGAGGCATGTGCCGAATTTCGGAGAAGTTCGTTTAGTTGGGTTTTTTTACTGCGTCTGAAATGAACCCCTGTAGCTTCCATTGCTGCGAAGGGACTCCCTCGCAGGACATCAATACCATCGACACACCGTCCCCGGTTCCCGGTGTAGCGAGGCAATGGGTATACGGCCGGTCTTGTGCGACGGCACTGTTGTAGATTTCCGACGCCACCGAACACGTCGTCGGAGCCGGAGTCGACTTACAGTTGGTGGTGCTCCACTTTTCGTTGGAAATCCCCGAACAAGGCCACTGCTGGATGGGTGTTCCATTCACAGCCCCACCCCGAGCGTCGAGGCACAGATGAGTGGACTGATTAATCAGTCGATACCATGTGTGGTTGTTGGCAAAGCCACTGGCCATGAAGTGCATTGCCCAGAACTGAGCGGCGCTGCCGCCGCACGACTCCTGTACGATCGCCGCTCCGTTAGCGGACGATCCTTGGGTCGGCTGGAGACACTGGCCGCTTTGAACGTTCACGAGCTGGACGATCTGATCGTCTGCCCGGCTCGTTGCGGTCATCAGGCCGGCCGCGATAACAACGAAGAGAAGCGCGAAGAGTCGGCTATTGTGCATTTTGAAGTCCTCTCGTCGAGTGGCAGGACGATCGCCAGCTACCGCCGGGCCAGGTCCTGCTTGCCTCATAGCGGGAATCTCCTTTTTGAATTCAAAAACGGCACCAAACATACACCCCTCCTCGGACAATGGCGCCCACCCAACCGCGCGGCGAGCAGGACCACCGAAATAACTTCGCTTAGATAGTGTTGAAAACCTAAAAAGCGTTTCAAGGGGGCTCGAAACTTCGGGCGAACTGCGGATCCCTCGCTGTGCTCGGGATGACAATTCATGATTGAATTGACAATTAATAAACGAGTGCAAGTTATGGATGCGATGCAATCTGATATCACAATTCGAGAGGCTGCGCCGACTGAGTTGGCGATCATTCTTCATCACCGGAGATCGATGTTTCGCGATATGGGGGAAGGTGGGGTCGAGGAGCTTGATCGGATGGTGGAAGTGGCTAGTCCTTGGCTGGCGGGGGCTTTGGCCGATGGATCGTATCGTCATTGGCTGGCACTGGACGGCTCCGGACGCGTTGCTGGCGGTGGTGGGGTGCTGCTGTGCCCGTGGCCTGCGAACCCTAAAGACCCTTGCACCGAGCGGGCGGTGATTCTGAATGTGTATACGGAGCCGGAGTTTCGGAAGCGGGGGATTGCGCGGCAAATCATGCTGACAATTCTGGCATGGGTCAAAGAACAGGGCCTGCGCTCCGTTAATTTGCACGCCAGCGCTGAGGGGCGGGCCTTGTACGAAAAGCTGGGATTTGAGGCTACGAACGAGATGCGGCTGAAGTTTTGACTTGCTGTAGCAATTCCAGGTCACTGTCACCGCAGGCAACTGCCGAGCTGCACTCGGCTTGGGCGGGCGAGGGCGCCCGCCGTACACAGACAAACTGTCAAGCAAACCAAGGGCCAACTCCTTATAATCTGCTAACGTTCAGGTTGCTGCCCCGTCTATTTCTGTGCAAGGCAAGAAATTAAGGATTGATCACTTGTAGGGGACAGAGACAGACAATGCCGGCCGACTCTTATGCAATTGCAATTCCGGTTGGCGAGATTTCCCGTCCGAGACGGACGGCACAAGGCAGCAACCAGAACCCCAGCTTTTATTCGAATCAGAGGGGCTCATTGGCAGCGCAGGGCAACCGAATTGACGACACGAGCCTGATCCGAGAGGCGCAGCAGGGGAACCGTGCGGCCTTCGAGGTATTGGTGCGTCATTACGATCAGTCGGTTCTGCGGCTGGCGCTGCATCTGACTGGCTCTGAATCGGATGCGCAGGACGTTTACCAGGAGGCCTTCCTCAAGGCCTACAAGAATCTGGGCAGCTTTCGGTTTGAGTGTTCCTTTTACACCTGGATCTACCGCATCGTTACTAATCTCTGCCTCGATCATCTGCGAAAACGGAATGTGCGTAAGGAAGATGCTCCTGTCGCGGTCGATGCGTCGGGCGAAGAGTACAGCCGATTGGAGCAGTTTGCGGATGTACGTTCGGGAGCTAATCCAGAACGCGATTTGATGCGGCGGGAATTGGGGCGAAAAATTGGAACGGCGTTGTCGGCGCTGACGCCTCGCGAGCGCATGGTGTTTGAACTGAAGCATTATCACGGACTCAAGCTGCGCACGGTGGGCGAGATGCTGAATACGACGGAAGAAACGGCGAAAAATACATTGTTTCGCGCGACGCAAAAATTGCGCAGCGCGCTGGCGGAGATGCGATGAGATTGAACTTAGTGTTTTGTCCCTGCGACAAGGGAGACGAAAATGAAATGTGATTGGGTACGGCAAAATATTCTGTTCTATGTCTATAACGAACTGGAAGACGATGCTCGTTACGAGGTAGAGCAGCATTTGGCGCGGTGTCCGGAATGCGCCACTGAGTTGAAGGCAACGCGCAAGTTCCATGCCGTGCTTTCGGAAACGGTGGCGGAGCCTACTCCGAACTTGCTGGCGGCGTCGCGGATGCGGCTACAGGAAGCGCTGGAAACGACGCGTCAGGGAGGAATCTGGCATCGCCTGATTCTTGAGCCGGCAACGTGGTTGCGGCAAATTCGACTGTCGCCCGCATTGGCTGCGGTGATTTTTATCGTGGGATTTGGCGGAGGCATTGGCGCGACTTACAACTTTCTTGCTTCAGGCCGCGGAGATGGTGTAGTCACGGGCTCGATTGGATCGAACGGCGGCAATCAACTTCAACCGCTCAATCAACCCTTGGAATCGTCTGCGATTGCCGGCATACGGTCGGTGACACAGGAGCCAGGATCGAATCAGGTAAGCATCAAGTACGACACGGTTTCGACCCAGGAAGCACAAGGCTCGCTGAATGACCAACGCATCCAGCAATTGCTGTTGTTTGCCGCGCGCAACAATTACAACTCCGGAGTTCGGATGGATTCGGTGGATTTGCTGACGCAAGCTCCCAATGATGCGAGCGTGCGTGAGGCGCTGATGTATGCCTTGCAGAACGATACCAATCCAGGTGTGCGCCTGAAGGCGCTGGATGGACTGAGTGGCTTTGTCCGGCAGGATCCACAAGTGCGGGATGGAGTTTTGCGGGCGCTGATCAGCGACACGAACTCAGGGGTTCGGATGCAGGCCCTGCGGCTGGTGGAACCGATGAAAACCGACAGCAATGTGCGATCGGTGCTGACTCGGTTAGCGCAGACGGATCAGAACGTGTCAATCCGCTCGCAGGCCCGCACGATGCTGGCACAAATGCCGGAGATGGATTAAACGACGTACCAAATTGTAGTTATTGTAGTTAAGGAGAACATTCATTGAAACAGGCTATAAAACTCGTCAGCATTGGAGTGGTGCTGATTGCGCTGGCACCTCTGGCTCTGTGTCAGGAAACTCGGGTCTATCGCGAAGGCAGCAATTGGGTCCAAGAAATGTCTGGAGACTTAGGCGCTGCGAGGAACTTGCGGGTAAAGCTGGCTGCAGGTTCGGTGAAGGTTCAGGGTGGAGCACAAGCTGGTATCACATATGTAATTCATCGTAGAGCCTATACATCTTCAGAGGAGCAGGCCCGCCGCGAATTTGAGTCGTACAGGGTTAGCGCTTCGGTAAAGGGAGACACGGCGTGGATCGTAGCCGAGTCAGGCGGGCAGGATCGTAAGTGCGCCGATGATGTTGTTGTGAATGTGCCGCAGAGCTTGCAGTCCGCCAAGCTCGAGACTGGAGGCGGCAATGTAAACGCGACAGGGATTGCCGGGCGCGTCGATCTCACGAGTGGTGGTGGAAGTCTTCACGTGGATGATATCGGCGGCGCGGTGACGGCGGAAACCGGCGGGGGCACGATTGAAATCGGCAGCGTGGAAGGCAGTGTAAGTCTCCAGACCGGCGGAGGCAGCATAAAGATCGCATCCGCCAAGGGCGCAATCAAGGCAGAAAGTGGGGGAGGAAACGTAGTCGTTCTTTCCGGTCTGCAAGGCGCGGTGTTGGAGACAGGCGGAGGTAGCATTCGGGTGAACAAGTGCGGCGGACCGGTCAAGGCTACGACTGGTGGCGGGAGCGTGGACCTAGGCGATATCGGGGGAGCGGCGGAAATTGAGACTGGCGCTGGCAGCATTCGCCTCACTTCTGCGAAAGGACGCGTGCAGGCACAGACCGGCGGCGGCACGATCCAACTCGACGGAGCGACTTCAGTGCAGGCGGAAACTTCAGCGGGCGGAATCACGGTGAAGCTGCTCTCATCTTCTGGCGTTGGCGGGAACGTTGGTGGGAACCCTGGCGGCCGCAACAATTCCAGCCTTGAAACTTCGGCGGGAGACATCACCGTCTATCTTGCCGATGATCTGGCGATCTCTGTTCGGGCGGAGATTGAAATGGCCAATGGGCATAGCATTCGCAGCGACTTCTCGGATATTCATGTCTCAAGTGAAGGCGGACCTTGGGGGCCGAAAACAGTGACGGCCGAGGGTCAACTCAACGGTGGCGGGCCGGTGCTGAAGATTCGCACGAATTCTGGAAATGTTAGGCTGCTCCGCGTCAGTCACTAGATCGAACTGCGTAGCGACGTTCGCGCCCGGCTCGGCTCGACTCTGACGGGCGAGACGCCCGTCGCTCCACGAACGGTTTTGGGAGGAGTTATTTGTATTCGGGGGGACCTATGATTCATCGCTTTCTGCTTTGCATGTTTCTATTTACGCTGGCCGTTTCTCTGGTCTCGATCGCACAACCGGAGGAATCAAACGCCGGGTCGAATAATAATCTGGCGGACGAAAACTGGTCGTGGAGCTCCAGTTCGGATGAAGGCGGCAGTGGTTCGGCGTATCTCGGCGTGGACATCGCCGATGTTTCCGCGGAACGCCTGGGAGCATTGAAGCTCAAGGAAGAGCACGGAGCGGAAATCACGATGGTTGACGAGGACGCTCCCGCCGGAAAAGCCGGACTGCACGAACATGACGTCGTCCTCAGTCTGAACGGGACAGCGATCGAGAGTGCTGCCCAATTGCGCCGGATGATTAAGGAGATTCCGGCCGGTCGCGTGGTGAATCTCGGCATCAGCCGCGACGGTCAACCGCTGACGATCAAGGTACAACTTGCCGACCGGCGCAAATCGATGGCGTGGGAGCCGCATATGCCTGAGATGCCTGCGATCCCAGCGATGCCCTCGATGCCGGACTTTGACGTGCCCATTTCCGTGGTCATGGTTCATTCGTCGCTGCGCAGCGGACTGATGGTGGAAAACATTACCTCCCAACTAGGGGATTTCTTTGGGGTTAAGGATGGCAAGGGCGTGCTGGTGCGCTCGGTGGAAAAGGGCGGTCGCGGAGACAAGGCAGGATTTCGCGCGGGAGACGTGATCGTCAAAGTCAACGGCCAGCCGGTGCACGATACCTCGGACTTCACGCATGTGCTGCGATCATCGTCCGGAAGCACGTCCAGAGGCACGGCGACTGTGACCGTCATGCGCGACAAGCGAGAACAAACATTGACCCTGACTCTTCCCGAGAAGAAGGATTCCGGCAGTCTGTTGGAAGACAGTTTTGATCTTCACGACTTCACAGCCGAGACAGAGCAGGCAATCAACCGGGCTGGAGATGAAATCGCCCGCCTTGGTCCGGCAATCGCTGAGGAAGTGCAGCAGTCAACGTGCTGGAAAGACGCGGAGAAGAAGCTGCGGGATTCGCAGCGGACTATGCGGGAGTCGCAACGGAAGCTGCTGGAACAACAGCGCAAAATGCAGGAAGGACAACAGAAGCTCCGCCGTCAGTTATCCGGAGCGTGGGCTGAGATCTGACATAAACAAACCAACGTCAAAGGCAGCGGACAGGAGTGTCCGCTCCACGCGAGCCTTACGCGAACACTGCCGGACGGATAAGCCGCCGGTTACGAAGGTAAGCGCCAGGATTGCGAATCCTGTGTCCACCAGAGGGATGGCCAGATTCCACAGGTGAAGTACCCACTGGTTACCTGTCCCGGTGATCAAAATGCCGATAGTCTATAGCCGCAATGGCTTTCCGCGCCCTATTGGTTTCAAAAAGCCCCGATACGAATGCCGCGATGACGGCAGCCTGCAAAAGTACGGGCATCCGCGTGGAAGCCTGCTCTGACATTTTTACAGCCATCGAAAACGCAAAGACGCGATCCTTCTCGTGCGTTATTGCAGACTGGGCGGACCAGCCTGAGGCCAGCTTCCTGTTAAAGCGCGCTCGCGAGTCCGCTTCAAATCGCAGTACGGTAGCCGTAGCCATCGTCGATCATGAGCCCACAGCGGCTGAAATGAGTGACAACCGCCTCGATTTCCTGATCTATCGTCCAATCTCCAGTGAAGAAGCCCAAGCAGTGCTGGCCAAGGCGTCCGAGAAGATGCAACCGGCGAGTGGAGAGGATGCTGCGGAGTCGTCCGGGCAATCCCATGCCAGCGACAAAGGCGCGAATGCGGCTTCTGGTGAAGCCGCTGTAAACGAACACAGTCAGCAAGACCAATCCGAAACATCGCACGCTAATACGCCGGAAGCGTCTGCTGAAACTGCGACCGATGAATGGGAAGAAAAATCCTGGAAACATGGCTCAGCAATAGGGCTTCGGGAAATTTGTGCCGTGGCGTTGGTGCTTGTGGCGGCGTTTTGCCTATGGAGATCGCGCGGCACGATCGAATATCTTTCGCACACACCTGAAGGAAGAATCCGCGTTTTAAAGGAATCGGTGGCGGCGCTTTTTTACGTGAACCAAACTGGCGCGTTGCCCGTCAGTTCCGCTGGAAGCGATGCGCAACAGGACGCGTATTTTAGCCGAGGTCCTGCCAATTCGAATGTGGAGACGCCCGCGCTGGGAGTGGCCGCAACCGAATCCACGATACCGGAATCGCGGATGCCCTTACCGAAACCCTCCGACTTTCCGCTGCCAACGCCGGTGTTCGAACATCAAGAACAGGCGCCAATTCATGTACAACGAGCGGCCATCCCCGAGAGCATGAGAAACTCGCCGCCGATCGAGCGGCCAGTTGTGGTGACGGTCACTCCGGCGCAGATGATGCCTGTCTCCGCGCCACAATCGCAATCTATAGATCAGCAATCAGCTCAACAATTCAGTGAACCCGTCTCGTTGACCGAACAGGCAGCCCGCGCCATGCTCGTTCAGACCGTGGATCCTGTATATCCGCCAGAAGGTCTGGCGCAGAAACTTCATGGAATGGTGGTACTGCAAGCGGTGATCGGGCGCGATGGTGGTGTCGACGATCTAAAAATTGTTCGCGGAAACTTTGTGCTGAGCCGAGCTGCGATTGCGGCTGTCAAACAGTGGAAGTTCCAACCGTACAGTGTCAACGGCCACGCTGCCTCTACTCAAACCGTGATTACGATCAACTTCAATTCTCCGCAGGGATAGCACAGCAGGCTGCGACTCCAAAACTTGCTGGTGGAGATCCGCGCGGCTGACGGGCGAGACGCCCGTCGCTCCCCTATTTATGCTCGTCGTGCCCTGCCGCTTCGCCCGTTGGAGGGCTTGCACCGCTGGCTTTCTTCCAATAGTCCTGTACCGCGGGTGGCAGCTTTTCCACGCGGGTAAGGAATGCGGTCAGCTTCCAGATATCAGACTCGGAAAGCGTTTTGTCCCAGGCGGGCATGCCCGTGTAGCGGACGCCGTTGTGAATCACATAGAAGAGGTGCCATTCCGCGTCGTCCGGTGGATGAAGGATGAAGTTCGGAACCGGAGGATAGAAAGATTTTTCAAGAGTCGAGGGCTGGCGGTCGATGCCGCCATGGCAAAGCGCGCAATTCATCGTATAAATCTTCAGGCCATCGATCAGATTTTCATCGGTGGGTGGCACAGGGTTATTCAAACGCGGAGCATGACGCTCCACTGAATTGTCGAGCGCGCTCATGGCGATGTGGCTCTCTATCGCAGGAGGAGCGCTGTTGGCTCGGGTCGGCAAAAAGCCCAGTAGAGCAAGGCCAAGACCGCCGATCAGAAGAACCAGAATCGTGATGACAATCCCCAAAATGAAATTGCGCATTGCCGTTCCTCTCCGGTTTCAAGGAGCCTTAAAAAATCATGCCCGCTGCCTTCTATATATAACAGGAGTGCGCAAATCAATACGCGCGCAAACGACGAGCTTCACGCACCAGATCGGAAACTTTGGGAAGAAAAAATTCTTCTTGTGGTGGAGAGAACGGAACTGGCGTGTCGAGAGACGTCAGTCGGACGATCGGACCATCGAGGTCGTCGAACGCTTCTTCGTTAATGATGGCCGAAATTTCACCGGCCAGTCCTCCTGTGCGCGCGTGTTCGTGGAGGATGATGACTTTGTTCGTCTTCTTCACGGTCGCAGCAATCGCTGCGCGATCCAGTGGAGAAACGGTGCGCAGGTCGACGACTTCGATTTCGATTCCTTCTTCGCTGAGGATTTCCGCAGCTTCGAGCGCAGTGTAGAGCATGGCAGCGTAAGTGATCACGCTGAGATGATGGCCTTCGCGCGCGACTCGCGCCTTCCCGATCGGAACTACGTAGTCATCTTCAGGGTTGGAGCCCGGAATTTCTTCTTTGATTCTTCGATAGAGATACTTGTGCTCGAAAAAAATCACTGGGTTATGGTCGCGGATCGCCGCCTTGATAAGTCCCTTGGCATCGTATGCCGTCGCCGGGCAAACGACTTTCAGACCCGGTGCGTGGACGAACCACATCTCCGGATTTTGCGAGTGGAATGGCCCGCCATGCACGTTCCCTCCGCTTGGACCACGCAGCACCAGCGGAGCGGGCGCTCCCCAGCGGTAGTGCGCCTTCGCGGCCATGTTGACGATCTGATTAAAGGCGCAGCCGATAAAATCCATGAACTGAAACTCGGCGACTGGACGCATTCCGGTAAGGGCAGCGCCGAACGCTGCGCCTACGATGGCCGACTCCGCGATGGGCGTGTCGATCACGCGCTCGGGGCCGAAGCGATCGATGAATCCATCGGTGACTTTGAACGCACCACCGTAGATGCCGATGTCCTCGCCTAAGCAAAAAACGCTAGGGTCGCGTTCCATTTCTTCCCAGATTCCCTGGCGGATGGCTTCGAGATAGGTGACGGTAGGCATGCACAGGAAGTGTAGCAAGAAAGCCGTCAGCCATCAGTCGTCAGCGATCAGCCACCGAAAACTCGGCAGCCGACATGAGGCTTGGTAAACTGAGGCCAACTCTATGAGGCCAACTATGTTTCAGCGTCCGCCGGTCACGCGACGCGAGATGCTGAAGACTACCGCTTTCGGGCTGGTCGCCTTGCCTGCGGCGATCTCCACGGCTTGGCCGTCGAAACAGAAAGAGTTTGACAAGCCGAAGAAAGATCCTTATCGCGGTTCAGACGATCAACTTCTGGATGAGATCGAGCGCGCGGCCTTCGACTTCTTCTGGAACGAGGCCAGTAGTACGACTGGCCAGGTCAAGGATCGCGCCTTGCTTAACGGTAACGACCACCGGCGAGTTGCCAGTATTGCGGCAACAGGCTTTGGACTTACTGGGCTGTGCATTGCGGAATCCCGCGGCTATGGCAAGGCGGCGGCGATTCGGGATCGCGTGCGGCAGACGCTCCGTTTTCTTAAAGGGCAATTGCGCAATGAACACGGCTTCTTCTATCACTTCATCGATATGGACAGTGGAGAGCGGATGTGGAATTGCGAACTCTCCTCAATCGATAGCTCACTTCTGCTTTGCGGCGTGCTGACGGCTCGCCAACATTTTAATGACGCCGAAATACAGGATCTTGCAACTGCAATTTACGAGCGCGTGGACTGGCCATGGATGCTCAACGGCGGTAAAACTTTTTCCATGGGATGGAATCCGGGCGGTGGTTTTTTGCATTCGCGCTGGGAACATTATTGCGAACTCATGATGATCTATCTGCTCGCCATCGGCTCGCCGACGCATCCGGTTTCGAGTGAAACGTGGAAGGCATGGACTCGTCCCGTGGTGAAGTTTCAGGAGTTCGAATATATTTCCGGCAAAGATCCGTTGTTTACCCATCAGTATTCGCAAGCGTGGTTTGATTTTCGCCACAAACGCGACGCCTATGCCGACTATTTCACGAACTCGAAAATCGCAACCGAAGCGCACAAGGCGTTTTGTATTTCGCTGCGCGACGAATTTCCCGATTACAGCGCTCATCTGTGGGGAATCACCGCCTCCGATTCGGCGTCGGGATATCAGGCTTGGGGTGGTCCTCCTCGATTGGGACGACTGGATGGCAGCGTTGTTCCGTGCGCTGCTGGCGGGTCGCTGCCCTTTTTGCAATCGGATTGCATGGAGGTGTTGCGGACGATCCGCGAACATTACCCTAAAGCCTGGGGACGATATGGATTTGTCGATGCGTTCAATCCGCTGACGGGCTGGTACGACTCGGATGTGCTTGGCATCGATCTGGGTATCACGATGCTGATGGCGGAAAATGCGCGGTCGGGATTCGTGTGGAACACGTTCATGAAGAATGAGGAAATGCGGCGGGCGATGGAAAAGGCTGGGTTCAAGGCGAGTGCTCGAAGCGCCTGAGTGATTTCAATTTCGATTTGCTCTTTGAAGTGTCAGGAATGCTCCCGGTCTATTCTGTCAGGCATCCGCCCGGTCTGTACCATGTACCTTACCCCCCCACCCCCCCTACCCCCCCTAGTATCGTTGCTATAAACAGTCGTGTTGTCACTTGGACAAACAAGTTAGGCGGAACGGAGCGATGGTTCGGAACAGGCTCTGCCAGACGTCAATTTGTCAAAGATTGCCGAAGGTGGTTTTTCAGCAGTTGTGGAACTGTCTCTGGAGACGGGCGGAGTTCTGAACTGTACTAAATCTGTAAGACATTCTCGCACTTATCGGGATTGGGGTCTGTGATGGTGGTCACTGGTTGAATGTGATGAAAAGCGGAAGAGGCACAAGAAAGAAAAAGGCGCACCCGGAATCGAGTGCGCCTTGAAGTTTGGAGTGACGGTTAGAAGTTGAAGCGCGCGCCTAGGGTGAGGACACGAGCAGCAAGAGCAAACGGAATGGTGCCGAAGTTCGAACTGCTAATGTTGTTCGAAACATTATTTGGGTTGAGGTTCAAATTATTGAATACATTGTAGGCATCCACGTGGAGTTCGATCTTAGCGCCTTCGCCGATCACGCGCATTTTTGGCAGGCCAAAGCCTTTGGTCAGCGTTAGGTCGACATCTTTATATCCCGGCATGGTGAGCGAGTTACGACCAACGCCGGGGGACTGAGGAAGCGCCGTGCCGGATTGGCATGTGGTAGGGGTGGGGCAGGTGTATGGAGTATAAGTTGGCGTCGAGAAATACGCCCCTGCCTGGTTCGGGCTGGTCGCAGCCAGAGGATAGTTGGAACTGACGTTACCCTCAAATGCTTTATTGCTTGTGCTGGTTCCTGCGCCACCCAGGTAGGCGCCAGGGAGCAACGTTCCATAGCCGCAATCTCCGCAATAGAGGCTTCCGCCGACAACGTTTACATTGGGATTCCATGGGAAGCCAGAGTGCCAATTCCAGATACCGCTGAGCGACCAGCCACCAGCGACCTTTTCCATCCAACCGTTGCTACCACGGAAGAATTCCGGTTGCCACATGCCAAAAAGCTTAAAGGCATTGGTAACGTTGTAGTCAGAGCGACCGTAGCTTAGGCTTGGATTATACGGATAGTACTGTTCCGAGTAGGGAGCGGAACTGGTGTCCATACTCCTCGAATAGGTGTATTGAGCATCGGCCATAAACTGGCGGGAGAACTGATGCTTCACTTCCGCGAGCATGGCGTTGTAGTTGCCGCGGCCATTGTTGCTCCAATAATCTCCGCCACCATTGAGTTGAGGATTCAGAGGGTAGCCCAGACTCGCCGGGACGGCGAGCGGGGTCTCGTGGAAGAAAGTGTTGCGGGACAAGCTGCCCTGATATCCCAAGCTCATCACGTACTGATGACCCAGATCATACTGCATGTCAAAAGAGTAGTGATGGACACGCGTAGTGGGAAGGGTTTGAGGGAAGATTTCAATTACAGACGTGAAGGTGGTGGGTAATCCGTTCGGGCCGGGAGGCGAAATCGCATGCGGGTTTGCCGGATAGCCGTATAGGTCGTGTGGACTCGAAGAAAGTGCGTAGATAATGTTGGGGTTGATTGTGGTCGGGACGCTGGTGCTCCAGGAAGGAAAGACGACCAACCCGGGATTTTGGTCGATATTGGCGGAAATGGCGATTTCTTCCTGGTTGTAGTTGATGCCGTAACCGCCCCTGAACACAAGTCTCTGGTTGAATTTGTTCGGACTCCAAGCGAAACCGATCTCAGGTCCGAAATTATTCTTCTGCGCGTTCCAGGAATCACCTTTAGTCACGGTCAGGCCAGTCAGATAATTTGCTCCCGAGCCGGGGTGAGCCACATACATGTTGTTCTGTTTCGAGGAGATTGGACCGAAGTAGGACCAGCGCAGACCCAAGTTGACGGTCAGGTTCGGGCGGACTTTGATGTCGTCCTGACCGAAGAAGCCCAAGATGTTTTCGCGTTGATCCTGGCGAAGCGTAGTTGGGATGCCAGTCGTGGGATCAAAGCCTCCGTTTTCGTTATACGGCGCATCGTTCAGGAAGTCCCACATGTTGAAGAAGTTATAGCTAGGAACCCCATTATAAGTTTGCTCCTGAAGATAAAAGAGGCGGGTAGCTTCGCCGCCAATCTTTATGGTGTGGCGCCCGATGATTTTGGTGGCGACATCTTTGTAGCTATACGTCCACTGATTGAGGATACTGCCGACGCTAGGCCCAAATTGACTTGGGGTAATGCTGCCGATTTGACTGATGTTATCGACGGGAAGTCCGACCGGCGACTGTGGGTTGTCATTGACTTCGTTGTAGCGCCATCCGGCAGCATTGGCACGAAGTTCATTGAGGAGCGTAGGCGAAAAGGTGTGATTCCAGATAACGGAGAAGGCGTCGTTAATCTGGTTGTGGTGGAAGACGTCGTAGGCACGGTTGCCGTTGTAGTCGTCTGTGGATAAGGGAACCCAGTAGATGGCAAATCCGATGCGATCTTTGCTGGTAACGTCTGCATCGAGGCGGCCGTTATATTGAACTGCGGTAAAGGTAGTGGGATTCGTGGTTATGTAGTTAGCAATATCGGGAGTGGTGCCGAGCGGGCTGCCAGGGGTTCCACAGCCTGTGCCGGCCCCGCCGCAGCCTGGGTTCGAAATGCTCGTCCACCCGAGATCCTGCTTACCAATGCCGATTGTTAAAGGTGTGCCAAGATTCAGCCCACCTGAAACTGTTGCGCAGTTTACGCCTTCAATCAGACCCGCAGTGGCGCAGGTTGTGTTGGGAACGAGCCCATTGTTGACTACGCCATTGCCAGGGAAACCGAGATAAGTGGCCGCGATGGGTCCAGCAGGAGCCAGGGCGTCGAAGGCTGGCGTATCGAACCATCCAGTGCCGGGGATGTTGGAGTTGGGCTCGCGCACGGTTTCATAGTTGAAGAAGAAGAAGAGCTTATTCTTCCAGATGGGGCCACCGACGCTACCACCGAATTGATTGAACTTATTGTTGTCCCGCAGCGATGAAGTGCCCACACCGAAGAATGGTTGATAGGCGTTCAGATTCGGTTGGTGGGTGGTGAAGAAGAGGCTGCCATGAAAGTCATTGGTGCCGCTCTTGGAAGTGATTTGGACTTGGGCGCCACTGAAGCGACCGTCCTCGGAGTCATAGCTATTCGTAACAATCTTCACGCTTTCAACGGAATCCTCGGACGGGGTGATGACCGTAGAACCACCCCACACAGCGCTGGTAGTGCTGATGCCGTCAATCGAAATACCGTTGTTCTGAGTCTGGTTGCCATTGGAAACAGACTGCACACCGTTTTCGGTTTTGAAGATGCCGTCGGCACCACCGGATGGCGTTCCATTCGTCTGGTTGCCGGGGATTGTGTAGCCATCATCGCCGCCGCCCCCGTACGACCCGTCATTAAAGGCGCCGGGAGCAAGTTCCGCCAGTTTGGTTACGTCGCGACCGAATGAAGGCATGTGCTGGATTTGGTTATCAGAAACAACCCCACTGATGGAGGCGGTTTCGGTCTCGAGTGCGGGTATCGCTGAGGCATCCACATTGACGGTCTGAGTTGCTTCGCCGATATCGAGCTGCACGTTGAGAGCGTTGGCCTGGTCCGGAACCAGTTGGACCTTGTCGAGAGTTTTTTTCTGGAAGCCAGTTTTTTCCACTTCTAATCGGAAGGCCACGCCGGCTGCAGCGAGGGCGTTGAAGTTGAAGACGCCGGATGGGTCGCTGGTGCGGACTTGTTTTTCACCGGTTGCTGGGTTGGTTAGGGTGAGGGTGGCTCCGGGAATTACTGCTCCCGTGGAATCGGTGACTACGCCCTGAATGGAAGTTCGGTACTGGGCCTGGACCAACGCGGTTGATGCAACGATGCTCACGATCAGCAGTGCGACGCGGACTGCCAAACTCGAACGGCTCATGAAATCTCCTCGGATTGAAAAAGTGCCGGTTTTTAAGGTTGCCGCGATCTTTTAAAAGGTTGTCGCTATATTTTTGCAAATGGTTACTAAATCTCTGGAAAAGCGATTTAGTAAAACTTCGCCGCCTGTGTATAGCACGTCCGAATTTCGGCAGTCAATAACCAAAATGGAGGGAGCTTCCTCGATGCAGCGTCTATGAAAATACAGAGGCGGGTATGAAAAATGATAGTCGCTTTAATGTCTTTGTTTACTCGGAACTGGACGGGATGAAGAGGCGCGACCTGTGGTTTCCCGTATTATCAATTCCGGTTCGACGATGTGTTTGTCGTGGAGTTCAGAACCTGGGCGGTTAATACGCTTCAGGAGGATTTCGGCGGCTGCCCGTCCCATTTCTCGGAGTGGCTGGCGCACGGTGGTCAAGGCAGGATTTTGAAAAGCGGCGCTCTGAATGTCGTCGAATCCAATGACGGAAACATCTTCGGGAACCTGCCAACCCGATTCACGGAGCGCGCGAATCGCGCCCATGGCGGAGATGTCATTAAAGGCAAAAAGCGCGGAGAAGGCTTTTTCGGCGACCAATAACTTCTTGGTGGCTTTGTATCCGAGTTGAGGGGAGGGAGAATCGCCTTCGAGCTGGGTGACGAGGCGTGGGTTAATGGTCAGGCCGAGATGGTGGGCCACGCGCTCGATGTTGGCCCAACGGACTTCGGTGTCGGAGCTGAACTCCTGTCCCTTGATGAAGGCGATTTGGCGATGACCGAGGTGGACAAGATGCTTTAAGGCGACCTCGGCGGCACGCTGGTGGTTGAGCACAATGTTGGTTACGCCCTTGACGTCGTTGTGTCCGGAGACGGTGACGACGGGCACAGAAAGATTAAAGTGCCAGGGAGTATCGACGGCGATCAGGCCGTCGACGGAGCGCTCGAGGAACATGCGCGGGTATTCGTCGATGAGATCTGCACGATGCCGGTGGCTGGCGACGAAATAGAAATATCCCTCTTGCAGGAGATGTTCTTCCACCCCACTCATCACCGAGGCGGAATATCCGTCGCTGACTTCGGGAACGATCACTCCGATGGTGAAGCTGCGCTGAGTACGTAGCGACCGGGCAAAGAAGTTGGGACGATATTTGAACTTGCGGGCAGCGGCGAAGATGCGGTCTTTTGTAGCCTGCGGAATGGAGTCGGCAACGCTCGATCGGTTGATGACCAGGGAGACGGTGGCTGGCGAAAGCCCCAGGTGCTCGGCCAGCTTTTTCAAGCTCATGACCTTTCGGCCGGTGCGTTCCGCTCCATCGCCGCCTGGTTTCGTCTTCTTTGTGTTTGTGGTCACGCAGCGCAGTCTCGCACAATGAAATCGCAGGGGCAAGCCAAGTTCTGGGTGTTTCTTTGTTCGCGGGTCTGTTTCTACCCTTGACATCGGCGATAAAAACGTATTTCATACAGACCGTTGATGGTCTACTAACGCGATTTAGTTAAGTACAAAATCGTATTTGTACGAGGTGCTGGTTCATGTGGTTCCCGGTGCGACGAGCATGCTCTCTTAATTCACGGATTGGTTCGCCGATATTAGGCGGCGGGTTGAACGCGTGGAATCGAGAAACCTGCGGTCGAAGAGCATGCGTGCTGCTGGTTACGGTTCTTTTTGCCGTATCGGGCAGTTCGTTGCTGTCGGCGCAGGCAGCGACGCCGGTCTCGGCTCCGGCTCGGATCTCGGCTCGGACCCCGGCTTCGAGTGAAAGCGGGGTCGCGGACCCGAAATTTGATGCACGGATCGAAGCTCTTCTCCACAGCATGACCCTGGAAGAAAAAGTTGGACAACTGGTGCAATATTCCGCGGGGCAAGCGACGGGGCCCGGCACCGGGCGAACCGACTACAAAGACATGATTACGCACGGTCAGGTCGGGTCGCTACTGAATGTTGTCGATACTCCGCTGATCAATGAGTATCAGCGCATTGCGGTCGAGAAATCGCGCCTGCACGTTCCACTGCTTTTCGGACTCGATGTAATTCACGGATTCCGGACAGAGTTCCCGATTCCGTTGGGGATGGCTTCGACGTGGGATCCGGCATTGGTTGAGAAGGCGTCTCATGTCGCGGCACTGGAAGCATCCGCTATCGGCATTCGATGGACGTTTTCTCCGATGGTCGACATCGCCCGCGATGCACGTTGGGGGCGCATGGCAGAAGGTGCGGGAGAAGATCCGTTTCTTGGTTCGGCGATGGCGGCCGCTTATGTGCATGGCTACCAGGGTTCGCGGCTGGATGCACCGGACAGCATCGCGGCGTGCGTCAAGCATTTTGTGGGCTACGGCGCGGCGGAGGGCGGCCGGGATTACAACACGACCGAAATTTCAGAGCACACGTTGCGTGAGTACTATTTGCCTCCATTTCACGCAGCCATCAATGCTGGAACAGCGACTCTGATGAGCGCATTCAATTCGCTCAACGGCGTGCCGGCTTCGGCGAATCCATTTACGCTGACGCAGATCTTGCGGAAAGAGTGGGGATTTAAAGGGATGGTGGTGAGCGACTGGTCGTCGATCGGCGAGCTGGTGGCACACGGTATTGCTGTCGATGACGCAACCGCGGCACGCAAGGCGTTTCTTGCGGGCGTCGATATGGACATGACGAGCAGTTTGTATCACGATCATCTGGCGCAGCTCGTTCGTTCAGGCGCGGTGCCGGAGGCGAACATCGACGAAAGCGTTCGCCGGGTTCTACGGGTAAAGTTTGCGCTTGGGCTTTTCGAGCATCCTTACGTTGATGAAGGACGGGCTAAGCGAGAGTTTTTTCTGCCACAGAGTCTTCAGTTGGCGGAAACGGTTGCGGAACGGTCGTTTGTTCTGCTGAAGAATTCCGGGGTCGGCGGCAAACCTCTGCTTCCGATCTCGAACGACGTGAAGACGGTGGCTGTTATCGGCCCGTTGGCTGACAATCCTTCCGATCCGGAGGGAGCGTCGAAAACGTCGATTAGTGGAGTCCTGTCTTTCCCTGCCGAGTTGGCGCGGCGTTTGGGGGAAGGTCATGTGATCCGCGCCAGGGGAGTTGGGATTCTCAAGGGTAGTGATGAGGAGATCGCGGCGGCGGTTGCAGCGGCTAAGCGCGCGGATCTGGCGATTCTGACACTTGGCGAATCTCCAGATATGAGTGGAGAGGCGGCGGCGCGCGCGAATCTCGGTCTGCCGGGGCGCCAGCAGGAGTTGTTGGAGGCGATCGTCAACACCGGCAAGCCAGTTGTGTTGATTCTTTTCAGCGGGCGTCCGCTGACCTTGCCATGGGCGTTTGAGCATGTGCCAGCGGTTCTGGAAGCATGGTTTCCTGGAACCGAAGCTGGCTCGGCTTTGGCCCGGACACTCTTCGGCGAATCGAATCCTAGCGGAAGGCTGGTCGTAAGCTGGCCGCGTAGCGTTGGCCAGGAACCGCTTTATTACAATGCATTGAGTACTGGGCGTCCTCCGGGCAGCGTAGATCTCACGCGGCCTCCGCACGATACCGAATCCAGATATGTCTCGCGCTACATCGATGAGCAAAATAGTCCGCAGTTTCCTTTCGGCTATGGAGAGTCTTACACAAGCTTTAAATTTGGACCGACTGCAATCAGCAAGACCCAATTTAGCGCGGCGGATTTGAATCAACATTTGACGGTCGGAGCGGGCACGACGTCTGTTCTGACGGCCGAAGCCGACATCTCCAACACCGGCTCGCGGGCGGGCGAAGAGCTGGTTCAACTTTATGTTCGTCTGCAAGGCACCAGCACTGCGCAGCCGGTGCGAGCGCTGAAAGGGTTTCAGCGGGTTGCGCTAGCTCCAGGGGAAACGAAGAAAGTCACATTCAGTCTAGCGACGGATGCGTTCGCGATCTGGAATGACCACAACCAATTCGCGGTTGAGTCCGCAAAAGTTACCGTGTGGATTAGTCCGGATTCAGCCAGCGGCTCTGAAGCCAAACTCGAAATTTTACCGTAGGAAAAACCCATGAAGTTATCTCGTATTATCTGCGGCATTCCATTCGGGCTGGCGTTAATCGTCGCGGCAGGTCGGGCTCAGACTCCGCCTGAAAAAATTGTTATCGATGTCCGTGCTCCAGGACATCCGTTCCCACATTTCTGGGAACAAACGTTCGGGTCGGGGCGGGCCATTCTCACTTTGCGCGAAAGTTACCGCAGCGATCTTCGCGAAGTAAAGAAGGTCACTGAGTTCAGTTACGTCCGCTTTCATAACATCCTGCATGATGAAGTTGGCGTTTATGACGAAGACGAGCAGGGGCATCCCATCTACAATTTTTCTTATGTAGATCAGATCTATGACGGATTGCTGCAGAATGGTGTGCGGCCTTTTGTCGAAATCAGCTTTATGCCTAAGAAACTGGCATTGCGCCAGGATGTGCATCCGTTCTGGTACAAGCAGATTGTGTCGCCTCCGAAGGACTACAAGAAATGGGACGACATGATTCGCGCCCTCGCGCAGCACCTCGTCGATCGCTACGGACTTGACGAAGTGGCCCAGTGGTACTTCGAAGTGTGGAACGAACCGAATATTGATTTCTGGACCGGCGATCCCAAGCAAGCCACTTACTTCGAGTTATACGACCACACGGCGCGAGCGCTGAAGTCAGTAAGTCCACGTCTGCGGGTCGGCGGGCCTGCAACGTCGTCCGCGCACTGGGTAGACGCGTTCATTCAGCATGCCGTCGCTCAGAATGTTCCCACCGACTTTATTTCGAGCCACGGCTACGCCGACGATACTGTCCAAGATCTGTTTGGTAATAATGTCGATATTCCCGCCGACATTCCCATGGATCAGAGGGTATGTCTCGCGATCAAGAAGGTGCACGATCAGATTTCAGCCTCGGCGCGACCGGGCCTACCGTTGATGTGGACGGAGTGGAATGTTCCTTCATTTGGCCCGCTCAATGCCCGGGACACGACCTATGTTGGCGCGGCGCTCGCGGATGATATCCGGCAATGCGATGGTCTGGTGAATATGATGTCGTTCTGGACGTTCGACGATGTCTTCGAAGAAGATGGTCCTGGCCGTGAACCTTTCGACGGAAGCTTTGGTCTGATCGCACTGGGCGGAATCAAGAAGCCGAGTTATACGGCGTTCGCTCTGCTGCATAAGCTTGGACAGGAGAGGATTGCGCAGAATTCTCCCGAGGTTCTAGTTACCCGGCGGCGCGATGGTTCGCTGGCGATTGCTGCATGGAATTTGGTGGATCCCGACAAAAAAGGAGATGAGCGGAGCGTCGAATTTGAGATTCGCGGAGTGGCGCCCAACAGCCGGGTACGCTTGAGGCGCGCGGACTCCGAACATGGGAATACGCTTGCGGCTTACAAGAGCATGGGAAGTCCGCGATATCCGACGAGGGCGCAAGTTCGCGAATTGAACCGTGTCGCGGAGGCAGACTCTGCGCAGAATCTTCGACTCTCCAAGGGATCAATCAAGCTGGAACTGCCGGTGAATGGCATCCTCTTGCTGGACGTGCCTGGGAAGTAGTTTTTTCACTCGAATTCGCATTCGAGGTAAAGCACCCGACGAACCAACTTTCCCCTTGATACAACCCGCCGCTTTTCGCTTGCAACTAAATAATTAGTTACTTTTTATTTGGTGACGCGTCTAAGGAATTAGGAGGGCACAGATGCCGCCGAGACAATCGGGAACTTTGACCGAAGCTGAGCTGCGGATCATGAATGTGCTCTGGGGGAAGGGATCGGGAACGGTCCAGCAAGTTCTTGATTCTATTACTGAAAAGCCTGTACTGGCTTACAATTCTGTTTTGACCACCATCCGTGTTTTGGAGAGAAAAGGGTATCTTAAACATCTAAAAGATGGACGGGCGCACGTGTACACGCCACTAGTAGGAAAGCAAGAGGCGACGCGTTCGGAGATCAGGCATCTGGTGAGCCGTTTTTTCAAGAATTCGCATGAGCAACTTGTGTTGAATGTCCTCGAGGATCAGGGTATCGGGGTGGAGGAAATCGGTCGTTTGCGGCAGATGCTGGACCTAAACACCGATCGGGGCGGCGCGAAATGAACTGGCTTGCCATGCAAACCGTCGCTGAGATTTCGGTTGAGCGTATCGTCAACGCGCTTCCGGAAGGATTATTGATCGCGTTTTTTGCCTGGGTGTTGCTGCGCGTTTTGCGAAAACAGAATTCAGGTACACGATTTGCAGTCTGGTTTCTGACATTGATGACCGTCGCTACGCTTCCCTTGTTCGGAAGCTTTAATGGAGCGCGTCTCATACCGGGAATATCGTCGGGGATGTCTTGGGCAAGCCTGCGGCCTGCGTTTACGATATCCAGTCACTGGGCACTTTTCGTGTTTCTTGTCTGGGTTCTGGGGGCGAGCGTGGCGATGGTGCGTTTGCTAACCGGGCTTTGGCATCTGCGAAAACTGCGCGGGAGTTGCACTCCAATCCTTGTAGAGGACCTCGATCCGTTGGTACGGAAAACGGTCGAGATAATCTGCGTGTCGAAATCGTCATCGAAATCCGTGGCAAAGTCTATAACAGTTGCGACATCCGAGCAGGTGCGCGTGCCTGCCGCCATCGGTCTTTGGAATCGGACCATCGTTTTGCCGGCCTGGGCATTGCGAGAATTGCCAGCGAACGATCTCAACGCGATCTTGCTGCACGAATTCGCACATCTGCGGCGTGGGGATGACTGGACCAATCTCATTCAGAAAATTGTTCGGGCTCTGTTCTTTTTTCATCCGGCGGTGTGGTGGATTGAGAACCGGCTTTCGGTGGAACGCGAGATGGCTTGCGACGATGCGGTGCTTGCCGAGACTTCTAACCCGCGGGGATACGCTTCTTGCTTAGTCTCGCTGCTGGAAAAGAGTCTGGCGCAAAGAGGATGGTCGATGGCGCAAGCGGCGGTTCACCGGGCTCATGAGGCCTCGCTGCGACTGGCGCAGATTCTTGACACAAACCGGCCGGTGGCTACACGGGTCTGGAAGCCGGCGCTGGGGATGGTCGGCGTTTTTTCGATGGTCTGTTTAGTTGCGCTACCGCACACGCCTCAGTTCGTTGCGTTTGATCGGGGCACGAATTCAGCTCATGCATACGCGGTCGCGCTCAGCCAGTCTTCGGTCGGCTCTTCCGTCAACTCGTCTTCCGTCGAAGCGGCGGTAATTCCCGCTTCGTTCCGAATGAGCGAATCTTCGTCGGGATTGTCGGGAACGCTGTCAAGAACGAGTGCCAAAGTTGCTCCGGCGCATCCCTCTGCCCAGCGTCAGCGAGTTCCTGTTCGGACACTCTTTGCGCGGTCGAACGCGGCGCCCTTGCGCGAAGTTATGCCGCGTGCAGTGATGATGAGCGCGAATGCGAATCAGGAAATTGTGCCGGAATTTCGAACGCTCGTCTTTATTGAAACCACGCAGTTCGTGATCGAGGATTCGTCGGTGTGGAGTGTACAAGTGTGGCGGGTGACCTTACTGAGCACACAGCTTAACCGCTTGGCGAAAGTGCCTGTGGCCAATTCAATTTAGGGACAAAATTTTTTGTAACGAACAACTACATAATTAGTTGCAAAAGGAGAAACAAAAATGATGTGGATGGAACGTTTTAAGTCAGTGGGTAAGGCAATCGTGACCAAGCGTCTGGCAGTGGCTCTGCTTGCCATATTGGTAGTGGGGACGGTGGCGACGCTCAACTTTACGAAGTCTGCAAAGGCGGCTGAGGCCGCTCCGGCTGCGGCGGCGCTTGACGACAACAGTGTCGGAGCGCTGCTCACGCTTGACCGCGCCATGGAAACTCTAGCAGCGCGAGTGACACCGGCGGTTGTGAACGTCACGGTGGTGTCAAAGGGCAACGCGCAGCAAACCGGTGCGGAAGGCATGCCTGACATGCAGCAGTTTTTTGGCCCGGATAATCCCTTCGGCCGTCAATTTAATTTTCCGTCGCAGCCCCAGAACCGGATCGAACACGGCCTGGGCAGCGGCGTGATCATCTCTCCCGACGGATACATCGTTACTAACAACCATGTGATCGAAGGAGCCGTCGATATTCGCGTCACCATGAGCAATCGCGACGTGTTGCCGGCGAAGTTGGTGGGCGCAGATCCACTGACCGACCTCGCAGTTATCAAGGTGAATGGAAGTAACTTACCGAGCGTGCCGTTTGGTAACTCGGCTAACCTGCGTCCGGGGCAGACGGTGCTTGCCTTCGGGAATCCGTATGGATACCGCTTCACGGTGACGCGCGGCATTATCAGCGCGTTGAATCGTCCCAATCCGGATGCTAGCGATCGACGCAAGCCGGGTGAATTCATCCAGACCGATGCTGCCATCAATCCTGGAAATTCCGGCGGAGCGCTGGTTGATGCGCGTGGCGAACTCATCGGAATCAATACTTTCCTGATTTCATCTTCGGGGTCATTCTCCGGAATGGGCTTTGCGATTCCTACTCAGATCGTTCAGCCTACAGTGGAGACATTGATTCGGGACGGCAAGGTAACTCATGCGTTTATCGGAATTCAAATCTCCGATGTAACTCCCGATAACGCGAAGTTTTTCCACATGGACAAAGCCGAGGGAGCGCTGATTAGCGACGTTCAGCCCGACGCGCCTGGAGCCAAAGCCGGTCTGCGCACGGGAGACGTAATTACTGAACTCGACGGCAAACCCGTTACCGACGCCGGACAGTTACAAATGGTCGTTGGGCAAAAGCGGCCGGGCGACACCATCCATCTGGAAGTGATGCGTGACAGCAAACTGACCAATGTCGCAGTAACGCTTGAAACACTCGGCGGCGACAAAGGCACGGAGACAGCCAATGCCGACCACGGAAAAGGGCGGTGGGGGCTGAATCTCGCCGACTTGAGTCCGGATGTCCGAAACGAAATGCAACTACAATCGTCGGTTCACGGCGCGGTGGTTGAGGACGTTAAGCCTGGCAGTCCGGCCGACAACGCGGGCTTGCAGCGTGGGGACGTCATCATGGAAGTCGATCGTAAGCCGGTGAAATCCGCGGCTGACGTGGCACAGGTGTTATCCAACGTGCCGAGCGGCCAGGATGCGCTCGTGCTGGTGTGGTCGCAGGGCGGCAGCACGTTCCGCGTGTTGCATCCTTCGCAGGGATAGGGATAGCGGGTAAAGATAACGGGTAAAAAAGGTGAGCCCGTTGCGCGCTGTGCTCCGCTCGAACTCCTGGCGGGTGGGGCGCGGCGCGCCTTTTTCTTACTTCGCTAGTGCTATCGCTGATTACATCAGTTATCTATTGCTGGAAATGTGTGTGTGGAACCATCAGGCTTCGAGTGGTGTCCATTTGAATGGGGATACCCACGATTCATACTATGCGACCACAAGTTATAAGCGTTGGGATCATAGCCATACTGTCGGCAGGCGCGGTATATCTACAGTTTTCTCACAGAGAAAGACCTCTTGCACCATCCATTCCCGTTGTGACTCGTTGCCCGGAGTTGAGGCCAGGAATAAGGAGGATCGGCAGACGCGGAATGATTGGAGGAGCTGAGGGACATCTAGGTTTTCAGTTCGACGTTCCCATAAATGATTTCACGATCGCCCAGGGCTGCGCCGACGCGCCTCCAAATATGTGCGGTGTCTACATAAGACCTAAGAACAGCACAGCCGGTTTGAGCATCGAGTGGGGGGGGAACAGGCGGCATAGCGCGACCTCCGAATCCGATCCTCGATTCATTAGACAAGAACAAGACCGAGGGACGGAAGGTGCTTGACGAGGACGGGAAACCGATCGGTGAGGAGTCATGGGGGTACGGGGAGCAAGGCGAGCGTTGGCGACGGGTCCATCTCCTAGGAGGGGTAAACGTAAACTATGGCTCCAAGAATGAAAACGACGTGCGCAGTTACGGCTCTGTCCACGAGCGAGGCGCCGTGCTCTTCGATAAGATCATAAACTCTGCTTGTCTCTTATCGAGTCCGAGCGAGTGATGACTCGTAAGGTGCTGGACGCAAGATCCGTAAACGCTCCTTAGACTTAACGATAATTGCCACCGAGTTGTATCATGTTAGCGCGATGGCATTTCCTATCCGAGTCTGCTCCGTCTGCTCAGAAGAGTTTGAGCTAAAGCCGGATAAACCAGGCTTCGCCAACCGCTGCCCAGCGTGCAGCGAACCGGAACACGCCGACTCCGTAACCAAGCCCGGTGTAGACGCCGGCGAACGCAAGGCCCTGAACGAAGCACGGAGGGGAGCGATGCGCGACCTCCTCTACCGCAAGGATAGCTGACGGTTTTTCGGGCGCTTCCAGTTTCCGGTAGAAACAACTATCTGTAGGACTGTAGGTAGAAGTGCTCTCATTTCTCCCACCCGTAAATTGAGAATATGGCTGACGATGACGATCGGTGATCGCGTCGAGCGAATCCATTCCATAAACAATTCGAATTGGACTTGCCCCAAACCGGACACTAAAGTTTTATTCTGGGAGAAATGTCGGAATGGCAAAAGCGCAAGACAAAATATGACCATCCGGTGCGCACCGTGGTAATCAACAACTCCGCAGGCAATGTAGGGCACTTCCGTTTTCACCCGATAGAATGGATTAGGAGGATGGTGCGTTCCGACCGTCTTCGCGTCGCTGCCGGTTAACCGGTTGACCGGTGGCATGACCTAGAGAATTGGAGCAAATGGATACAAGATTGGATCGACCGAACGAGATCATTCAGGATGAAGACCACGCTGCCTGCTCTCTCGATGCCAGCTATGTGCTGACTTGGGAAGAAATCGCAAGTCTGGCGGCGGAGCCCGGCAAGCCGGCTGAGACCTTGATGAATGTCGTTGCATTGATTGCCAGACGGTTTGGGACCGATGTGTGCTCCGCGTACCTGTTAGAGCCCGACCGCGCTAATCTCGTTTTAGCTGCAACGCTCGGGCTGCGTCGGGAATGCATCGGCAATCTACGAATGGCAGTGAGTGAAGGACTCGCCGGCCTGGTTGCGGAACAGGTTCGTCCGGTGGCTGTTGAACAGGTCAAGAATCATCCTCGTTTTAAGTACTTCGTTGAAGCCGGCGAGGACGATTACCAATCGTTTCTGGGAGTTCCCATCATCGATCGCGGTGTGCTGCAAGGCGTTCTGGTGATTCAAACCTTGGAGGCGCGAGTTTTTCCAGAAAATGAGATTCGGCAGCTCACGGAGGCTGCGAAACGGGTTGCGCCGGTGGTGAGCGAAGCCCGCACGCTTGACCGATTCATAGCTCCAGCTCAGGAACGTCTCTGGGCGCTGGCTCGCAATATGTGGTGGAGCTGGGATAACGATTCAGCTGCCTTGTTTCGGGATCTCGATCCTCTGCGCTGGAGGCAGCTCAATCACAGTCCAGTCGCGCTGCTGAATGAATATCCTCTCGCCAAACTCGAAGCACGCGCTGCGGAACTCATTCTGCACAGCCGGATCAACTACACCTATCGTCGTCTGCGCGAGTATCAGGATGCAGAGCGCACCTGGGGCGCTCGCCATGCCGGTATCTTACGGCCCCGTCCCGTGGCTTATTTCTCCGCGGAATTTGGCGTGCATGAATCTCTGCCGATTTATTCCGGTGGACTCGGAGTTCTGGCTGGCGATCACATCAAGAGCGCGTCCGATCTCGGGATTCCACTCGTCGGGGTCGGCCTGTTTTATGGGCAGGGATATTTTCGGCAGCGCCTGGATCGCGATGGCTGGCAGCACGAAGAGTATCTCGAAACCGACGTCAATCAACTGGCGATGGAAACAGCCATTGGCAAGAACGGCCAGCCCGTTGTGGTGCAGGTCGATACTCGGCATGGTCCGATCTACGCCAAAGTATGGCGTGTGAAAGTGGGTCGTTGTGAGTTGTTTCTTCTGGACTCTGACGTGGAAGGCAATACTCCCGAAGACCGCGAAATGACGTCGCGCTTATACGGAGGCGATGGCCGGGTTCGCGTGCATCAGGAATTGCTTTTGGGCGTGGGTGGTCTGCGCGCTCTGAAAGCGCTCGGCATCACACCTGGAGTTCTTCATCTTAACGAAGGGCACAGCGGATTCGCGGTTCTCGAAGCGATTCGCCAGCGCATGGAAGAAGAAGGCATCAGCTTTGACAAAGCCGTGCCGCGCGTGGCGCGTGAAGTGGTCTTCACCACTCATACTCCGGTGCCCGCCGGCCATGATCGCTTTGATTCCGATCTGATCGAAGAGCATCTTGGACCTCTGCGCGAGGCTCTCGGCTTGTCGCGTGAAGGCTTCATGGCTCTGGGACGTGAAAACCCCGACAGTGACGAACGTTTCTGCATGACCGTACTTGGCTTGAAGCTTTCGCGCCGCGCCAATGCCGTCTCCTCTTTACACGGTGAGGTCTCCCGCGCCATGTGGACCGGACTTTTCCCGGGCAAACTGGAAGACGCGGTTCCCATTGGACATGTCACCAATGGCGTGCATGTTCCTACGTGGCTGGCTCCGCAGATGTTTCGCCTTTACGATCGCCATCTTGGTACGGGATGGCATCTGCGCAGCAGCGAGGCCAAGATATGGGAAGGCATCGATAACGTTGACGACGGCGAGCTTTGGGAGACGCATTTCAACCTTAAGTCGCGCATGATCGAATTTGTGCGCCGCCGCGCGGTGAAGCAGGCTGCGCGACGCGACGAACCGCACGCGGTGCTGCAACAACTGGAACGAACTCTTAGCCCGGATGCGCTTACCATCGGCTTTGCCCGTCGTTTTGCCACCTACAAGCGTGCCAATCTGATCTTGGCCGATATCGAAAAAATTGCGAGCATGGTCAATGATCCGAAGCGTCCGGTGCAGTTTGTGTTTGCCGGGAAGGCGCATCCTCTCGACGAACCGGGCAAGCGCGTGCTGCAGCAAATTGCGCAGTTGATGCGCGAACCTCAGTTTTCCGACAAGTTCGTTTTTGTTGAAGACTACGACATCAACGTTGGCCGCCATTTGACGCAGGGCGTCGATGTCTGGCTTAACAATCCGCGGCGTCCGCTTGAAGCCTCGGGAACCAGCGGCCAGAAAGTCGTTCTGAACGGCGGCTTGAATCTCTCGGTGCTCGACGGATGGTGGGCGGAAGCCTATGACGGCCTGAACGGCTTTGCCATTGGGAATGGCAGAACTCACTCCGACATGAACGTTCACGACACCCGCGATGGAGATGACCTGATGCGAGTACTTCAGGAAGAAGTGATTCCTCTTTACTACCAGCGCGATCGCGACGGCCTACCGCGGGGCTGGATCCAACGCATGAAGCGTACCATTCGCACCCTGGGTTGGCGCTTCAACGCCGATCGCATGGTGATGGATTACACGCTCAATTGCTACGTTCCAGCGGCGGGCGGCACCTCGAGCGATCTGCGGCTACGACAGTAAAGCGTATCGCTCACGAAGCCGGTAATCCGGTATTCCAATGAGAGCTGGGCGTCGCGGTCTGGCCCTGAATTCAGTATGAAGCAGGAGCAACCGCGTCTTCGGGATATGCTGACATCCCGAATTCAGGAACATCGAGCCCTTCTTCTTCTACCTCAGGCGCTACGCGCATGCTTTTCACTTTGTTGACGCACCAGAAGACGGCATAGGTTGCGCCGAACGCCCAAACCGCATACAGAGTCGCTCCCATAAGCTGGCACGCGAACTGTCGCGCATCTCCGTGGAGTAAGCCGGTGACGCCTTGGCCCGTGTGTCCCAGATACGATGACGCACCAACACCATTCCATCCCGCACCATAAGCGCCGTCGGCGAAGATACCCACGCTGACTGCACCGAGCCATCCACAATAGCCGTGGACCGAAATCGCGCCACAGGGGTCATCGATTTTGAGAACGCGGTCGTTGAAGATAACTCCGCCACACACCAGCAATCCCGCGAGCACGCCAATGACGACCGACGAGGTCGGCGACACAAACGCACACGGAGCCGTGATGGCGACCAGCCCCGCGAGCATGCCATTGCACGCCATCGTGATATCTGGCTTGCCGAACAGGAAGTACCACAACAGCATCGCTGCCGCTGAACCGGCAACGGCAGACAGGTTGGTATTCACTGCCACCACAGAAATGCGGAGATCGGTCGCTCCCAGCGTGGATCCGGGATTAAAACCCATCCAGCCAAAGAGCAGAATAAAAGTTCCCGTCACTACATACACAATGTTGTGAGCAGGAAAGACGCGGATTTTTCCTCCCGGTCCATATTTGCCTAGACGCGGACCAAGAATGATGGCGAGAGCCATAGCCGCGAAGCCGCCCACCGCGTGAACTACGGTTGATCCAGCAAAATCGACATAGCCGTGGCCAAGATTCAATGTTGATCCGACTTGTGAGAGCCAACCGCCGCCCCAGGTCCAGCAACCGGAGATTGGGTAAAGAATCGCGCCGATGAATAGTTCACAGAGCAGAAATGCCCAGAAGGTGATCCGCTCACAGATGGCGCCGACGATGATATAGCCGGCAGTCTCCATGAACACGACTTCGAATAGGGTCAGGCAATTGCTGGCGCTGTCATAGGCCGGGCCGGTAAGAAAAAATCCTTTGCCGCCAACAAATCCCCACTGACCGCTGCCAATCAGAAATTTGTTGAGCATGGGGATGCCGCCCAAATTCGTGGGCGCGGCATTGATGGCGACCGCTCCAAACTGAAATGCATATCCGACGGCGTAGTAGGCGAGAAAGGCGAACACGTAGGCGGCGAAATTCAGCATCATCAAGTGGGCGACGTTTTTCTTTCGTATCAGCCCGCATGTGAGCAGGGCGAAACCAGCCTGCATGAACAAGACGAGGTAGCCGGTATTCAAGGTCCAGGCAAAGTTTGTGGCCACGCGGACATGCCCAACGCTATCGGCGAGTTTCACCGCGAGCGGCTCTTTCGCCACCTGAGCCTGATAGTCGTCGTAGGCCTTCTTGTTCGCGGCATAGTCTGGCGCAGATTTATCGGTGGGCTCGGAGACGACAAAAGAATTGCCGGCTGCGTCCACGACGGTCGTCCGGTCGCCGGTCGCGATGCCTGAAGGATCTGGCTTGGGTGCATCGTCGGCGAGGCAAGGTGCGGCCAGCGCCGCGATAATCCCTGAGGCGAGCAGCGTGACCAGAATAAAACTCGATACAGATAGGGAGGACGATGATAAGAACGACCAGCGCAGCCCGCGCCTCTCCGTTTGCTTTGTCATGGAATTGCTCCTGTTTTTATGCGGTAGAACATTCTCACCGAATACTGCGGCGTAGGGGAAGGACGGCGTGAAATGCAGCATGAAATGTATTTGCAGGTCTCCAGTTCGCGCACAATCGCCCCCACACTAAATGCCCCTGCTCGACGGAGTCCAATAGAAATTTCTTCTTGCAGCCATCAGAAAAGCTTGACAGTTCTGCCAGACCATTTAATATATATGAATATTTATTCATAATGATGGATAAATATGCCTCGGCAGCGAAATCGGGGTGACAACACATCGGAAAGACCTTAAAAAGGCTAAGAACCGATGTTGAGACAGAGCTTGGTGACGGCCAAACTTAAAACCGCGGTCCTCGGCACAACCGGCTATTCCGGCCTCGAACTTACGCGCCTGCTCGGCCGCCATCCGCGCACAGACGTACCACTGCTTTTACGACGCAGTGCGGAGACAGATGAGTCGACCTCCGGTAACGGCTCTGGCAACGGCGATTCAGCCGTCCAGCGGTTTTCGTGGTCCGCGTTAGAGCAGCATGGAGTAGAACTGCTGTTTCTCGCCACGCCGCACGCCGTTTCGCGCGAGCTTGTTCCCGAGGCAATTGCGCGCGGGCTGCGTATCGTCGATCTGAGCGGCGCCTGGCGGTTGAAACAGGAACAGCATCGTGCAATTTATGCTTTCAAAGATGCTGACGCCCAGACTGCGGCTGAACTCACCGAGCGCGCCGTGTACGGTCTGCCTGAATTGAATGCGGATCAGATCCCGTCGGCCACTTTGGTTGCGAATCCCGGCTGCTACGCGACTTCAGTCATTCTGGCGCTGGCACCCCTGCTATCCGCTGGCATTGTGGATTGCGATCGCGGCATCATCTCCGATTCAAAGTCCGGCGTTTCAGGAGCCGGCAAGGAGCCCACGGCGCGTACTCACTTCGTGTCGGTTGCCGACAACTTTTCCGCGTACTCGGTCTTTGGACATCGGCACACTGGCGAGATCCTCGAGCAACTGGCGCTTAATTCTTGCCAGTTAATCTTCACGCCGCATCTATTGCCCATTCCTCGGGGGATTCTGTCCACGATTTATGTGTATCTGAAAAACGAAATGATCGCGGACCAGGTTCAAAGTTGTTTCGGCGATTTCTACAAAGGCAAACGGTGGGTCCGCATACTTCCGGCATCGAGTTTGCCGGAAATTCAATTCTCAGTGCATACCAACTATTGTGACTTGGGATTCTGCCTCGCACGCGATGGCCGCCGGCTAATCGTAATCTCTTGCCTGGATAACCTGCTCAAAGGCGCAGCCGGCCAGGCGGTACAGAACATGAACCTCATGTACGGCTGGGACGAAGCGGAAGGACTGCAATAAAAATGAAAATAGTCGTCAAGATCGGCGGCAAGGCGCTAGAGGATAAATCCACTCTCCAAAAATGCGCGCAAGCGGTGGTGCAACTTTCGCAAGATGGACACCAGGTCGCGGTGGTACATGGTGGTGGCAGCGCGCTCACGCGCACTCTGGAACTCCTTGGGAAAAAGAGTGATTTTGTTCACGGTCTGCGCGTGACTGATGCCGAAACGCGCGATGTTGCCCTGATGGTACTTGCTGGCATAGTGAACAAAAGCCTGGTAGCGGCGATTGCGGCCGCCGGACAACCGGCCATCGGTCTTTGTGGCGGAGACGGCGGCGTCTTTCGCGCCCGCAAGAAACAGGATGCGGAATTCGACTTGGGTTTTGTCGGCGAAATCTGCTTTTCTGAACCACGCTGGCTCAAAGCGATCTGGGCCGAAGGTGGAATTCCGGTGCTCTCCTCGCTTGCCCTTGGAGGCGACGGCCAATATTACAACGTGAACGCGGACCAGATGGCCGCCGCTTGCGCCATCGCCTGCGAGGCCGACGCGCTGATTTTTCTGACCGATGTGCCCGGTGTAAAACAAGCGGACGGTTCGGTGATGCCGCGTTTGGATACGAAACAAGTTGCAGGGCTCATCGACGAATCCGTTGTCAGCGGCGGTATGATGCCCAAGCTCGAAGCTTGCACGCAGGCTCTGAAATCAGGTGTGGGGCGTGTGCGCATTCTGCCTGCCGCGCAAGTCGAAATGCTGCCCCTGTTTTATTTCACCAAGCTGGAATGCGGCACTGAGGTGCTGAGGGCATGAATCTGGCTTCTGTCTCCCGCATGGAAGCGAAGCTTTTGCTTCCCACCTACGAGCGCCAGCCCATCCTGTTTGTTCGCGGGCGCGGCGTGTATCTCTGGGACTCGCAGGGCAAACGATATTTGGATTTCCTCAGTGGAATCGGAGTCAATGCGCTCGGCCACAATCATCCTTCGATCCAATCGGCAATCAAGCGTCAGGCTGGTCGGTTGATTCACGTTTCGAATCTATTTTTTCACGAGTATCAAGCTGAACTCGCACAAATGCTGACGCAAATCTCCGGACTCGACCGCGTTTTCTTTTGCAACAGCGGAACCGAGGCTTGGGAGGGGGCGCTCAAACTCGCCCGCGCCTTTGCGCAAGCGAACAATACGAACGGCCACAAGCCCAATTCAAGGACGCGCATTCTCGCCATGGAGAATTCTTTTCATGGGCGCACTTTTGGCGCGCTAGCTACCACCGGTCAGCCGAAATATCGAGCTCCGTTCGTTCCTCTGTTGCCGGGTGTGACTTTTGTAAAGTTCAACGACCTTGCGGACTTGCAACGAAAATTTGATTCCAGTGTCTGCGCGGTGTGTATCGAGACCATTCAAGGTGAGGGTGGGATTTGTCCGGTCAATCGGAAGTTTCTCGAACTCGCCTCGCGCTTGACCAAACAAAGTGGCGCGTTGCTCTTGCTCGACGAAATTCAAAGTGGCCTCGGCCGCACTGGACGCCACTTTGCCTATCAGCATTACGGTGTTCTGCCAGATGTGGCCACGGTCGCGAAGCCGCTGGCTTGTGGCTTGCCGCTTGGCGCCATCCTAACTACTGAACGGGTTACAAGTTGCATCCATCCGGGTATGCACGGCACTACTTTTGGCGGAGGTCCACTGGCCTGCGCTGTTGCCATCGAGTTCCTGCGCGAGGAGAAGAAATTGCTCAAGCACGTGCGCGTGCTCGGCGAATATTTTCGCGCGGCGCTCGAAGCGCTGGACCGAAAACATAAGTCGATTCAGGACGTTCGTGGAACCGGCCTGATGCAGGCCGTGGATTTGGATTCGCCTGAACTAGCAAAAGCGGTGGCTAGGCAGCTGTTGCAGGAAGGCATCATCATCAATCGCACGCATGAAACCGTGCTGCGCTTTCTGCCGCCGTACATTATTCAGAAGAAGCACGTCGATCAGCTAGTCAAGGCTCTGGACGCTGCTTTGCATAAAAATGCTGAGTACGCGCAGAAAACGCACAAAGAGAAGAAGTCGACTTCCGCACCGCGCAAGGAGATCCATGCGCACGCGTGAAGCGGTCTTGCCCGACGCCGAGCAGATCCACGCTCTGATCGCGGCTTATTCCGGCGATGGCACTCTGCTGCCGCGCTCGCTGGCGGAGATCTGCGAGAACGTCCGCGACTTCATTGTTCTTGAGCATGAGGGACGCATCATCGGATGCGGCGCTCTTCACCTCTATGGCGTGCACCTGGCTGAGATCCGTTCGATTACTGTCGATCCCTCGAGCCAAAGCAACGGAGGCGGTCGGCGCTTGGTCAAGGCTCTTCTGGCGCAAGCGGAAAAGCACAAAGTCAGTTGCGTATGTTTGTTCACGCGCATCCCAGACTTTTTCTCACGCATGGGATTTACTACTGCTTCCCATCAGGATCTTCCCGACAAGATTCACAAAGACTGTTATCAGTGCCCACGGCTCTATCGCTGCGACGAAATTGCGATGATTCGTGGCAAGGCGCCCGCCTTTGCAATTTTGCCACCGCCGAAAAACTGGTTGAAGATTCAAGCATGACCGAGCTGCGCCGTTCTCCTGAGAAAATTCGTTTGCCCCTGGGGTTCTCGTTCGCTGCCCTCGCGGCAGGCATTAAAGCCAGTGGCCGGCCTGACCTCGCGGTGGTGGAAGCCGTCGGAGGCGCGAGTGCTGCAGCCTTATTCACGAAGAATCGGGTCGTCGCCGCTCCCGTAGAAGTTGGGCGCGCGTCGCTGCTTGCTACAGGCGGCCGCGTGCGAGCCGTCGTCGTGAACTCGGGAAACGCCAACTGCGCCACCGGACGCTCGGGCATTCAGGCTTGCGAACAGGTTTGTCGCGAAGCCGGAAAATTGTTCGGTGTGCCCGCTGAAGAAATCTTCCCCTCGTCAACCGGCATCATCGGAGTTCCCTTGCCGGCAGAAAAGATTCTGGCCAAGCTGCCGGAGCTGACCGCAAACCGCACAGCCAGCCAACGTGGTGTCCTCGATTTCACCCACGCCATCATGACCACCGACACACGGCCTAAGATTGCGTGTGCGCACTTTCGAACATCCGCCAAAAAAGGCTCGAAAGAAATCACCGTGCTTGGGATCGCCAAGGGCGCCGGTATGATTCATCCGCAGCTTGCGACCATGCTGGTGTATCTGTTCACCGATGTGGGTGGAAGTCCACGTGAGCTGCAGCCGCTTCTGCGCGAGGCGTGCGACGATTCGTTCAATTGCATGTCCATCGACGGCGATACTTCGACTAACGATACGGTGTTGTTGTTGGCGAACGGCGCCAGTGGTGCTCGGTTGAAAGATGCTCACATCCGAAAGAGATTTTCAGCCGCTCTGGGCAAAGTGTGTCAATCCCTGGCCGAGCAGATCATCAGTGACGGGGAAGGTGTACAGCATGTGATCCGATTGTTTGTCGAAGAGGCGCGCAGCAGGCAAGAGGCGTTAGTAGTGGCGCGGACGATTGCTCACTCCATGCTGGTCAAAACTGCATGGGCTGGCGCCGATCCGAATTGGGGACGCATTCTCGCGGCAGTGGGCAGGTGCGGCGTGCCCATCGATCCAACACGCGTCCAGATTTTTATTGGCAGTCAGAAAGTATGCTGCAATGGAGTTGGCTGCGCGTTCAACGAGAAACAAGCTCACCGCGCTCTCGCGCAACCTGTCTGTGATATTCGCGTGCAGCTTGGACGCGGCAAAAACTCGGTGCAATTTCTCACCACTGATCTGACAGCTGAGTATGTGCAGATCAACGCCGACTATTCCACGTAATGGTTTGGGACGGGGCAAGCTCCGTCTCTACAAGAGCAAGCTGCTAGAAGCTAAACATCGCCTGTAGTTCAATTTTTCGATTTGCCGCCGCACTCGAAAACGGGCCACCCGCGAGCGCGATCGACTGTCCGAAATTGGGTGAGCTTAGCACTCCGATCGGAGTCGCATCATTTACTTTGTTCAGAACGTTTCGGGCGTTGACGCTGAACGTCAGATTGTAGCGTCGAGTGGTTGCCGGTCCCATGCCCCCAAAACCTCCGGGCCCACGCCCAAAGCTCCCACCATGCTGGTGGGAACCACCGCCCGCCTGCGCTCCGCTGGTTCCCCCAGTCTCTGGCCCAAAACCAAACGTTTTTGACAGCCGAAGGTTCAGCGTGAAGTTGGATGGGCCGGTCAGATAATTGATGGGAATCTGGGTGTAGGGCTGCGTCATCGAAAACGTGTAGTAGCACGCGAGTGTTGGAGAAGTGCATGAACCGGGAGGATTGGTTGTGTTGAACGCGGGGCGGGCATTGAACTGCAAATCGCCGGTCAAGGGCAAGCCGACAGTGACATTGTACGGAGTACCGGAATTGAAAATCATAAATGGACTTAGGCGAAACCCACGTGGCAGCCCGATCGTTCCACCAAAAAACACCCGATCCCGTATAGCAAAGGAGGCTCGTCCGTAGTCCTCACTCAAATCGTACTGATTCGAGGGGAAGTTCGCGGCGCCAGAAGCGTCACTGTTGGCGTAGTTCAGAGAGTAGTAACCGAAGAGAGAGAGTTTCGCTCCGGCCCGGACATTAAAGTTCGCGATCAACTGATTCTGCCGGAACAGTCCATCAGAGGAATATTGGTAGATATCGCCTGCGTTTGGATTTGGGCGCGGCCCCGTTGAATTTGGTGTGCCTGGCGTCGGCGCATTGGTGTCGATCGAAAGAAGCTGGTGCACGCCGCGTGAATTCAGATACGAGATTGTAACGTTGGCGATCTTTGTCACTTGACGCTCCATGCTAAGCGCCGTTTGCATGATGTAGGGCGCGTGCAATCCAGGGGCGATCTGATAGATCGGGGAACTTGCCTGGGCTGGCAACTGGCTTACACTCGGCACGGTTGGAAAAAAATCTATTACAGGGCACGGTGGCGTGGAGCATTGAGCCGACACGGCGTACTGCTGCTGAGTTACGCCGTTCAATCGGTCAGCGTTCAGGACGAGGTCCTGGGTGAATCGGTCGTAGAAGAGTCCGAAACCGCCGCGCAGGACAGTTTTCGGCGCGCTTTTTCCACCCCCTCCGATGCCCCATGCAAAACTGACGCGAGGCGCCCAGTCATCATGATCGTGAATCGCGTTCTGAGTTTCAAAGCGCAGGCCGCCGCTGAGGGTGAAATTGGGGCGCACTTTCCAATCATCCTGTATGTACAATCCGGCATCTACGACGGTGACGGGCACGGTGGGCACCGAGCCGGTGTGGGTGGCATCGAGCGTGAACTGGAGCGGGCCGGGTGAAGGCGTACCACTTTCGAGATCGTTCACCACGGTCTCGAAAGTCGGGAGATCGGGGAAGGTGAAGTTGCCATTGAATCCTGCGCTGGAGGTATTGACTTCGTGCACACCGCGTAGTCGAGCTCCAAACTTCAGGAAATGTTTGCCGTGCAAAATCGAGGTGTAATTCTGAAGTTCGTAGTGGTCCTGATAGTCAACCTGCGTTCCCTCACTGGAGCGGCCTCCCGAGAACACACCTTGCACACTGAAGGACGGTATTACCGACAGGGCTGCCGTGACTGACGGCGGCAGAGTCAGTAACGGGGTCGTCACCGGATTCTGATTGCTGTTATCGCGCAGATACTGGAAGCGGGTTTCGTTGATGACATTCGACCCGAAGACCTGTGTATCGGTGATCTGCACGGTGTGTTCGGTGGACTTGGTGTCGTAGCCGGCTTCCGCCAAGGTTGATCCTCCGACACCGTCGTTCTGCCATGTGTCACGGTAGTACTGGTAACGTGCGGTGAGGGTATTGTTGGTGGTGAGTTGGTAGTCGATACGCGGGCTGAGGTTGGTTCGGGTACGCGGGTTGGGAATGCTCCCACTGAGATTCACCGGCCCGCTTGCCAGGTCTAGCGCTGGCGCATTTACAACTGCGACTTCGTCAATGTTGCGCCGCTGCACATCGAAGAAGAACGACGCTTTTTTGTTGATAGGTCCGCCGATGTTTCCCATATAGATCACCGAGTGGTACGGCTGCGCCTCGTCGGCGGGAAGAAAATAATTGCGAGTATTTAATCCTGAGCTGTTTCCTACGACTTGAAACTGGCCATGAAATTTGTCGGTGCCGGGCTTGGTGAAGATTTCGATTCGTCCATAGCCCAGTTTGTCGTACTCCGATGAGAACGGATTCTGGTTGATGCGAATCTCGCGAATCGATGACTTTGGTGGAAGCTGTCCCGCGGTAAATCCGTCGATGTAGAGCTGACCGCCATTGGGGCCGGCGGAAGGTCCGGCCAGCGCTTCCAGGTCGGATTGCAATTCGTCGGGATCGTCGGGTAGCGCTTCCAGATCTTTACCGCTCAGCACAACCTGACTCGCATTGTTCGAGGGGTTGACGTCGAGGGTTGGTCCTTCTGCCTGGACGTTGACCTTTTGCTGCTCCACGCTTATATCGAGAGGAATATTAAATTGCGCGACCTGGCCAGCCGCCACATTTACGTCGTTCTGCACAAAAACGGCGAATCCCTGGGCGTTGGCTGTGACTGTGTATTTGCCCGGCGGCAGGTTTCCGATTTCGTAATTGCCGGTCTTACCGGTGGTGGCGGAATGCGTTGCTCCCCCGGATACCAGGACAGCGACCGCTGCATTCGCAACCACTGCGCCTGAGGGGTCCGTCACTTGCCCGCGCAAGGTTCCCGTTGTTGCCGATGCCGATGACCGCGCGGTTGATGATTGTGCTGGGGCAGGCGCAGTTTGCCCGGCGATCGCCGCAGGAGTCACGAAAATCAGAATTGCCAGAATGAAGACCGATAAATGCTTCAACACACACACCCTATTCTTTCCAGGCAGATCACATTGATTGCATATCTCATAGATGAAAACATGATCGCAAACATGGATTGAGATTTATTCACTACTGTGCGGCTTCACCTTCTCCACTGGGCGCGCCCAGCGACCAGGGCGAAAGCAGTGAGGATGCGCTTCGATTCGGCGCTGCGGTCAGGATGGGCTCCACTCCTGCGAGCAGCGTAATTGCCGTTACGGCATCCGAATTTCCGCCTGCGGTCGAGACGATCATTACGGCATCGCCCTTTTGCAGATCCGCCAGCGTGCTATTGGGCAGGCGGCTCAACATGCGCTGCAAGTCTGGAGGACCATTTCCACCTGGCCCTCCGCCGGAAGGACTGTGCGCTTGCGATTCTGTTCCTGGCCGCGCTCCGCCAGCACCTGGCGTTGCTACTTGTCCCTGACCGCTTCCCATATTTTGGCTTTGGCCGTTGGCGCCGGCTTGACCTCCACTACCGCCCGCTGCGATTTTCAAGCGCATCGCGATGCGTTGTGCCATTTCAGGCGGCAGCTTCTTTATTTGTGAATCGGATGTCACCTTCACCACGACAGCGCTCTTGCTGATTGCGTCCTGCACCGTCATCGTATTGCCAGCCGCGTTGATTTCTTTGATGGTTCCCGCAATATTACGGAATGAACCGGTCACAACTTCCTCGGCAGTCACTTCGCTGCCATCCGCGCTGCGATTACCGAGGGCGCGCAGTTGATCTCCCGCCTTGATTTGATCGATTGGCGTCGGTTTCGCATCATCAAAGTTCACCGAGCCAGGCGCGTAGCGGCGAAGGATCGTATTTTTAGCAAAGTGGACGGCGATACTGTGTGTCGTCCCCGCCGCGCCGGACGAGATTGTGATGGTGCTCGTCGCGGTGTCCACGTTAGTGACGAGTCCACCCACCCCTCGCTTCTGCCAGTCGTCGCGGTCGTGCTGCTGCTTCGCCGCCACATCCGCCTGCTTCATCACAATCACTGAGAGAGCAATGATCGTATGCCCCTCGCCGTTGCTTGACGCCTGACCGCGAACCAGTACGCGGTCCCCAGGTTGCAGGTCTTGCGCCTGCAAGGTGGTTGCGTTCTTCAGATCTTTTTCTCCCGGCGGCACGCGCAGAATTTTCGTCGAGCCCGAAAGCTTTGCAGTAATCTCGCCACCAGATTCAGCTGTGACAGTGATCGAATCCGCTTGAATGCTTTTGATCGTCCCAACGGCTTTGGCGACTTGCGCGCCTCCTGAACTGACAGCTGTTTTGTCCTGCGCTAAAACATAGCTTGGAGCTGCCAAAATCGGGGTCACTACTATCAGGGCGACCATCGCCGCGAGCAGGCACTGTCCGCGAAGACACACTTGTCGCTTCCTCTGCCAGAAGCTTCGCATAATCTCTAACTTTAGCATCGCCAAACGCGCCATACCTAGCCTTTACGAAGTTTTACCCGGCATTGACCTGGCTTTTACATGATGTTGGCAACTTCAACTTGGTTGCCATGCATCCACGTACTCAGTTCACTTTGATATATCGATATTTCTGTTTCAAACGCGGGTTGATTTGTTTTGTTATTTGCCGGACAAATAACTGCGACGCGAAGTCAAGTCGCGAACGAATGGATGCTTGCACAGGTGCCCCATGTCCGCCGACGAATCCAGTACCGAAAATCCGTCCCCGCCGGTTGCATCCGGTCTTCTATACTCGTTGACGGCTGCCTTCCCGAGTTGGGCGGGTGCGATTCTGACGGTCTATTCTATTTTCCTGTGCAGATTTAATGCTCTTAAGATTCGTCCGCGATAACAGAGCACGCTAAACGGAGGGTGTGCGGTGAATGAGTCTCGGCCTTGCAAGGCACGGCCCGGTAGAAAAACTCGCAGAGAAATTCACAATACAGAAACTACTGTGAACCGATCATCCGTGGGGAAGGCGGTTGCTTATCTACTAGCCGCTGCGTTGGTAGCTCTTCCCGGAGTCGTCCCGACGTTGCAGGCCGATGATCCAGCTACCACCATCGCCGTCGACGTCAAAGTCGTTACGCTGCCCGTCACGGTTCGCGACAAACATGGCAAGATCATTCGCGACCTTACCAAAGACGACTTCACGCTGCAAGAAGACGGCCGGGCGCAGATTATCAAATATTTTTCGCAAGACACGAATCTGCCGTTAACCCTGGGCTTGCTCGTCGATACTAGCCGCAGTCAAACCGGCGTCCTCGACGCGGAGCGCAACGCGAGCCACAGTTTTTTCGATCAGATGCTGGTGCAGGAGAAGGACAAGGCTTTCCTTCTCCACTTTGATCATGAGGTAGAACTGTTGCAGGATTTGACTTCGTCGCGTGAAAAGCTGCAAGCGGCGCTCGATCTGCTCAAGACGCCATCGGATCGCGAGAGATCGAACGATCCCAATGACTCCGGCGACTCGGGATCAGGATCAGGTTCTCACCGTGGCGGAGGCACTCAGCTGTACGACGCTGTGTTTTTGGCGTCTAACGAATTAATGAAGAAGCAGCAAGGCCGGAAGGCTCTCATCGTTCTCACGGACGGCGTGGACCGTGGCAGCAAGACTTACCTCGATGGCGCGATTGAGGCCGCGCAACGCGCTGATACGGTGGTCTACTCCATTTATTTCGCGGAACCTCGCCGCGCAGAAGGTCAACGACCGGGCGGGATGGGCCGGGGCGGCGGCGGTTGGCCCGGTGGAGGAGGAGGCTGGCCCGGTGGCGGAGGTGGGTATCCGGGCGGCGGTGGCGGTGGTGGTCGAGGCGGCCAACGTCGTGCCGAGGAGCCGCGTACCGATGGCAAGAAAATTCTTGAGCGGATTTCGAAAGAAACGGGTGGACGTTTCTTTGAGGTCACCAAGAAAGAACCCGTGGACCAGATTTACTCCAGCATTGTCGAGGAACTGCGAACCCAGTACACCATGGGATACACGCCCGACAAAGAGAGCACGCCCACTGGTTATCACCATGTCACTTTGGCGGTGAAGAAAAAAGACATGACCGTGCAAACCAGAGAGGGATATTACGCGGATCGCGAAATAGCAGAAAAAAAGTGAGACGGTGGAGCGACGGACGTCTTGCTCGGCTTTCCCACAAGCAGAGAACAAATTATTTCGTCGCGAGTTCGTCGCGCAGCGCCTTGCCTAGCTCCGTCTGCCGCTCAGCGTTCAGCTTTGCTCCGCTTGAAGTGAGATAAAGAACATCAATTGCCATCTGCCCTTCGGTTTCGATCAGTGCAATTTCTATGTTGCACTCATGCTTTGAGACCAGAGAGCACATCCGGTAAAGCAGTCCGAGACGATCCTGGGTCAAAACCTGCACCAGTGTGCTGTTCGCCGAGCAGGCATCGTCGAATTCGATTTGCGTGGCGATTTTAACTTTTGTGCTGTCGGACTTCTCCGATTTCAAGCGGTCGCGCAACATGCGGGCCACATCAGCTTCTCCTTTGACGACGGCCGCGATGCTGTTCTTCAAACGTTCCCATTCCTGCAGATTCATCTCCAATGTTCGAAAGCGGTCGGTGAAATAGAAAGTGTCTACCACCATGCCCGCCGCATTCGAGAACGCGTTGGCTTTGACAATGTTCATTCCCCACGCGGCCAGTGCTCCGGAAACCGACGCAAACAGAAAAGGGCGGTCGGTGGTAATCAACGTCAGCTCATACCAATGACGAATTTGTTTCAAACTTAGTTGGACGCCGTCCTGTCCCAGCCGAGCGGCCATTTCGGCGTGTGCCAAAACGTCGGTCGCGCCATGAATGCGCAAATAACGTTGGGGCAATCCTTCCAGAAAAATGTTGATCTTTTTTCCCGCCACCGGGGCGAGCGATCGTAGATGCGCCAGATTTGCTCCGTCATCGCTTGTATGCACGCGCTCATCGGCGCTCCGGCTCAGATAATTCGCGCACGCAATATACAGTTGCCATAAGTTATCCGCCTTCCACGGCGTCATGGCCTCCGGGTTCACGGCTTTGATATCTGCATAGGTCATCAGACACAGCATCTTCAGCCGTTCGGGTACTCCAACTTTTCCCGCGAACGACTTTACATTCACTGGATCGAATACATCGCGCCGCATCGCCGCCGACATTTCCAGATGGCTTGCTACCAGGTATCGCACGGTTTCGCGATCCACCGGGTCAAGGTCCAACCGCTCCACGCAACTGTCGGTGAGTTGCAGGCTGATCTCGACGTGATTGTCGCTCGGAATCGCTTTGCCGGAATCATGCAGCAGCAATGCGAGGTAAAGCAGTTCCGGTTGTTCAAGTTCACTCTGCAACTCAGCAAAGCGTTTGTCCCATTCCGATTTCGATTCTTTCAGGCGATGCAAATGTTCGATCGCCAGAAACGAGTGTTCATCAACTGTGTAGCGATGATAAAAATCGCGCACCACCAGCGCCTCAATCCCCTTCAGCTCCGGCAGCAACAGCGTCAGCAGACGAAGGGCATTCATAGCGCGCAAAGCGTCGGCAGCATGAGGCTGCACCAGCGTTTCCTGGAGGTAAAGCCACAACTCAGCGCCCCGCGGAGGCGTTGCGGCCAGCGCCGGCAATGCCTGCTCGACCTTGTATTCCGTGGTCGTGCTCAGCTTCAGGCCATGCTCGGCCATGAAATGAAAGAGCCGCAACAGCATTTCCGGATCGCGCAATCCACCCGGTTGTTGCAGAAATACCAAACCGTCAACGACTGAAAAATCATCGCTCGCAACCCGCGACCGCCAGCCCTGAAACTGCCGGTGCAACGACGACCAGGCCGCGGGAATCTCCTCCAACAGTTGCGTGCAGACGCGGTGCACGCTGCGCACGTGGCTAAAGTAGACGCGCATCCAATCGGCCGCGCTGGTGATTTCCACATCACCAGTTCCGATTTTTCTTGCTGCTGCCTCGTCCTGTGCTTCCCATGTGAGCGTGTTGTCGTGACGCCCGTGGCGAAAGTGCAGGAAGCAACGCACTGACATTTGGAAATCAAGGGCTGAGTCGAGCGCTCGCCGCGAAGAAACAGGCAGGAGAGTGTTCGTGTCCGGCCAGACTTTCAATTTTTCCATTGCGGAAATGAGCGCAAGCCAGTTGGCAACGTTGTAATCGCGTAAACCCCCGGGTCCATCTTTTACGTTCGGTTCCAGATGAAAAACGGTATTGCCAAATTTGTGATGACGAGCGCGTGTAATCTCGCCCAGGTTTTGAATCAAGTTGTGGCACTCGCGCCCGACCAGACGAGGAACAGCTTTTTCGCGCAACCGCGAAAAAAGCTCGCGATCACCCGCCAGGTAACGGCAGTCTAGTAGAGAGATAGCAAACTCAACATTGTTCGGATCCAACTTTTCGCACTCCGCCAAGTTACGCGTAGATGGACTGAGCTTCAGCTGAAGGTCCCACAACTCCTGCGAAAAGCGCCGGATGGGATCTTTGAATTCATTCTCGGAGTTGCTGCCGGCATGCAGAAACAGCAGATCAATATCGGAGTGGGGGGAAAGCGAGCCGCGCCCGAATCCTCCGGTTGCCACCAGCGCGAAATTTTTCGGACCCAGGGCGAGGGCGGAGCTAGGATTTGCGGAAGCAGGCTGAGAGCCAACGATGATTCCGTTCCAAAGGCGCTGAACGATCGAATCAACCAGCGCCGTGCGTCTGGCGACCGCCGCGCGCCCTTCACCCGTAACGGAAAATTCCTGCTCGATAGCAGCGGTTTCGCTGAGGTACAGGTTCCGTAACTCACTGCGGACGGCGGCACCGCTGGTCATTCCGATCACAGTCTCCCGAAGTGTTTAGCTTCCGCGATCTGCCGTCTCGAAATTCGTGTGTTTACAGCACGTTATCGCCGCGTTCGTCGTTGCGAATCCTAATCGCTTCGTCAATACGCGAAAGAAAAATCTTTCCGTCGCCGATCTTGCCTGTCCGCGCCGCAGTGGTGATCGCCTGCACGACTTTCTCGACCATTTCATCGGCCAGGACGATCTCTAGTTTCACTTTCGGGATCAAGTCCACGGTGTACTCGCGTCCGCGGTAAAACTCGGTGTGTCCTTTTTGCCGGCCATGTCCTCTGGCTTCAAAAACGGTCATACCTTCGACGCCTACCTCGTGTAGCGCGTCTTTCACGGCATCCAGCTTTGAGACCTGAATAATCGCTTCGACCTTCGTCATTGTTGTCCGTTCCCAGGCAGCGTTGTCTGCCCTGGCTTTTGCACGCTCGTGAATCCTTTATCTCGATTCAACAACCGCATCATAACAATAGTCGCTGCGCCGCCATTTGCGGAAATCGAAACTATTTATGTTCGTGATTGGAAATCCTTATGCTCGCAGCTAGTGTCATGCCCGCGGTCTACTCCACGAGGAAGTCTTCCTCCAATTGACGCCGGAGGGCTTTCTGGGGTTGGATGGAAGCTGCGTGGTAACTGCTCTCTCCATTTCCGATTCCGAGTCCCGTCGGTTTAACCGTGTCGATGCGGCTTGGCTCACCATCTGGCTCCTTTTTCTGGTTGGGCTGGCCGTGCTTCCTCCACAGTTCGAATGGCACAAGCAGCTAATTCTCCTTGCCATCGGCATCGTGCAACTGCTGGAAACAAAGTTGATTTCCCACTTCCCCAAGCGAGGAGTCTTCTATGTCATCCTGCTCAAGATTTTGCTGGCAACCATCCTCATCGATCACACCGGCGAAGTCGGCATCAACAGCAGTTACTATCCTATTTATTATCTTCCGGTGGTCACCGCGGCACTCTACTGTGGTCCGTGGCTGACGCTTCTTTGGACGCTGATTGCATCCGCCGCCTACTGCTCGTATCTCTATCCTGCGATGCAGGAATACGAATTAACTCCCGAGGCCTTTGGCTACCTCGCGCTGCGGGTTTTGTTTTTCTTCCTCGCCGCCATGGTCGTTAACCGTTTCTCGCAGCAGAGCCAGCATCAGACCCAGTTGTACCGCGAACTAGCCGAGCGCCTTGCTGAAACTAACCGCCGCCTGGAGCAGGCGCAGGCCGAAGCGAGGCGCTCTGAGCGACTGGCCGCTCTCGGCCAGCTCTCCGCCGGATTGGCGCATGAAATTCGCAATCCCCTCGGAGTCATCAAAGGTTCGGCTGAAATGTTGACTCAGAAATTGCTGGCCTCGGACGAACTTGCCCGTGAGTTAGCCGGCTACATTTCGACCGAGGTCAACAGACTGAGTGCCCTGGTCACCGAGTTTCTGGACTTTGCTCGCCCGCTTCATGCGCAGCCGCATCCTGCGGACCTGATTGCTCTTCTCGACCGCGTACTGCAGGTTGTCGCCTCACGTTTTGCGGGCGATCGAGAGATGAGCAAACCGGTGTGCGTTGAACGCCACTATGCGACTGGATTGCCGCTCGTCCCACTCGACGAAAGTCTGTGCGAGCAAGCCTTTCTCAATCTCGTGCAAAATGCTTACGAGGCCATGCAGGATGACGACCGCGGCGGCACGTTGCTTGTCGAGGTTCATCGCGCAACAAAGAACGATCGGGAAGGAGTGGAACTTCGCCTGGCCGACACCGGCCCCGGCGTCCCGGAAGAATTGCGCGAAGAAATTTTCAACCCCTTTGTGACTACGAAGAAAACCGGCGTGGGGCTGGGTCTCTCCATCGTTTCAAAAATTGTCGACGGTCATGGGGGCTCGATCCATGTCGAGAACGCCCCGGAAGGCGGCGCGGTATTTACGATATTCTTTCCGCTCGAAGAAACCATTGAGCCGCAGGCAACTGCCGAGCTGCGCTCGGCTTGGACGAGCGAGGGTGCCCGTCCCCACACTGGCTAAACAGATTAATCCTATGCCCACTATTCTCATCATCGAAGACGAAGCCAAGATGCGGCGACTGCTTGAGTTGAACCTTGGCGACGACGGTTTCAAAACGCTCTCCGCCGGCGACGCCGAAACTGGTTTGAAGCTGCTTGCTTCCGAACCTGTGCATCTCGTCCTCACCGACCTGAAACTTCCCGGCATCAGTGGGCTTGAATTTCTGCAAACTGCCAAGCAGCAAAATCCGGCATTGCCCATTGTGGTTATGACTGCATTCGGATCGGTTGAAACCGCGGTCGAAGCGATGAAAGCGGGCGCCAGCGACTACGTCCTCAAGCCGTTTTCGCTCGCTGAAATGCGGATGGTGGTACATAAGGAGCTCGATCACTCTCGCCTGCGCGAAGAGAATCGTTCGCTTCGCGAGGCCCTCGGACAGAAATACAGCCACCCTAATATTGTCGCGATCAGTCCCAAGATGCAGGAAGTGCTCGCTACCGTCGAACGCGTTGCGCCCACCAACTCCACCGTTCTACTCGGCGGAGAAAGTGGAGTTGGCAAAGATCTCATCGCCCGCGCCATCCACGAAAAATCGCGCCGCGCTGCGGGTCCCTTCGTCAAGATCAACAGCACCGCCATCCCCGAAAATTTGTTGGAGAGCGAACTCTTCGGCTACGAAAAAGGAGCTTTCACCGGAGCCGCAACCAGCAAGCCGGGCAAATTCGAACTCGCCGACAAAGGCACGCTCTTCCTGGATGAAATCGGAGATGTGCCGCCCGCTACTCAGGTCAAACTTCTCCGCGTGCTGCAGGAGCGCGAGTTCGAGCGACTGGGCGGCACTCGCACGATCAAGGTCGACGTTCGTCTAATCGCTGCCACCAACCGCGATTTGCGCGCTGCGCTTGAAGACGGAACTTTTCGCGAAGACCTTTATTACCGGCTCAACGTGGTCCCAATCGATATCCCGCCGCTGCGCGAACACAAAGAAGATGTCGCTGGATTGGCAAACCTGTTTCTCGCTCGCTTCGCCAAAGATTCCGGGAGGTCTGAAAAGATCACCGGCATCTCGCCCGCCGCCATGCAGCATCTCGTCGGTCATTATTGGCCGGGCAATGTGCGCGAACTGCAGAACGTTATTGAACGCGCCAGTGCACTAGCTACCGGCAAACAATTAGAGGTCAGCGATATACAACTCGATTCGCCGCGCAATCGCAATAACGCTTCGTCGGACCGTTTTCTCCCCGACGGCATGACGCTTGATCAGTGGGAAGATGAAATGATCCGCGAAGCTCTGAAGCGCGCCAGCGGCAATAAGTCGCAAGCTGCGCGTCTGCTCGGGTTGTCTCGCAACGCGCTGCGGTACCGCTTGTCGAAGATCGGAATCGACGACAACGACGCAGAGTGAAGTAGAAAATAGGTGAATTGACTATGGTCTTTGACCATAGTACTCTTCTCAAAGAGGGTCCAAATGGAAGAGATTGCCATTTCCAAATTCAAAGCCACGTGTCTGGCCGTGCTGGAAGACGTCCGTAAGACCGGGAAGACCGTTCTGGTAACGCGTTTCGGAGAGCCTGTGGCCGAGGTCATTCCTCCCCACGCCTCTAAGAAGACGAAGCATTGGGTCGGCTCCCTGGCGGCGACTGGTCGAATTAACGGCGACATCGTTTCTCCTGCCAGCGAAGAAGGCGATTGGGAAGCACTACGCGGATGAGGCTGCTGCTCGATACTCACATTTGGATCTGGAGCGCTCTTGACCGAGGGCGTCTTTCCGCTCGCCTTACGGCCGCACTGGAGAATCCCCGAAACGAGTTGTGGCTTTCTCCCATCTCGTTGTGGGAGATACTCACTCTTTGCCAGAAAAGCAAACTGACTTTGCATCCGAATCCGCAGGCGTGGATCGCAAACACGTTGGACGCGATTCCAATGCGAGAAGCTCCGATCACGTACCAAGTCGCGCAAGAGACAGCTCGTGTGCAGCTTCCGCATCGTGATCCTGCCGACCGATTTCTGGTAGCCACGGCGCGTGTGTTTGATCTGACGCTGGTCACTGCCGATGAACAGTTGCTCAATCTCGCCAGTCGCAAGTCTTAGCAAACCGATGAAGGTGCACTCACATCCCCGGTACTCTTTACGGGTGCTCTGGGAAGGCCGGCCCGTCCACGCTGCTTGCGGTGAATTCTGCTCGCCACGGAGATCAACATCGACGTCACCACTTTGCGCGTTTTGTTGATCGTGTTTGTCGCCACGCTAATTCGCTCGGCATTCGGCTTTGGCGAGGCGCTGGTCGCCGTTCCTCTGCTGGCGTTCTTCATTCCGCTTGAGGTGGCAGCTCCGCTTGCAGTGCTGGTGTCGATTACTATCGCTGCCATCGTCGTTGTGCAGGACTGGAAGAAGATTCATCTGCATAGCACGGCATGGCTTGTACTGGCTACACTTTTTGGCATCCCGCTGGGTCTTTTGCTTCTGACCAGCAGCCATCAAAAAATGGTGAAAGCCTCGCTCGCCATAATCATCATGGCGTTTTCCTGCTACTCCCTAATCGGCCGCACACCGCTCGAACTGCGGCGCGACAGCCGAGGATGGCTCTTAGCCTGTGGATTCTGTGCGGGCATTCTGGGCGGAGCTTACGGAATGAACGGTCCACCGCTCGCCATTTATGGATCCATGCGCCGCTGGTCGGCGCAACAATTCCGCGCGACTCTGCAAGCATATTTTCTTCCTGCCAGCATCATCGGCATGGGCGGTTATTGGCTGGCTGGGCTCTGGGTTCCGGCTGTAACGCACTACTATCTACTCTCATTACCGCTCACCATACCGGCGGTGTTCCTGGGCAGAGTCATTAATCATCGTCTGCATCCAGAGGCTTTTATGAAGTACGTTTACGTCGGGTTGGGAGCCATCGGAGCGCTCTTATTGATCCAAACAATATCGTGACCAGGCAATATTCGGCTATGGCCGAAAACCACCACCCTGGTGGAACCGGGCCACCGGAGCGGAGCGAATCGTCGACCGTCACCGCCGTTATGTCTCTTCTAAGCTTCTAAAAATAAAACAGTTAGATAAGTCGCCACCCAGTGCTCGACATTGGCACGCTGCATGCATTCTTTCAGGCAGAGTTAGTGTCCCAAATGACGTGGAGGTATTTAATGAAGTTCAAATTAATAGCAGCAATTCTAGGATTGATGATCGCAATTCCGGGCGTTGTTATGGCCCAGAACCAAGACGATCAGGCGCCGGATCAAGATGCGAAGCCGTCGCCGAACATTCAAATGCAGGCTCCTAATGACCAAGGCTCGATGAATCAGGGTTCGATGGACCAACGTTCGATGGGGCAAGGTCCGAACGAGCAGGGTCAGATGGATCAAGGTTCGATGAATCAAGGCTCTGCTGGAGGTCCCAATGACGGCGGCCCTGGCGGCCCGACTTCCAACGCGCCCGCTCCCGAGGAAAAGAATGGCGTCGCTCGCATCAGTCTGATTCATGGCGACGTTTCTACGCAGCGTGGCGACTCGAAAGACTGGTCTGCCGCTGCGCTCAATGCTCCCGTGCTTGCGGGTGATCGCGTTTCTACCGGCGATAAAGCGCGCACCGAAGTTCAGCTTGACTATGCCAACATGCTCAGGCTCGCGGAACATTCGCAAGCCAATATCGTGCAGCTCACGCGCTCGCAAATCCAGATTCAACTTGGACACGGCATGGCAAACTACTCCGTCTTCAAGAACAGCGATGCGGATGCCGAAATCGATACGCCCAATGTTGCCATTAAGACGGAGCGTCGCGAATCCAGCTTTCGAATTCTGGTTACTGCCGACGATCACACGGAAGTTCTCGTTCGTAAAGGTGAAATCGAAGTTACGACTCCGCAAGGCGGTACGCGAGTGGGAGCGGGACAGTTCATCACCATTCAGGGCAGCGGCGCGGACGAACAATACAAGATTGGCGAAGCACCGGCCCGCGATGACTTTGATCAGTGGAATACCGATCGCGACAACATGATCCGCAATTCGGTGTCGCGCCGGCAAACCAACGACTACTACGTGGGCACCGAAGATCTCGACGCCCACGGCACATGGACGGAGGTTCCGGATTACGGTCCAGTGTGGCGGCCAACTGAGGCTCCGGGCTGGGCTCCGTATCGCGCCGGGCGCTGGGTGTATGAACCTTACTGGGGATGGACCTGGGTTTCGTATGATTCCTGGGGCTGGGCTCCGTATCACTACGGTCGCTGGATGTATCTCAATGGCGGTTGGGGATGGTGGCCCGGTCCAGCCTACGGATACCCGTATTATCGTCCGATTTGGGCGCCGGCTTATGTCTCCTTCTTCGGATTCGGTGGCGGATTTGGATTCGGATTTGGCGGCTGGGGCTCGATCGGTTGGCTCCCGCTTGGACCTGGTGACTTTTTCCATCCCTGGTGGGGACGGTGGGGTGGTGGTTTCGGCTATGCGCGTTTCGGCGAATATAATCGCGGCGGCTTTGCTCCGCTGCGCGCAGGATCGCGATTTTCGAATGTGAACCTGGCGATGCATGATGCGAACTTCCGCGGCGGGACGACTGTCTCGGGTAGAGACTTCGGAACCGGCCACATGGGCGCTCAGGCGATGACGCATTCGCAATTCCAGAATGCGCGTTTCAGTACCGGCAGATTGCCCGTGAGTCCGAGCCGTGAAAGCTTCTCGGCTAGCGGACGCGCGGCGGCGGCATCAACGACTCACAACGTGTCACAGAATCAGCACTTCTTTTCGGCTCATGGCACGACGGCATCGAATGTCAGGTCGGCTGAAAACGGCCGCGAAGGCGGCGGTGCGAGAGCCGGAAGTGTCAGCTCAAACAATGGGTTCCACTCGAACCAGAGTGCTGATCGAGGTGCCGATAGAAGCTCGGAAACCCGCGGCAATTCGGGCTCTGCGGCACGACCCGGCAACGCGGCTGGTTCAACAGCTGCTCGCGAAAGTGGGAGCAGCAACGGCGGATGGCAGAAATTTTCTCCGATGCCCGCGCGCTCGTCGACTGAGTCAGCCAGATCAGGCGAGTCGGCTAGCCGCGGGGAAGATCGCGGTTCGTACGGTTCATCTCGCGGTTCCGCTTCCGAGGGCCGTGGCTATGGTTCCAGTGGCTATGGTTCAGCAGGCCGTGGATACGGCGGATCGTCTCGTCCACCACTCAACATGAGGCAGCCTATTGTGACGCAGCGGTCATACGGTGGAGGAGCTTACGGTGGAGGGGCTTACGGTGGACGCTCGGCTCCGAGTTATGGCGGACGTTCAGCTCCGAGCTACGGTGGTGGTCATTCGGCACCGAGTTATGGGGGCGGCCATTCGGCGCCAAGTAGCCATGGTGGCGGATCGCACGGCGGTGGTGGGTCACACGGTGGTGGATCGCATGGCGGTGGACATGGGCGGTAAAGCTTCGCTGGATTCTTGCCCCAGCGTAGCAACGTAGCATAGCAACACTCAACCCCAGCAGTGAGACGCGCTAATCACGCGTCCCACTGCTTTTTTTATTGCCGCCGAAGCTCTTAAACGAAACTCCCAGCCACTATTGAGTTCGGCACACATCTGCTACTCTGCTTTGGAACATTTTTTGAGGGAGACCGAATAGATGCGATTCCAGGGCTTTTTCAGGGTTAGATTTGCTTTGTTTCTCTGTTTTGTTCTACCGCTGTCCATCTCTGCCGCCGAAAATAACAACGGCAAGAATAACGACAGGAATAAAGAGAAGGCAGCGGCGCCCGATGCGGATAAGCCATCGTACGAACTGCCACAGCCTGCCAAAGAGAATATCGACTTCTCCATGTATCAGCGCATTCGCGACGAAGGGCTGGCCCATTCGCATGTGATGGATTTCGCATCCGCTCTGGCGGATGGCATTGGCCCGCGCCTTACCGGTTCACCCAATTTGCACAAAGCCAACGAGTGGACGCGCGATCAGTTAACAGCGATGGGCTGCAGCAACGCCCATCTCGAAGACTGGGGTGAGTTCGGCATGGGCTGGCAGCAGCTCAACACCTGGGTACGGATGAGTTCGCCGGACACCGCTGTTTTCATCGCTCAGGCCGCGCCCTGGTCGCCTTCAACCAACGGCGCAGTCACTGGGCAAGCCATTTGGGTTGAGATCAAAGACGAGAAAGACTTCGACAAATACAAAGGCAAGTTAGCTGGCAAAGTCGTTTTGCTTGGAGATATGCGCGAGGTGAAGCCGGTGGATAAGCCGCTATTCACGCGCATGGACGACAAGGATCTTGCCCAGGTTGCCGATTTCCCTTTGGAAAAACCGAGGTCTTTTTCCGACAGAGTTCCGGATTATGTGAAGCGCCGGAACCTGCTCGAGAAAACGGGAAAGTTTTTGGCGGAGGAACACGCCCTTGGAGTTCTTCTTCCCAGCCGCGACGGTCGCGACAGCGGCGGCTCCGGCGGCACGATCTTCGATGACAATGGCTCGTATCTGAGCAAGTCCTCTTATCAGCGCGATCACGCCGATCCCCTTCCCGTGGTAGTTACGGCAATCGAAAACTATGGACGCGTCTATCGTCTGCTCAAAGCCAATGTCCCCGTCAGCATTGAGATGAATGTCGATGTCAAATTCTTCGGTGACCATGAGCACGGCTTCGATACCATCGCCGAGATTCCCGGCACCGATCCAAAGCTAAAAGATGAGGTGGTGATGGTAGGCGGCCATCTCGACTCGTGGGCGTCGGCGACAGGTGCAACCGACAATGGCGCGGGCACGGTGGTTGCGATGGAAGTCATGCGGATTCTCAACGCTCTGCAAGTGAAGCCGCGACGCACCATCCGCATTGGTCTTTGGACGGGAGAAGAGCAGGGACTTTTTGGTTCCACCGGCTATGTGAAGCAGCATTTTGGATATGTGCCACTCTCGACCGCCCCCGATCAACTGGAGATGCCCGAATGGATGCGCAAACCTGCCGGTCCCGTCGAGCTCAAGCCTGAGCAGTCGAAGATTTCCGGTTATTTCAACGTGGATAATGGTACTGGAAAAATCCTGGGAATTTATCTGCAAGAAAATGCCGCCGTCGGTCCAATCTTTGCACAATGGATGGAGCCGCTGAAAGATCTCGGCGTCACTACCATCACCGATCGCAACACGGGAGGCACCGATCACGAATCGTTCGATGCCGTCGGAGTTCCCGGCTTCCAGTTCATTCAGGACCGCATGGACTACGGCTCGCGCACACATCATTCAAACATGGACACCTACGAACGCTTGCAGCCCACCGACCTGGCGCAGGCCGCAACGGTGGAAGCGATCTTCGTGTACAACACCGCGATGCGGGACCAGATGCTACCGCGCAAGCCGCTACCGCATCCCGAACTCGACGAGCAGCGCTCGGCTCCGCTCAAGGTGATGCCGGGAGCAGTAGCACCCGCGGAAGATGCCAAGGATAAAGATAAGGATAAAGATAAGGAGAACAAATAGCGGCAAGTCCTTTGTTGATTGCGATCGAGGCTGATTGCGAAATCGAGCCTAGTGAAAATGCAAATAACCCCAGCGGGCAGGGACGTGCATATCGATGACGCCTTGCGGTGACCACACCCAGTTGTCTTCCTTCGGCTGGCCCGGCTTCCACTCCACGCGGCTGAAGTTGATGCGCCACACTGTGCCGTCGTGCGGCCGGGGCACGTGCTGGCGAGAGTCGAATGCATTTAAGGGATAGGCAATTTCGATCGTCCATCCCTGATCGGTGTCCTTTGGATTATTGAGCGTTCCCTGCACCGCGACGGCGGTTTTCAGGTTGACAATGTCCCAACTGTTGTCGGGCTCACCATTTTCGTTGTAAGGCTTGTTCAGAAAAAGATCCCAGCCGGTGTTCAACGCATTCATCTCGAACTCGAAGTAGCTTTTCGTCTGGGGGAGTGGCTTGATAAAAACCTCGAAGTCATTGTCGTGAAAGATGACAGAATCATGCTTGAGTAGCGTGGCGTTTACATTTGGCTCCTGCAACTCGGCCGCGATATAGAGATACTTGTCATCCCATAGCATCTTTACCCGTGTACGAAAGCGCGGCGCCGGCTTGGCCGTCCCTTCAATATCGACGAAGTCCGAGGTCCATTCCGCTTTCGCCCAGGCAGGGTCATCGAGCTTTCCGTCAATACGGATGGGCATTGTGGCACGGTAGCAGTCATACGACAATGGCGCCGTTGGCACGTCTTGGGCAGACGCGACAAAAGCGATCAAGATTCCCAAGCAGAGCATGCTAAGCGCTCGAATCATCGGGTGGCCTTTATGTTTTGGCGGAAGTGTGTGTGAGTCGAATCCGCCAAAAAATGATAAACAAAAGACATAGCAGAGCACAGTTGGCAATCTTAGTGCATGTAAGTGTTTGCAGCAGCCCGCACTGGATGGGCGCTATATGCACTTTGGCTGTATATATAGCTATGACCTTTTTGCGCCGCGTTCTAATGCTCTCTCGCAGCCGCAAGTTTGGCAGGGATCCAAGGGCCAGATGGGCGAATTGCGCCTTTGGGAGGATTCAAGAGTGCATCGTTTTGCTAGCGCTGTTGTCCCTGGTGCATCCATTGCGGGCGTTCGCGGCGAATCCTGACCTCGAGACTGTGCTTACTGGCTCGCGCCAGCGTATTGAAAAATTGGACTACCGCGCGACCGGCCGACTCACACGGGTGGAAGCCGATGGCAAGCGTACGAGCTACAAGTTTGTCGGCAAGGCTCACTGGTTTCCAGATGGTCTGCGTCTGTTATGCGAGATCTCGGGGCCTGGCTCGGAGAAGACGAGCCTTCTTCTGCATATGAGCGTGAGCGGGCAGATGACCATTGAGGCGATCCTTCCTGGCGAGAAGGCCGCTAGCGCGTTGCCATTCAAACGTTGGAACGACCCACTAGTGGGAACAGACTTCTCCTATGAAGACATGGTAGAGAACTGGTTCTTCTGGAAGCATCAGGAACTTCTGGCAGCGGAGAAATATGGCGCACGGGATTGCTTTGTGCTTAAGAGCACGTCCGGCTCTCAGGACCAGACTTACTATGGTTCGATTACATCGTGGATTGACCGCACCATTTTGTTCCCTGTGCATGTGGTGAAGACGGCTCGCGGGACGGGACAGCAGAAGGAATTTATTTACTATGGGCTGCGGCAGGTCGGCGGCGCTTGGTCCGCGACGCAAGTGGAGGCAAAGCAGCAGGGCAAAGCCGGCTCCTCGATTCTTGTAATCGAAGGGGGCTCAGCAAAGGCAAAGCTTGGACGCAAGGACTTTGATATCAGCCAGTCCAGCGCCACCAGCGGGCAAGAAGAGAAAGTGAAATAAATCGAATCGCGTAATCAGACTGTTGGCAGGCCCGTGTTGTCACTGGAGCATCCACGTTCATCGTCATGGGACAATCTCCTTTTCAGATATTGCCTGAACCCCATATAAGCCAAAAGGCCACCAATTCCAGTCGCCGGCAAGTTGCAATAGTGCCGGCCCTACAACCATCCGCACCACTGTAGCGTCAATAAACACCGCGACGGCGAGCGTAAAGCCCAGCATTTGGACGACCAGAAAGCTTCCCACGGTGAATGCGGTGAAGACGGCAATCATAATTGCCGCGGCGCTGGTGATGAGTCCAGCCGTCCGCGCCAGGCCCTCGATCACCGCTGATTTCTCGGATAGACCGCGCCGCCGTTCTTCGAGGACTCGGGCGACCAGGAAGACCTCATAGTCCATGCTCAATCCGAAGACGATGGCAAACGAGAGAATCGGCACGATCGGGTATACGTAGCCGCTCGCACCGTCGAGCCCAAAGAGTTTGCTACCGTGGCCTTCCTGAAAAACGAGAACTAACGCGCCGAAAGAAGCACCAACGGAGAGCAGATTGAGCAGAATTGCTTTGACAGCCGCAATTAGAGAACGTAATCCGATCAACAGCGCCAGCAAGCTCCCCAATATGACGCCAAGCACCACTCTCGGCAACCGCTCTTTTACTACCGAGTCATAATCTGCTTCGAGTGCGGGAACGCCGCCGACGCGCAGCACAGCGCCGGGGACTCCGGTTATAGTCGCGGCATCGGAGGAACGCACCTCGCGGACCCATCGTATTTGTTCGTTGGGCGACAGAGTGGAGGTGGGCAGCAACTCAATCAATGTAGCCTGGCCATCGCTGCGAAGAAAACTCTTGCGGATTGCCTCGGGCACGTCGTCAACCGCATCCGCAGTGTCGGACATTCCCGTGAGCGTCGAAAGAGATAAGACCTCTTCCGCTCTAGGATCGCTCTGGAAGTGCTTGGTGAATCGGCTGAGTGCAAGCCAGCCCGCCGGCGAGAGCGGCGGAGACTGCGTCGGCAACTCCAGCACCACACGGAGGGACTGCACAATACCCGACCGCCCCATGTGTTGAAGCGTGTGCAGTGCTTGCACTGACTCGGCTGAGGCGGGGAACGAGTCATGGTCAGGCACCCCGGGAGCGATTCTCCGTGCCTGGAATGCAAGGATCAGTAACGGAATCCCGGCGACAAGCAGAGCTGCCCAGGGCCGGCGGGTTATGATGCAGCCCCACCGCACCCACCGCTCACTCGCCGCGCAGAGGTCGACCGGCGTTTTGACTTGTCTGCCTGGAAGACGCACTCTGGCGGCATTGACGCGATGCCCCAGCAGACCAAGCACCCAAGGCACAATGAATGTACACAACATGACACTCAAAACGGTTACCAGCAGGCCAGCTATCCCAATGGAACGCAGTTCGCTGATGGGCACAGTCAGCAGCGCTGAGAATCCGATAGCAACTGTCGTGGCCGAGATTATCAGCGTCCGCCCCGCTTGCCGGGCCGCAATATCCGCAGCGGGGCCAGGATCGTATCCCTCAGCCAATGCTTCGCGAAACCGGCTCACCATCAGCAATGCATAATCGATTCCCAAGCCAAGGCCGAGCATCGTCGCCAGGTTCTGAACCAGAATCGACAGCTGCAGATAATGCGCGAGAAGCGCAGCCGCACCCAGCGTCATCGAGATGGAGAGTACTCCAACTCCCAGTGGCAATAGCGCGGCCACAAGACTGCCGAAAGCCAGCAACAGCAGCACGAGAGTTACCGGCATCGCTCGTTCCTCGGCATGTTTGACGTCATCTGCACTGACCTTGCGAAGATCGAAGTTCAGTGGCGTTTCACCCGTAATCCTCAGTTTGATATTGGGGTATTGCGACCTGAGTTGACCTTCCATCCAGTCTGCCCTTGCTCTCAGTTGGGGGACCAACGCCTCGACAGTTTCATCGTGTGGGTCCAATCCAACGATGATCAAGGCGCCGCCATTGTTCCCAGTGAACAGAGGATCGGGCCAATCCAGACTCGAGACGGCACCCGACACTCCTGGCACACTACGCAACGAACTGGTTAAGAAGCCCAACGCATCTGCGCCTTCGGCTGAATCCGGATCAGGAATACCGCTGATCACCAGAACCAGGCGGTGGGCGTACGGAGACTGGAAACGCTGCGCCAGTTCCAGATCAACTTTTTCGGATTCCGCGCCCTTGATGTGGACAACTGTCTCCAGGCGACGTTCGACTTTGTAGGAAAAAGGCAGCAGCGCAAGCGCCATGACAAACCCCAACATCGCCAACCAGAATCGGCGGCGAGCGGCATCATGGCCAGTCTTCAGCCTTGGCATTACCATGTTGGCGTCACCATGGAAGATCCACGTTGTTTCCTGATTCGTCTGACAGCCTCAAAAGTGGCAGAGTTAGCCGTCAACTGATCACAAACGGATCATACCGCTAGTTAAGTTCTTTGTTTTGGCGGAAGCGTGTGTGAGTCGAACACACCGGCAACATCGAAGATGCCGCCCACCGGTTTTGAAGACCGGGCTAGACACCCGCCTAGAGACGCTTCCATGCTTTAGTTTTCAATCTATGGGCTGATGGAGCCGTGCCGCTCTTGCGAGCCGCCTCTAAAGAAGCGATGCTGCACCATGCTTTGCGCAAGGAGAAGAAAAAGAACCGCCAACACGACGGCAAGCAAGAACTTTCCAATTCCGAAACAGGGTGGCGTTCGTCCGGCAGGTTCCTTGTTGTCCATGATGACAAACCCGGTACCCTGCGAACGTAACACGAACTACTTCGGCTGCGCCACCAGTCGCAGATAGGGTTTCAGAGTTTTAACGCCGGCCGGATACTTCTGTTTGGCCTGCTCCTCTGAAAGCGAGGCTGGAATAACCACGTCGTCCCCTGGCTTCCAGTTCACTGGCGTAGAAACGCTGTGTTTTGCGGTGAGTTGGATCGAATCCAGGACGCGCAGCACTTCGTCGAAATTGCGCCCGCTGCTCATGGGATAGATCAGCATCAACTTGATTTTCTTATCCGGGCCAATCACGAACACCGTGCGCACTGTGGCGTTGTCGGCCGGGGTACGGCCCTCACTGCTGGTTCCGGCCTCGGCAGGCAGCATGTCATAGAGCTTTGCGATCTTCAGTTCGGTATCGCCGATCATCGGATATGTCACTTTGTGACCCTGCGTTTCTTCAATATCGGCGGCCCACTTGCCATGACTGGCCACCGGGTCGACGCTCAGTCCGATGATTTTTGTGTTGCGCTTGGCAAATTCAGGCTGCAAGCCGGCCATGTAACCCAGTTCGGTCGTGCATACGGGAGTGAAATCCTTGGGGTGCGAAAACAGAATCGCCCAGCCGTCGCCGATCCATTCATGAAAGTTGATCGTACCTTGCGTGGTTTCGGCGGTAAAGTTTGGAGCTTCGGAATTGATGCGTAAAGACATGTTTTTCCTCTTCTTTCTTCAAGTAGTTCTCAAATGATGGCCGTCGCGTTAAAACCCTATAACATTAGTAGAGAATAGAATATCGAGTTGCCATCGGCCCGTCAACCGGGGCCAGACGGGATTCCAGCAGGATTATGGTATCGCATCGGGCCGGAATTGCGCCCCTGGGACGCGTGAATGCGGGGCACGGTAAAATCTCAGGCATGGGTGCTTCAACACAAAAACTTTCCATGATTCGGTTGTCTATTGTGCAGGTGGATGCTTTCACCAGTCGCGCTCTGACCGGCAATGCACTGGCGGTTGTTCTGGATGGCAGTGGGCTCAGCACCGAGCAGATGCAAGCCCTGGCTCGCGAAACCAATCTCTCGGAGACTACTTTCATTCTTCCCGGGGATCCCGTTGCAGAAAAAACTCGTGGAGTTCGCGTGCGCATTTTCACCGTGCAGGAAGAATTGCCCTTTGCCGGACATCCGACGCTGGGTACAGCTTTTGTTCTGCGTGGCCAAACCGGCGCCGAGGAGGTGCGGCTCGATCTGAACGTCGGCACGGTCCCGGTCCGCTTCACCCAGGAACCATCGCAACCCGTTTTCGGAGAAATGACGCAGAAGGATCCGGAGTTCGGCGCGATCCACAAAGTGGATGACATTGCGCATCTTACGGGATTGAACGCAGCCGACTTCGACAACTCCGTGCCCATCCAAACGGTTTCGACCGGCTTGCCTTACACAATCGCTGCTCTACGGTCGCTAAAGACGCTGCAGGACCTTCGCCTCGATGTCAGCCGCGCTTCTGAATATCTTGAGCGCAGCGGGGGGAAATTCTTTTACTTTGTGTCCCGCGAAACTGTCGATCCGAAAGCTCGCCTGCACGCCCGCATGATTTTCTACAACGGAGACGATCCTGCAACCGGATCCGCCGCCGGATGTTGCGCCGCCTGGATGGTGGCGCATGGAGTCGCAGCAAGCGAGGAACAGGTTTTGATCGAGCAAGGGCTCGAAGTGCACCGTCCCAGCCGCATTTTTGTACGCGCGACGAAGACCGAAAAACAGAGTGATAACCATATCGTCAATGTGCGTGTCGGTGGAAATTGTGTAGAAGTCCTCCGCGGCGAAGTCACACTCACCCTCTGATGACACAAAAGGCTGCGACAGTCGCGGCTCTTAGACGAATGGCACGATCTTGCCAAGCACCAGAGTGCCATTGGCGAGCGCGCTACTTTACCGATGCCGCGATTCTGTTTAGCATTCACTCCGCTCTGGTTCTCAAAAAAAGAAATCAGGTATCAAATTCAGAAAAAATTTGTGACAACAGTCTCCCGGTCAGATCAATGAAGCCTAAAAAAACGATTCTTTGTGTGGACGATAACGAACAGGCACTTTCCATCCGCAAAATTCTGCTGGAAACGCGAGGCTACCGCGTGCTCGCTTACAACAATGGTGAGCAGGCCCTCGAAGCCTTCCGTCGCGGTGGCATTGATCTGGTGCTCACCGACCTGATCATGCCGGGCGTGGATGGTTCGCGGCTGATCGAAGAAGTCAAAAGCCTTTCTCCGCAGACACCGGTCGTGCTGATTTCCGGTCGAACCAAAATCTACGAGCGCGAAACGCTCGCCGATCTTTTTCTACCCAAGGGTATGTATGAGCCCGCCGAACTGCTGGAACGCATTCGCCTGTTGCTGGTGCGCAAGCGCGGACCGAAGCGGCAGGTTGAACTTCGTCCCCGCGCGGCGGACATACAGCACGCCAACGTAGCGTGAGAGCTGCGCTGGATTGAATCACTGAGATATTTACTCATTAACCCAATGACTCAATCGCGCTTCTTCCTGTGATATGGTTTTCTCTGGATGTCGGCCTTCATCGAAGCCAGGGAAGTGCGTAAAACTTATCGGGTGGGTAAGGTGGATGTGCCTGCCCTGCGCGGGATTTCCTTCAGCGTGCAGAAGGGTGAGTTTGTCACCGTTGTTGGCCCTTCAGGCAGCGGCAAGTCCACACTTTTTTATATGCTCGGCGGACTGACGCGTGCCGACTCGGGAAGTGTCACTATCGACGGCGTGAATTTTGCTACGCTCTCCGATGGTGAGCGCACGCGGTTGCGCAAGAGCAAGATCGGATTCGTCTTCCAGAAGTTTAACCTTCTGCCGACGCTTAGCGCGCGCTCGAATATAGAAATCGCCGTCGACATCGCCGGCTTGGGCAAGCCTGATCCCGCGTACCTGAAGAAGATCACCGAGATGCTCGGCATTGCGCAACGCCTAGAGCATCGGCCGAACGAGCTTTCCGGCGGTGAGCAGCAGAGAGTCGCGCTGGCCCGGGCTCTCATCAACCGGCCCGCTATTGTGCTCGCCGACGAGCCCACCGGCAACCTCGATTCGAAGAGTTCGGGAATCGTTCTCGACATGCTGCGCCAGTCGAACAAGGATCTGGGGCAGACGGTGCTCATGATTACGCACAATCCCGAGGCGGCTGAGTATGGCGACCGCATCGTCCACATGCGCGACGGCCAGATCGTATCGCCGGATGAAGATCCGCAATGGTCGCCGCATCTTCCGGCTGAACGTTTGCAACCCTGATCGGGCAATCCTGATAGCGTTGTTCTGATGTAGTTCTGATAAACGTAGTTCTGATAACGACAGGTTCTCAATGGCACATCGTGACGAATTTACGAAACCGATTCTTTCCGGCAAGGGAGCGACCGACTACGAACGGTATCTGCGCACCGACGAGTTGCTCGATCTGCAAAAGTCTCCCGAAGAACTGCTGCACAAAGACGAAATGACTTTTCTGGTGGTACACCAGAGCTCAGAATTGCTGATGAAGGGAGCGGCCTTCGAACTTGACCGTGCCATCGAGGCGCTCGAGCACGCGGACTATGGCAACACGACGCGCCTGATCCGGCGAGCGATCTCGCTGATCGAGCCTCCCATCGATTTGCTGCACATTCTGGAAACGATTACTCCCTACGACTACCACCTCATTCGCGCCGGGCTTGGGCACGGCAGCGGCCTGGACTCTCCAGGATTTCTTTCGCTGCTCCACATCGGCCCGCGCCTCGGCAAAGCCTTTAACGAGCAACTGAGTGCGGCTGGTCTCACTGCCGGAGAACTCTACCGCCGTTATGAAGAATTCTTTGGCTTACACGATGTTGCCGAGCGGTTGCTTGACTTCGACGAGCGTATGCAGATCTTCCGCTTTCACCATCTCAAGCTCGCCGAACGCGTTATCGGAGGCCGGGTCGTCGGCACCATGGGAACGCCCGTAGAAGTCCTGCAGCAACGCATGGAGAGCTGGTTCTACAAAGATCTTTGGGATGTGCGCAACCAGATCACCGCCGCCAATCCGGCACCGGCGGGAAAGCAGTATTAGCTATGTTTGCTCCGCTGGGATGGGGTCGTTTATACTCATAGTACTGAGCGGGAGTAACTCAGCGGTAGAGTGCGACCTTGCCAAGGTCGAAGTCGCGGGTTCAATCCCCGTCTCCCGCTCCAAAACCCTTATCTAGCTGGCGAATCCGCCGGCGTTTTGCGTCCTGCTATTCTCCTGCAAGTCATTGCTCGCTTCGAGATGCATTTTCCGGCTATAGTGCGATCTCTACTGCGATTCTGGAGTCCGATTCTGGCTATGGGCTGTGCATTGCTCAGTCTCCAGCGCGGTATCGCAAAGTTAGTACACGACTCGGCGCGGATCGGTGAGCGGTGTAATACGACTTAAGATTCACGAAGGCGGATAGTTTTATGCCAAAACTTTTACCGTTTATGTGCCTGATCGCACTGTTCTCGAACCCTGCGGTCTCTCAGGAAAAGAACCATGTGCCAGGTCAACCATCCTCGATTGATGCTACGTCAATGGTGTTGGCGTTAACTCCGCCGATGGGCTGGAACAGTTGGGATGGTTACGGGACGACCGTCAACGAGGCCCAAGTCAAAGCAAATGCGCAGTGGATGGCCGAGCATCTGAAAGCTTTCGGCTGGCAGTACGTGGTTGTTGATATGGAGTGGTATGTCGCGAATCCGATAGCAGAAGGAAATGCCAGAACTTCGCAGTATAGTCTCGACAAGTATGGCCGCTATACTCCCGCAGTAAACCGATTTCCGTCTGCCGCCAACGATGCCGGTTTCAAACCTCTAGCGGACTTTGTTCATTCGCTCGGCCTCCAATTCGGAATTCATATTCTGCGCGGTATTCCTAAACAAGCGGTGGTTAACAAGATCCCGATCGCCGATTCACCATACTCTGCGGCAGACGGTGCGGATGCTTCCGATACTTGTCCGTGGAATTTTGATAACTTCGGCACGAAATCTGGCACGAACTCGGGCACGAACTCCGGTACCAACTCCAGCAAACCTGCGGCCCAAGCCTATTACGACTCGATTGCGAAGATGTATGCCGCATGGGGAGTCGACCTGATCAAGGTAGATTGCATCAGCAGCCATCCCTACGATGGCGATGACATTCGAATGATCCGGCAAGCCCTGGATAAAACCGGGAGGCCCATTGTGCTGAGCCTTTCTCCCGGGCCCGCGCCGATAGAAAAGCTGGATGAGATGCGGAAGTATGCGCAAATGTGGAGAATTTCCAACGACATTTGGGATATCTGGCACAACGATGGCGACTATCCAAAAGGGCTGGGAGATCAATTTGACTATGTCGCCCGTTGGGCGGGCAGAGCTCAACCGGGACATTGGCCAGATGCGGACATGCTTCCACTGGGGCGTCTGGGGCCGTCTCCGGGATGGGGTGAGCCTCGCGATACCAGACTTAGTCACGATGAACAGCGAACCTTGCTTACGCTTTGGGCCATCTTTCCATCTCCTCTCATGATCGGCGGCGAACTGCCTTCGGCGGATGCGTGGACTTTGTCTCTGCTCACGAATCCGGAGGTTATTGCAGTAGATCAACACTCAAGCGGAAACCATCCCGTGATCAGAACGGACAAGACTGTAATATGGCTGGCGCAGTCTGGATCAGGCGATGGTCAGTATCTGGCGATCTTCAATATCAGCGAATCGAACGCAACCCTTCGCTACGACTGGAAGGATCTTGGACTGGCCGGCAAGGTGTACAAGATTCGCGACCTTTGGGAGCACAAGGACTTGGATCCAGCGAGTTCCATCACTGTGACATTGCCGCCCCATCGAAGCGGTCTGTATCGCGTGGCACCGCTTGCTGTTACGGCGCCATGACTTCGTCCAGCCTTCACGGTATAATTTCCAGAGCAGTAACCAGCGGATTTGGTAGTGCTCCAGTTCTTGAAGCCCTGCACCTGCGAGGGCTTTTCGTTTTAGCGTGTTGTTTTAGTGAAGTGTCCGGCGCGGTAGCCAAGTGGTAAGGCCGAGGTCTGCAAAACCTCTATCGTGAGTTCGATTCTCACCCGCGCCTCCAATTTCTTCCCGCACACCTCATTCCGCACAGCCTCTCACAAAAAAGAAAGTGGAGAGCCAGGCCTTTCGCCCGTCTCTCCGTGATTCATCGCGCGGTCAAACTGCTACAGCCGCGTGCAGACCGACTTGGTTTGCGTGTAGAGTGCGAGAACGTCTTTGCCCATCTCGCGTCCCCACCCGGATTGTTTGTAGCCGCCAAATGGCAGCGCCGCGTCGAAGATGTTGTAGCAGTTGATCCACACCGTTCCGGCGCGCAGAGCGGCCGCCAGCCGGTGCGCCTTTGAAATATCCTTGGTCCAGACTCCTGCCGCTAGACCATACATCGAGTCATTGGCGCGTGGCGTAAGTTCCTCCGGATCGTCAAACGGAGTTGCCGTCACCACCGGGCCAAAAATTTCTTCCTGCACCACCCGCATGTTGTCTTTCGTATTCACCAGCACAGTCGGCTCAACGAAATATCCTTTGTCGCCCAGTTTCTTTCCGCCAGCCATTGCGGTCGCGCCTTCGGACAAGCCAATCTCCAGATAGTTGCATACCCGCTGCAATTGCTCTTCGGATACGAGCGGTCCCATCGTTGTGTCCGGCTCCATGCCAGATCCAACCCGAATCTTTTTAGCTTTCGCGGCCACACCTTCCACCACGCGATCAAACACCGGCCGTTCCACAAAAAGACGCGATCCGGCGCAGCAGCATTGTCCTTGATTGAAGAAGATGGCGCTTGCAGCGCCACCGATCGCTCCATCCAGATCCGCATCCTTGAACACAACGTTCGGCGACTTGCCGCCCAGTTCGAGCGAGACCTTTTTCAGATTACCCGTAGCCGCGTGGACAATCAGTTTGCCCACTTCGGTCGAGCCGGTAAACGCAACTTTGTCGACCAGATCGTGCGCCGCCAGCGCCGCGCCCGCGGTCTCACCATATCCCGGAACGATGTTGACCACGCCATCCGGAAATCCGGCTTCCATAATCAGCTCGCCCAAACGCAGCGCGGAGAGCGGAGTTTGCTCGGCCGGCTTCAAAACCACCGTGCATCCCGAAGCCAGCGCCGGCGCCAGTTTCCACGCCGCCATCAGCAAAGGAAAATTCCACGGGATGATCTGGCCGACAACGCCGACTGGCTCGCGCAACGTGTAGGCATGGTACTGTGCGCCCGGCGTGTACGGCACCGACATAGGAATGGTTGTGCCTTCGAGCTTGGTGGCCCATCCGGCCATGTAGCGGAACATATCGACCGCGAGCGGAACATCGGCGGCTCGCGCGACGGTGAGCGGCTTGCCATTATCAAGTGTTTCCAGGGTCGCGAATTCTTCGAGGTGTTCTTCCAGCAGGTCGGCCAGTTTCCACACCAGTTTGCCGCGTTCGGAGGCCGTCAGGCGCGACCAGGGGCCGCTGTCAAATGCCTTGCGTGCAGCTTTAACGGCGGTGTCAATATCCTGCCGGTCGCCTTCTGCGACCTGCGCCAGAACTTCGCCGGTAGCTGGGTTGTAGGTTGGAAAAGTCTTACCCGAGGCGGCATTTACCCACTTGCCGTCAATCAACATTTTGCGCGGCTTGCCAATGAAGTCGCTGACCCGCGAATCAATCTGTATTGGGGAAACTGCGATTCCCATAAATCCTCCTTAAAACGATTTTGAGTGAGAGAGGTTCATTGAAGTGAAATATCTGAAAAAATACTAGTCCTGCGGGACGGTGAAGGCAACCACCTCGCCCTACTTCACGTCCTTCATCGCCAGCAGTGAACCATAGTCGTGGCCGGAGGGTTCTACGGCCCGTGCTACCACTCCCGCAAACGCTTCGCGAAGTTCGGGAAACTTTGCCACCAGCGCCTTGATCAACGC
>JBATZM010000072.1:0-32324 GCA_049674665.1 Terriglobales bacterium
CCTTTCAGGTACATCCGCTGACCGAGTACATTCAACAGCGGTTTGGAATCAACTATACCCAGGATGAGAGTTACTACCTTCTGGATGCGGGGGAGGGAGGGTGTGTATATCTCGGAACGAAAGAGAACATTGATCGCGAGCAGATGATGGCCGACTTGCTGCAGGCGCAGGAGGGCACAATTCAATTTGACGCTGACAAGTACGTCAATCGGTTTCCCGCCAAGAAGCACGACCACTTTCTGATTCCCGCCGGAACCCCCCATTGCTCGGGCAAGAACAGCATGGTTCTTGAAATCAGCGCGACGCCGTACATCTTCACCTTCAAAATGTGGGACTGGGGACGGCTTGGACTGGACGGCACGCCACGCCCAATCCATCTCCAACATGGGTTTCGAAACATCCAGTGGGATCGGACAACGCAATGGGTCGAGAAAAATCTGGTCAACGCTGTTGATCCCGTAGCCAAGGGCTCCGGTTGGCGGGAAGAGCGCACCGGGCTGCACGAACGTGAATTTATCGAGACGCGGCGGCACTGGTTCACCAGCCCAGTCCATCACTCCACGAACGGGGGAGTGAATGTCCTAAACCTTTGCGAAGGGCAAGAGGCCGTGGTCGAGAGTCCGACCGGGCAGTTTTCCCCGTTCGTCATCCACTACGCGGAAACTTTTATTGTTCCTGCCGCTGTGGGCGATTATGTGATTCGTCCCCATGGTCCTTCCGAGGGGCAGCAATGCGCCACGATCAAAGCCTATGTTCGCACGAACGCGTAAAGGGGATTTTTGCGCTTACCCGATGGCACACCTCATGAAACCAGCGCTTTCTTTCTTTCTCATTCTTCTGCTGGGTACGTTGTGTTCCTTCCTGGCTTATTCTCAAGAGAAAACTACAGCACTTTCCGATGCGGCGCGTTGGGCTTCCACGGTCAATGAGCAATACTGGATTCAACCTGACATCACTTATGGAGTAGCCAACAATTACACGCTCAAACTCGACGTGTGGCAGCGTAAGAATATAAAAACAGCGGCTCCGACTTTGATTTATTACCACGGCGGTGGATGGATCTTCGGCGAGCGCACAGGGGCTACACTTCTCTTTCTCCCGTACCTGGAGATAGGTTGGAATGTCATCAACGTTGAATACCGTATGGCTAGCGTTTCACTCGCGCCCGCAGCCGTCGAGGACTGCCGTTGCGCTCTGCGTTGGGTAGTGAGGAATGCTAGGCAGTACAATATCGACACTGATCGAATCGTCTTGACCGGTCACTCCGCGGGCGGGCATCTATCTTTAATTACCGGGATGCTGCCCGAAGGCACAGGGCTCGATAACAATTGCGACGGGACCGAAAAACTCAAAGTTGCCGCAATCATCAACTGGTATGGCATCAGCGATGTAACCGATCTGCTGGGGGGCCCCAATCGTAAAAACTACGCGGTGATGTGGATGGGAAGTCAGCTCGATCCGCTCGCGATTGCCAAGCGAGTCTCGCCTCTTACCTACGTTCGAGCCGGACTGCCGCCGATCCTAAGTATTCATGGAGACGCAGATCCAGTCGTGCCCTACGATCAGTCCGCGCGGCTGCATCAGGCCCTTACCGCGGCGGGTGTGCCGAACGAACTGGTGACGATCAAAGGCGGCGGTCACGGGCAATTTACGGATGCAGAACTGGAAGATGCCTACCAGAAGATCAATGCTTTCCTGCACGCTCATGGCTTACGGCAGTAAGGTTAACGTTGTCGTTTCCCGCGTTGAAGCTTGATTTCGTCGTCGCGATTGCCTTGCACGACGAGCGTGAACTCCGTTTGCCGGACATCTTTGATCTCCGTCCATTCGGGAGGCACCGGGTGGAGGAATACATCATATTGTGTCTGAAGGCGCGAACTTGCAGGGATCGAAGTGAGCACGGGGGTATCGAACAAGCGGCGCATATCGCGAGCGTGGGCAAGCCCGAGCGGCATCGGACTGGTGCCAAATTCAACGCCACGAGCTTTTGTTCTCTTGTTCCATGGAGCATACTCCCGAGCTAGATTTTCCTCCCATAGCACAATCCAGGGAAAGAGAGTGGGATTAAAACTATATCCAGCGACCAGTTGGTACCGCCGGTTGTGGACAACGGCAAAAGCGTTCTCACGATCCGAACCGGCGAGCAAACCTGCAAGAAAGCCCGTCCCATCACGCGTGAACGGTTGTGAAAGGTTGACCGGGTGACCTTCGATGGACTGTGCATTCGGCCATTGGAATTCGACGTCCCCGGCAAGAAGATCGTGTCCCTCATATCCCGCGGGCCAAGTCATCCCACGCTTGCCGGATGTGAACAGAGTGGCTTCGCCGTTTGCGAAGAACGGCTCACCGAAGGCTGCGTGCTGCACCCATTGAAAATAGATCGCACGGCCGCTGAGGTTGGTGACAATTTCTGTGATGGACGCGGTGAACACATCGCTGGGTAGAGAAATTTCACGACGAAAATGCAGACGGTAAACGGGAAGCGTGACTTCCATCGCCAGCGTCGCCGCATCATCATCTGCAGCCGCTGAGATGACTTTCCACCCAGAGGTGGCCGCTTCACCGTGCAGGCCCATTCCTCGCTCGGCTTCCTCCGGTGAAGGCATACCGAAGTAGCCGAGCGCCAGGGCATGTCCGGTGTAGCTGCACAGAAAGCGCCCCACGGGACCGTCACCGAAGAGTGCCGCGTGTTTGCCCGAAGAAAATGCCTGAGGTTCGATCGTAGGCCACGGAGCTTCCCAAAGGACATTGAGCGGAGAACCGCGAAGACGCAAATCCGCGATATGTCCACCCCCGAACAGCGCAGTAAGTTCAACGTTGGCATTCGATAAACGAAATGCCCGGCGGTCGTTCCACTGAACGGGATCAACTGCGCAGCGCGACATTCAATTACCGGGACCCCATGTATAGCGACGTATAGCGACGCAGCCGAATCTGTGCGCTGCGGTGCGCAGTTCATTCTCTAGTCCTGCAGCCGCACCAGCGTTGATCGCCGTCTCATAGTGGAAATTCATTTGTGGGTTGCGGCTCCCGTACCGCCTTCCTGGAAACCCATTCCACCGGCAGGCACGAGCATGCCGCCATCCACGACTAACGCTGTGCCGGTGATAAAGGATGCCATGGGAGATGCGAGATAGACGATGGCGTCAGCCACCTCTTCCGGCTTTCCAATACGTCCCACCGGATGCATGCGATTGCAGGTTTGTATCACCTTTTCGGGATCGTCTGATAATCCAGCCGCCCAGCGGAGCATCGGAGTGTCGATTGCGCCGGGACACACGCAATTTACGCGAATGCCCTTATGTGCATAATCGAGGGACATAGATCGAGTTAGTCCCAGCAAGCCATGCTTTGAGGCGACATAGGCAATAGAGTTACTAACCGCCGTCATGCTCTGCACTGAACCAACGATAACGATTGCGCCGGCACGCTCGATCATGTGTGGAATGACATACTTCGCGGCCAGGAAACATCCCTTGAGATTGATTCCCATCAATCTGTCCCACTCTTCTTCGCTGGTTGTTACCGCGTCTCCGTAAAGCTGGATACCGGCGTTACTAACCAGTATGTTAATTGTTCCGTATCTATTAGCTACAGCGGCAACGGCTTGTGACACCTCTGTGCCAACACTCATGTTGCATGGGAAGAACTCGCAGATATTTCCGTTCTTCGCGATCGCAGCGGCACTTTTCGGTCCGGCATCGCGATCAATGTCGAGGATTGCAACCGAAGCTCCGAGTGTGGCTAGCTTTCTTGCCGTGGCTTCCCCAATGCCCAGGGCACCGCCGGTCACGATAGCGACTTTGCCTGTGAAATCAAGATTCATTTGGCGCTGCCTTGCTTGATGCGCGGCGTGGTGTGAAGTCTGAGAGTGAGCACCTGAAACGGCTTGATCGGAAGACTTAGATCTTCACCTTGAATTGTTAGTTCGGCTTTGTTGTCCTCAAGCAAATTGCATAGCCATGCCCGCTCCAAGGTGAAGAACGGACTGTGGATCTTGACGTTTGATGCCTCACCCGCTGTATCTTGTAAGCGAAGTATCGTTCCATCGCCATCCTCCGCGCGCTTCCAGGTCAATAAAGTTACTCCGGGATTCCCGACCTCCAGCAGACTGGTTCCTTGACTTGGCAACAAAGAGGAATCCTGGGTGCCCGGCACGTCGTCCCGTTCAAGTGGGGTGAGTGCTTCCAATCCGAAGCGTGTCAGCGACGGAGGATTGAACTGTGCACTGCTTGTGATCGCGTAGCGAAAGGTGAAATCGCCTCCTTGCCATGCAGGAAAGTTAGTACCCCAATAGTTGTTCATGAGCCAAGAGAAAATCGCGCTGCTCTTTGGATTGAACTCCGCAGGCCATTCGCCTCGAACAATGTCCCCAAAGGCAACCAGAGGAGCGTCGAGAGGAACGATAGTTGCAGCCACTTGTGGATTGTATACAGAAGCCCAGGTCGTGGGCAGGTACCATTCGCGGCTTCCTCCCGCGAGCTCATCTTTGGCTGGATTCACCCACGCGGCCTGAGAACCATACGTGAATGCGGGAGTGGTTACCGCGAAAGGAAACGCTACGTAGGCGGACTCTCTCGTGAGCACGCGGTCTTTGTGTAAGTGATAAGTGATCAAAATTTCTTTTGTGGAGTCCGATAGCAGGATTTCAGTCTGAATCGATGGAGTATTTGGCGCGGAGGAACGAAGAGTTGCGACGATCCCAATAGGGGCTTTCGTCGCAGACATCAGCGTTCCTGAAGTCGCTGCGTGAACCGTCAACGTCGGAGGTTTCAGTCCAGCTCCAAACCGATAGAGCGAGTTCTCTGGATAGCTGTCCCCAGCGGTGACATAGAGATACTGACCAAATTTGTAAGGGCTTGACAAGTCAACGAGTTCGCGCCCCAGCTGTTTGTCAAACACGCTGGCTATCGCTCCGGAGGACGGATCCAGCGTAACTCGATAGAACTCGTTCTCGAGAATATTGCCGAGAATGTTCCCCCGAATGTCGACCGGAGCAGTTCGCTCTTTCGCGACCGGCTTAATTGTGAATAGTTTGTATCCCACCGCAGGCACGGCGGCAGCGAGGAAGCGCACACGAACACTCCCCGGACCGAATCCTGGCAGCGAGATTCCTTTGCCTTTGTAGAGTATTTGTACGGGAATCTCAGCGCCGGTCGAGGAGTCGACTAGCGTGGTGCCATCGGGCAAATCGGTCTCCACGAGGCCGGACCGTTTCCAGCTCAACGAGTTGAAAACCGCAATGGAATTGTCCTTCGTTCTCACTAGCGCTTCAAGCTGGGCCCACCCGCGCTGAATCGATTCGTTGATGTCATTGCGCGCTCGCATTACGCGAGATCCCTTGAGGGCGGTTTGATCCTCGGTCTGGTGGTGCTCCGGCTGGGTCGTTGCGCTCACATAAGTCCACGTGTGTTCGTCGTAGAGAAGTTCGTTAAGCCAGGCATCATCGAGCAAGGCCTTGTCGGGACGCACTCGGGTATCGATGGAGGAAACCGCAGTGCCCATGATCTCGGCCGTGGTGATGCGATGTTGGTTTTCTCGATGAATGGCGGTGTGGGTGGCGTCGGAGCCGTAGCCATCCTCCCAATAAGGACCAAAGTCGCCTCGAACCACCGAAAAATCACCCTTCCACTCATGCTCGATCCGCTGCATCGCGGAGTGCACGGTAGAAAACTCAAATTTAGGCCACGCATATTCGCGGTTGAAACTCGCGACAATTTCACTCTGCTCCTTGGCGAGCGGCGTGTTTTCAAGCTGTGTGCCGAAGATGATTGCTGTACTGGCCGTATAGTCCGGACGCGTGTAGGCCTGCAGAAAAACGGGCAGGGAATCGCGGATCGACTCCATTCGCCATGGACCGCCAAACAGCGTGTGGGCTTGCAGGTAGGCACGCGAGTACCACATGAGTACGCGGCCGCCATCTGGGCCTACCCAATAGAAAGGCGACTTTTCGTTCCATCGCCCAAGTAGCATCACCGGAGCTCGCCAACTATTGCTGGCCGCTACGAAATACTTGATGCCTGCATCATGCAGAACCGAAGCATAGCCCCAGGTGTAAGCCGGGACATCCACAATTTGCGCGGCATCGGCGATTGGCAATTTGTGTTCGTGTGCCAGATTGTGCTGGCCATAGAGAGAACGAGCGAGAGCTTCCCATGATGCGTTCCCGGTATGTTGATTGGCAAACTCCGGCGGAATGACAATACTTCCATCGTGAACATGTTCTAAAAACTGCTCTCGCGCCTCCGGGCTGCGTCCGTTCAGATATTGATTGGCGACCCAATTCCCATCGAGCGTCCAACGAAAGTCTGGCGTCTTCCTAATCAAGTCCATTGCCTGGTCGATGGATTGGGAATGAAGCTCCGCGACTTTCGCGGGGTAATCCGTGAAACCAACATCGAGATGCTCGTGCGGTATGAGTGCAATGGTCCATTTTTTAGCCGGCTCAATTGTTGCAACGGCAGAGAGTTTTCCGGCTTGTACCGTGGCTTTGGCGGCGCCGGTCCACTCCGGCACTTCAAACACAATCCGCGCTTCGCCGAACTCGTTAGTCGTAGAGAATGGTTTGTTGAAGGAGTGTCCGTCGATCCGAAGTTCCACTGTGTCGCCAGCAGGAAAGCTGGATGCCGCGATGAAAACATCCACTACTTCCACTATTCCCGCTTTAGTTTCACGATAAAAGATGGTCGGCTCAATTTGAGCGCTGAAGGCGTTTAGGTTGTATTGCTCGGCATTATCCTGAACCAATTCGAGCGCGTCGTAGATCAAACCGGTGTGCCCAGGCGCGATCGCTCCGAGGGAATTTTGTGCCGCGGCTGGATCGTCCATGGCAGTGAGAACGAACGCGTTCTCTCCTTTTCGAAGCCACGCAGCGGGAATCGAAATTGTTTTTTCGTCGATGGAGGTCTGGGGAACAAATGTTCCTTCCCAATCGCCGGCTCGGAAATCGAGTTTGGGATGGAAGTAGAAAAATCCTGAGCGCCCGTTAACTTCCAGTTTTAAGAATGACAGACGTGGAGTCTCATACAGGATGGCGAGTTTCAGTCGATAAACGCCGAGCGGGGCCTCGTTCAGCACAAATTTCACCGTGAACGGGTGCTCACGGCCACCGGCGATCCCGTTGGCAGGTCCGGGCTGAAAGCGATACCAATCCTTATCGGTGCTTTGGCCAACCACAAACACCGGGTCGCTTTTGGGATCGGCATAGTTGACGTCTTGATGACTCTTAAATTCGCCCGAGGATCCGTCGAAGGTTCCGATCTTCCAGAGCGTTTTCTCCGTGGCGTGTACGGCAGCAGTCAGTGTCGCCGCCATCAATAGAGCGGTCATACTTGCTTTGCGAATTGTTTTCGTGATTACCATTTCGGCTGCGTGATCACAGTGCCCCGCCGTCGCGGATCGTCTGTCCAGGCTCCCATTTCTTGTTGCTTGGAGAGTTCGTGATAGCGCGCAAGTTTGTCGCGGTCTAGTTCAACGCCGAGGCCTGGACCAGTTGGCACCGCCATCGTGCCGTTCCTATATTGCATTTTGCCACCAACAATGATGTCGTCCGTCAAGTGGTGATAGTGCGAGTCAGCGGCCAGCGTCAGATTTGGAAGGCATGCGGCGAGGTGAAGCATTGCCGCTTGCGAGATGCCAAACTCCGCGCCACTGTGCATGCCTGCGTCCACACCCATCGCTTCGCAAATCTGGCCCGCGAGTTTAGCGCGATGAATGCCTCCATACCAGTGCGGGTCAAGCAGCACAACATCGAGCACATCTCCCATGATCGCGGGCGCAAGATCCTCAAACGCGAACACCGACATATTCGAAGCCAAAGTGACCCACGGCGCCTTTGCGTTTACCCTTTTCATGGCGCGCATCCCCCACACGGGATCTTCCAGGTATTCCATATTGAAGTCGTGCAAACGCCGGGCCACATCGATGGCCGTGGTCACCGTCCAGACCGCGTTCGGGTCGAGCCGGATGCGATGCTTGGGGAATGCCTCACGCAGCGCGATGAATGTATCGATTTCTTCATCCGGGGGAAGAACGCCGTTCTTGTACTTCAAAGTCTTAAAGCCATGCTTGCCGACGACTTCTTTCGCGAAGGCGACCATTTGATCGATGGTGGATATTTCGCCAATGCTGTCGTCATTCGCATAGCGATAAAAGAGATAGGCGGCGAACGGAACCTCGTTCCGAATGCGGCCTCCGAGCAGGTCGCACACCGACCGATTCAACGCCTTCCCTTGAATATCGAGGATTGCAAATTCAAGTCCGGCAAAGCCAAGGGTGAAACCAAAAAGCTTTTCTGAACTTGGCGCTGCTACCTTCCAGCGAATTCGCTCAAGGTTCATGGGATCTTCACCGATCAGCTGCGGCTTCAATTCCGCCAACTGACCGGCGCGACTGGCGCCACTGTAGCACTCGCCAATGCCCGTGATGCCTTCGTCGGTTTCGACTTCGATGACGATGCGCGAAAATCCGGGATGGGATCCAATCGAGTAACGCAGGGGCGCTTCGATGGGGATGAACGCAGGAGTCCAGCGAATATCCGTAATCTTCATTGTGTCTCCGGTCGGCTAGCGGTTTTGGTTCGCAAGGAGCTGTGCATGAATACCGGCCCGCACCCGGCCAATATGCCAGCGGCTCAGGTTGGTAGATCTGGCCGGGTTCGTCGCCTGCCCGAGGTTCTCGTCAACATCAAATGTCAGCCCTTCGGGACGGTCGAGCCCTTCCGCAAAGACTTCGAATTTCTACAAAGAACTTTTGGGGCTGCATACCGAACCGATCAAAGAAAATCCCCGCTCCACTTGTTTGTCTGACATTTGAACATATATAGTGATTTTGATTCCGGGTCAAGGAATCAGTAATTGAAATATTCTGGATAGCTTCGCAGTGGCAAATTTGTTGGACAAATCAGGACGGAAGCAAATGGCGTCGTACCGCGATGTCGCAATCACTGCCGATCAGATGGAGCCGATTCATCGCGAGACTGTAATGAGCATGGTCGCGCACAGGATCGAGCAGCTCGTGCGATGCGGCGATCTGAAGGCGGGAGATCGATTGCCCTCGGAACCCGATCTCGCCCAGATGCTGCGTGTCAGCCGCGGCTCGTTGCGAGAGGCACTGAAAGGCCTAATGTATCTCGGCCTCATCAAATCGAGAGCAGGAGATGGGACCTATATTCAGTCTTCTTTAAGCCGAGTGCTCAACCAGCACTTCCAGTGGATGATCCTACTCGATGAAGTGAAGCACCTCGAAATCTACGAACTGCGGAAAATTATTGAACCCGATGCAGCCGCTCTGGCCGCCAAGCGCGCCACCCGAGCCGACATTGAATGCCTGGAAGTCGCGTTGGACGGATTGGCCGAGTGCCGCGGAAATCCCGAGTTGTTTCGCGTGTTTGATATTCAGTTTCACGATGCGTTCGCCCAAGCGTCGGGCAACGCAGCTATACAAACGACGATGCGGATGTTGTATCACGCAACGTCTGAGGCTCGAAAGGCAGTGTTGCCGTTTATCGATGACTGGGATCGGCATTGGCAGCGGCATGAACGTGTCTTCGCTCATATTCGCGATCACAAGCCAGCGCTCGCCCGCAAGGCGGTGCTGGATGATTTGCAATATGCCGAGACTTTGCTACGCGATCATGCCGCCTCTTTGACCAAAAGCGGGTTGGGCAAAAAGGGCCAGCTCAAACGGAAGGGCACCGATTCTCGTCGGCAAGCAGTAATTAATTCGGTGAAAAATAAGCGGTGAATCGATACGGTGATTTATAAACGATCTTCAGCGGTCCATCCAAGATTCTGGGAGCACTTTATGAGACGACTGTTACACTGCACCTCATTCCTCATTGTCCTTTTTTCCGCGGGTGTCATGCTCGCCGAAAACACGCATTTTGACTGTGTCCCATCATTTCCTTTTCAACAGCATTGGCAAGGAGCCGACGCTGCATATTCAATTCCGCTACGGGATGGCCGTGTGGTTTGGATCTTCGGCGACACCCTCTATGGAGATGAACGCCTGGTCGCCGGCGAGGAGCCTCGCATGGTGCACAACACGATCGGTATTTCTACCTGTAAGGACGGGAAGTGGAAGATTGACTATACCATCAAAAAAGACGCCAAAGATAACCCCGATAGCTTTTTCAAGCCGGAGCAGAACAACGGTACGTATTATTGGGCGCTCGATGGAGTCGCACATAACGTTGAACATGACGACGAGCTCTGGATCACGCTGGTCTGCGTGCGCAACGTGCCGAACTCAAACGCTTTTGCACTCGGCTTCGAGATCTGCGGAACCGATCTCGCACACATCACGGGGATCGAAGGCGATCCCCAGCATTGGAAGGTTGCGTACTTTCCGCTCGTGGCGGAGGGCATGCACGCGAATCCTTCAGCTTCTGCGTTGATCGAGGGTGACCATCTCTACATATACGCGTTGTACGAAGTGGGAAGCAGGCCGCAGATCCTCACGCGAATTCCGCTGCAAGGTCTGGGCGATCCCAGGAAGAACCTGCAGTACCTCGGCAGCGACGACAAGTGGCACGACGGGATTGAGCCAGCGAATGCAAAAATCATCATGAAGACCGGGGCCTCGGAGATGTCGGTGCGATATCATCCGGAACTCAAGAAGTGGATCGCCGTCATGGTCGATCCTCAGATATTTTCCGACAAAGTAATCCTTCGGACCTCGCCGAACTTGATCGGCCCGTGGACTGATGGCGAAGTGATCTATCACATCCCGATATTGCGGAAGACCAATGCGAAATACGATGCCGACACCTTCTGCTACGCGGGCAAGGAGCACCCGGAGTTCGAGCAACCAGGCGAATTGCTGTTCACCTATGTGTGCAACACGATGAAGCCAAGAAAGCTGTTGGCCGAGACAAACATTTACTTCCCGCAGGTCGTGCGCATGCCAATGCCGGACGCCGCGAAGAAATAGTTAGTCTGCGAGAACACGTTTGCAGAAGGCGAGAGTGCGCCGGACATTTTGCGTCCAATACTGCCAGTCATGGCCGCCGGGAAGCTCTTCATAAACATGAGGCACGCGCAATTCGGTGAGTGCTGCGTGGAGCGCACGGTTCGGCTCAATGAGCGGATCCTCGGTCCCGCAATCGAAGCGGATAGGCGGAAGCGTTGCGTGATTCACTTTCGCCCAGTGCAGCAAGTCGGTGTTGACCTCGCCCGCATACTGAAATACTTGTGTGGGGAACGGAATGAACTGCGACAACTCTTCGACGCTTGTGATCGAGGAATGCGCAGAAATTCCCTGAACCTGCGCCGCATATTTCATGCCCAAGCGCAAAGCTCCGTAGCCGCCCATCGAGAGCCCTGCGAGAAGAAATTTTTCCGGATGCAATTGCGGAAACAACTCACGCAGACAACGTGGGATGTCATTGACAATCCACCTTTCGTAGTCGGCATGCTGATGGGGAACATACCCGCTTCCGTCGCCCCACAGTCCATCGGACGGCATGGCAATCATCATTGGAACGGTCGTTCCGTCCCGCAGCATCTCCATCGCGACGGTGTCGAGGCCGGCGTTCAGCCACCAGTTCCACTGGCATCCGTAGACACCGTGCAACAATAGCAGCAGCGGCACGTCGTGCAACGATTCCATTGCCGGCGGCCTGAACAGTACGACGTCACCGCGAGAACCTAAGGCCTCGCTGCGGAAATTTAAAAAGCGCAGACTCTCATTTCCCGGGATCGGACGCGAAAGCTGGGCATTGGGAAATTGTTTCGCCATGTGGGTCTACACGTTTCCCGTGAGCAGCGGGATCGCGCCAAATAATCCGGCGTCGTTTCCGAGTTGTGCGGCGCCTATCTCGACCTTGCCCCACGGCGTCCACGCGTACTGCTTCACGTATGCTTGAATGTAAGGAAGTATGACGGCGGCGCTGCGCATCACGCCACCCCCGATGACGATCCGTTCCGGATCATAGGCGTGAATCAATCCCACCGCTCCCGTTGCCCAAACCTTCAGACAGTAGTCAAGAATCTCAACCGCAGCGTGGTCCCCGGCGTCAGCCACTTCAAAGAGCAGCTTGAAATCTATGTTGTCTTGACCCGCCAACTTGCTCGCCGAGAAGCCGGGCCATTCGCGCGCCAGCGAAGGCAGTGACCAACCTGAGGCTTCGGCCTCAAGGCATCCGATTGCGCCGCACGTGCAGGGACGGCCACCGACTTTTGCCGGCAAGTGACCACCCAGGCAGCCAGCTTGCGCGTGTTTTCCGCGCAGCAATTTGCCCTCGATCATCGCCGCACCACCGATCCCCGTACCCAGTGTGATCATTACCACATTGTCGCAACCTCGCGCGGCTCCCGCGTGACGTTCGCCGAGCAGTGCCATGCGAGCGTCGTTCTCGATCGCAAAGCGCAGACGAAACTCTTGCCTGCACCAGGCATCGAAATCAATCGATGGTGCATCTTCGTATTTCTTGTTAGTCGAGACGACGCGGCCAATTCGCGCGTCGGCGAGCCCGCAGAATCCAAGCGCTAGACCTTCGCACTCGATGGCGTCCATGTGAAGTTCTGCCAGCAGATTACGAATCGCTTTCGCGAACACATCGAGCGCTGGCCGAAGGGGCTGCGTCGAATCGAGCGAGACGCGGCGAGAGCCAAGAACCTGATCGTCCTTTACCAGCGCGATGGTGGCATGGCTGCCCCCTAAATCAATTCCGATGGCTGGTTTTGTCATATTTAAAAGTCTTAATCAGAAAGAATCACTTCGAGCTGTTAAACAACCGCAATATTATTCGCTTTAAGCAAATAATGATCAATTTTTTGTTCTTTTTGTTTGCATTCGAGAGGCTGTGCCATTTAGCCTATTGCCATTATGAACCCCGTCCCTGCCTTCGTGAACTGGGCCGACGGCGCTTTGCAGGCTCCCGGTCTCCAACGATCGGAAAAGAAACTCGGTCAACTAACCGGAGTTTTTCGCGACCAGCAAGCATGGAAGCAACTTGATCCCGAAACAATAGTGTACCGAGTCTGGTGGTGGGAGCCTGTCCCATCAGGCACGGAGGGCGGCTTGTTCTGGGGACTCACCGAAATCCAACCTGGCCGAGTTGGGGACGAGTATTTCATGACGCGTGGGCACTGGCACGTGATCCGCAATCGTGCCGAATTCTACGGCACCGTCGCGGGCAGCGGCAAACTTCTCCTTATGGATCGCACAGGTCATACCTGGTCTGAAGACATGACACAGGGAAGTCTGCATTACATTGCAGGCGAAGTCGCTCACCGTATCGTGAATACGGGAGACATACCAATTCGTGTGATTGCCTGCTGGCCCAGCGACGCGGGTCACGATTACGAAATCGCCGGGGGACGTGGATTCGGGGCGCGCATCCTTGAAGAACAGGGCGCCCCAATCTTCGTGAAACGCCCAGGACTGAATGCGTGAGCCGCGATCGTCAGAAATCGTCGTTCAAATTTAATCCCAAGTTCGATCCGAAACTGGGTGTGCACAGTCACGCCGACGATCTCGCATTTAGTTACGACGAAGGCGTGTTCGGACCGCGGCCAGAATTCCGTCGCCTCGATGCTATTCGCCGCAGTTTAAGGGACCCCAACTGCGATGGTCCCGACCCCGTGTACTCCATCGTGATGGATGTTGGCCGTCGTGAACACAAAGACGAACTCGCGCGGCGCATGCTCTTGTTTGGTGTTGTCGTCTATGCGGCAGGCCGACTCGGAGAAGAGCCCGTCCGCAGCCAGGGTCATATTCACGCCGTCGCACCTCATTGCGGCTGGTCCACCCCAGAATTATTCGAGATATGGGAAGGCAGCGCGATCATCTACGCGCAGGAGAGAGCCGACGATGATCCGAGACGTTGCTTCGCCGTAACGGCCGGGCCGGGGGATAAAGTGGTAGTACCGCCAGGCTGGGCTCACGCCGTCATCAACGCCGATCCTCGGACCCGCATGGTGTTTGGAGCATGGTGCGATCGACAGTATGGATTTGTCTATGACGCGATTCGTGCACACCATGGTCTGGCGTGGTTCCCGATCCTCGGTGGGCAGCAGAGAGATGGTCAGCAGGAGGACGGTCAAAAGAAAATTCATTGGGAGCGAAATCCTTCTTATCGTCCCTATCGGTCAAGTGATCTCTCGCTGCGAGATCCGCGCGCCTATCCTGAACTCGGATTGGATCCGTCTACACCGATCTATGAGCAATTCGCCAACAATCCGGATAGCGTCCAATGGGTCTCGGAACCCGCTCGCCTCGCATCGGTGTGGCCTAACTTCGAAATGTAGGTCTGGTTTGAATGCGTCCGCTCTGAATCAGTTCGAGACGCCGAGCCGCTGTTCAAGTTGCTCTAGCGATACTCCTTTGGTTTCAGGATAGATGGCCGCGACCAGAATAAAGTCGATCAGCATCATGGTCGCGAAAAAGAAGAACGGCGTTGCACTCGATTTTTTCGCGAGCACCGGAAATAAACCTGATATCAACGCATTCATGACCCACAGTGTCGTTGTCCCAATCGCCTGCCCCTTGGCGCGAACTCGCGTCGGAAAAACTTCGCTCATGTAGACCCAGATCACCGCACCTTGAGAGATGGCGAAGAAACCCATGAACGCCATGACCATCCAGACCAGCCATGACTGGTGTGTGCCGGTGCGGAAGATTCCTCCGATCGCAGCCAGGAAGATGCAGACTCCTGCGGTTCCAGTAAGCAAAAGCTTCTTACGGCCAAAGTTATCGATCATGGTCATTGCAATCAGCGTGAAAATCAGGTTCGTGCACCCGATGGTCACTGACTGCATGCCAGCTGAATACTTGCTCGCCCCGGCTGCTGCAAAAATATCATTCAGGTAGTACAGGCATGCGTTGATGCCGGTCAGTTGGTTGAAAGCTCCTGCGGTCACAGCAAGGATGATCGGCAGCACATATTTGCGCTGCAGAATGGGCTCGCTCGCGGAGCTACGCTCCAGATGTATCGAGGCCATGATCCCGTTCAACTCTTGCTCGGGATTTGTGTTGCCAGTGAGTCGGAGAACCGCGAGCGCTTCCTGCGTCCTGTTCTTCAGGGCCAACCACCGCGGGCTGCGCGGAATGAAGAGCAACAGCAAAAGAAAGAACAGCGCGGGTACAGCGGCGACTCCCATCATCCAACGCCATTCCATGGGACCCAGATTCATTCGCACAATCAGGAAATTCGACAAGTAGGCCAGCAGAATACCCAGAACAATACTGATCTGGAAGCAGCCCACCAGACGTCCGCGCCACTGCGCAGGCGACAATTCGGCAATGTACATAGGCGCAAGCACCGAAGACCCGCCAATCCCTAACCCTCCGATGATGCGGAAGGCGATCAGCGATCCCCAATTCCATGCGAGCGCGCAACCCAGCGCCGATAACAAATAGAAAACGGCCATAATTCGCAGGCTGTCGCGTCGGCCCCACCGCTCGCCCGGGTATCCCGCCGTCATCGCGCCGACTACTGTACCCCAAAGAGCGCTGGAGACGGTTATCCCTAACAAATAGGGAGTGAGTTTATAGATCTCGCTCAATTGGTGTGTAGTTCCGGCGATGACGGCCGTGTCGAACCCAAACAACAGCCCGCCCAGAGCGCTCACGAAGGTGCTCTTCACCAGGTATCCGTTTATGCCCATGAGCCACCATTCCCTCACATGGAATGACCGAATACTAGCGAAAAGAACAAAATTGGTCTACGAAATATCGCATTATGACGGTATAAACTTACGATAGAGTTCTATTGTCATAGTGATTTTTGATCGTTCGGTGAGTATCGGATCGAGGAGTATCGATGCGTTCTGGCAAAGATTTCGATCGTCGCACTTTCCTGAAACTGGGCGCGGCTGGAACGGCCATGGCTGCACTCAAGCCTTCGGTCGGTGGGACTTCCATAGGTGCCAACCGCACGCTCTCGTCTCCACCAACGCTGGCCGACATGGCTTCGGATCGGCTGACCTACCGGCTGCGCGATCTTTTTAACTGCCCACTGGCGATGAACGAGTGGGGCTACGCGCAAGTCGCGAAATCCGTCTGCGCGATCACTGCCATTTCGTTCCCGCCTTACGCTTGTTGCGGCGTGCCTGAGACCGCATGGAGTCCCGGCTTTCTAATGACATGTGAAATTTTCCTGAATGGCCGCTTCCTCGCGATCGCGGGTTCCCCGGACGGTGACGTCGAGTATCAGTGGTTTCCGCATCGTGTTGTTCGGACACAAATAGCTGAGAACCTGCAATTTTCCACGCGTATGTTCCTCCCGAGCAAGCACCGGGCCGTTGTGCAATCGATCACCATAAGAAACCTTAGCGCGACTCAACGCCACTTCACGCTGGCGTTCGATATGCGGGGAGCCGTCTCGAAGAAAATCAAACCGTGGTTCGTAAATTCTCCCGGCGAAGCCGACAACCGCGTTACGTGGGACGCTCCGCGAGGCTGTCTTCTCTTTGAAGCGCAACATTCCGAGATCGCCGCCGCACAGGGTTTCTATCCCGCGCCGAGTCGCGTAGAGCAAACGCGAATGCTGTATTTTGACATGGAACTCGGCCCAAGGGAACAGAAGGAACTCAACTTCGTCCTGGCAATTGCGGAAAACGGCCGTTTCGCGGTTGAACTTTACGATAGGCTGCAAGCGCGCTTCATCGATATCGAGAAAGAAAACGAGGCAAGCTTTACGAGCCTCGTTCGATCTGCATTCACACCAAACAATACAGAGTTTAGCGGCAACCTTCCGCGGCTGATCACAAATGATGAATCGCTCTGGAAGCTCTACCACAACGGTTTTGCCAATCTGCTGTTTGCTCGCCGGCATTCTCCCGATTCAGCGTACGGCCCGACCTATCTGACACTGAGCGGGCATGTGCTGCCAACTCTCAGCTTCCCGTGGGATACCTCGCTCACCTCTCTGACGCTGGCGCTGCTCGATCCGATTCCGTTGCGCAACCTCGTTGAGGTCTGGCTCAAAAGCGGAATGCACGAACATCATTCCACTGACTATGTGACAGGAGAAGACGTGGGTCCGTGGTATGCGGCGAATGACACCGCGATTGTTCGCTGTGCCTGGCGGTATGTCTGCATAACTGGAGATTTTGAGTGGCTGGACAAGAAGATTTCCGGCCGAACCGTTCTCGATCACCTCGATGAGCATGCCGTCTATTGGGAAAAACTCGACCGTCTCGGACGCGGTCTCGCCGACTATGGGACGATCGAGAATCTGCTCGAGGTCGTCAGCACTTATTTGCATGAAGTAGCCGGAATGAATTCCGGCAACGTGTGCAGTATGCGGGTGGTTGCCGATCTGCATGAACATCGCGGCAACGCCGCGCGCGCAAAACAGCTGCGTGCCGAGGCAACCCAGATGGCCGAGCGGATCAATCGCTTGCTTTACGTCAATGGCAAAGGATATTGGCGTTGCGGCCAGCCTGACGGAACATTCAACGAGGTTCGGCACTGCTATGACTTTCTCGCGGTCATCGATAATATGGCGGACGATCTCACGCCCGCACAGAAACAGGAAATGAGCGCCTTTTTCTGGAGTGAACTGCATAGCGAAAAATGGATGCGAGCGCTCGCACAGGGCGACGCCGACTCGACCTGGAACATCCGTCCCGACCATAGCTGCTTAGGCGCATATGCAGCGTGGCCGCCGATGACGGCCAAGGGGCTATACAAAATCGACTCCCCGGATCGAGTCTCGCGCTGGCTGCGAGAGGTTGCAAAGGCTGGCAAGCAAGGTCCGATTGGCCAGGCGCATTTCGTCGAGGATGTGTATCCGCCAGTCAATGGCGGCGCCTTCAAGTCCTCGGAAGACGCGCCTTTCATCGAAGATTGGTGCTGCATCGCCGGGGGCGCCTTTGCAGATCTCGTGATTGACTCTATCTTCGGCGCGGAACTCACCCTCTCGGATGGGATCCGGGTCAACTCCCGCCTCAGTAGTTTCAATTCCAGTGCACGATTAGAGGGAGTGCGCTACCAGGGAGGCATGTACACAATCACGAAAGATGGCGCCCAGCGCGCGGAGTGATGCGAGAAAGAGTAAAGAGTAAAAGTAAAGAGTGACGAGCTCGGACCCGGATCGCTCACACGCGCATGACTTTGATGCCCAGTTTCTCGTAGGGCGCTATTTTCTCGTCGGTGGCCGCTGTGTCGGTTACAAGGACATGCAATTCTTCGGGTTTGCAGATACGCCAGTTGGCTACCAGGCCGAGTTTCCCGCTATCCACCACCGCCACGCGTCGGCGCGCCAGCTTCATCATCGTCGAATTGAGTTCCGCTTCATCCGCATTGAAACAACTTGCTCCCCAAGTCGGATCCATGCCATCGGCACCGATGAACATCGTGTTGATGAGCATGTTATCGAGGGAGCGCAACGCTGCCGTCCCCACTAGCGAAAACCATTCTCCGTGAAGGTGGCCGCCTGTTACGAAAACGTATACATCTTTGCGCTGGGAAAGCTCCATCGCTACGTTGACCGTGTTCGTGACGACGGTGATGTTGGAGTTGATCGGCAGTCCACGAATGACTTCAGTGGTTGTGGTTCCGGGCGTTAATGCAATTGTTTCTCCAGCGGTGATGAGCGCGGCGGCGGCTCGCCCGATGCGGCGCTTTTCGTCAGCGGCATGTTTTTCCTGCGCCAGAAATGATTGGTCGCGCCGGAATTGCTCGTAAAACAGTGGTTCGATCGATACCGCGCCACCGTGCGTGCGCCGCAACAATCCCTTTTCGTCGAGAGCATCCAGATCTCGGCGTACGGTCACTACCGAAACGGCAAGCTGTTCGCTGAGTGTTTCCACCGAAACCCGTCCCGTTTGCTGCAGACCAGTAAGAATCGCGGTGAGGCGCACCCGCTGTTTCTCCTGGGACGCGCCCTCAGATTCCGGTTGCCCATTCGATCCGACTCCGGACCGTGGAGGCCGGTCACGTTTCATAGTTGTGTCATTCCTTTACATCCCCTAACAGTCGATAAAGCGAAACTTTTAAGATCAAACATTTTGCGATTCAGCCTAAAACGAAAGCACTGTTCAAGCATAATACTCTGCCTCCAGGAATTGCAAAAAGATCGAATTGTTGAACAAATAGTTTCCAGTCGCTCGACGAAGTTCGTCTTGACACGTTTCAATCATAACTATTGTCGTTTTGCGCGCGATAAAATAGTAAAATAATTGCTTTTTAGGAGTTTTGTGCTTGTCAGTTGGAGAGTGCCTGCCAGAGCCTAGTACACCAATTTTACGTTTTGCGAGGGAAACGAATGTCTTTGAACCGCCGGCAATTCGTCACTGCGCTGATTGCGTCCGGCGCCGCCTCAGCGCCAACACAGAGCATCGACCAGAAGCTTTCTTACTTCGCGCCGTCGATGTCTCTCGCGAATCCTTCCAGCACGAAAATAGATTTCCGCTATGCCCCACGCAACCAGCAATCTACGATCTGTTTTCCAGACGATCCCAGAAAGACCGTCGTGGGCCAAGCTGGTGAATTGAGATACAGATACGCGAAATCGCTCTCCGCCGGCATGGAAAACTTCGGCACGGTCGTCAAATTCTCGCTCGCGGGTTTTCAGGACGACAAGATTCTTCGGCAATGGATCGAATCTCCCGCTATCCCCATCGTTCACACGGTGATCGATCGTCCCGCGGCGACCTTCGAATTGATCGCATTCGCAACCGCCCATCCCGGCGAAGGTCGGGTCGACAACGTTCTGCTCTCCATTAAGTCCAAATCGAAAACTGGCCGCGTCGCCATCGTTCCGAAGATTCGCATTCGGACCTGTGAACGGCTGGAACTTGAGAGCTATACCGTCCCGACGGCGACAGTCCGCGTCCAGGAAAGCAAATCGGTTCTGCTTGTAGCTGCGCAGCTCAACAACAATCTCGGGAACTGCATGTTGTGGGAAGAGGAGGGATTCACTCTTTATCTGCCGCATGGCGAAGCGTCCGAAAAAGTCTCGGCGCACTATTTCGTACGGCTTCCGCAGGAGAACCAAGCAGCCGAGATACTGGACGAGCAGTTGCCCAGCGCCGATTTGCTGTTGGCCGAAGCTCGCGAGTTCTGGAGGAATTGGAAGCCCTTTGGGACCACGAACTGGAGTCTGCCGGGTCGGCACGGCGAATTTCTTACTGCGTGCGCACGTAACATCCAGCAAGCGCGCGAGGTCAAGAATGATCAACTTGTCTTTCAGGTTGGGCCAACTCAATATCGCGGTTTGTGGATCGTCGATGGCAACTTTCTACTTGAAGCGGCGAGGTATCTCGGCTATGACGAGGCCGCTGATAACGGTTTGCGCTCCGAATGGTCGAAGCAGGCGGAGAGCGGACAGGTCATCGCGGAAAGCGGCGGCGAGCACTGGAAGGACACTGCGATCGCCATGTTCACGCTAGTGCGCCAATGCGAGCTTAAGCAGGACTGGACGTTTTTCCGCGATCTCGAACCGAATGTCGTGCGCGCTCTCGATTTTCTAATCAGCCTGCGCGACCAGGCCCGTTCAGGACCTAGCATCAACGGACGCTACGGACTGCTCGTTCCCGGTTTCGCCGACGGCGGCATTGGCGGCGTCCGCTCCGAGTTCACCAATACCGTTTGGACGCTCGCAGCTCTTCGCGCGGTTGCCGATGCTGCCGATCAATTGAACATGCCATCTCTATCCGGCGCCCGCAAATTCTTTCATGAGCTGTATGAAGCATTTCAACAAATGGCAAGGCGAGAAATGGTGCGGCATCCTTCGGGATTCGAGTATCTCCCGATGATTGCGCACGACGATCCATCATTTTCCGACTCCGATCCGTGGAATCGTCCGCGTCCGCAGACCGCTCAGTGGGCCCTCTCTCATGCCATTTTTCCTGGAGAAGTTTTCGATAGGAATGATCCGATTGTACGCGGACACATTGCGCTACTTCAATCCTGCTCACAGGAAGATGTGCCGACCGAAACGGGTTGGCTCTGGCACGACAGTCTGTGGACTTACAACGCTTCATTCGCAGCGCATGTCTATTTGTGGGCTGGCCAACGCGATTGGGCACATCGTACCTTTAGTGGGTTTCTTAACCATGCCTCACCTCTCTACTGCTGGCGCGAGGAACAACCGCTGCAACATGCCTTTGTCGGTCAGGATTGGGGAGACATGCCACACAATTGGGCCAGTGCCGAATGCATCCGATACCTGCGGCACATGTTGGCGCTCGAGGACGGCAAGTCGCTTCGACTTCTCAATGGGATCACCGCGGCAGAATTGATTCCCACCGCTCACTACAGTCTCCAGAATTCTCCAACCCGCTTTGGAAGGATCAATCTAGAACTCGAACCGGCTGAGGCGCAGGGCTGGCGGTTGCGGTTCGATCGAGCCAGTGGACTTTCTCCAGCGTCGGTTTCATTACCGGCAAAAATTGGCGCGCACGAAGTTAAAAAGGTAATCGGGGCGGGCTCAAAAATAAACGGGCGCGTCGTCGAAGTTGATCCACTCGTGAAGAAGTGGGATGCGTTTCTTAAGTAGGACCAGATTACTTACAGCGGATGCAAAAGTGATGAGCGCGAGCGCGGCCAGAACAGCAAGCCGTGACATCTTAGGGTTCTTTCTTACGTTAGGTCTTTGTTTTAGAGGCGGCCTGGCTCTTCCCGTAGCCCGGCCGCCTTGCTCTCCCCATACGGCTTACTTGGTTGAGCAAACCCTCAATGCACCGGGTCTAACGGCTTGCCGCTTGCGCGGCGGCAGATGCCGGAAGCTTGGCCCGAAGTTTGAGCGCAAGTTGGCCGAAAGCAGCGTACTCGCCAGCAGAGTAGAGGCAGAAGTGAAGGCAAGCGTAGCTGAGTGATCAGGCTCTTCCATAATTCTCTCCAAGTGTGTTTCCGTTTACTTTCTTCTCGCGATCTCCCACAAAGGGAATCAAGAGCGCGAACCAAACAACGACTACGATCGCGAATCCAATCTGCCGTTAGAGCGTGGCCCGATCAACATCGACAAAGATGCAGAATTGCTGGAATCCACGCCGCACTCCACGAAATATCTCTCAGAAGACGAATCGGATTCGCGTGGCCTCCCCTGCCCTAAAACTGGCCGTCAAGGCTCCAAAGAGTTCCCGTTTTCCCTTGGTGCACTTCCAAAACATCGGGTCCAGCGATGGCGATCGAGGGAAGAGTGCCGCTTTGGTAATTCGCGGAGGCTTCCCACACAATCGTCGCGTTACTCTGCAGAAGCCCAGTGCTGTACCACAGGTTCCCGCTACCATCCTCGTGCGCTTCCATGATCGTCGGCCCGGCGATGGCGACTGAGGGCGCTAAGCCTGAGTCGAACTGACCTTTTTCAGAGAACTTGATGGAATTGCCAGCCCGGACGGTGCCGGAGTTGTACCACAAGGCCGGGCTAGCACCCTGATGCACTTCGACGATCGTGGCCCCGGCCAGTGCCACCGTGGGGGCAAAACCGTCGTCATATTGCGTAGCGGTGGAAAACGTTATGGTGCCATTCGGATTGAATTGACCCGATTTATACCAAAGCGTGGTGGGATTCGAGTCGCTCGCCTGATGTACTTCGATGACCTGAGTTCCGGACGCTGCCACGGAAGGCGCATATCCGGTTTCAAGATTGATAGCGGCCGCCCACTTGATGGTTCCAGAGGCCAGGAGTTGTCCGGTGTGGTACCAAATCTCGCCGCTCGTTCCTTCGTGGATCTCAACCACGTTGGTGCCCGACAACGCGACCGATGGTGTCAGGCCGGAATCGTATTTGTGCACTGCATTCCACGTTACCGCCCCAGTGGTGGTCACTTTCCCGGTGCGATATTCCAGGTTGCCCGATCCGCTATCCAGCTGATGAACCTCGACGGCATTCTCGCCATCGACGGCAACGCGTGCTGCGTAACCGGCGCCACTGAACTGCGTGCCATCGCCCCACGTGACTTGTGCGGAGGCGCTAACCGGCATAAACGCCAAGAGCGCCAAGCCGGCAATGAAGCTTAGGGTTGTGAGGTTCCATCGTCTTGCGAGGTTGGGTGGTTGACTGTTGTTGTCGGCTAGCGTGCTTTTGTTCGTCGTTTTCATTTTGATTCTCCTTGTTGGTCTGTTTTTTGGGAAAGCTTGTACAAAATCTCGTTAGTCCTAAATTTCTATTGGTCAAGAACTCAGGCGGTTACGCCGCGAGCGATTGCTGTAAAACTCATTCCCCACGAAGACGAAGGCGTGCCTGTTCCGCCTGCGCCGGAGCCAACTTCTGTCCACATAGCGGGCACGTACCTAGGTCCGCGGCCGCATTGCTCACCAGCAGGCTCAACCCTTCCCGCTGTACCGTCACTTCGGTGCGAACGGTTCGGGTCGTGCCCGCGCCGGGTGTGCCAGAACGGAAGAAGCTTGCCCGCTCGCTAAACCATTGGTAGAGTCGCTTCATCCGGCCCTCGCTCACTGGGTCGCGATTGTTGCGGCAGTCGCTCGAAAAAGGCTAGTGAAGAGTTCTGAAAACTTCTGAAAAGCTCTGAATGTGCTCTATGTCAATGAGAGCAGGATGGATATTTCAATTCGGGGAGTTTCAACTTGATGTCCATGCACATAGCCTGCGGCGGGAAAAGGCGATTGTCCCGCTGAACTCCCGGGCTTTCGATGTGCTGCTCTACTTTGTGCAGAACCCGGGAAAGGTCCTCACCCGGGAGGAACTGCTAAAGAATGTCTGGGCGGAATCCTTTGTGGACGAGAACAGCCTGGCGCAAAGCATCTCCGCGTTGCGGCGGGCGCTCGAGGAGAAACCAGGCGACAACAACTTTATCGTCACCCTGCCGGGGCGAGGATATCAGTTTGTTTCGCCGGTGCAGGTCGTTGCCGCAGAAGGTGGAAGCACTCTCCCGGAGTTGGCAACGGCAGCCGACAAGGGCGCCGGTGGGCTACTTTTCCAGAAACACACGATCCAGACCAGTGTCATTACTACTGAAGAGAAAGACCAACTAAGTTTGCAGGTTCCCCGAAGTCGCGCGCTCGGGAAAGTGGTCGCGGTTTTAGCCGTAGCGGCGATATCGGTTGCAGGAATCTACGCGTGGCAGCAATTTCGCCGAGTCCCACCGCCAATGCCTCCAGCCGCTATCAGTTCGATTGGGGCACCCGCTCCGACCCGCCGTTCTATCGCCGTTCTCGGCTTTCGCAACCTCTCTGGGCGCCCGGAAGAAAGCTGGCTGTCCACGGCCCTGGCGGAAATGTTAAGCACCGAACTGGAGGCGGGAGAGAAGCTGCGCCTCGTTTCCGGGGAAGACATCGCCCGCACGAAACTCGATCTTCCTCTAGCCGACGCTGACAGCCTCTCCCGAAACACGCTGACGCGATTGCATAGGGACCTGGATAGTGACTTGATCGTCCTCGGCTCCTACACCACTCTCGGCGAAAAGTCTGGCACCCGCATCCGTCTCGACGTGCGCCTTCAAGATACGGCCGCCGGGGAAACGATCGCGGACGTCGCCGTGGTGGGAAGTGAGGCGGACCTGTTTGATATGGTGTCGCAGGCTGGTTCCCGGTTGCGCGAAAAGCTCGGCGTGGAAGCAGTTTCTCCAGTGGAGGCAGTGACCGTTCGTGCCTCTTCGCCTTCCAATCGAGATGCCGCTCGCCTGTATTCGGAGGGACTCGCTCGGCTGCGGTTGTTCGATGCCCTCGAAGCGAGAGATCTCCTGCAACAGGCCGTCGACGCTGACCCAAAATATTCCCTGGCGCACTCCGCCTTGGCTGAGGCTTGGTCCCGGTTGGGCTATGACAAGAAAGCTCAACAAGAAGCCCGGCAGGCATACGAACTGTCCACCAATCTTTCGCGGGAAGAGAGGTTGTTGGTGGAAGGCCGTTATCGCGATATCGATCATGAACATGAGAAGGCGATCGAGATCTATCGCACACTCTTCACATTGTTCCCTGACAATGTCGATTACGGGCTCAAGCTGGCAGCGGAGCAGAGTCGCGGTGGCCAAGGGCATGACGCTCTGGCCACGGTCGAGTCGCTACGCAAGCTCGCGACTCGGGCCTCTGAAGATCCCCGTATTGATTTGGAGGAGGCAGCAGCATGGCAGGGAGACCTTAAGCATTCAGAACAGCCTCTCGCTCGGGCGGCTGAGAAGGCGAGGGTACAGGGGTCCCGGCTAATCCTCGCACAAGCACTGGAAGACCAGTGTGTGTTGTTCAGCTATTTAGGACAAGTGCAGAATGCAGTCGCGGCCTGCCGCGAATCCAAGGACATTCGCGCGGCAGCCGGGGATCGGAAGGGCGAAGCCAGATCTTTGCGCGCATGGGCGGATGCGACAACCGAGACGGATGCACCCGAGTCCATCCGGCTATACCAGCAGGCACGAACCCTCTTCCGCAGCGTTGGGTCGGAAGGGGGTGAGGCCGAAGTGCTGAACAACCTCGGTCTGGTCTATGAAACACAGGGCGACCTTGCCACCGCTGAAAAAATGCATCGCGAGGCCCTGGCAATCTTTCGACTCCTCGACGACAAGTCACAAGAGGCTGCGGCCATCGGGAATGTTGCGGACGAACGAATGGAACAGGGGGATCTTCGGGGCGCAATTCAGCTGTATGAGGAGCAACTGCAGCGCGGGGAGCCAGGCACTACTAAGAATCCGCTTCCGGTTTATAACATCGCGCTCCTCCACCAGTTGCAGGGAGATCTTACGGGTGCAAAGCAGGGATTCGAACAATCCCTGGCGACCTGGCAGAAAAACGGCGATCAAGATTCGTCCGCCTATGCTATGTGGAGTTTAGGAAGTCTGCTGCTCCAGGAGGCTGACTTTTCTGGTTCCCGCAAGATGTACGAGCAGGCATTGACGATACGGACCAATGCAGGTTACAAGCTCAGCATTGCTGAGGTTCAGCTCGGGCTCGCAGACTTATCCCTGGAGGAGGCGCATTCTCCCGTCGAGGAAGAAGCAGCGATCCGACAGGTTCTTGAGGTTTTTCAGAAACAGAAAGCTCGCGACGATGAAACGGCGGCTTGGTGCAGCCTCGCTCGCGCCCTGCTCGCGGAAGATAAGGCGGCGGCAGCGGCCGAGGCGATGCAACACGCGCGTGCCCTCGCGGCCAAAAGCCAGAATCCCGAAATCCGCTGGCAAACCGCTATCACTGGAGCCCGTATTGAGACTGCCGAAAGAGACGTTGCCCACTCCGCTGCCAGAATTGCGACACGCAAAGAATTGGCCGCCATCATCGCGAGGTCGCGAGAACTGGGTTATCGGGGAATTGAGCTTGATGCTCGTCTTGCGCTCGCTGAAATCGAAATGAACGCGGGGCAAATGACGGCGGGACGCGCGCACCTGGCCGCGATCGAGGCGGATGCCAAAGCCAAAGGTTACATCCTCCTCGCCCACAAAGCCGCCATCGCTCGCGGCTAGTTTCACGCTCAAACAAAAGAACCGCCGTGTGCTCGCAATTTTCGCATCCGAATAGCACGAGGTGAGGATCGCCGACCACCGTGTCAATGACGATGCGGTCGCTCGCCAAGCCCTTCTCGATGATCCGTAGTGGCAGTGGCGCTGCCGCGCCATCCAGCCAGGTGCTCTAGCTTGATCTCTCGGATGAACCGGATATTTCTTTTGTCGCAGAAAGTCTGGAGCCGATCGAGTGTCAGCTTGTACTTAGAGTTCTCGACCGATACCGCGGACGAAGCGCAGAAGAAGGTGAGACCCACACCGATCACGCCTCCAAGAATGTACTTCGCCATTTGTTGTCTCTTCACTGTTCTTCTCCTTGTAAGAAGAAAATTCCTAAGCCTATGCGGCCTGTTTGCGAGCATCCCGAACCATTTCTTCGAGTACGGTTTTGAGCGAGGTCTGCCCTTTGATGGAGCTTTCGAATCCACCTTCGAATTAGATCCAGCCCTCATTGAAGCCCTCGATCATCTGAATTCTCGGCGTGGGATTCTTCATACCTTGAGCGCGAAAGACCTCTTCCCATCGAGTTCGTGGCACCGGCTCCGCCTTTATCGGCTTGCCGAGAATGGCAGTCAGCGTTGCCGCGACGTCTGCCGAAGAGACACGTGTCTTCGCCTCAAGCTCGACGACCCGCTTGCCCGACCACGATTCAAGCAGGAGGGTACCGGCGAGTGCGCCGATATCTTTCGTCGCGATCATGGGAATGGCGTGTTCGATAGGCTGAAGGTAGCTATGGATGATCCCTTCGTTTATGGCAGAGCTGACATCTCCAGCATGGTTCTCCATGAACCATCCCGGTCGAAGAAACGTGACAGGCATCGGGAGCTGCCTGAACGACACCTCCATCATGTGAAGGCTATTGAGCAGATTCGGCCTGGTGACGTGGGCGCCAATCGTCGAAAGAGCAACGATTCGCTTTGCCTCAGATTGCCGGAGCGCTACGCAAAGACTGTGGATCTGGCCTTTGGCTTCAGGAAATCCAGGCTAGGGATCGAATAGATGCGGCAACATAACGAAGACTGCTTCGGAGCCCGCTATAGCGCGTCCCAGGCCGTCTCCGTCGGCCATATCGGCGACGGCGACAGACGCACCCTTCGATGCCCAGACGTGGCCCTTAGCCTCGTCGCGAACAACAGCGCGTACTTTCGTACCCAGTCCGAGCAGACGGCTAGCAGCACCTCCGCCAACTCGACCAGTAATTCCGATAATTGAAAACATGACGGTCCTCCGTGTTTGATTTCGTGTGGTTTTCTACCATTCTCCACCGGAACCGGAATCAGAGCGAAAACGCAACCGGAGCCAGCAGGTCCGACAGACCGATGTTGCGGTACATTTCGGTGCGAACACGATCTGCTACTCCGTTTACGATCTCCGCACCATCCTGTGCGGGATCGATGTGCACTCGGAACGGACGCTTACCGAAGGGCAAATCCACCACACGCACGATAGCTCTGGCGACATCGGCCACATCGGCATCGGCAGGAGCCGTAGCAGCGAACCCCTTCATGATGTCGTCACCAAGATGCGCGTAAGGGCCGTTGTCGTACTCGGCCTGACGCGCCTTGTCTGCTGGTGCACCGGCATGGGCGAAGTGATTTGTGCCGGAGGTGAAGGCTCCGGGAACGATGATCGAGGTCTCGATGCCCCAGCGATTCAACTCTGCGGCATAGCTGACAGCGAGCGCATCCATAGCCGCCTTCGCCGCAAAGTAGGGTGAAAGATACGGCGGCGTGCCACCGCGAGTGCTGGTGCTCCCAACCCATAGCACCAAGCCCTTTTTCTGTTTGCGCAGTTGCGGCAGAGCGGCACGGTTGACGCGCTGCGTGCTGAGGACATTGGTGTCATAGACCTGCAGGAGCTGTTCGGGAGTGAAAGCTTCCGCAGCACCGAAGACCATGTGTCCCGCGTTGTGGATGACGACATCGAGACGGCCGTCTTTCTCGACGATAGTCTTGATAGCCTGGTCGGCTGATTCCTGAGAGGCCACATCCAGCTCGATCGTGCGAAGGTCTACGCCGTTTTCTGCGGCGAACTGTTTCGCAGCCTCTACCTGTGCTGCATTGCGGCCAGTCGTTTCGCGCATGCTGGCGTAAACGGTGTGACCTGCGATGGCGAGAGCGCGCGCCGTGAGAGCGCCGAAGCCGCTCGAAGCTCCTGTTATGACAATGATGTTCTTCATATCGATTCTCCTGTTCTTCAGGTTATGTGAAATGGAAGGGCTCGCTGCGAGCGAGGTGTGCTGTTTATGCGAAGCCACCGTTTGCGCGAAGCACCTGCGCGTTGACCCATCCGCCATCGGGGCCAACGAGGAAGGAAACGACGCCTGCGATATCGTCGGGCTGACCGAGACGCTCAAGCGGCGCCATGCTGCTGATCTGTTTGATCTGCTCTTCAGTCTTGCCGTCCAGGAAGAGCTCCGTCCCTACAGGTCCGGGTGCAATGGCGTTGACCGTAATCTTGTGTCCGCGAAGCTCGTTGGCGAGGACATGGACAAGGCCTTCGACACCCGCCTTGGAAGCGATGTACGGGCCGTAGGCGGGGAAGTTCTTGGCGAGAACACTGCTGGAAAAGGCGATGATGCGCCCACCCTCTGCAACGTGCTGCGCCGCCTGCGAGAGGACGAGGAAGGTTCCGCGCAGGTTGGTGGCGATAACCTTGTCGAAAGTCTCGACGTCACCCTTGGAGATCGGTGAAAGCGGCATGATCCCTGCGTTGTTGACGACAACGTCGATCTGTCCGAAGGCCTTGAGAGTCTTCTCGAAGAGCTGCTTGACGTCTTCGGGATTGGCAACATCCGCCTGGACTGCAAGGGCGCGTCCGCCTGAGCTGGTGATCTCGTTGACGACCTCTTCTGCTTTCGCCGCATTACCGGCGTAGTTGACGACGACGCCGAATCCGTCGGCTGCGAGGCGAAGGGCGATGGTACGTCCGATGCCGCGGGATGCTCCGGTTACGATAGCTGTCTTTCTCATGATGGTTCTCCTTAATTGGCGGCTTCTTCGAACTTGAAGTCCGTCGCTAAAGAGATTGAACCTGACATGGCTATCCGTCCAATGCATAGTGCTAATATTCATTATGCGTGTAACGCAGCTACGTCAGGCTGACTTAAATCTTCTTGTTGTGTTCTCGGTACTTGCCGAAGAGCGGAATGTTTCGCGTGCCGCCAAGCGGTTGCTACTGAGCCAGCCCGCGGTGAGTCGCGCATTGCAGCGAATGCGGGATACGTTTCACGATGATCTGCTGGTGCGGACGGCAAAGGGTTATGAACCAACACCGCAAGGGGAACGCGTTCTCCAAGAGCTTGAGATCATGTTGCCGAAATTGGACCGGCTCATCTCGGGTTCGACATTCGATCCGGCGACAGAACATTGTTCCTTCCGGATTGCGGCGACAGACAATGCGACCTCAATCATCGCGCCCGTTCTCTGTCGCGAGGTTCTCCCGGTGGCGCGACAGGTTCGCTTCACCTTCGCAAGTTGGAGAGGAGATGTCTTCGAGGATCTGAGTCACGGTCGGCTCGATCTTGCTTTGATTGGCGATGAAGGCCATGTGCCCTCACCCTTACTGACCGAGGTCATTTACGAGGAAGAACTCGTCTGTATTGTGGCAGCGGATGCTCCCTACCAGCGCCAACTCACTCTCAAACAATATCTCGCCGCCGAACACATTGGCGTCGATGTCGTCGAAGGCTCGCAACATATACCGGAAAAGCGTCTGGCAGCGCACGGTCGTCGCCGTCGTACCGTGATTACCCTGCCATATTTCGGAGCGGCTACGCGGTGTATTCCTGGAACCAAACTGATTCTTACCGCGCCCCGGCGATTCGCAGGATTGGAGGCCGAAAATCGCAAAATCAAGGTGCAGAAGGCGCCCGAAGAGATAACGGGCTTCAAGTACCTAATGATCTGGCATCCGCGAGTCAATACGGATGCCGCGCATACATGGCTTCGAGGCGAGATCAGGAGAATTGGCAAGAAGATCGGCTCATGATCTCCCTAATGACTGAATCGGATTGCGCTACGGTAACGCCGCAAACAGTTCCCGAGCCACACGCAAACCAAGGTCAACCTTCGAAGCCTGTTTCACCTCGTCTATGAGCACGCACGAAGGCGGGACCGACCGAAATCCCATCGACCTGGTACGGCAGTGCGGTGGTCGCCGGTGCATACCTCGCGTGCTGACGGCGGGCGAGATCCGCCTTCTTCTGGCGCAACTGACCGAGCCATACCACACCATAGGTTCTGGTCGCGGCCTGTCTAGGGCTTCGCGCCAGTGAAATTGTGGGCCTGCAGTGGCAGGATTTCAACTGGGAGGACCTCACCGTCTTCATCAGGCGGGGAGTCGTGAACGGAAGATCGGGCGATACCAAAACTGAGGCCTCCCAAAAGTCGCTCCCATCGATTCTCGGCTCGGCTGTTCCCTGCAAGAACTAAGGAAGGGCAACTTGCACAAAGGCCCTCAAGACTGGGTCTTCGCGAACAACGGTGGCAGACCCCGAGGACAACAGAACATCTTGCAACGCCATCTGAGGCCGGCCCGCATTACGGGCTGGAATCGGAAAGATTGGTTGGCATACGTTTCGACATTCGTACTCGACGATGTTGCGAGGCGCAGGCACTGATATTAAGGTGCAGCAAGAACTGCTGCGGCACTCGACTATTCAGAGCACGCTGAATACTTACACTCAAGCAATTTCCGAGCAGAAGCACGCTGCCAACACGACTGTGGTCGGAATTTTGTTCATGAAAATGCCTCTATGGACTAGCCTTCCGCAAATGGGAGCTAACAGGCACTCAGTACGAGGTGTTTGGGACAAGCGGCTGTTTTTGTGGAGCTTAGGGTTGGTAGCGGGGGGTGGATTTGAACCACCGACCTTTGGGTTATGAGAAACTATTAGTAATTTCAACAACTTACAAGACGCGGGTGGCTACCTAAAAGCCTTGTAAGAAGCGTTAGGGAATCGTTATTGGACAGCTAAAGGACAGCGAACGATCGCATCGTTAGCCTTGAAGCTTCTTCACGTCTGGAATCGTACTCGGCAACTCGTACATGCGCACTCCCTGCAGATCAAGAATTGTTTTAGCGTTCGTCTACGGGCGAAGATTTCGGCACCGCTGGCAAGGGCTCGCCAGCCAGTCGTTTCTTAACCAACCCCGCGAGAAAGTCCGCGAAGGGCGCGATATCTCCGCCGACACTCGCTTTTTCGAGAGCGTTTACGTAGGCGTTGCGGTCGGTTACCGGAATGACGGTCCACGGGTATCCGCCCGACGCCATCATCGTGTTCATCAGGAAGCTCCCGATGCGGCCGTTGCCATCCATATTGATGCGGCCGTTGCCATCCATATTAAGGATGGATGTAGACGAAGATAAAATGCCCGAGCACCACGTGGACGGCCGGATGTGGCTCTTCCCGCAGGAGGTCGAAGAACGCCGGCATGGCGTCCCTCACCGCGTCCCGGTTCAGCGGCACGTGCATCGACTTGCGGATATAGACGCCACTCGACGAGCAAGCGGTCGACATCTAAATGGTCTACTGCAAACCAGTCGTGGATCATTCACCGATAACCAAACATCAGTATTGATTGCAGCGAAATGGTAGCACTCCCCGGTCAACTGTCGCTAACACCAAACGGCTACCACTATATACATCCACCCAAGATGCGGTCGATCTGCCGAAGATGGTTCAAGTCGTGTGCCGCTTCCAAGCGGACGAACTCCCCGACCGTTTGCCGTCCGCGTACCTCGTGGACCCCATAGCACTCCACCCACCGTGCGCGCGGGACCGACCCCAACAGGCGGAGGTTGCTCTCGCGCAGCGCCCGAAAGACCCCTGCCGAAAGGCTCGCATCTTGCTGCGCGTAACCCAAGCGCTCCGCCCATACGGCCTGATCCCACCACGTTAAGGCCACGCCCGGATTCGCCAGCATGTTTCGCAATCGCCACCCCATCGCCAGCTCCGCGTCCGCCAAGTGCGCTACGATC
>JBATZM010000073.1:0-13366 GCA_049674665.1 Terriglobales bacterium
TTGAAGATCGCTCTTGACGGCGAGGAGTACCATCTGAAACGCGGTGACAGCTTTTATTTTGAGAGCGCGACGCCGCATCGCTGGAAAAATCCCGGACGAAGCGAGACTTGGCTGTTATGGGTCAACACTCCGCCGACATTCTAAGTGCCGTGCAAATAATCGTGACTATGCACCGAGTCCCTAGCTTCGATTTGGGAGAGAAATAATGTTACGCAAATTAATTCTCGCGATATTCACCGTCCTTCTTGTCATGTTCTGCGGATCCTGCGCCAGGAAAACTCCCACCCTCGACCTGCTAGTGTGGGAAGGTTATGCCGATCCTTCTTACGTCAAGGCCTTCGAAGAACAAAACCACTGCAAAGTATCGGCGTCCTACATGGGATCGAGCGACGAACTGGTCGCGAAACTGCGCGGAGGCAGCGCCGGCAACTACGACGTAATCTCTCCATCCAGCGACGTGGCCACGATGATCGCGACCAGCGGTCTAGCCGCTCCGCTCGATCTTGGCAAACTGCCCAGCTACAGTCAGCTCTCGCCACAGCTCACGTCGCTGCCGCTCGTGCGCGTAAAGGGCGATGTCTACGGCGTGCCCTTTATGTGGGGTCCAGACCCGATGATTTACGACACCACTGCATTCCCGCAGGCTCCAGATAGCTGGAACATCATGTGGGATCCAAAACTAAAAGGAAAAGTTTCCGTGTGGGACGATCTCTCCACCGTCTACATGGCCGCGCAGGTGCTCGGCTACGACAAGCCCGACCCAAGTCATCTTTATAACCTCACCGATGAAGAGCTCGACTCAGTAAAAAAGAAACTCATCGAATTGAAACCGAACATTCGCAAGTTCTGGTCCACCGGCGGCGAACTCACCAATCTTTTTCAGAACCACGAAGTGGTAATCGCCATGGGCTGGCCGCTGATGACCAATCAATTGCGCAAAAGCAATTTTCCCGTAGGCGAGACCATCCCCAAAGAAAACACCACCGGCTGGATCGATCACCTAATGATCACCGCCGGCAGCGACAATAAAGAGCTGGCCTATAAATTTCTAGAGTTCATGATCCAGGCGCAGACCCAGAAAAAAGTCACCGACGTCACAGGATACACGCCGGCAAATCCGCGGGCGGCACAGTACATGACACCAGAAGAACAGAAGAACCTGCACCTAGACGACGTAGACAATTACCAGAAACGCCTATATTTCTGGCAAAATGTCCCGCGCCGAGCCAAGTACAACGAAATCTGGAACGAAGTAAAAGCAACACAGTAGCAAGTTTTGCAAGTGTGGCGCGGGCGCCCTCGCCCGCGAAAAGTAAGCGGCGCCAAACGATAGCCATGGCAACGACGCAAGAACCCGCGGTAGCAGGCAGCACTGAACCAAGATCCGCATCCCTGCTTTCCATCCGCAACGTAGCCAAGCACTTTGTCAAGAACATCGTGCTGCGCGACATCTCCCTCGAAATTGCCGAAGGCGAATTCTTAACCATCCTGGGCGAAAGCGGCTCAGGAAAAACCACGCTGCTCAGAATTCTGGCCGGCTTCGAACAATCCACCGCCGGAGAAGTCTGGATGCAAGGCGAGCGCCTAGATACCCAACCTCCCTATCGCCGCCGCGTCAACACCGTGTTTCAGAGCTATGCACTATTCCCGCACATGACCGTCGAACAAAACGTCGGCTACGGATTAGCCATCGCCAAGCGCCCGACCGCCGAAATCGAGTCGCGAGTAGCCGAAGCGCTAGCCAAAGTAAAAATGTCCGCCTACGCCAAATCAAAGCCCTCGAAGATCAGCGGCGGACAGCAGCAACGCATCGCATTAGCCCGCGCGCTAGTCAATCGTCCGCAACTCCTGCTGCTCGATGAACCACTCTCCGCACTCGACGCCAACCTTCGTCGCCAGATGCAAGTCGAACTCAAAGCCCTCCAGCGCGAGGTAGGAATCACGTTCATCTTTGTTACGCACGACCAGGAAGAAGCCATGGTGATGTCCGATCGCATCGCGTTGCTGCGCTCCGGAGAACTAGAGCAAGTCGCCAGTCCGCGCGAGATTTACAACCGTCCCGCGACCTCCTACACCGCGCAATTCATCGGACACACAAACTTATTGCAGGCCGACGTCCGCCAAGGCACTGCGATGTGCGACCGGCTCGCATGGCCCACATCCCTGCCCGATGGATCTGCTCTTTTTTCGCTGCGTCCCGAATGCATTCGGCTAGCGAAGATTGCGCCGCCAGTAATCGCTCCTGTAAAGTCCACTGCAAAGACCACTTCGAATATCCGTTTTCGTGCCAAGCTTCGCGATCAGGCTTTCCACGGCGCCACTGATCTACTGCACGTCGAATCCGACGGAGGACTGATCCTAACCGTCCGCACCGCCAGCCGCGATCTCCCCGCAGGTCCGCTCGAATTCGAATTCGATGCTGCAGACGCGATCCCGGTTCGCGAGACCAGTCTTGGCTCCAAATCACTCGCCTCCAGTTCAGAGGATCGCCACTGATGTTCTCTCGCGCCTACCGCACCGCCGTTACTGTCCCGCCGCTCGTCTGGGTAACTGTCTTTCTGCTCGTGCCCTACCTGCTCATGTTTTGCTACAGCTTCTGGTCGGTCTCCGATTCTGGGACCATCGTTCATTCCTGGAATCTCGACAACTATCACGAGCTCCTGACCAAGCCCGTTTACTGGGAAACTTTGCTGCGCTCCATGTGGATCGCCACCCGCGTAACGTTCTTCTCCATGTTGCTGGGTTATCCACTAGCCTATTTTCTGTCCTTTCACGCCGGCGGCAAAAAAGACCTCTACTATCAGTTAGTAATCATTCCGCTATGGGTGAGTTACTTAGTCCGCGCTTATGCCTGGAAGACGATTCTTGGCACCGACGGCGTCCTGAACACTTTGCTGCAATATGTACATCTCACCAAACATCCGCTGGATTTCCTCCTCTACAGTCCGTTCGCCGTAGTACTTACATTGACGCACATCTATACGCCATTCACGTTTCTGCCAATCTACGCGTCCCTCGAGCACATTCCGCGCAATCTGGTCGAAGCCTCGCACGATCTAGGAGCCACACCCGCTCAAACTTTCTGGCGCGTCATCCTTCCGCTCTCGATTCCTGGAGTCCTGGCCGGAGCAACCTTCGCCTTCGTCCTAAGCCTGGGGGATTTCCTGGCCCCGCTCTTACTAGGAGGCCCCAGCGGCATCATGATCTCAAACATAGTCGTCAGTCTCTTCGGAGCAGCCTATAACTGGCCGCTCGGCGCAGCCATCTCGCTCTGCATGTTAGTGCTGGTGCTAGCCCTGATCTTCTTCTCTGAAAGATTAGAGAAGAAGTGGAGCTTCCAATGAATGTGGCACACTTTTTAGTAGAGACGAGACTTGTCCCGTCTCACTGCCCGTCGCCGGGAGACGCGGCAAGCCGCGTCTCTACTAAACTTTCATGAAACGCCCTCTACATCACGGCTCTCGCTGGCTAACCGCTCACGCTATAGCCGTTTTCGCCTTCCTCTATCTCCCCATCGCCATCCTCATCCTTTATTCCTTCAACGGACAAGGCGTGGGAGGCTTCCCCCCGCTCAACCTGACTCTGAACTGGTATCGCATCCTATTTAACGACGCCCCGATCTGGGATTCCGTCCTGAACAGTCTTCTAGTGGCCGCGTTCGCCATGCTGATCGCTCTGCTCTTCGGAATCCCCGCCGCTCTGGCGCTGGATCGCGCGCAATTTCCCGGCAAAGCCCTGTTCCGCCGTCTGGTTCTGTTACCACTAATCCTCCCCGGCATCATCACCGGCTTGTCGCTACTAATGCTCTTCAGAGTAGCCGAAATAAAACTAAGCCTGCTAACCATCGTCTTAGGACACGGCACCGCATTAATCTCCGTAGCCACCACCGAAGTCTTCGCCGGATTGCAAAAACTAAATCGCGCCCAGGAAGAAGCCTCGCTAGACTTAGGAGCGACTTACTGGCAAACCTTCTGGCGCATCACCGTTCCCAACCTAAAACTCTCGATTATTGGAGCGGCGCTCTTGATCTTCACACTTTCGATGGATGAAATCGCCGTGAGCTTCTTCCTCATCGGCCGCGATAACACTCTCCCGCTGGAGATCTGGGGACGCCTCCGCCGAGGCATCACCCCAGAGATCAACGCCATCTCCACCATCATCTTTATGTTCTCTCTGATCGCGATAGTGCTCTGGTATCGACTGCGAACGCGGGCAGAAGTGACTCCAGACAACGGCACTGAACTCGTCGAAACTCCATAAATCAACTTCTAAGTCTGTTCAGGCCCTGGATCGCCGTCTTGGCCGCTGCTGGCAGGCTTGGATGGTTCCGGGCGGCAACCTATCGGGGACTGACGGCGGAGCGGTCGCTCCGGGGACGGGAGGAGGAACCTTCAGGTCATTTTGCGGAGCATTCTTTTCGTTTTGCTGCTGAATTCTGTCGTCATTGAGGCGACTCAGATTCGAGGCGGCGACCTGCATAGCGTAAAGGAGAATTCCGGCTCTTTTCGTCTCGATTCGCTTTTGCAGCAAGCGTTCGCAAACCTGGGTGATTGCTCCCTGGATCGAGGTGGCGTCGTCGAGCAGGGGCAGATCGAAGTGAATCGGATTGGGGTCTATCGGGCTGCTGATATCGATCTGCGGCGGGCCGCAGACCTGGTGGTAGTGGCAATACTTTTTGTCGCGAAGTGCGAGGCATTTGCAGGGAGTTCCATCTAGTTTTATCTGCCCGCAAAGTGTGTCGGAATATCTGCTGGAATAAGATGACATTAGGATTGGCTCCTAGTTGGGTGTTGGCTTTCGGATTTGATCGAGCATCTTGATAACGACATGCTTTTCGCTAAGGTGTACGTGGTACCCCCCCACCCCCCCCTACCCCCCTAGTATCGTTGTTATAAACAGTCGTGTTGTCATTTGTATAAACAAGTTGAGCGGAACGGAGCGATGGTTCGGAATAGGTTCTGCCAGAATGTCAATTTCTGGATGCTCCACTCTGGGGAATGATGGCAGAGTTTTGGGACGGGTGTCTGTGATGGAAGTACATCAACTTTGTGACGAAAAAAAGCACGGATGTACGGCACGACTGAAGTGTATTGGTTTGAACTCGACCTTGTGGACAGGGCTGCCAGACTCCACGTAATTGGTCACAGCCTTGGATTCAATTTGAGGGATTTGAAATGTAACCGAGGCCTTCGAACACAAAACGCTCGATGAGCGTTATGGCGATTTTTCAACGGTTATCATTTGCCAAGAAAAGACTTTGCAGCAGATGAGCCAAAGTTGGTGTGCATCTTGAGCCCTTTACGTTCGCTATTTCCTGTGCACCATCTGTTCTTCACTCAGCAGTGAATCGCAGTTCCGGTGACGCCAATGGACGTAAGCAACAGTTGTGTCGTGGCTCGAAAGGACATGCACCCGAACGTTTAAATATGAATGAATTTCCTCGCTTATTTGGCCTAACCCAAGGCTCACTCCATCATCAGGGTCTGTCCTATCTTCTTTACCACGCTCACTCGACGGGACAAGATCTTCTAAGATACTGTTGATAGCATCGCGGTCGATTCCAAAGCTCAAATTAACTGTGTTCTTGCTGAAATATGATGGTTCCAATCGTATTTCGCAAACCAGCCCGTTCGGCGCAAATCTCGCGGCCACCTGCACTCCGGGTCGCACCTCATACACCTCATGATGTGTGAACTTCATCTGCCAGTTGGCAGCAGTTTGCGCTCGCGACGAGGGCGCAAACGACAGCATGAATAAAACGGCGATCGATACCTTACCCATTTCTCGGCTCCTGACACGAATCGGCTAAATCGCAAGTACCGCTCTGGGGGCGGTACCCGCTAATAAATTCTCAGGCTGTATGGCATCGTAGGAAAGTAACTGTCGTAATCAGGCGTTAGCGCAACTTTGCGTCGTTTGTTCGCCCTTTAGCTATTACGCTCAAAGCCCCTGATACGGTTTAATCGCAGCTGACCCGGTCCGACAGTACAAGGTCAAGTCATGGCGATTACAACTGAAGTCGATCCCTTGCCGTTCGTCGGAGGGTTGGATCTTTCCGCAGCGCTGAAGCGCTGCGCCACCCAAAATACGTGCGCCCCTGCATTCGTGAACCATCAGAAGTGAAAAATCAGATCGCTGGCCGCCGTCAACTGATTCTGCTTGCGCCCGTTGTCGTAGGCTTTCTGATCCCACGCTCGCTCGAAACGCAACTCTGGACGCAGTTGAACAGTCGAGCCCCACCAATGACACCACATGATCGTGTTCTCCGAATATTTGGTCGCATAGCCGGTGCGTTGTCCTTTTTTATCGTCAAGAAAATCGCTGCGGAACGATAGAAAGTTGTGCACTGAAAGTTCCTTCTGCAAAAAATTTACCACCGCATATTCAGGAGCAGTGCAACGCTGCTCTCCCGCCAAACAGTAAGCAGGGTTCGTGCCCAGTTCCGGCTTGATGCTGCCTCCGAGCGCTGGCACGTCGCGCTCATACATGTACCAGGATTCGGTTGCCATGTGCCACGTCTTCGAAAATTTGTGATACCAGGTCGCGTCATACTGCTGCAGATTGTTGTAAGCGTACTTGGCGTCATTGATCCCGTTGGCGCAGATGTAGAAATTGTCGTTGACCGATTTGGTCGTGTAGCTCACGCAAGCTGTGCCCGAAGGCTTAGCATCCGGAGTCCAAGGAGCAACGTCGTGCCCAGCCGTGATTCCCAGTTGCGCCAGCCAACGATCGTTGAGCTTAACCGTCGCCATCAATCCAGTGTCAGTAAACGGATCGATCGCATAGAGTAGCGAGTGGCTGAAGATGTAGTTATTCGGAGCCAATTGCGCCTCGATGCCAGGAACAGAGATGAAGCGTCCCAACCTCAGATTCATGCCCTGCGCGACTTGTGGGATGTAGAGATCGACATACTCAAGCGTCGGATCAAAACCATATTCGTGATGATCATTCAGCAATTGGCTGGCCCCATAGCCTTTGGCAGTGGTGAAGCGATAATCGGTGCCATAGAGGGCGGTTAAGTGGTATCCCCAGTCGATGTGATCTTGTTGCACGGAATCGGGCAGGCGCTCAGCGTAGAGGACAAATTGATTCAACTCGAAGCGGTTGGAGTAGACATCGTTAGCCTCAGGCGCATTGCTGTTTTTGGAAGTGCTGAAGTTTAGTGTGGGATCTAGCCATCCATAGAGCTTGGTGCGGCTCTTGGCTCCATTGATGGCAGTCATCAGCGGATAGCTGTTGCCGTCAGGCTCTCCGATTACTGGCGAACCACCATAAGACCAGTCGGAGTTGGGAAACGGCGGTGAATCCAGCGGTGAAGGAAGCCCTCGCTTAGTTGGAGTTGGAGCGGCCACGGCAGAAGTTGGCGCTGGTGGAGGTGCTGGTGGAGACCAATCCGTGCGATAGAAGTCAGCCCAGCGAGCGAAGAATGATTTTGCCGGAGGAATGCTCTGATTAGGAGCGTTGGGCAATGGAGAATTATCTCCAGACGGCAGTTGTGCACAGCAAAGAATGCACCATAAAACGCTAGCAGACAGAAAGAAGGAATTTCGGAGGCGTAAATTATTGTTCGAACACATGGAATGAGGTGAGAAACAAGTCTACAGGCTCCAGCCGCCACGAACCCTGGCACGACTCATCCCTACACTTCATTTCGCCACCATATTCGCCACGGCGGAGCGGCATCTCCCAGGAGAAAGATACCGCTCGCCGAGCGCGTTGCTGATCCTATTCCACGTTAGCCAAGTTTGCGTTGATCGTGACGATATCGGCTCCCAGATCCATTCCGTCCGTGCCCTTGTTTTTGTAAGGGCTGTTTGGCATAAGCTGATAGTTTCCACCGTCACCGTTGTTGAAGTCGGTGAACTCAACATCCTCGACGGTTTGGGGGAACAGATTGCCCTTTGGCCAAGCAGAGGGCGGAAACGAAGGCGGAGAAGCAATCAAACCGTTGTTTGTGAAAGTAGCGGTAGTAAAACATTTAGTAATGGTGGTCAACGGCACGTCTTTGACGGCGCAACTGCTTCTGCCTCCCGTGTTCCAAACCGGATAACGAGCGGTGGTTAACAGATTGTTGGTGAAGACCAATCCATACATGGATGCAGTCTTGCCGCCGTCTCCGATGAACATCATGTTAGTTGCCGGATCGGGAAATCCTGTAATGTGATTGATGGTGACGGTATTGAGCGGGTTCTTCGGCCATTTGTTCATGATCATAAGGACGGCACCATCGCCAACATATTCCTGGCTATTGATGTCGTCGAAAACTACGTCATGAATACTCCACCGCGTCCCCGCCAGCGCCGGCGCACCATTCTTTCCATTGCCGGAAAGTGCGGTCGCCATTTGGATTCCGCCTCCGGAGTGCGACACGTGTGAATAGCGAATCGTAACATCCGTCACTTCACACTTTGGACAGATGTTCGTGCGCCCACTATGTTGGTTCTTCGGAGTGAGCAAAATGCCGTAACCGCTTTGACTGAAGCCTCCCCAAACGTTCTCCATGAGATTGGAATCGACCAGGACACGCACCGCATTCTTCAGTTCCAAATGATTCTTAACAACGAAGGGATTGCCGTTCGCTCCGCCGACGAAGGGCGTGTTGCCGGGTTTCCACTGCCACGGCTTCCAGAAATGATTTCCCAGAATTTCGATATCCGTCGGAGTCTCGGTGGCTCCGCCGCCTCCAAACATGATGGCTTCGCCCGAGGCTTCCAGAAAGTTGTCTTGAATCAGGAATGGCCCGTCCTGGGTGTCGCTTACGCCCCCGCCAATGGCTTGCGCATCGGTGCAAGCGCCCGTCGTCGCTATGCAATGGAAGTCGCTGAAGTAAGAGTCGACGATCGCCGCGTTGGTCATGCCGTTCAAGCTCACCCCGTTGTGAGTTTCATCCTGGAGCTGTCCGTGGAGCCACGAACGATCGACCACGATGTGATCGGCGGTGCCTTGAGCGGTCATCAGTGCTGCGGGCCCTTTTGTTCCGGTGGGTCGAGTGATTTCGAGGCCGATGAAGCGATAGAAATTAGCTCCCTTTGCGAATTGGAATGGACCATTGCCCACAATTTGCATCTGCACCTTCGCCATCACATTCTGCGGATTCGTGCAGCTATATTGCGGACGCCCCGCGAGCGAAGCGACTCCCGCATAGCAAGGCGTGGCTCGCGTTCCCTCCGCCGGCAGAGTGCTGTCCGGAGAACTGGTGCGGATCCAGATCCAATTGTTGACGTTGCAGTTCTTGGCTGGCACGATGAACTGGCCGCTGAAGGTTGCGCCCGCCTGAAGTTCGATTATGTCGCCACATTGAGCGTTGTCCAAAGCGGATTGCAGATCGCCGCCGGCATTCACGCTGATAATCGATCCCGGCGCGGGGGTGTCGCTCATGGCACTGGAGACGGTCACTCTCGGCAATTCGGCTGGACCATCGTAAGCGCCGCTTTTCGCCTTCGCCGTACACAGGGATGCCGTCATCAGCACGATCGCGAGGGAAAATATCGAAACACGCAGGCGTTCCCGAAGCACACCCGAAAATCGGGAATGAGAGTTTGCAAAAGAATTTGAGAATTGAAGACGAATCAGTGCGTTAATCATGGGGAGACCTCGACCACAGAAATAGAAATAAGGACTGGAGAATTGTCCTCAGCCGAATCTATCGGGATGTGTCAAGCAGCTCCAGATGTCAGAAGTTCATTTGATACGCATTAGTGCATGAGCTTTCCTAAAGCGGATTAGAGATTGTTTATCGGGCAAGTGTGGAGGAATGTGCAGGGTGGCACTGTCCACCCGCTAGCAGCGGCACTGTCAATGAGTGTAATGGGGATGTTTTAACAGTTACCCGAGCCTGGCGAAACCCGTCCGCAGTATCCAAGAAAGTTTCTGATTAACAGACCGCTCGGGAAAATTGGCGGATCGTCGACCGGTCTGCCGCTCGAATAGGCTAATGCCCCAGGCACATTGTCCGATTGTTATGTTGCCAAGGCTGCCGCACGATTGCGAGAATTGGAGCATGAAATTCTCAAAGTTCCGACTTCTCATCGCAATTGTGGGCATGCTGAGCGCAACTGGCGGAGCACGCGCCCAGGCAAAATTTCCGCCAGATTCGGACAACGCCGCCTTGCGCTACTGGACGGCGTTGACCGAGATGCACAACACAATCGACGAGGATGAAAAGACGCGAAGCTTGCTCTCGGCAACGATCAGAGGCGAGATCTCCTGGGATGAAAACAAACTTGGTCCGATTCTGGAGGCGGACGCCGATGCAATTCAAGCGATGCAACGAGGCGCCAAGCTTCCCGAATGCAACTGGGGGCTGGACTACCGACTGGGAGTTAGCACGCCGGTTCAAATGGTGATGCGAGCGCGAGGGTTGGAACGTCTCAACACCGTCGAGGGAATCCGCGAGTTAGCGAAGGGCAACGGCGAAGCAGCCGTGAGGACCTGGCTCTCGGGAATTCGCTTTTCGAAGGACGTTGGGCGCGGCGGTCCCGCCATCTTGGCCATGGTAGCGAGCGCCATGCTGACGGACACCTTGCAGGCCATTACAGCACAGGCGAAACAAGGCAAATTGCAACAGACGCAGAAGAAAGCTTTGTACGAGGCTATCAAACAGTTGCCTGACGACGGCTTCGATTGGGGAATCTCGTGGGGCGTCGAGTACGCAATCGGAAACCAGTTTCTCGAAGGACTGCGGAAAGCCAGCGACCCGCGGGCCGTTTACAAACAATGGGGTATCCCTGCCCCCGAAGGACTGCCCCCGACCCAACAAGACATTGATCGATACGGAGAATACATGCTTGCCGCGCAGGGCGCATTGCGCGAACACCCGGACAACGCGACGCCGCTGCTAAATGACCTGGAATCCCGGGAGCGCAGACTTCGCGAGGTGGTGCGGTTGTTAATCCCAAGTCCTTCAGAGTGCAATCGCGCTCGAATCGAAGTGCATTCCGACCGCGACGAACTGCTACGAGCTCTCGCCTCCACCCTGTAAACGGGTTTAGCGGAGATGTTCGTTCGGCGGGATAGTTAGCGTTAACAGGCGATTTCACCAACTGACAGTTGGCCTGCCGTCAATGAGTGTAGCGATGTTTCGCCAACAACCCGAGGCCAGGAGTCATACGGTTAATCCGCCACCATGTCGAGGGATCTCAACGTGGAAATTTCTTGTGCCGATAGCATCGATCGAAGATCCAAAACATCAGCACGATTACCACAAAGACCATCCAGCTGGCTTCAGGACCCAGCAGGCCTCCGGTTAGCCATTGCGGGCCCTGCCAGCGGGTTTCAAGAAGGTGGCCAATGGCATACTCGCCGGCGTTTTGCCCTGACCATACGAACAGGTTGGCGAAATCAAAGGCGGCGTGGAAGCCGATGGCGAAGGCTAACGAGCCGGTGCGGCGCAGCGTAAGGCACACGAACAGGCCCAGCAGACCGGTGGAGACGAAGTCTTCCCAGCGCTCGTGCGGCTTCAGGAAATAGTGCAGCGCACCGAAGCCGATGGAGAGCAAAATGGATGCTGGCCAGAATCCGATACCATCGGCGAGCGTGGCGAGGAGATAGGCACGGAATTGGAGCTCCTCCGAAAATCCGATGAGCAGATTGGCAACGATCCATAGGCCAAAAAAGTACCAGATCGCGCCGCCATGGAGGGCGAGCCCGAGAATGCGATAGCCGCCGAAGGCTGCAATCAAGCCCACGAGCAAAGAAGTGGAAGCCGCGCCCCAGGCAAGTCCCACCCGGAAATCGACTCCGAAGGCGTTGCGAACCGGAATGCCGTAATCGGGGAAGCGGCGGCGCTCGATGCGCGCCATAATCCAAGTCGCAATCAGTACCTGGATGAGCGCCTGCACCTCGTCGACGATGGTGCCCACAGGGTCAAGGAACGGCCGCTCCTGGGGATGGAAGATCTTCGGAACGATCCAGTTCGCCAGGAATCCGAGTCCCACGAAAATGCCGACAAAAATGAGGAGGCGCCAACCGGCGCGTAAGCCACTGGAGTTGAAGAAGATTCTTCTCATATCGGGGCAGCCCCCGGCTGCGACTTCTTGGTCCCCGTTTTGAAACCGTCACAGGCAGGCCAATCGGACGCAGCGGTTTGAACGGTATCTTAATACGGAAGTTGATCGTTGGTACGATATGCAGTGATGCCAGTGAGGTGAATCATGACCGTCGCAACTGCGAACGTTAAGCAGGCAGTGCCGTTTTTCGGCGTCACCAACATGGAATCTTCGTTGCGGTTCTATGTTGATGGGCTTGGATTCAACATGAAGCGTCACTGGATTCCAGATCAGGCCGAGGACCATCCCGACGGGAGAATTCGCTGGTGTTGGCTTGAAATTGGCGACGTCGCTCTTATGCTTCAAGAGTTTCGGCCGGGAGGCAGGCCCACTCAAGCGCTTGGCACTGGAGCCTCGGTCTGCTTCATGTGTGACGACGCTCTCGCCTTTTACCGACAGTTCAAATCGCGCGGAATTCAGGCGCGCAGACGTCCCTTTGTGGGAAACCGCTTATGGGTTGTGCCGGTTACCGATCCGGACGGCTATCGTATGGAGTTTTCGAGCCCAACCGATGCGCCAGAAGAAAGCGAACTAGAAGAATAGTCTTTGCAAATCCGGACAACTGCCGTTAACAGGCGATTGCACCCAGAACTAAGTCAATGAGTGTAATGGCGATTTTTCATCAACCGAGGTGACACGATGTTCTCAGGCTCTCGCCGCGCGCGGATCGGACTCATAAGCGGACGGTACGTACATATTTTAGCTTTTCATTTCTGGCTCTCCGAGGTATGCGAGCTTGGGCTCGCGTGGTGGAGCAATTGCGGCAACTGGCTAAGATGCTGCACAGAGACCCACTTGTGCTGAACGTTCGCTGCGCCGCTAAGCCAGAACAGGAGAACTTGGTTCGCATTCGTGGTGGTTCCGATTGAGAGTCTAAAGTATCGACCGTCCTTAGCGTCACCGCGAACGTCCACGCTGTCGGGGAAGTCGAGAGCATGATTCACTTTATTCTTCGGGCCTTGATTAAAGTTCCAGGTAAGGGTCCAGTCAGGTCCAGCGTTTACCCGCACCCAGTCTTCGAATCTGGCCGTGGGCAACCCCCTTTCCAGCCCAGACGCCGGCGCATCTTTGACCCTAGCAATCAGGTCGGCAGTCTGTGGGTCAGTCAATTCCCGCGAAGAGCGGGCCTCTGCACCGGCTCTGTCTGGTTTCGATTGACACGAGAGTGAAAGGCTCAACGCAAGCAGTACGCCAGCAGTAGAGATGAATGAACGGTTAGGCTGAGAGCGCGGCATTGGAAAGGCTAGCAGTTCTAAGTCTAGGTGTCGATAACAGACGATTACACTCATTGGGAAATTGCCGACACAAAGTCAATGAGT
>JBATZM010000074.1:0-18398 GCA_049674665.1 Terriglobales bacterium
ATCGACGAAATTCACGCCGTGGCCGATGACAAGCGAGGCGTGCATCTTTCACTTTCGCTGGAGCGGCTCGAAGCATTGACTCATCGACCACCGGCGCGCATTGGCTTGTCCGCTACACAGAAACCGATTGAAGAAGTGGCGCGCTTCCTCGCTGGCAACTCTGATTCTCAAAATCCCTGCCCCGAACCCGTGATCGTCAATGTCGGGCATAAGCGCAAGCTCGATCTCGGAGTCGAGGTTCCATCCTCTGAACTGGGCCCGGTCGCGTCGAACGAAATGTGGGACGAGATTTACGAGCGCATCGGGCAACTGGTGAATACGCATCGCTCAACGCTCGTCTTCGTAAACACGCGACGACTCGCTGAACGCATTGCCCATCAACTCGGTGAGCGCCTCGGTGAAGAAAATGTGGCGGCGCATCACGGCAGTCTGTCGCGAAAGCTGCGTCTGGAAGCGGAGCGCAAGCTGAAAGAAGGTCAGATAAAAGTCCTGGTCGCGACCGCATCGCTTGAACTTGGCATTGACGTAGGAACAGTGGACCTGGTGTGCCACATCAGTTCGCCGCGTTCGATCGCGGTTGCTCTGCAGCGCGTGGGCCGCTCGGGCCACTGGCGAGGCGCTATCCCGAAAGGACGATTCTTTGTCACCACACGCGACGATCTGGCGGAATGCGCCGTGCTCGTGCGCGCGATTCGCTCGGGCGATCTCGACCGCCTGATTTTTCCTGAAGCTTCGCTGGATGTTCTGGCGCAGCAGATCGTAGCTTGTTGCGCGGCATCCGGCAGCGCCGCGACGGCGAACAAATCGGGCGACAAGAATAATGACGGCTGGGACGAAGATGAGTTATTCGCGCTGGTAAAGCGCGCCTATCCCTATCGCAATCTAACGCGCAAGACGTTCGACGAAGTACTTGCGATGCTCTCCGAAGGAATCGCTTCGCAACGAGGCCGCTACGGCGCGTACCTGCATCACGATCAGATCAATCACAAGCTGCGTGCGCGGCGCGGTGCACGCCTGGCCGCTATCACCAGTGGTGGCGCGATTCCCGACAATTCCCTGTTCACCGTGGTCGCTGAACCGGACGGCGGCACAGTCGGAACCGTCGACGAAGATTTCGCCGTAGAAAGCATGGCTGGAGACGTCATGCTGCTCGGCAACACTTCCTGGCGCATAAGACGTGTCGAAGGAAAAACCTCGCGTGTGCTGGTCGAAGATGCGCACGGGGCGCCCCCCAGCGTCCCATTCTGGAGAGGAGAAGCTCCTGCCCGCACCGCCGAACTTTCCGAGCAACTTGGCGAATTGCGCAAAGCAATCAGCGACCGCCTGCCCGGCGTAATTCCGGTAGAAGGATGGCGCAATCTTTCTCTAGTAGCCGAGGCCGTGACTTGGCTGCAAGAAGAATGCGGACTCGATCTTTCCGGAGCCGAACAACTGATTCAGTACACGCTCGAAGGCCGCGCCGTGCTGGGCGACGTGCCCACGCAAAAAACGATCATAGCCGAAAGATTCTTCGACGAAGGCGGTGGAATGCAGTTAATCATCCATGCTCCATTCGGCGGCCGAATCAACAAAGCATGGGGGCTGGCCTTGCGCAAGCGTTTCTGCCGCGGCTTTAATTTCGAACTACAAGCCGCGGCCACCGACAACGGATTGAACATAGCGCTCGCTGAGCAGCATAGTTTTCCCCTCGCCGATGTTTTTCAATTCCTGCATTCCGAAACCATGCCGCCGATCTTGGAACAAGCGGCGCTAGCCTCGCCCATCTTCCAAACCCGTTGGCGCTGGGATGCAACCCGAGCATTGGCCCTGTTGCGTTTTCAAGGTGGCAAGAGAGTTCCACCCCAGATTCAGCGCATGCGGTCCGACGATCTCCTGGCCTCAGTTTTTCCAGACGTTGCCGCCTGCCAGGAAAATGTCGAAGGCGATATAAGAATTCCCGACCATCCACTCGTAGGCGAGGTGATGAAGGATGTGCTCACCGAGGCGCTCGATATTGAAGGCTTGGGCGATGTGTTGCGAGGGATCGAGCAAGGACGGATCCGTTGCCTCGCGGTAGATACGCCAGTACCATCGCAGTTCTCACACGAAATTTTGAACGCGAATCCGTACGCCTATCTCGACGACGCGCCGCTCGAAGAACGTCGAGCACGAGCGGTAGAGATGCGGCGGGTATTGCCAGCTTCTGTGCTCGAAGAAGTAGGCGCGCTCGATCCCGCAGCCATCGCGCAAGTGCAACATGAAGCGTGGCCCGACGTACGGGATGCTGACGAACTCCACGATGTATTGCATACGCTGATAATGATGCCGGTGGAGCTAGTAGAGAACTTTCACAAGATACGATCTGCACCATCAGCTTTTAGCTCACGGCTCACAGCCAACTGGCCTGAATTCTTCGATCACCTGCTACGCGAAAATCGCGCAGTCATAGCAGAAGCTGCAAGCAAACAATATTGGGTAGCCGCCGAGCGCCTTGAATGGTTCCAGGCAATCCATCCCATAGAAGCGGGGCCTACCCCGTCTTTAGCTACAACTCAGGAACCGATAAAAACGACCAAAGCCGCTCCGAGTCACTCCATGCCGAGCCCAGATGATGCCCTGCTGAACGCGGTGCAGGGATGGATGCCGCACCTTGGTCCAACTACCGCTTTAGAAATTGGGGAGTTACTTGGACTTCCAGCGACTGAGGTCGAGAAAGATTTATTACGAATGGAAGCTGGCGGAACAATCCTGCGTGGCCAATTCCGCTCCAGTGATTCGCGTCCCGCAGTGTCTTCGGCATCCGAAACCGAATGGTGCGAGCGTCGTCTGCTGGCGCGCGTCCATCGGCTGACGGTAGCTACGTTGCGCAAACAGATCGCCCCCGTTGCGGCATCGCAGTTTATGAGCTGGCTTTTACGCTGGCAGCACATCGCTCCCGGCACACAGGTCCGTGGCGAGCATGGAACGCTGGAAGTGATCCGCCAATTGCAGGGGTTTGAGATTCCTGCAAGCTCGTGGGAACGATTTGTGCTCGCGCGCAGAATTTCCGACTACGATCCCGCCCATCTCGATCAGTTGTGCCTCGCTGGCGTAGTGGGATGGGGCCGTCTGTCGCCGCATCCAGCGACTTTGGAAGCGACCGGTACCGATGAGAACGGACGTGAGAACCGCCGCCGGGTGATTCCGACGCGAGTTGCACCCATCGCGTTCTTCGTCCGAGAAGACGCCGACTGGCTCCGGCCTCATCATCCCGGAGCGAAGGATTCTGCTACGTCGTATCTGACTCCAGTGGCGCAGGCTTTGCTCGAACTTTTAAAGCAGCGTGGCGCACTGTTCTTTCCGGACATGGTGCGAGCCACTGGTCGCCTCAAAGCAGAGGTCGAAACCGGACTGTGGGAACTTGTCGCTGCGGGCCTCGTAACTGCCGATGGATTCGAAAATCTGCGCGCGCTGGTGACGCCGAAGAGCACGTCAGGCAGCGGCCTAGGCAAAATGCTGGGAAAAGTGCCCGCCAATGCCCGTCGGCCGCGCCATGCACCAGGACGCTGGTCGCTCCTGCGCACCGAAGGCGCCGATCGCGACCGCAGCGTCGAGTCCTGCTGCTGGATGTTGTTGCGCCGCTATGGCGTGGTCTTCCGCGACTTGCTGGTTCGCGAAACCAATTTGCCTCGATGGCGTGAATTGCAGATCGGCTATCGCCGTCTTGAAGATCGAGGCGAAATCCGCGGAGGACGATTCGTGGATGGATTTGTAGGAGAACAATTCGCGCTTCCCATAGCAGTGGAGAGTTTACGCGCGCATCGCAAACTACCGCCGAATGCAAATACCGAGCGCATTGTCATCGCAGCCGCAGATCCTCTGAATCTGGTGGGAATCGTTGTCCCCGGTGAGCGCATCCCTGCGATTTCGGGAAGAAGCGTTACGTTTCGCGATGGCGTGTTGGATGCAGAAGATGCGCTGCAAGCTTCCGGCTACTAATACGTGCTCTCAGGGCAAATTTAACTTCAGCAGTTGCTGCGGATTTAAATACACACCCTGCCACCGTATAGCGAGATGCAAATGCGGCCCGGTAGCGCGTCCCGTGCCGCCACTAAGTCCGATCGCCTGCCCCTTACTCACCACGTCGGCTTCCTTAACCAAGAATTTCGACAGATGCAGATAAAGCGTCAACAATCCTTGACCATGGTCGATCACCACGCAATTCCCCTCAAAAAATAATGGCTGCGCCAGAATAATGTGTCCGTTATTTACAGCTGCAACCGAGGTTCCGCTGGGCACGCGGAAATCAAGCCCCTGATGCGTGCTTTGTACCGAACCATTGAATACGCGTTCGACTCCAAACACATCCGAGATCGCGGCATCTACTGGAGGAGCAAACGATCCCTTCCATTCGCGCTCTGGGCTGACAGTTTTGAAAACCTGAGCCTTCGTTTCCTTATCCTGTTCAATTTCGCGCTGATCTTCGGGGCTAGGCGCGGTATATCGTCCGGGAACCTTCAGCAACACGCGTGGATAGCGTTGGTGTTCCACTCGAATTTGCTTTTCAAATGAGATCGGGTGGCCGACAGATCGCACGCCAGATCGCTCGGCGACTTGCCCTGAAGAAATATCGGCGTGAAGTTCGAAGGGATAAGTTCCCGGCTTGGTTTCCAGACTGACTCCGGCCAGCGCGAACCATGATTTGTGACTCGCGTCGAAGCTGAACTCGATTTCGTGTCCCAACCATGTGCCTGAAAGCGTGCGGACTGACTTCGGCGTAGTGACACGGAAGAGCACCGGCGTTCCGTTGACAAGGCGGGCGGGCTGGTTGATAACCGTCCAGCGAGCGGCTGTCGCCCATGACAAATTTGCGGCCAGCACTAGCGACACGATTATAAAGAAATAGAAAACGCGCTCGCGCATTGCGATTTTCAGGTTAGCATTTCAAACGCAGAACATACATACTGCCGTCATGATTCTGCTGTTGCTTATCGGGATGCTGGCAGCGGAAGACGCGACGACGAAGGCAGACCAGGTCATCGTCGTCAAAAGCCAGCGCGTCCTGACGTTACTCTCGCACGGAAAGGTTCTACACGCTTACAAGATTTCTCTCGGGGGTTCGCCCATTGGTGCCAAAGAGCAGCAGGGTGATCACAAGACTCCGGAGGGCCGTTACATACTTGACCGTCGCAATCCGAAAAGCCGCTTCTACAAATCGATTCACATTTCCTATCCTAACGATCAAGATAGAAGGAAAGCATCACAACGCGGAGTCTCCACCGGCGGCGATATCATGGTTCACGGCCTCCCAAACGGTTTCGGATGGCTGGGCGCCACTCATCGAGCACAGGATTGGACCGACGGATGTATTGCCGTGACCGACGACGAGATGGGTGAGATTTGGGAACTGGTGCCGGATGGAACTCCTATCGAAATCCGGCCGTAAGTTGTTGCTCAAACGGTGCTTCATGCCGCTTGTCCTTAAACCCCAAAGCGCCTGTCTCGCGCCCCGTTTCGTGGTAACAACCATCGCGTAATAACCGCTAAACTGGAGTATACTAGTCGCCGCTTAAGAGGTGCCTGTATGCGTATCTTCCGGCCGGCTTCGAAAATTTTTCTTGCCCTCGCATTAGTCTTCCCCCTCAATCTTTTTTCTTTTGGCGCCAAGGTTCCGAGGTTTGCGTTTGTCGCCAACGAGAAAGACAACACGGTTTCCATTTTCACCGTCAATGCCACCAGCGGATTATTGCGCGCTGACGGCTATGTTGTGGCTGGCAAGGATCCTACTGGGGTAACAGTCACGCCTAACGGCGAATTCTTATACGTGGCGAACTCCGGATCGAGCAACGTGTCAGCCTTTTCTGTGAATCTACAAAATGGAAGTCTCACCGCAGTAACTGGCTCCCCGTTCGCCACAAAAACCGCACCCTCAGCAGTCGTTACCGATCCAGCCGGCAAATTTCTGTACATTACTAATAAAACTTCAGGAGACATTTCCGCGTATACGATCAATAGCAGCACGGGCGCACTAACCACAGTCGCTGGATCGCCATTTACCACCGGAACCAATCCCGTGGCCCTGCAGGTTGACCCGTCAGGAAAGTTTCTCTACGTAGCGAACAGCGGATCGAGTAACGTGTCTGCATACACCATCAACAGCGCCAACGGCGCGCTGACGGCCATCTCAGGTTCGCCGTTCGCGGCCGGAACAACTCCGGTTGGCTTATTTGTTACTCCTTCCGAAAAGTTCGTCTATGTGGCGAACAGCGGCTCCGACAATGTTTCTGGCTATAGCCTCAACTCGACCAGCGGCGTGCTCACACCAATAACAGGCTCGCCGTTCGCGGCCGGAACAAAGCCATCGGCCGTGGCTGTTAACCCATCTTCGAAGTTTGTCTACGTATCGAATTCCGGTTCGAACAACGTTTCGGAGTTCACTCTCAATTCAACAACCGGCGCCTTGGTCGTAGTTTCAGGCTCTCCAGTAAAAGCGGGTACAGCTCCGTCATCCGTGGCAGCCGATCCCAGCGGAAAGTTTGTGTTCACAGGCAATGCGACTTCTTATGATGTTTCCAGCTTCAAACTCAACAGTAGCAGCGGCACATTAACTGCCTTGGTACCGGGACCCATACGAACACGAGAAAATCCGGTCGCGCTGGTAGTTAGTTCTGGAACCACGAAAATCACCTACACACCTAGTTATGCTTTCGCCGCCGACTTTGAGGATTCTGTTGCGGTGCTCTCGGTGAACTCCACTTCGGGATCGCTCGCTACCATCACAGGTTCACCGTTCGGCAGCGGAGACCCTCGCGCCATTGCGGCTTCGCCAAATGGTAAATTTGTTTACACCGCGAACGCCGATGGTTCGAACACTATCGGCGAATACACTGTAAACGCTACAACTGGAGCTCTCACCCTAGTGGGAACCATTGCGAACGGGGATAGTCCCTATTCCGTAGCCGTCGATCCCAGTAGCCGGTTTGTTTACGCCGTGGCCATTGATACCAACGGTGTCTATGCCTACTCCATCAATGCCACGAGCGGTGTGCTTACTCTAATTAAAGGTTCTCCATTCACATCGGATCTGGTTGCGCCGGATTCGGTCGCCGTCGACCCCACGGGTCGCTTTCTGATGGTGGCGGAAGCGTGTTGCGCGGATACCGCAGGCGTTACCGTATTCGGCATCAATGCCACGACCGGCAAACTAACCGTGGTGAAAGGTTCTCCATTTTTACCGCCTTCGGGAGACAGTGAGCCCAGTTGGGTTACTGTCGACCCCACTGGCCGATATGTTTACGTGGCCAACGGCCAAGCATTCGGCACCGGCGGTGCTACTGCTTACAGTATCAATGCCAGCAGTGGCAAGTTGACTCTTGTTGGCACGGAAATTGCCGGTGGTTCCGCGCCTTGGGGCATCACCACCGATGTGACGGGAAGCTATGTCTACATGACTAACAATGACAGCACAATTAATGCCTACGTGATTGATAACACGACGGGAGGACTTACGAATGTCAAAGGCTCGCCATTTACAGGAAGTGGAGGAGCCACTCGCGGAATAGCGGTCGATCCCTCCGGAAAATTCCTCTACGTCGCCAACTCGAGTGAACTTCTTGGCTATAGCATCAACGCCAGTAATGGCAGCTTAACGGAGCTATCCGGCTCTCCATTTACCGCTGGCTCTGGTCCAATTAACGTGTACGTGGGAGGGACCATTAAGTAAGTTGTTGCTGGTTTTCGAAATTGATGGATTCTTATTTCAGGCCGAGGCCGCCATTAAAGTGCTGTATGACTCCATAACATTCACAAGCGGCGTTTTCGAGGTTCTTACGGTTCAATATCTTGATGGTTCCGCGCAAGTTTTCAATCAGCCCCGCATTTTCCAGGGCCCGCGCTGCCAAACTCACACTGGGACGTCCCGTACCCAGCATCTCCGCGAGGAATTCGTGAGTTAAGGGAAGCAACTGGGAATCTGCCCGGTCCTGGCACATCAGTAGCCAGCGGCCCAGGCGCTGCTCAATATCATGTAAACGGTTGCAAGCGGCAAGCTGTGCGACCTGCATCCCGTGCATCAGAGCGAAGCGGCTGAGTTCCGACCGGAGTGTTGAAGCGCACAGTAAGACTTCCTGAAAAACTTCCGCCCGTATACGCACCCCACTTCCCGGCATTTGCATAATCGCGCGGAAGATCGCTCGTTGCAGGCCCATTGTCAGGGACATTCCCACCATCCCTTCCTTGCCGACGATACCGACTTCGACGCTTCTGCCGTCACTGCTGAGCGCAACCAGAGAGGTCATACCCTCATTCAGGAAATATGCAAAATCGATCTTTTCTCCAGGTTCGTGCAGAATGTCATATTGTGGCAATTCTGCCGGCTCCAAATGAGGTCGCAACAGGTTGTACTCCTGATCTGGGAGCGACAGCAAAACTACATTGTTCACCGCTTTTCCGGCCGCATCGGAACGAGCGCCGGGATGCAGCGTAGCGCGTGGCTTGATCGCCCTTATCGGTTTCTTAAGGATTACGTTTCCCTTCGCCAAAGTATTCACACTAACTTCGATGCGACTGGGCTCGTCGGTTCGTTTCACGGAGCCCGTAGTAGGGGTCATCATTTAGCGGATGTTCGTTAGGATATTAGAGGAGAAGATACGGCGAAACAATCCTCCGATCAGTCCTACACTCCAACCGCTACGACGGGCGCCTTTCGCATCCAACTCCAACCCAGCAGGTGCCGATATAAATTACGAGAATTGATTTGGCCCATGCGTACGAAAACTACTTGCTGGTTTCGCCATCTGGCTTGTTGTCTTGTAGCCGTTCGTCTTTAGCGCTCAAGATGCGGTTCAGTTCCTCACAAAGCTTTTGGAACTTTTGTCGATCCTCTTCCACCACGATCAGCGAGCAAAGCTCGTGGATCCGGTTATTTTCGGGTGAGGTCATGGGTGAAGCGGCATTATTACAACGTCCGCCATGGCAGGTATGTTCGATGTCGAACAATGTTGAAATTTCTAATCCCGTTGGCGTCGTTGCGACGGGATGTCCCGCTTGCTGGCTATTCTTCGCAGGTATTCAACGTGCTCACGGAGAGCAGCCCTAAGCTCCTTAAGAATTACATCTAGCTCAGTAAGGTCTGTGGTGGCCACAGCTTGAGCAGACAGATTGCGTATGCGATCTTCCAAGCGGCGGCGCGACTTAAGAGAAGTTGTCACTCGACTCCGGGTGATCCAAGTGTGTCTGCCATGGTTGAAGGGGGGCAATCAGGTGGAGACTGTACTGGGCGCAAATGTTTGGAGTTCTCTCAGTTGCCGGATTCCGTGGCGTCAGTCGGGCCGAGCTGTTTCAGGATAAATCTTTATCCAATGACTGCGTACCTCAGGCCTGGCCTTCTTACCACTCGAATCAAAAACTATGAGGTTTGTTGCCTGTCGCGGCATATGACAATCGATACAGTTGCTGGCGGCTTGGTGCCCCATTTTGGGGAACATAGCGGTTTCAGGTTTGTGGCAACTCAAACAACGCTGCGAGAAAACCAACGCATTATGCTGGACGACGTGTACGTCGTGGCAAGTCAAACATGTCATTGCCGATGACTGAAAGCAGCGGCTTTTTTCCAGTAGCTCGACTTGGCTACCGTGTACGTCAATTTGCGTGTTCCGATCGGGCGGCGACAACTTGAGATATTTGTCCAATGGTTTGCCTGGAAGATAGGAAAAGGATTGACCAAGCGTCTCCCCCTGGCCCGCATGGCACCACGCGCAGAGGTCCATCTGTCGATCGCGAGAAAACCTTGCAGGATTAATAATGGCGGAATTGGCAGATCTCGCGACTATGGATCCTGAGTCTTTGGAGCTTTCAAGCTGCACGTGTTCGCGTCCAGGCCCATGACATTTTTCACACGTGATGCCCACCACAAAGCCGGTTTTGCCGTATCGGTTGGGCGGAGGCGGAATCGAATCGAAGTAAGTTGCATGACAATCCAGACAACGCGGAATTATTGGACGATCGAAATTCGCAACGCCATCCCGATACCCAGGGCTGTTTACCCAGCCCAGTTCAGTCCAGTAGGAGACAGGAAGCTGAAAAAGCTGATCTCCTTTCCAAAACAAATATGTCTGTCCCTTGCCTCCAGACCCGATTACGAAGTCAAACTTCTCCGTGCGCTCCGTGATGTATGGAGCGATTCCCTGCACTGTGGTTTGAAAAAAACCATCGTCTTTCTCATCCATCCGAAAAAATAAATCCGAGTTGGACGTTTTGAGTGTATTTGCGCCAGGCGTGAACTTGCCGAGAATTGATTGCTTCTCAGGCAGCCTGGAGGTGAGGTAATGAGCTGTCCAATGAAAGGCGTCGACTTTTTCTCGATGGCACGAGACGCAGGCTCCATCTCCAACGTAGTTCTCACGCACAAACTCGCTTTTATTTGCTTTCGCGGCAGAGGCCTGGGCCGGTGCGGAACTTAACCGTTCTTGCGACTGCGTGTTATTTTGACCAAATACATTTGAAATTACCAGTACTGCCCAAACCACGCCGCCAATGAAAATAACTCTCATTCCAGATCTATTGAGACAAATAGTCTCCGGCACGAAACTATGCCGTCATTTCCACTTACCCTGACCCTCCACGATCGTGATGTAGCGATCGACCGGAAGGTCAGTGAAGCGTTCAATTAAGTTGCTGGGTTGCGGCCATTTCACTTCAAGTAGATCGATCTTTGTCCGTTGGCCAAGTCCGAGCACTAATCGGGGATCGTTAGACGACAGAAAGCTGCCGCCTCCCGTTTTCATCCTGCTCCTCTTCAGATCGTCAGCTTGGTAAGTAACACGCGCCCCTACCGCATCACGATTCGACTTTGTTCCGACTAACGTCAAACCCACCCAGTGATTCAGCTTCCCTACGTTATTTCGTAAGAGAAGCGGGGCGCCACCATTTACGGAAATCAGCACGTCGACCGCACCGTCATTGTCGAAGTCGCCGACCGCGAGCCCGCGAGCGGAGAGATTCTTGGCAAACACAGGCCCACTCCGCTCACTAACGTTTTCAAACCCCTTGCCATCACCTCGAAATAGCAGCAGTGGTTCCTGGTAATTTACGTCCTTGTGATACACCTGAATAAGATCGTCAGGGTTTCCGTTCGAGAGAAAAAGATCGAGATTTCCATCGTTGTCGTAATCAAAAAACTTCAATCCCCAACCACTCATCAGGCGCGTGGCAGACGCGATGCCCGTGGCTCCCGCTTTATCATCGAACGTTTCATCGTGATTGTTCTGGTAGAGGGAATACATCTCGTGGTCGATATTAGCAACAAACAGATCCATCCATCCGTCCTGGTTGAAATCCGCGGAATCCACTCCCATACCCGAACGCGGCCGTCCCGCTTCGCTATAGGCTATGCCAGCCGGCGCACCTATTTCTTCGAATTCGCCACCCCCTCGATTCACGAACAAGAAGTTTGCCGTGGTGTCATTCGCCACAAAAAGATCCATGCGCCCATCGTTATTGATGTCCGTAGCAACAACGCCCCAAGCCTTGCCTAAATGCTTACCGATCCCGCTACTCTTACTAACATCGGTGAAAGTCCCATCGCCATTGTTATGAAACAACCAACTGGCCATCGGCTTGTACAGCCTCGGAATGCAGTAACCCGGTTTATTGTCAGCCTCGCAAGGCAAATGCTTGGACTTATCGAAGTCCACAAATCGGCAGACAAAAAGATCTAGCCGGCCATCATTGTCGTAGTCGAACCAGACCGCACTTGAAGACCATCCTGGAGCGGCAACTCCAGCCTTAGCCGTGACATCGGTAAAAGTGCCGTCTCCATTGTTGTGATAAAGGATGCTTCGCCCATACTGTGTAACGTATAGGTCAGGGAAACCGTCTCCGTCGTAATCGCCAATGGCCACACCCTGTCCGTAACCACCAGCAGCGACGCCGGCCTTCTCCGTAACATCGGTGAAACTTCCATCGCGATTATTCCGGTACAAAGCATTGCGCAGCGGCGGGTTCGGGTTGAAAAAATCGCACTTCCCACTATTTACGAGATAGATATCCATCCATCCGTCGCCATCATAGTCGAGAAAGGCACATCCGGCCCCCGTCGTCTCCGGCAAGTATTTCTCCGCCGACTTACCATTGGTGTGGGTCCAGTGAATGCCACTGACTGTCGCTGGTATCTCCTCGAATGGATATGGAGAAAGGGGAGCAGGAGCTGGCAGAGCGCGAGAAAGACTTGAAAGGCTGGGAAGCACCAGACTGCCTCCCATTCCCCACAAGAAACGTCGGCGCGAGAATTGCGAGAGCATCCGAGTTGGATGGAGCGGCAGTTTCTTCACTTCAATGATTCTTTACTTGGGGGTGGAATTCGGCAAATCGGGAATTCGCTCACGGCAACGCTCGGCTAATTCGGACTCGGCTGCGACTCAGTCACTGGTTCGCCTGCGGCACCCTTTTGTGTCAACTTCTGCTGAATCGCGAATTCTCGGTCGCCGTCTTCTTTTCGCCCCGTCCGCGCATACGCGATGGCCAATAGATAATGCGCGGCCGGATTCCCCGACTGTAGCTTGACCGCAGTTTCCAGTGGTGCAATCGCTTCTGAAAATTTCTTTGCCGAAACGAGCGACCCTCCCCACCCGACATAAGCATCACCAAAACCTGGGTCAAGCTTCGCCGCGCGAGAAAGATGCTGGATGGCCTCGTCCCACTGCTGATTCTGTCTTGCCATCTCGCCCAAAACATATTCCGCCCCTGCATTCGAAGGGTCGATTTCGAGTTCCTGTTGCATCTCTTTCTTAGCTTCCGCCGCTTCTTCCGGGCTCGGGTTGGGCTTGGAGAGTAGCAATCGCCCCAGACGGAAATGGATGCCGGGTAAACGTGGACTCTGCTCAACCACCAGGCGATATTCTTTTGCGGCCTCGTCCCATTTTCCTTCGTTCTCCAGGGTTTCAGCGTGGAGCTCATGCCCTTGAGCAGATTTGGGAGCCGTTGTCGCCAAGTCTGCTGCGGCGCGATTCGACAGATCCGAATAAGTATGCACAGACAAGTAGAGAACTTCAGGATCGTGCGGGAATTCGTGATTCAGGAACCGCAGAAAGTCCACCGCCGCATCCGGCTGAGCGGCAAACGTCGCGCATCGCACACCAGCAAAGCCTATGGTGCGCTTAAGATCCTTATTCGAAGCCTGCAGTCTCGCTTGCTTTAACAGAGGCAATGCCTCCTGACAATGACCCGTTTGGGCGAGGCTCACGGCGTGTTCTGCGGAGGAGTCGGCAGCGGTCGTCGTCTTTCTGCTAACCACAGACTGGGCGACGGAAAAAGTCGCGACGGACCAAAGCAGCGCGCATATCAGAGCAACATGGCAAGTCCAGGACATAAAGAAAGCGAAAGCCCAATGAGGCTAAGCACAAAATAATGAGGGGCAGGCGCTTGCGACGCCTGCCCCATTGTATAGCGTGTATCTCTAGAAAATGAACTTCAGAGCAAACTGCATCTGTCGCGCATCCTGTGTAATGTCGGTAATGCCCATCGTATTACCCGGTGCTCCGAAATCAGAGGTTCCACAGGCGTTGGAGTTTAGTACAGTGCCGCAGCTATGACTTGGAGCACCAAAGCTGGGGTGATTGGTTGCGTTCAGAAAATCGGCACGGAATTGCAATTTCTTCGATTCCGAAATCTGGAAATTCTTTTGCAGACTTATGTCGGCATCGAAGTATCCCGGCCCAATCACTGGACCTTGAGCTGGACAATTCCCAAAACCCGACGCGGGTTGTGAGAATGCGCTGGGATCAAACCACTGCATTCCTAACCCAGCAAGTGGTGCCTTGGGGTAGGAAACCGGGCCATTGCAATCAGGACGAGGAGACGGGCTTCCCGTTCCAGAATTGTCCGATGCATAGAGAGCGATAGGGAAACCACTATGCCAGGAAACAATCGGATTGATCGACCAGTTGCCAAGCGCAGCATTCACAGCTGACGGCAGATTTCCTCCAAATTGTTTACCATGACCAAATGGAAGTTCATACACAGCATAGGCACTAATTACGTTTTTCGCATCCCAGTAGCATTGCGCATAATCGCCGTTGGGGTTGTAGAGGTTCTGCCAATAGTTCTCTGCCGGCGCCGCCTGGGTTGCTTGGCTCCAGGTGCCGTAATAGCCGATGTTGTTGGTCATGCACTTCTCCCAAGTATAGGAAACCTGGGCTTCAAGGCCGTTGGAATATCGCTTCTGCAGCACAGCCTGCAGCGCGTCATAGTTCATGTTGCCGTTGGTGGCAGTATTCTTCAACACACCGATACCGTTAGGCCCATAGGTCACCGCAGTTGTGGTAACTCCATCGATGATGGTGCCCGGCTGATTTTGGCCTCCTCCATAGGGGTAGGTGACGGTGCCGTTCGGTTGCAACTCCCCTTGATCCAACCACTCAGGAACCATCAGGTGAGTCGTGCGCTGCCCAACATAACCAATCTGGAAGGTGGTGTCACGGGTAAGCTGTTGCTGGATACTGAAATTCCACTGATCTGCCGCCGCCGGCTGAATCTTACCCGACCAGGTATTCAGCGTCGCCCCAATAAAAGGACTGCCCGACGGAGGAGCTGCCGCGCTGAACGCTGTTGCGTTGTCATATCCTGTGCCGGAAGCTACGTTGCGCGCTTCAACCTGAGGGGGAGTATAGGGCGGGTTTTGTGTCGGACGCAGATTGGTTCCAGTACCTTCCAGATACGACGAAATCGAGAAGGCGCCACGAATTACCGTCTTTCCGTTCATCTCGCGTGGGTTCCAGGCAAAACCGAAACGCGGCTGGAAATCTGGCAAACCATAAGCGCTGTTATAAAGTCCGTTGCTGAATCCATTTGTGCCTACTGCTCCACTTGGGACAGGTTGGCTCCCCGGGAACTGTAGCGCACCGGTCAGAATATTCACATCCACTTGATGATTGTTAGTCTCAATCCAAGGAGTACGAGCTTCATAACGGAGGCCCAGGTTCAAGGTTAAAGTGTCAGTCAGACGCCAATCGTCCTGCACAAAACCAGCGAATAGCCAATCGCGTTGACGCCACCCTCCGGAACTTGTCCCGCGGCCCGCATCTTCTGGCAGTCCAAGGGCCCAGTCGGCGGATGGATCGCCGCCACTGCCGTTTCCTGAATAATTGCCACCGGTCCCGAAGCCGAAGATTTCGCCGCCCAGCTCGCCTCCGTTACCGCTGTAAAATACGTTGATGTTGTAACGGTTCATCTGAAAGCCCGTCTTAATAACGTGCCGACCATGAGTGTAGATAAGCACGTCTTCAAAATTGGTCACCGTTGAGGAGAACTTTTCCACCGTACTAGCCGCGCCAAGACTAGTAAGTGTCCCCGGATTAATGTTTGTAATCGTTCCGCCACCGAATGCAAATTCCGGTAGGCCGCTGACCCCGCTAGGATTGCCATCCGCGATACCGATAGTGTTTCCCAAATCCCCCGTCGAAAACGTTGTCAAACCGTGGGGCAGCTTGACGTAATTCTTGCCAAAGCGCGCTTCGTTCAGCAAGTTCGGCGAGAACGAATGGGTCCAGTTAGCCGATCCGTTCAGCAAGTAAGCCTGGTTCACAGTATCGCCGAGCAAGGCGATAGAGTTGACCGTAGGATCATTCTGATCGCCCTTGGAAAAATGGGCATTGATATGATCTTTATTCGACAGGTTGTAATCAACTTTGATGTCGCCCTGATCTGTATTAAATTGCTGGTATTGGTTATTGACTGCTCGCCCAAAGCCATTTGACAAAGTGGCCGTAGCCTGCGGATACAGCGGGTTCGTAACTAGGGCCGTGAATACGGGATCCAGGTTAGCGGCGGGAATTATGTTGCCGAGAAACGCCGGCCTTGCAGCAGGGGCCAGGATTGAACAAACCGTGCCGGAGGTTCCGCCCGTTCCAGCAGCACACGGGTTATAAAGTTGCGCGCTCAGCGCGCTAAAATTACCTCCGATTTCGTCCGCAGTGAGAACGACCTCATTTTGAGCGGACGACGGATGGTCCAAACGCCCGCCTTGGTAATCGGCGAAGAAGAACAGCTTGTTCTTGATGATTGGCCCGCCAATTGTACCGCCGAACATATTCCAGCGTAATTGCGGTGTGGGGTTGCCAGAAGGGCTATTCGTCACGAATGGGCTATTTTCCCACTTGTTGGCGTTGAAGATGTCGTTGCGGAAAAACTCAAATACATCTCCGTGCAATTTGTTGGTACCCGACTTGAGTGTGACACTGACGATGCCACCGTTATAGTTGCCAAATTCAGCTGAAGCGTTCTGTGTTATAAGGTTGAACTCTCCGATGGCATCAGGAGATGGTGTATAACCGATATCGTTATCCGACGCTTGATTGTTGTCGACACCTTCCAGCAGGAAGTTATTCGCCTGCTCGCGATTGCCGTTGATGTAGGGCCTTCCTCCCTCTTCGGCAGTGTTGGACCCGGTGTTGAAGGTCTGTGGATCCACCGAGACCGCTCCAGGAGTCAGCAATGTCAACTGCACATAATTGCGAGTCGTAAGCGCCAAGTTGGTAACGGTTCTGGCATCGATGACCGTGCTGACCTGGGCATCTTCCGTCTGCAAGATCGGGGCAGCGCCGGTCACTTCGACGGTTTCCGACACCTTACCCACCTTCATCTGAAAGGTAAGACGAGCCGTCTGGTTGAGAACCAGCGTGAATGCCGGGTATACGGACTTGTCAAAACCAGTAGCAGTGGCATCCGCAGTATAGGTTCCCACCGGGAGCCGCAATATGCTAAAGGATCCGCTGTCATTTGTCGTCGCGTTCCAGACGACACCGCGCTCGGTGTCCCGCGCGACAACGGTCGCACCCTTGATCGGCGCTCCACTAGGGTCGGTCACAGTACCAACGATTGCGGCGGTTACTTCCTGGCCCCACGCCGTCGGCATCGCGCATAGTAGACCGGCCAGTAGCACAATCCCAAGCCTCATTAACTTTCGCATCACAGACCCTCCGGGAGACGCTTTGGTGAAAACAGAACCTTGTTAACAAATACTGCAATAAGATTAGGACTAATGCTATATAGTACTTTTGTTGGCGTCGTCAAGAAAATAATTCAGTAAAGCACAAATTTTTTATTCTCCAATATTTGGTATTAATCTATAGCACTTCCGGAAACCGCGTTTGCCATTGGCATGGTTGATCATTCGGCCTGTGGAAAACCGGGGATTCCAGGCTATCCAAAGAATGGGATATCATGCTATGAAATGCAGTATTCAATGCCTTGGCACATCAATACCCTTTACAAGTTTCGTGGAGAAGGTTAAGGTGTGAATCTTCATTGCTATGTGGGTCGCGTTTACAGCTCTATAGCATGTAAGACGGAGTGAGTCGCATGTGGACGAGCCTGGACCGGTGGTTCTTGATTTGTCTTGCTCTATAGCACACTAAAACGCGGGTCCAATGACGTGGATCGTCGTTAACCCGCAGGCAACACACGAGTAACAGTCTGCGTTTATGATCTGACGTTTGTGATCTGAAAACGATCGGGGAGTTCATGCCAAACAGCCGCCCAAATGGAATGCCCGCATACCAGAAGATCCAGGCTTCAATCGTTAAGCGCATTGATAATGGGCAATTGAAACCGGGGGATGCAGTCGATTCCGAACGGGAACTCGCCAAGCTTCATCAGGTAAGCCTGATGACGGCGCGCCATGCCTTAACCGCGCTCGAACGGGAGGGAATGGTGCATCGTCGGCGCGGAGCCGGAACTTTTGTCGCGCCGCCCAAGATTCATTTCAACAAGCTAACGAGTTTCACCGAGCAGATGGCCGGTAGGAGTCTAACTGCTTGCTCAAAAGTTCTGTCCTTCGGCGTGGTGGACAACGAGCAAGAAGTCGCAGCCCGTCTTGCTTTGGCAGCCAACAGCCGCCTGCTTAAGGTGGAACGCCTCCGGTTAGCGGCGGACGAACCGTTTGCGGTCGAAACCTGCTATCTGCCGGCCGACGAATTCTCCGGGCTGACACGGAGCCTGGTGTCGCGGGGATCGCTGTTTTCTATTTTGGAAGGCACCTATGGAATTCAACTCGCCTATGCCGACGAGGAAATGGATGCCACAGCAGCCGCCCCCGCCACGGCAAATCTTCTAAAAGTTGGTCGCGATGAGCCACTACTGAGAATCCGCCAGCTTATTTACTCCACAAAGGGGAAAGCCGCACTGTATGTGCTCGGCCTCTATCGATCGGATAGGCACACTTTGCTAGTCCGCCGTTATCGTTAAGGTCCTAAATCCACTACTGTCGCGCAGAACCTCAACAGCATCCTATCCAAATCGGAGACGAAACAGGAGAGATATGTTGGTGGACCTGGTCGGGATCGAACCGACGACCTCTTCCATGCCATGGAAGCGCGCTCCCAGCTGCGCCACAGGCCCACTGGTATCTCTCAATTCTCGCTTAGGTTTGCTGTGGCGTCAAACTC
>JBATZM010000075.1:0-38356 GCA_049674665.1 Terriglobales bacterium
GCAGCCCTTCAATCACCTGGATCGAATTCACGGAGGCTCGTCCAACTTTTACCGGTACACGCAAAGCGCCCTGCCCGTCAGGGCTGAGTTTAAACAAACTGATAGTGCTGTTCTCCTGCCCGAATGCCGGACGCCCGACAAAAAGCACATTGTCCATCCGCTCCAGGTCGATGGTTCCGTCCACACTCAGGTCGGGCCGCGCTCCCTTCGGAAGTTCGCCAGTAAGTTTGACGTCGACCGTCACCGTTCCGTTTTGTACCCCCGGATCGACTCGCATCACCGTACCTGCAATCACGCCGTTGTGGGTGTCGACCGACGCGGGCTCGCCAATCTGCACATCGCGCGCCTGCGTCTCGGCCACCTTCAGCGTAGCCATCAAGTGATCGGGTTCCACCACCTTCGCGAGCATGGTTCCGGGGAGTACGTGCTGGCCGACTTGCAGCGGCAGGTCTACCAGCACGCCATCGATCCCCGCTCGGACTTTCAACGCGTCCAATTGTTTTTGTTTGAGCTGTGCCAGCGTGCGCATCTGATCGACTTTGTCTTGCTGTTGAGCCATCTGCGATTCAATCGCTCGCTGATTGGCAGTGAGCATCTGCGTTTCAAGGTCATTTCTAGTGGTGAGTTCGTCCGCCTTGTCCTTGGAAGACTTGTAAGCCAATCCAGAGATGACTCCGAGTTGGTAGAGCGCCTTGTCGGTTTCTGCTTGCCGTTGTGCAGTCGCATCGTCCGCGTGTACGGTCGCGGCGCCGGCTTTCTGGTTCATCAGATCGCTTTCAAGCTTCACTCGAAGACTCTGGTATTCAGCTTCGGCAGCCTTTAATTGAAGCTGCGCATCGACCGCAGCTTGTTCCGTCTGCGGATTGCTCATTTCTAGCAGGATCGTGTCTGCCTTCACTTGCGATCCAGGCAGCATGTGAATACGGACGACAGTAGCCTCTGTCTCTGCCGGAATCTGACGAACCGATTCCTGGCTGGGCACGAGCGACCCCAGCCCGCGCACCTGACGCAGCATCGGACCACGCTTGACCGTGTCGGTCCAGACAGTTCCACGCTCAACCGTCGGTGCCGCCGGCTTCAGCCGTGAAACTCCAACTGACACTACAACCACGCCCAAAACTACCGCGATTGCGATAATCGTCTGACGACGACGTTTCTGAGTCTTGAACTCGGGCCGAGCGATGTCCATTCAATTACGGAAAGGCAACTGAGAGGCCATCTTTCAAAGAACGGTAAGTGTCGATAAACATTGTGGATAATGCCGATTGCGTGGATTGAAAGAGAAGCGTCTCTATCCTGATCTGGACGATGGTGTCCGAGAATGGACAGTATCTATAACCTATCGCTCCAAATTTGTCGCTCCAAGGTGGACGCTGTCAGTCGGAGAGGTCCAAGGAGATCTCTGGCACCGTTACCCACATTCCCGGTACGTAAAAGTTTCACCACCGTCGATGGTTACATCGCAGACGTCCGCAAAAAACTTTGGGGGAACTTGAGCTGGGTACGACATCCAACGAAGCCATCGTCACGGTCACGTCGCACTATCCGATCTGCAGAACGAAACCCGCCTCGAAGACATCGAAACCGAGCTTCACATCGGTGTCGTTTCGAATCTTTTCCAAATCTGGCTCGTCGCAAATTACCGGCGTAACTACTGAGGTAATCTCTGCCTGTGTTAGAGATTACTAATGTAGCTGGATGGCAACACCGGTTAGACGCGAGCATTCTCCGGAGCCTCCAGAAATTCGGCCTCCCCGTAGAGGTTTGCCCCCAATCTCGGGAATACAGTTCGAGGAGAACGATGTCAAAGAAAATCCTTGTGGTTGACGACTCCAAGACCGCCTTGATGATGGAGCGCGAAATCCTGGAAAAGCGTACGACCTACCAGTGTGTGACCGCTGCAGACGGGCAGGAAGCCGTCGAGATGGCGCAACAAGAGCTCCCTGACCTGATTTTGATGGATGTGGTGATGCCTCGTATGAATGGATTTGAGGCTTGCAAAATGATGCGTCAGCAACCGAGTACACGCGAGATCCCCATTGTTCTGGTTACTACTCGCGGCGAAGAATCCTACATGGAGGCCGGGTTCCAGAGCGGATGCAACGACTACATTACCAAGCCGATTGATGGCGCCGAACTGGTTGCCTTGTTACAGAGCTACTTGGGCGAGTAGAGCATTGAAGTGAACGGCCAAGTTTTTCCGCCACGGACTAATCGGCGCAAGATTTGAAAAAGGTTGGAACAGAGCAGCAAAGGACCTCTATGAACGATGACAAGAGCGATGCGCCTGGGCCGACACTTTCTGAGGCTGCCGCGATGAACGATCCAAAGATGAACGATTTACGGTTGGGCGCGGCACGGAAAAGACTGGCTGAGAGCCGGGATCGAGAAGATGCCATAGAGGGCCTGCGCGAAATCGTAGCGAACTTCCTCGGCTCCGAGGAGATGGGCCTGTTCAGAGTTGATCGCGGAACTGCAAGCCTCCAGGTTTATTGGTCTTTTGGAATCGATCCCGAAAAGTATGACTTGCTGTGGACCATAGGCGATGCTGGTCTACGCCGCGTGATGGGCGGTGAGTGCCATGTTGAGTTTGCAGCTCGCGAGTCCTCCGGCGTAAAGACTACGGCCCAGGCGTTTATTCCTATCCGTTTCGCGAACCAAACGATAGCGATACTCGCGATATTTCATCTGCTTCCGCAGAAACTTGCTTTCGATAAGTCTGACATGGAACTGTTCAAAATTATTTCCGACGAAGCAGCCCAGCCCTTGTTCGGTACGAGCGCCTATTTGAAGCCAGTAACCGAGGGACCAGGAATAAGAGCATGAGAGAGAATTCCCCCAAATTCAATCCAGCAGTACTGCCTGCGGAGTTCATGAAACGTTTTGAGCAGACGGACTCCGCCTCCGCCAAAGAACCACGTCACTTCCTCTATCCGGGGCAGTTGTTCGTAACGCGCGATCCGATCACAATCTCAACCATACTCGGATCTTGCGCGGCGATTTGTCTCTGGGACAGGCACAAGAAAGCGGGAGGAATGAATCACTATCTCTTGCCTGAGGGAGCCAATGAAGGAGCCAACCGGCTGCGCTATGGCAATGTCGCCAATCCTGAACTCCTGAAGCAGGTCCTGGCGTTGGGATGCGAGACCCGGAATTTGCAGGCCAAAATTTTCGGTGGGTCCAGCGCTTTTGGTGGTGATCCATTGCAGTCTCTGGGATCGAGGAACGTGGAGCTTGCCGAAGAGTTTCTTCGTTCCTCGGGCATTTCCGTGGTGGAAAGAGACGTCTCGGGGAAGCACGGCCGCAGGTTGGTCTTTCGAATACTCGATGGCGTGACGATGATCAAGAATTTCGACCAGGTGTAGTGAGACACCAGGTTAGTGAGACACCAAATCGCGGCCGATTACGCCCGACTGTATTGCGAGAGGAGGAACAGTGGATTTAGCAGATTTTGATCGTGAAGCAGTCCTCGCGTCGTTCCTCGCCGAGTCGGAAGAGGGGCTGGACTTGATGGAGCAGGCGTTAGTTCAGATGGAATCGAATCCTTCCGATCTGGAACTCCTGCACAATATTTTCCGTGTTGCCCATACCATCAAGGGTAACGCAACCTCGTTGGCACTCAGTGAACTAGCGGGATTTGCCCACGTCATAGAAGATCTGCTGGACGTTTTTCGTGAGCAGCAGACGCTACCCGGCGCGGACTTGATTTCTCTGCTCCTGAAAACTGTGGATGAACTTCGTGCCATGCTCTCAAACGCGACGGCTGGCCCTCACGAACTGACACCAGGACAACAAAACCTCATAAAGCAAATCGCACGAGAAGTAGAAAAGCGGTCAAAAGGGGTTGTCACCGCCAGCAGGGTCCCGGGGGAATCTGGTTCATCGGTGAAAGCCGACACGCTCCCGGGCGCAAGTCACCGTACGCTGCGCGCAGATGTCGACAAGCTCGACCACATGTTGAATCTGACCGGAGAAATTGTGATTGCGCAGGGCCGGCTGCGCCAGATGATCGAGAAGCTCGGCACCGAGGAAGGACGCGCCATTGTGGAGATGCATCGCGAAGCAGAGCGCCTGTACATGGATCTGCAGAGTGAAGTGATGAGCATCCGGATGGTCCCAGTCGGCCCTCTGTTTCGCCAGTTTGTCCGTTCTGTAAGGGATCTAGCGAAGAGCCACGGCAAATTGGCCCGCCTCGAAGTGGTAGGAGCAGACGTTGAGGTTGATACGACCGTCCTTGAGCAATTGAAGGATCCTCTACTGCACCTGGTGCGTAATGCGGTCGACCACGGTCTCGAAAAGCCAGCCTTGCGCGAAAGCCAAGGCAAGAATGCGTGCGGACTGATCCGGCTAACAGCCGCCCACAGCGGTGGAAACATTATCGTGACGCTTCAAGACGACGGAGCTGGGTTCGACCGCGCGCGCATCCTCGATAAAGCGAAACGCCTTGGACTCTTGTCCGTCGAAGGCGAGACTCGCGACCGAATTCATGACCGAATTCACGACAAAGATATTTACGACCTGGTTTTCCATGCGGGATTCACCACCGCTGCATCAGTCACCGATCTTTCTGGACGGGGCGTCGGCCTGGATGTCGTCCGCCGCAACATCGACAATTTGCGCGGGACGGTCGAGATATCGAGTGTAGCTGGCAAAGGCGCCACGATCACCATCCGTTTGCCATTGACTCTCGCCATCATTGAAGGGTTCTCGGTCAGAGTCGGCTCTGAAACATTTGTCGTCCCTCTGGAACATGTAACCGAGTGTACGGAATTGCCGGCGGAACAGCGCCACCCGGAGGCCAGCGGGGTCCTTAGTCTGCGTGGAACCGCGCTTCCCTATGTCCGCTTGCGACGGGTGTTTGGACTATCCGGTGAGGCTCCCAAGAGGGAGAACATTGTTGTCGTCAAGGTGAATGATTTCCACGCCGGAATTGCGGTCGATGAACTCGTGGGTGGCATGCAGACGGTAGTGAAGCCGTTGGGCAGATCGTTTCGTGGTGTTCCCGGGATCGCCGGTTCTACGGTTCTTGGAGACGGACGCGTCGGCTTAATCATCGACGTTCCCAGTCTTCTGCGTGGAGTGATGCAGTCAACTTTGCAGCCGCAAGCATAGCTGCAAAGATCAGTGTTATAGAGCAGTCATAGAGAGGTGAAGGAAATGAAAACTTGGCAAGATCGGAACATTGGCACGCGGTTGGGGGTTGTCTTCGGAGCCATCCTGCTGTGCGTGATTGCGGTAGGTGGGTTCGGACTGAGCTGGCTCGGTCGTCTGAATTCCAACATGTCATCGTCGATACAGAAGCGTTACAACACGGTCGAGTTGACGCGCCAGACCATTGAGCACTCAATCACCAACGCCCGCATCACTTTTCAACTGTTCGAGACCACCGACCCGGAAGAAGAGAAGAAGCTGAACGTCCAGAACGATGCGATCAGTCAAGAAATCAGCGTACAGGTCGCGGAAATCGAAAAAAGTATCAGCTCTTCCAAGGAGCAGGAACTGTTTGAAATCGTTACGCAGGATCGGGATGCCTACAAGGTGGCCAGGCAAAAAGCCAAGATACTGTTGCTCAACAAGAAACGGGACCAGGCGATGGCAGCGTTGAGCACAGACGTAATTCCAGCTCTCGACAAGTATCGCGCTACGTGGGAACAGTTCATTAACCTTCAGACTGCTGCCATGCAGCAAAGTATGAAGGAGAGCCAGGATGCTTACGCCATGGGGCGCAGGGTTGCCTTGTTGCTTCTGGTCGTCACTCTGATCCTGGCCACGTTTGCCGCAATCAGCGTTACGAAGAGCATTACCGTCCCTATCCAGCAGGCAGTCCAACACGCAGAGAGCATCGCCGCCGGCGATTTGACAAAGGAGATTCTCGTCACAAATCGTTCTGAGACCGGCCAATTGCAGCTAGCTATGCAGGAAATGAGCAGTAGGCTGTCGGGCATCATCAGAGACGTCCGCGAAGGTTCCGCGGCGGTTGCTTCTGCGGCACAACAAGTCTCCGCCTCCTCGCAGAGTCTCTCTCAGGGAACGAGTGAACAAGCTGCATCAGTCGAGGAGATGAGCTCCAGCCTGGAACAGATGAACGCTTCCATTACCCAAAACGCCGACAACAGCCGGCAAGTGGAGCAGACGGCTGCCAAGGGAGCAATGGCGGCAGAAGAGAGCGGCGACGCCGTCAAAGAAACGGTCGAGGCCATGAAACAAATTGCTGCCAAAACCTCGGTGATCGAAGAGATCGCCTATCAGACCAATCTTCTCGCGCTCAACGCCGCCATCGAAGCGGCTCGCGCTGGAGACCAAGGCCGGGGTTTTGCTGTGGTCGCAGTCGAGGTTCGAAAGTTGGCCGAGCGCAGCCAGTTGGCCGCGCAGGAAATCGGCGGGTTGGCTGGCAAGAGCGTCAGCGTGGCTGAACGATCTGGCGAATTGCTGTCCGACTTAGTGCCATCCATAAAGAAGACGGCCGAGCTGGTGCAGGACGTTGCTGCGGCATCCACCGAACAATCCAGTGGAGTGACGCAGATCAACAAGGCGATGTCCCAGGTTGACACGGTTACGCAGCGGAATGCGTCGTCGGCGGAAGAGCTCTCTAGTACCGCGGAGGAATTGGCTGCACAGTCCGAGCAATTGCAGCAGTTGATGACCTTCTTCCGTGTAGCAGGAGAACAGCCAACCCATCGCAATGGCGATCCTCGCAACGGCGACGGCAAACAGCAACAGCGCGTGATCATGCCCCTGAACCCAGCGTTCAGGAGCGGGCTCGCGCAGCGTAGCCACGCTCAGCCAGTCAGCGGCAAGGTAGCGGAAGAACCTAACTTCTCCCCGTTCTAAGCTGGACGCGGCAGAAATGTGAGGAGCGAGACTGAGGAGAAAATTATGGGAGCGTCGAACCAAGGGAAGAACCAACTCCCTGTGAACATGAGCGCCAACATTAAGATGGAGCAGTACCTTACCTTCCTGACCGCGGGTGAGGAATATGCCATCGGTATTGCAAAGGTGAGTGAGATCGTTGAGTACGAGGCGGTCACGACCGTACCCAACACTCCGGTCTGGATCCGCGGTGTGACGAACCTCCGAGGCCGAGTTATCCCGGTTGTAGATCTCGCGGCGAAGTTCGGATTGCCCGCCAGCGTCATCTCGAAGTTCTCCTGCATCATCATCACCGAAGTGATTTTTCAGGGAGAGAATCTGACCATGGGAGTCTTGGCCGATTCCGTAAGCCAGGTCATTGAGCTTTCGGCCGACGAAATCGAACAGACTCCGCCTTTCGGTACTCGCGTCAAAACCGAATACTTGCTCGGCATGGGAGTGCTGGGCAAAAAGTTTTGCCTGATTCTTGACATCGACAAAGTACTCTCCGCCGACGAATTGCTGGCAGTTACAGAGTCGGTTGTCGACCAAGCGCCTTCGGGCGAAGTGGCCACCGATGCATCAGCCAAAGAAACACCGGCCAAAGGTGTGCCGAGCAAAGAGAAAGTGGCGCACTTCGAGGCCGGGGCCTAGCTGTGCGCGCTGGAACTGCTCCAGGCAAGGATTCAGGTAAGCTCCGCCAAATGGATGCTAACCCGTGCCTTGAGCAGCCACCCCAGCTCTCGGTAAGTCCTGCGCTGTTCCAAAAATTCCAGAAGTTAATCTACGCTGAAACCGGTATCTGGCTGGGGAGTTCAAAAACCGCCTTGTTGTGCGGGCGGCTTTTTCGACGGCTCAGGGAGCTGGAAATCACTTCACTAGAAGGCTATTACGACTGCGTTGCTGGTCCGGATCAACAGGAAGAACGCAACCTGATGATCGACGCCATCACCACCAATGAAACTCGATTTTTCCGCGAGCCCCGGCAATTTGAGTTCATGGTGCAGAAAGTGTTTCCCCAATGGCAAGCGGAAGCCGAACGTGGATTGCGTCCAAAGAGAATACGGATATGGAGCGCCGGATGTTCATCCGGCGAAGAACCCTACACAATGGCCATGTTACTCGCCAAGTATCTTCCAGCGGAAGAAGGTTGGGACGTGCGGTTGTTGGGCACTGATATCTCAAACCGTGTGCTCGAAAAAGCGAATAAGGGGATCTATCCCATCACGAGATCGGCAGAGTTACCCAAGGACTTACTGCACAGTTTTATGCTACGTGGAATGGCTGAGCGGCAAGGCGAAATGAAGGTGAAAATCGAAATCCAACAGATGATCGACTTCCGAAGGTTGAACTTAAACCACGAATCCGAAGTCAGTGAAAGCCCATTCAATGTCATCTTTTGCCGCAATGTCCTGATCTATTTTGACGTAGCTTCGAAGCAAAGAGTAATCACGAACCTTTGCCGTCATCTCATGGCCAACGGCCTGTTGTTGGTGGGCCACGCCGAAAACTTGAACAATATATCCCCTCAGTTACGATGCGTTGAGCCGAGTATCTACACCCAGACAGGACACAATGAGGACTTATAAAGACTACGCAGTGGAACTTCTTCGGCGACTGTAAGTACCTTACTAAATATTTCAGGAAGGCGACAAGATTGTGCCACGTATTCACGGAGATGATCTGCGCGTCCTAGTCGTAGATGACTCGGCGATGGTCCGCCAAGTTATGCAGGCCATCCTCGGCACGAACCGCAAGGTCAAAGTCACTGCCGCGGCGGATCCACTGATTGCATGGTCGAAGATGCAAAAGGACCCTCCCGATGTCGTCATCACTGACCTGGAAATGCCACGGATGGACGGTCTGACTTTCATCCGAAAAATTATGTCGGAAATGCCAACTCCAGTCGTGGTCTGCTCCGGCCTGGCCGCTCGCGGCACCGAGCTCGCACTGCGCGCTCTCGAAGAAGGAGCGGTTGAGGTGATCACCAAGCCCAAGGTCGGCGTACGTGATTTCCTGCACGAATCGGCCGTAACGCTTTTGGATGCGGTCTGGAGTGCGTCGCAAGCGCAGGTCAAGCCACGGCCGGCGGTGGGCGTTCCACGCCTTATTGCCGATCGGAGAAACGATGTTGTCCTGCCTCGCAACAGCAAACCCCACTGCCCAGAATCGCCGAACGGAGTAAATGTAGTAATAGCGGTGGGTGCCTCAACCGGTGGAACTGAGGCTCTGCGTGTCTTCCTCACAGCGTTGCCTACCGACTGCCCGCCAGTCGTGATCGTGCAGCATATGCCCGAAGTTTTCACGCGGGCCTTCGCCGAACGTTTGAACAAAGAATGCAGAATAGAAGTCGAAGAGGCTCAGGATGGCGACCAACTCCAAACTGGCCGTGCACTGATTGCTCCCGGCAACCGGCATATGCTCGTCAATCGAAGTGGCGAAGAACTTGTTGTCCAAGTCGTCGATGGTCCGTTGGTCTCACGCCATCGCCCGAGCGTTGATGTTCTTTTTCGCTCGGTGGCTACTTTCATCGGTCCAAAAGCGGTTGGAGTCATCATGACCGGCATGGGCGACGACGGCGCCCAAGGCCTTTGTGAGATGAAAGAAGCAGGAGCCGCCACAATCGCGCAGGACGAAGCGAGCTGCATTGTATTCGGAATGCCCAAAGAGGCGATTTCCCGCGGTGCCGTAGATATCGTTGTACCCTTGGACAAGATCGCCAGCGCGGCCCTGAACGCACAAAGGTAGTTAGTGTATTGAGAGTGGCGAATCGGAACTCCTCGTGGTCTACGTCTGTCTTCTATATCTCTACCAGATCACCGGATGCGTCTCGCCGGTGCGGACATTCACGAAGCCATCGGGCAACGCGTCACTCGGCAGCATGAAAGTCCATTGCCATGGAGGGCAAGTCAGAAACGCATAGCATAGCGCCTCGGTCACATGATCCACACTGAGAGCTTCTTGAATGTGAGGGACTGCTTTTTCCATCCATTCCAGTTTTTCCATCTCCGCACGCATGGCCAGCAGATCACTAGCGAGTTCTTCTGCCGGACGCGCAGTCATCAGGCCGCCAATCTCCAGACGAACTCGGGCCACCACTTCACCTTCTCTTACCAGAACAAAGCCTCCATCCATTTCTGCCATGGTGTTTACCGCGAGCGCCATTGCCTCATCGCTGCTGCCGATCACCCAGGCATTGTGGTTGTCGTGAACAATGGAGCAGCACATCGCGGAATCCGGCGTTTTCATCCCAACATCTTTCCAGAACATTCGTGAAACCCGTGTGCGGCCCGAATACCGATCGAGCAGCGCTACTTTGGTGATGGCGCGCGTCTCGTCGCGCTGCACAAAGCCATCCTTCACCGGCAGTTTCACGGTGAAGAAATCTTTTTGATGATGAAACGGAGGAACAACCGCAGCCTGCACCGTGGTACGTCCGGCTGGTGCCGGCACCGCGAAGTCTGCCGCCACTATCTTGCGTCCAAGATTCACCGTTTTCGTTGCCCACTCAGGCCAGCTGATCTTTGGAACCGGAACCAGCATTTTGTAATCTTCAGAAACCATTATGCCGTCGGCATACACAGCTCTGATCTTTACCTGCTCGGGGTCGGATAGCAGCACCACGTCGGCATAGCGGCCGGGAGTAAGCGAGCCCACCAGGTGATCGATGCGGAAGTGGCGCGCGGTGTTGTAACTGCCCAATGTGTAAGCAATCTCCGCGCGCACGCCGTTCTCGATCGCGCAGCGAATGTTGTGATCCATTGCACCACGCCGCAGCGTCGTTTCGGCATTGCGATCGTCTGTTGTGACCGCGACATTCGACCAGTCACGAAGACCTTTTTCCACCAGGTACTTCAGGATGTGCGCAGCGTTCGGCCGTATTTCCAGAAAAATTCCGCGTTCGAGTTTGTCCCATGCTTCCTGCGCCTCCCGCATTTCATGGTCCGAACTGATTCCGGCCGCCGCGAAGGCGCAGATTTCCCCCGCCGACACCAATCCGGCGCCGTGCCCTTCCACCACTCCACGCCCATCCAATGTGGCTTCGATATTCTCCCAAAGTCGTTTGTAACCCGGATTTTTAGGATTCACTACGGCAGACCAATCCATCACTTCGTCCAGCCCCGTCACCCAGAGATTGCGGTCAATAAAATCGCGGATCTCTCGATAGCCATAATACCCACCAGATTCTTCCCAGCCAGTTGGAGGAGTCGCGGAGCCGAGGGAAGGGAATATCTTGAAGGGACTGCCATGCTCGCGCGCCGTCAGCCAGAATTCCACGTTGCGCGCGCCATTCACATTGGAGAATTCATGCGACGCCTCAACATTCCAGGTCGTACCCATGCGCAGAACCAGGTCGGCTTCATATTCGGGACTCAACATCGTGCTTTCGATATGCTTATGCGCTTCGCCAAATCCCGGCACAGCCCACAATCCGCGAACTGAGACTTTGCTTCTCGCAGAACCTCTCCACTCCCCATGCGGGCCCACCCACGCTATCCTCTGCCCTTTGACAACGATGTCCCAGTTTTCTTTCCAGGTGAGTGTGTGTGCATTCAAAAGCGTCGCGCCCTCCAATACCAGGTCCGCTTCTTGTTGTGCCAGTGCGACACTGACTAGATTCTGCCGCATAACAATTTCTTCGCTGGATGTATGAGTCGGCTGCATGGTCGGCAATGGTGTGCTCCCTGTGTCGGTATCTTATGTGCCTGCAATGGTTATTTTTAATCCAGTGGATAGACTCGGAGATTTCAAATTTTTCACAGGCGCTAAAAGCACGCAAGTATAACTTCTGATGGCCGCCATACGTTTTTGTTTTGCACGGCGAGGACAGACTCTAGAAAAAACTAGAAGCTGGTGATCACTACATTAGGCGCGGATGGCAGCATAAATTTCGCACCACGTTCTCGATTGGCTTGCATTGTAGCCGACGGGTCGAGTGCGGAAAGCGGGATTTGCTTTGTCCAATAGCCGTTTTGCCAGTAGGTGCCGTGAGCATAAATCACACCGTTTGCGATGGCATAGTCCGGGATCTCCTCGCGATGGCCGTCGCGATAGACCAACACCACAGGCGCAGATCCCGCCTCTGACGATTCGGTGCGTTCTTTCTTCGTGGCGGATATTTGTCTAGTCGGCGACTTCGCGGCTGCGGGCTCCGCATAATCGGGGTACGCCGAGGTTCCACGTCCCCCTGTTTCTTCGGAGCCACCGAATCGCACATAACGATCGCCCTGCCACTCGATCAGCAGAGGTCCCGGTTTAATGTTTCGCGGAGAATCTTCATCTGCAGTAGGCCGCACTATCACGACCTGCGGCGAAGCGCCCCCGTCTGTGTATTGCTCATCGGGGTAATAGTCCTGATATTGATTCGGATATAGATAAGATGAGCCGGGAAACATTTCCCGGGGAAGAAGACGTGCCACACGGCGGCGGCCAATCCTACCCGCAGCGCCGTGTCCGAAGCCGGCATGCGTTCCGCGCATCTGCGCGTTTGAAAGCGGCACAGATACCGTCGCTGCCAGTAACACGAGGCTCAGCCGCCAAAACATGTCAGCCCAAACTTCCTTCGAGGACTCGAAAACAGTTCACAGTTTACACCCGTTCTGTTTGCTTGCGATGTTGTGCAGCGATTTCATAGGAAGCGTTTGAATCGGTGAGTTGTATGATCAGCAGGAAAGAGAGAACATGCGAAATCGACTAGCGGGTTGGGGGCTTTGCTGTGCGATGCTGGGGAGCACGTTGGCCTTGGCGCAAAAGGGTGGCGTCTGGGAGTCGAAAAAGTCAGGATGGCTCTTACTCACCGGCAATCAACGAAATCAAGTGTTTCAATTCGCCGATCAGTACAAGCAATATCTGAGCATCGCTCGCAGTGCCGAACTTTCCAATCGCGAGGTTACACGGTTAGCCAAGGCCGCTGGCTTTCTTGAATTTACTGATCCAGCTCAAGTCAAGCCCGGAGCCCGCCTTATCGTCAACAACCGCGATCGGGCGGTTATTCTTGTCGTTATAGGGTTGCAGCCGATAGTGGAAGGTTCTCGCCTTATCGGTACGCATCAAGATAGCCCGCATATCGACTTGAAGGCCCGGCCCATTTATTCCGCGGGCCAATCCGGTTTCGCCTTGTTCAAGACCAAGTATTACGGAGGCATCGAGAAATACCAATGGGCAAACGTGCCCCTCGCCTTAGTAGGTCGTATCGACACTGAAGATGGACGCAAGATAGACGTTTCCATCGGACTCAAATCTGACGATCCCGTATTTCTGATAACCGCGAACGCACCTCACTCCGACAGCGAATTGCGCACCCGTACTTATTCTGACGTGTTCAAAGGGGAGGAACTTGACCCAGTCGCGGGTAGTATTCCGTCCGGCGATGGAGACGATGGATCGGTCTCCGATCAGGTGACCAAGGCGCTCACGTCAATGTTCAACGTAAAGGAAGAAGATTTGGTGAGCGCTGAGTTACAGCTGGTTCCGGCCACACAGCCGGTGGATGTGGGGATCGATCGCGGGCTGGTTGGTGCCTGGGGACAGGACGACAAACTGTCGTCTTACTGCGCGGCGCGCGGAGTAATTGAGCTTCAAGGCACGCCGAAGTACACGGCGATGGCCTATCTCTCGAACTTTGAGGAAGTAGGGTCGGTCAATAACACCGGTGCCCGCTCGCAATTCTTAACCGCGACTTACTCACGATTTACCGCCGCCGAGCGGGGTGCGGGGTACAACGACGTTGATCTCCGGCGCGCATTGCACAATGCGCAAGTGATTTCATCGGATACCAATGATGGCGAGAATCCGATTTTTCAGAGCACACAAGAGCCCAGCAACGCCGCTCGCCTCGGTTATGGAGTAACCATCAAAAGATACGGCGCTGGTTTTGACGCAAATTCTGAGTTCATTGCCCACATCCGCGCATTGCTCGATCAAAATCAAATCCCTTGGCAAACGCAAACACCAAAAGTGGATGTTGGCGGCGGCGGAACGATTGGGGGTTTCATGTCCGCCGAGGACATGGAGGTCATCGACATTGGAGTACCGCTATTGTCGATGCACGCCACCATCGAAGGATCGTCAAAGGTCGATCTCTGGAATCTCTACCGCTTTTTCAAAGTCTTCTATCAATCGTAGTGACAAGGCCTTGTCTGCGAGCAATGTAGATACATCGCCCCCAGCAAGATCAATCGGCAAGATCGGCACTTGTTGTCGGTGCTTAGCTCGCCGCTACTTCGTGACCGTGAATTTAGTCGAACTGGTTCCCGTGCCGCCCGGAGTGGTAACAGCGATAGTCCCGGTCACCGCGCCCGTGGGCACAAGCGCATCCACCGTCGTGTCGGATTTCGCCTTGTAACTTGTTGCTGCCACGCCGCCAAACGTCACCTTCGTCGTGCCGGTGAAACTATTTCCAGTGATTGTGACTGATGTTCCTGTCGGACCGCTGGTGGGGGTGAAGCTTGTGATTTCCGGGACAACCACGAACTTTGCAGTGCTGGCGGCTGTTCCTCCGGCCGTCGTGATGGTGATGGTCTTGCCTGTCTTTGCGCCGGGTGGCACGGTCGCCGTCACTTGGGTATCGGAGTTCACGGTGAAAGTGGCTGGCTTCGTACCAATGGTCACAGCTGTGGTCTGAGTAAGGCTGACTCCAGTGATCGTCACCGAAGTTCCGACCACCCCGCTCGCCGGACTAAAACTCTTGACCTGCGGCGTTACCAGGAAGGTCCGGTCGCTCTTGAGCGTGCCCGAAAAAGTCGTCACCGTTACCGGCCCAGTGAGCGCCCCAGCCGGCACGGTCGCGGTCATGTAAGTATCCGAGACGTTATCGAATTTCGCTGCCACTTCGTTAAAGGAAACAGCAGTCGTACCAGTGAAGCCTTGACCCAGGATCTCAGCCGTCGCGCCGTCCTTGCCAGACCACGTCACCAGCTTGATGAACGGTTTGAATCCCGTCTTGAAGCTATAGAAGACCGAACCTCCCAAAGAGCTGCCGGCGGTGTTGCCGTAGAAATCCCCGTCCGTATGCAGCACCATCGGGGTTGTTGGAGAAAATCCGTTGGTGCACGCGACGGCGCAGAAACTATAGAGAACCGTTTCTTTACCAGCGGGAGTGATTTCGTAAATCGCGCCGTAATTTACCGAACCGCCATTGCCTGTTGTCCCATACAAATTGCCGTCGGTGCCAACTGTCAAGCCCGCGATGGGAAGCGAGCCGTCGGTGGGAACTCCAGCAAAGCTGTGGAGCAACGTATAAGTGCCAGACGACGAGATCTTGAAGACAGTTCCTAGATTGTTGGCGCCACCGGTATAAGTTGTTCCATAAAAATTTCCATCGGGACCTTGAACCAATATTCCGATCGGCCGGGATCCATCGAAGTTGGTACTGCTGACATATCCTGTGAACTCATGAAGCACGGTGATTTTGCCAGCCGACGTTGCTTTGTACACAACTCCGCATCCAAATTCGCCGCACGACGTATCTCCACCGGCTTGTGTGGTGCCATAGAAATTAAGGTCGGTACCTTGCACCGGTAAGCTCGGGGACGAGCCGTTGGTGTAGCCGAACGGGTATGGGCTGATCTTGCCCTTGGTCGTGAGTTTAAAGAACGATCCATATTGCCCGTCGTATTGTTCCTCGGACACACCGTAAATGTTGCCATCCTGCCCCTGCAAGACGGTGAAGTTCGGAGCGCTGTCATCTTTGGCGTTGGTGAAGGGATATATCAACGTCAACGTCCCTGCGGGCGTCATCTTAAACACTGTCCCGGCAGCGTCTTTGCCGCCGTCCTCGGTCGTCCCCCAGAGGTTTCCATCGAATCCCAGCGTGACACCGCCGGTGGGGTAGCCGCCAGTGCTCGCGCAGGGCGTGCCTTCAGCGCAAAAATTGTAGATCAGCATGTATTGTCCCGTCGTTGTCATCTTGTACACGCTGCCGAAGGTATATGCTCCATTCGTTTGTATGGTGCTGTACAACTCACCGTCCTGGCCTTGCGACAGCACGCTCGGCCAGGTGATGCCACTGTCGCCAACATCAGTCTGCGGATAGCTGTACAGCGGGGTGTACGTCTGCGTGCTCGCGGCTGTCACGGCAAATAAAATCGTCGCAGCAATCATCAAGAAGACGGTTGAAAGTACGACTCCACGGTGCTTCATAAGAACTCTCCTCAAAGCGAAATTCATGTGGTTCAATATATGGCTTGCGGAAGGGTGCAGCCGATTCGGCTGGCAGATGCCCGGGGGAGACACTTTGGGCCGCAGACCGGGATTGTCATTGCGACCAGGGGCTGCGTCAAGTTGAATATTTTGCATCATCTGAATCCTCTCGCCTGTTGGCGGGTGCCGTGGGGGTCCGGCCCTTCCCAGCCGAACCCCCCGGTTCGAGCACTCCGCTCGTAATTTGCGTGCTCCAGCCACCGGTTCGTGGCAAAATGTCTCCACATACCAGTGACCGTCGGACGACAGTCTGCACCATCCCCCCACTGCCTGTCCTGACGGAATTCTTAAGAACTCTAAAGCGTGGCTAAGTCTATGAATTACAAAGAAGATGGAAGAGAAGTCGCGCCGACTTCCGTCCGCCTCTGGCGTTTCTCCGACTACGAATTCGATGAGCTAGGCCGGGAGTTGCGGGTCAAAGGCCGGCCAGTTGACCTCGAATCGAAGCCGCTGGACGTCCTGTTACAGCTTCTTCTTCATGCCGGCGAGGTTGTGACCAAAGAAGAATTACTTGAATCCGTCTGGCCCGACGTGATGGTAGTGGATGGTTCGTTAGCCACAGCCGTATCCAAACTGCGCAAGGCCATGGGAGACGAAGAGCATCCCGCGATTCTCACCGTACCTCGCGTCGGCTACCGTCTTGCCGTGCCAGTCTATTGCCAAACCGTCGCCGCGGCAGCTGGACCCGAGCTCGGATTCAAAGCAGGTGATGTGGTTCTGGGGCGAGAGCAGTGGCGGCTTTCTCGTCCCATGGATGTCTCCGGATCAAGCGAAGTCTGGCTGGCGGAGAATCCAAAGACGCACGAACAACGCGTATTCAAATTCGCGGCGGACGGCGAGCGCTTAAAAGGCCTGAAACGTGAGATCACGATTTCGCGTTTTCTGCGGGAATCGCTCGGTGACCGTCCGGAATTTGTCCGCATCCTGGAATGGAATTTCGAGACGCCTCCTTTCTTTCTTGAAAGCGAATATGCCGGACCGAACTTAGCGGAATGGGCCGAGACGCAGGGTGGCCTCGCCAAAATTTCATACGATATCCGCCTGGGATTGCTGGTTGAGGTTGCTCAAGCCGTAGCCGCCGCCCACGACATTGGCGTGCTCCACAAAGATTTAAAGCCAGCCAATATTCTGGTCGTAGCCGGAAGCAACCGAGGATGGCAGGTCAAACTCGCCGATTTCGGCAGCGCATCCTTATTCGAGCCCTCGCGTCTACATGCCCTTGGAATCACGAACCTGGGATTCACTCAGACCGCCGGGCTAGAAAACGATTCGCTAACGGGAACTTTGATGTACCTCGCGCCCGAAGTCCTGGCTGGACAATCTCCCAGCGCTGGGGCTGACGTTTACGCTCTCGGCGTCATGCTCTACCAGTTGGCAATAGCCGATTTCCGCAAGCCACTTGCGCCGGGCTGGGAAGCGGAGGTCCAAGATCCATTGCTCCGTGAAGACATTGCGGACGCCGCGTGCGGCGATCCTGCCAAGCGGCTGAATAGCGCCGCGAACCTAGTCGAACGGTTGCTCACACTCGATCAACGCCGCATTCGACGCGACGAATTAGAAGCGGCAAAACTTCGAGCGCAAATTGCCGAACGCAAACTGTCCGAAGCCCGCGCGCGGCGTCCGTGGGTCGTGCTGGCCGTAATTGCACTTGTACTCGGATTGGGATTCAGCTTTACGCTTTATCGCAGAGCGGCTCGCGAACGCGATATTGCCAATCGCCAAACTAAGATAGCAAGCTCCATCAGCCGGTTTCTCTCCGACGATCTGCTCGGACGCAGCAATCCGTTTGCCAGCGGCAAATCCAGCGAGTCGCTGATGGACGCTATCAAGCAAGCGTCGCCCAGCATCGATCGCCAATTTCAGGATGAGCCGCTGATTGCTGCGCGCCTCCATCAAACCATTGCCCGAGCGCTCGATAATCGCACCGATTATCCCGATGCGCGCCAGGAGTACGATCGCGCTGCCGCTCTTTTCAAACAGGTGGATGGCGAGTTGTCGCAAGACGCAATCATCGTCCAACTGCAGCGCACCACATTGGAGGCACGAAGCTACGAAAGTGGCTCGCTGCCGTTAGCCAAATCCATCCTCGGACAGCAGGAAGCATTGATCGCCAAGCTGACGGGCGCCGACCTAACGCACGCCAAACTGACGCATCCGCGCCCCGATCTCCCGGTCTGGCTGTACTCCGCGCGAGGAATGGTGGCACTCATTGAAAACAATGCCAAGTCGGCAGCGGCAAACTTCCAAGCTGCGCTCGACAAAGCAGAATCTCTCCCCGAATTCGATGAAAGCGCACGCCTGACCCTCAAGCAAAGGCTGGCATTTTCTTATATCCGCTTAGGCGAAGGAGCCAAAGCAGAACAATTATTCCGTGAACTCATCGACGCCTTCACGCGCATAGCAGGTCCAGACAGTCCCAATGTGTTGCGCGTTCGCCTGAATCTGGCCCAGGCCTTCATGATTCAGAACAAACACGCGGAAGCAATCAAGGAAACGAATGCCATCTATCCAGAATTTGTCTCTCGTCTGGGCGCGGACCACGAACTTACCATGCAGTTACTATCTACCCGAGCGCAATCGGAGGGAAGTCTTGAGCTTTGGGACGATGCTATCCACGACGACCTAGCTATTTACGATCTCGCGGTTCGCAAACAGGGACCGCTTTCGTTTTTCGCCGTCGCAACGCTCACCGATGCGGCTCTAGCTCAATGTCGAGCTGGGCACAATCGTGAAGGTGAATCGAACGCGCGTAAGGCCTACGAAACCTCGACAAAAGCCTTCGGCCCAAGCGCCGCTTTGACTGGCGCCACCGCGTACACACTGGCAAGTTGCCTGATCAGTTTGAGTAAGCAGGATGAAGCGTCGCCACTCTTACAGCAAATCGACGTGCCGGCGATTACGCAGCTAACCGGCGATCCTGACTGGGGCGCGAATGTAACTCTAGCGCAAGCTCAAATCGCATATAGTCATCGCAACTACGACGCAGCCCGCACGTACATCCAGAGCGTAACTCCAATTTATACGCGAAAGAACGCGGAGCCATACCAGAAACGTGCGTTCGAATCGCTGAAGGCTGCACTAGAAAAATCTTTACTGCATAATCCCGTGTCATAAGTCATACGATGGAGCGACGGGTATCCTCGCTCGTCACAACCAGCCCATCTTTTTCAGCTGCCTACATCAACCGCGAATCTTTCCTGAATACAGCGCCATCCCCACCACAGCATCAATTCCCAGAGCGTCGAGGCTGTCGATTTCCTGTTGTTCCGTGATGCCACCGGCGACCACCAAGTGTCGTTGAGTGGCGTGTCGAACAGCATGAACTGTCTCCATCGGAATCCCTCCCATCAAGCCCTCCGTGTCGATGTGGGTGTACAGGAAAGACTCGCAAAACGGCTCCAACTCGCGAATCATGTCGAAGGCAGTGACAGTAGTCTGCTTGCGCCAGCCCTCAATTGCAACCCGTCCTCCGCGGGAGTCGAGAGCAAACATCAGCGCGGACTTTGGGAGCTTCTCTCCCAAGGTACGAGCGTGCTCCTGATTAATCCGGCCATCGGTCATCAACGCAGATCCAATAATGACTTTGCGTGCTCCAAGGTTAAGAAGTTCCTGCGCAGTTTCAACAGTCCGGATGCCGCCACCAACTTGGCACGGCAGTTGGCTGACGATCTGCTTGACGAGCGACCGGTTGTCGCCCATGCCGCGTGCCGCATCAAGGTCGATCAATTGGACCACCGGATATTTCGAAAAGCGCTCGATCCAATATCCGAAGTTGTCGAACTCCAGTTTCTTCTTGTCGCCCTGAATCAACTGCACGATCTTGCCGCCCATAAGATCGATCGATGGAATCAGCATGGCCACCTCACCGGCACGTTGGCAGCGCATAGTTCGAGTTTTAATTGTCCGATGTTCTCAATGCCGAAATGAAAAATGGAAGCAGCCAAAGCCGCATCGGCGTGCCCGTCGCGGAATACATCAATAAAATCTTGCGCTGACCCAGCGCCGCCCGACGCGATCACAGGAATCGAAACTGCGTCAGCGACCATCTGTACCAATTCGCAATCGAATCCGGACTTAGTCCCATCACGGTCCATCGAAGTGAGCAGAATTTCTCCGGCGCCGCAAGTCGCCGCCTCTCGCGCCCATTGCAGCGCGTCGCGGCCCGTGGGAGTGCGCCCTCCAGCCACAAATACCTCGAAGCCGCCATTAACGCGCCGGGCATCGATGGCCACCACCACCGCCTGCGATCCAAATCGAGCCGCGATCTTTCCAATCAGCGTCGGGTCTTTCACTGCGGCTGAGTTGATGGCAATCTTGTCTGCTCCCGCCTCAAACACAGCCTCAGCATCAGATAGTTCACAAATTCCTCCACCCACCGTAAACGGAATAAATAAACCGCGAGCAGTGCGCGAGACAACGTCAAGCATCATCTTGCGTTTATCGCTGGTAGCCGTGATGTCGAGCAGAACGATCTCATCCGCGCCATCGCGGGCATGGGCAACGGCACATTCCGCTGGGTTGCCGGCGTCGCGTAGATTCACAAACTGCACCCCTTTCACCACGCGTCCGTCATCGACATCGAGGCAGGCGATGATACGTTTGGTCAGCACTTGTCAAACTCCACAGATCGCTTCACGCTACCTCACAGAAATTCTTGAGAATGCGCAGCCCCACTGTCCACGATTTTTCCGGATGGAACTGCACGCCGAAAATATTTTCGCATTCGACGACGGCGGAAAACTGCGTTCCGTATTCACTCCCTGCCGTGGTGCTCGCGATCACCGGCGCTTGAAAAGAGTGGGTGTAGTAAACAAAAGAGTCGGAAGCGACATTCCGCAGCAATCGTGAATCTTCCCTGACCGTCAGCGAGTTCCACCCCACGTGCGGCGATTTCACAGAATCCGGAAATGGCCGACAATGGCCCGCAAAAAGTCCCGCTCCCGCAATCTCAGGAGCCTCGTCGCTGCCCTCAAACAGCCACTGCATTCCCAGGCAAATTCCAAGGAACGGGTTACCGGTACTTACGCCTTGTATTACGGCGTCTCGTAAGCCCGTGTTGTCGAGCCCGCCCAATGCGGAAAAATGCCCGACGCCAGGCAGCACAATCTTGTCCGCGGTTGCAACGATTTCAGGCTGAGCAGTAACGACGACGTCGGCGCTAAGATAGTCAAACGCCTTCTTCACCGAATTCAAATTGCCAGCACCGTAATCGACGATGGCGATCATAGGAGACCCTTAGTGCTAGGTAACATGCGTCCCAGTCGGCGATCACGGGAGCAGGCTACGCGAAGCGCACGTGCAAAAGCTTTGAAGAGCGCCTCGATCTTGTGATGACTGGATCGTCCATAAAGCACCCGCACGTGAACATTCGCGCGCGCACCACGTGCGAACCCCTCAAAAAAGTCAGACACCAGTTCCGTTTGCAAATCGCCAACCCGAGTCGCGCGAACCTTAGTCTGGACGACGGACACCGCGCGGCCTCCAAAATCCACGGCTGCTAAGCCTAGCGTTTCATCCATGGTCATCAGAAAATATCCCGCTCGCAGAATGCCGCGCCGGTCACCTAGAGCGCGGTCGAATGCTTCGCCCAGGCTGATCCCGACATCTTCCACGGTATGGTGCTGATCCACATCGAGGTCGCCCAGTGCGGCAAGTTTCAAATCGAACCCACCGTGACGCGTGAATAATTCCAACATGTGATCAAGAAAACGGATTCCCGTAGAAACCTCATACTTTCCCCGCCCTTCGATGGTGAGGTCAATTCGAATTTCTGTTTCCGCAGTCTTACGATGCAGCTTGGCCTTCCTCATGCCCGCACCTCATTTCGCAACCCAAGCTGCTCAATCACCGCATGCAGAGCAGCGATGAGCGCCTGCGTATGTTCGTCAGTTCCTACGGTCAGGCGGACGCAGCCCTCGCAGCCTGGGTCGGAGTGCCGGTCGCGCACCAAAATTCCGCGGTCGCGCAGGGCGCGAACAAACTCGGCATGAAAGGCGCCAATGCGCACAAGCACAAAGTTGGCGTGGCTCCGCCAATAGTGCAATCCGAGAGCGTCAAGTTCTTGCTGCAGTCTCTCGCGATTGCTCAGCACTTGTGCAACATAGTGGCCGACGTATTCTTGATCTTGAAGAGCCTGAGGCAGAACTGCGAGGGCAACAGCATTCACGCTGTACGGCGAAGCAACGCGACGAACCATCGTCATCTGCCGCGGTTCTCCCGCGAGAATGCCAATGCGCAAGCCAGCGAGTCCGTAGGCCTTGGAGAAAGTCCGCGCCACGAAAAGATTTTCGATTTGCCTCGTGTATTCGATAAGCGTCTCTCCGTGGAATTCGAAATACGCTTCATCGACAAGCACCGCAGCTTGCGGCGCGGCCTGCGCAATCTGAATCAAGACATCGCCTGCGACCGCTGCTCCCGTCGGATTGTTAGGATTCGCCACCGCAATAAGTCGAGTGCGTGGGTTGAGTTGAGCTAGCAAGTTTTTTGCGGGAAATGCAAAGTTGTCGCCCGCCCGCACTTCGACAACGCGCGCTCCTTCAGCCTGAGCAAAAATTGCATACATGGCGAAAGTCGGCACAACGATGAGCGCTTCATCCCCCGGATCGAGATATGTGGAGCACAACAAATGAATCGCTTCGTCGACTCCGTTCGTCAGCAGAACCTGCGCCGGATCGAGTCCCAGAAAGCCTGCAACCTCTATTTCAACCGGCTCGCGTTCGGGATAACGCGCCAGGAGTTCCGCATCGAGCGACCGCAGCCGAGCCAGCACGCGCGGCGAACACCCCACCGTGCTCTCGTTGAAATCGAGGCGTAGTCCCGTTCGACCCGCTAAAGGCGGCCGATATGCGTGCAGATTTCTTGCCGCTGCGCGAGCTTCAAGCACGCGAACACCTCACTCGGAATGCGTCCGCGTGTCCCATCAAGCCTTCGGCAGTTGCCAGAGCAATACCCGCTGGCCCGATGCGGCGAATGCCTTCGCGTGTCACTTGCTGGCAGGCAATAACGCGGACGAAATCGAGCGCGCTGAGTCCGCCGCGCACACGAGCCATAGCGCCTGTCGGCAGCACATGGTTCGGTCCCGAGACATAATCCCCTGCGGCTTGCGGCGTAAACTCGTCGAGAAAAATCGCACCCGCATGTTGCACTTTCAGCGTGAGCGCAGCCGGAATCGTGAGATGCTCAGGCGCAATGCGGTTTGATATCTCGACAGCCTGTTCAAGGGAAGCGGCCAAAAGAATGGCGCCGCGACGGGAGAGTGATTGCGCGGCAATGGGGTTGAGGCGAGCGCGCTTCTGCACTTCGTTCTGAACTTTTTTCGCCAGCGCGCGTGAAGTTGTTATGAAGATGCACAGCGCGTCAGGATCATGTTCCGCCTGCGCTACCAGATCAGATGCGATGTAAGTCGATTCGCCATCCGCGCTGATAATGACGGCTTCAGTCGGACCAGCCAGAAACTCAATAGCGCAATCGAAAGCCACAAGTTTTTTTGCCGCGGTCACGTATCGATTGCCCGGACCAACGATCTTATCCACTTGCGGAATCTCGTCCGTTCCGTAGGCAAGAGCAGCGATGGCCTGTGCTCCACCGATCCGGTAGAACTCGCGCACGCCGAGAAATGCCGCTGCCGCTAAAGTTGCCTGCGCCGGGCGCGGAGACGCGACACGAATCTGCCCGACTCCCGCGACCTGTGCCGGAATCACCGTCATCAGCAACGTCGAAGGCAAAGGATAGCGGCCGCCCGGCACGTAGCATCCCACAGATTCCAACGGGCGCACCAACTGACCCACGCTGACGCCAGGCTCAATTTCGCGTAACCACTCGTTTTCGCGCAGCCACTCAGTATTGTCCGCGGGCGACTTAGGCATTTGCCATTCCGCATAGCGACGAATATTTCCCGCCGCATGCTCGATGGCGTTCCGCAGCTCTGGATCCGTTCGTTCCCAAGCCTTGTGAAGTTCTTCCTCGGGAACTCGTAGCGCTTCGTCCTTCCCCAATTCGTCCCAGCGTATGGCATAACGGCGTACAGCGCGATCACCATTGCGCAGTACGTCACTCACAATGCGGCGAACTGCCACCTCGACCTCTGCCAGATCAGTGGTGCCACGCCCTGCCAGTGCCGTCACAAAATCAGCTTGCAAGGAGCCCTCAAGAATGCGCATCACCTCATCGCCTCTCGAGTCTTTGCGCCTTACATCTTTGCGCGCCTTATCGCGCATCACATCACCACCTTGTTCAGCGGATATTCGACGATGCCCTGAGCATTGGCTTGCTTCAGTTTCGGAATCAGCGTCCAGGCAGTGTTTTCCTCAATCACAGTATTCACCGCGACCCACTCGCCATCGGCCAGCGGCGCGACCGTCGGATTTTTTAGCGCGGTCAGAAGTTCAAGAACAGCAGGCAAATCCACTTTGCGCACGTTGAGCATCAGACCCACCCGTCCCAGCGCGGCGATTGCGCCACTGAGCATGACGGCGAGGTTCTCAATCTTTTGCCGGCGCGCAGGATCGGCCCAGGCTGCCTTGCTCGCAATCAACTGCGTGTTCGACTCCAGAATGGTTTCAAGGATTCGCAGATGATTGGCGCGCAGCGAACTACCCGTCTCCGTGACCTCGACAATGGCGTCGGCCAGCAGCGGCGGTTTAACTTCAGTTGCGCCCCAGGAAAACTCTACCCGTACCTCAACATTTCGCTTCGCAAAATAATTGCGCGTGAAGCTGACCAATTCGGTGGCAATGATTTTACCTTCAAGGTCTTTAAGTTTCTGAAAGCTCGAATCCTCCGGAACCGCCAGCACCCACTTGACCTTGCCCATGCTTTGTTTGGCATAAACCAGGTCGCAGACCTTGACCACATCAAGGCCGCTTTCAAGCACCCAATCCAGGCCAGTCAACCCCGCATCCAGAGCGCCATGTTCGACGTACCGCGCCATTTCTTGGGCTCGAATCAGCAGACATTCGATATCGGGGTCATCCGTAGCGGCGAAGTAAGAACGCGCGTTCGTATACACGCGAAGTCCGGCGCGTGTGAACAGGCTCAACGTCGCTTCCTGCAAACTTCCTTTGGGAATACCCAATCGCAATTTCCCTGATTTCAAATTCATCGCTCCGACCTCGCTTGCGCAACCTTTTCCTGTTCAACCACTGCGCCTCCGAGCCCGTTTTCGAGAGGAAGTTCTTGCGTAAAGCAGGAGCGCGTCCCAGTGTGACAAACCTTGCCTTCACCCAGCACGCGTACGCGCAGCAACACCGTATCCCGATCGCAATCGGTCCAAGCGGCAACTACCTGTAGACGATTGCCGGAGCTTTCCCCTTTGGTCCACAATGTCTGGCGAGTACGGCTGTAGAATGTCGCGAATCCAGTGAGCAGAGTCTTATCCAGTGCTTCTTTATTCATAAAGCCCACCATTAGCAACTCCCCGGTGCTCGCATCTTGAATCACCGCGGGCGCCAGGCCCTGCATCTTGTCAAAGTCGATCTCCATCGAACCCTCCTAAAATCTTCATCTTCCTAATCTTGTCTTATCGCGTTGTTAATTCTTCACAGCTTGCAGCAAAGCAAAAAGCCCGCTGGGCGAGTTATGCGCCAGCGGGCTTGGATTTCCTATGAGTGCTTTGGTTATCCGTGATTCCCCGCCGACACGCTCATCGCATGGTGATGATGATGGTGCCGATGGGTCAACGGAGTCATTCTGAAAAAGATATTAGGGCAGCCGAGATATAGTTGTCAATCGGTTGTTCTCCGCATTCCAGAAGTCTCTTTCATTACAATGCACCGCAATCGTCCCGTTTATAATTTCGGCTAGGCTATTTCTGAGGTTCCTTCCGAGGTTCTTTTAATGACCAACCGTGTTCTTTTGGCCTTCGCGCTCCTTCTTTTTTCTACCTCCGCAGTCACGCAGACCCCATCGTCCGCATTCGACGGAATTGAAAAGTGGAAGGGTACTTTGACAGCGGCGTCCATAACCTCGCTAAAGAACTTGTACTCGATTGATCCGCCTGCGAAGTTCATGGGCGCGGACCGAAAGCCGACGCCTTATATCGCTCCTGAAACCGATTTCTGGCAAAAGCTGGTTTCTTCCGGGGCTACCGATTTCGAAGTCAGCACTCTCGGAGAACAGGATCAGCAGGGACTCCATGTTGTCAAATTAGCTATTTCTATGAAAATGGTAACGCCGGACGGTCCACGAACCCGCTACGTTACGGAGCAACAAGCGTGGCAACAACAGGGGGGACGGATGGCGCATCGTGATGGCGGCGCACTCCGATGTGCTCAAAATGCGTCCGGCTCTCAAGCCGAATCCGAATCTCTATAACAAGAGCGCGGATGCCAAAGTCGAAATTGAGGAAGCTGTAGCAAAGGCCAAGAAAGATCATCAGCGTGTAATCCTCGTCTTTGGGGGGAACTGGTGTTACGACTGCCACGTGCTTGATCAAGCATTTCATCAGACGGATGTCGCTCCCCTTTTGGAAAAGAATTTCCAGGTTGTGCATGTGGACATTGGCGACGACGGCAAGAAAAACAACGATCTGGCGACGGAATACAAGGTTCCACTCGAAAAAGGAGTGCCGGCGCTGGCAATTCTCGACCCTGATGGCAAGCTGCTGTATTCGCAGAAGAATGGCGAGTGGGAGTCAGCACGATCGCTTGATCCCGACGACGTAATCGCATTTCTGAACAAGTGGAAGCCGTAAAAGAGGAAAGTAGACGATTTCCAAATCTGTCAGAAGGTTCGTGTTTGCTTGTCTCTGAAGATTCGCCCTACCGATCGTACAGCGTGGCCAAGTGTCGCAGCATTGTGCTCAACTCCACGCTCAACGCCCCCGGGCGGTATCGCCATTTCCAGTTTCCGGTGACCGTACCAGGAAGATTCATGCGCGCCGCACTGCCCAGGCCCAGCACATCCTGCAACGGGATAATCGCAACATTGGCGACCGAGGCCAACACCGCCCGAATCATCACCCAATTAATCCCGGAATCATCGTGGAAGTTGAGATAGGCGCACGCGAATTCGCGCTCCTTACGAACATCCTCCGGAGTCCGCGTACTGTCACCGGCGCCTGAACTCGACCACCACCCCACCGTCGTGTCGTTGTCGTGCCCTCCGGTGTAAGCGACAAGGTCGCGGCTGTAATTATGTGGGCGGAACGATGGCCCCTGTGGATCGTTGCCGAATGCGAATTGCAAAAGGCTCATGCCCGGTAGATCGAACTGCTGTCGCAGCTTTTCCACCGGCGGAGTGATGACGCCTAGGTTCTCCGCCACAATCGGCAACTCGCCAAATGCATTCTGCAACGCCGACAAAAATTCTTCTCCGGGACCTTTGACCCAGCGTCCATGGATGGCAGTCGTTTCGTTCGCTGGAACCTCCCAGTAGGCTTCAAAGCCGCGGAAATGATCGAGCCTCACCATATCGAACAGTCGGAACGTGGCGCGGAATCGTTCGATCCACCATTCATATCCGCTGGCGGCCAGCAAGTCCCAGCGATAAATCGGATTCCCCCAAAACTGTCCAGTGGCGCTGAAATAATCCGGTGGCACGCCGGAAACAACAGTCGGGTGGCCCTGATCGTCGAGATAGAACAGATCGGGATGAGCCCAAACGTCAGCGCTATCATGCGCAACATAGATCGGGACGTCGCCCATGAAGCAAATGCCTCGCTGCTGGCAATACTTCTTGAGTTGTCCCCACTGCTGGAAGAATTCGAATTGCCAATATTTGTAGGCTTTCAGTTCTGGCGCCAATTTTCTTGACCATTCGCTCACGGCCTGCGGGTCCCGTTTGCGAATCTGTGGATCCCATGAGGTCCAGATTGCTCCATGATGTGCATCTTTGCACGCCATAAAGAGCGCGTAGTCGTCGAGCCATGAACTTGCGCTTTCGCAAAAACGGTTGAAGGGTGCATGATCGGCACTGGAACCGTCGGCAAAGAAAACTTGTGCCGCGCGGCGCAAGGCCGTCATTCGGAATTCGATCACTGGGCCGTAGTCGACGAAATCTTCTGGAAACGGCCGTGCCAGCGCTAAGTCCGAGTCCTGCAGCAAGCCCCGATCGCGCAGACGCTCGAGACTGAGCAACATCGGATTGCCAGCAAAAGCCGAAAAGCACTGATACGGAGAATCGGCGTATCCCGTGGGATTCAGCGGCAGTACCTGCCACAACTTCTGTCCGGCAGCGAAGAGGAAGTCTGCGAACTCGTAGGCGCACGGGCCAAGATCACCAATGCCCTGGCGGCCAGGCAGAGAAGTCAAATGCAGCAGAATTCCACTACATCGCGGAAATTTCACTCCGTAAACTCCATTTAATTAACTTCCGCAATCAGCAACCCGAAAGGCTCGAGACTGACTGCATTGTCCTTCACCGATGCTTCGGGCGATGCAATCAATGTTTTCAGCGTAGATCGCCCAAACCCTTGCTTGGAAAGATTGAAGATTGTTTTTTGCGGGTTGGCCGACATGTTCAACACTACCAGCACGCCTGTTCCTTTGTAGCTGCGCAAATAAGACATCACGTTGGGATCGTCTTCGTTGAGCGCGATGTAATTGCCTTCGAGTAAAGCTTCGTTTGTGTGGCGCAGCGCGAGAACTTTCTTGTACAGGTTCAGAACCGAGTTGGGGTTCTTCGACTCCGTCGCCACGTTGTGAGTCTTGTAGCTAGGCGGCACCAGAAGCCATGGAGTTTTCTTGCTGAATCCGGCATTGGGGGCGGTATTCCACTGCATGGGAGTGCGTTCGCCATCGCGGCCTTTTTCTTTAGGCCATCCCGTGCGGCCAATTGGATCTTTTACGTCTTCCTTGCGGGTAGGATCATTATTCTCCATCCCGATCTCTTCGCCGTAATACATGATCGGCGTGCCCCGCAGGGTTAGGTAAAAGGCACCCATCAGCTTGGCAATAGCATCGTTGTTTTTGCCGTCTCCGTAGCGATTGTAAGACCGCACAATATCGTGATTGCTGATCACGAACACAGGCCAGCCGTGAGCGCCATCGACGGCCGCGATCTGACGCCGGAACTCTGGCGGTGAAAGTTTGTTGACGGTGGTGAACATGAAGTCCATGGGCATTTGGAGTTCATTGCCCCCTTGGCCGTAGTACCGGTCAAGCTCTGCGACGTTCGATGTCCAGGTTTCGCCAATTAATACGGCGTCAGACTCATCAGCCACTTTGCGCAGCTTCTGTAGCTCTTCGTGAACTTCTGGAAGGTTTGTGTTGTATTTGTTCTCCATGTTGGGATCGCCCTGCGCATTGGTTCCATGGAGAACAGGGTTGTCATGCAGGTCGGGATCTTCAAACAGCGTGTCCACCGCGTCAAGACGAAAGCCGGAAACGCCGCGCTTATACCACCAGCGCGTGGTGTCGAGCATTACTTTTTCAACCGCGGGATTGCGCCAATTCAGGTCGGGTTGTTGGGCATAGAAATAATGATAGTAGAACTGGTTGGTGGTCGGGTCGAACGTCCATGCCGAGCCGCCAAAGATTGAGATCCAATTGTTCGGAGGCTGGCCCGGCCCTTTGCCGTCGCGCCAGATGTACCAGTCGCGATGCGGTGCGTTGCGGGAAGACTTCGAATCCAAAAACCACGGGTGTTGATCGGAGGTGTGGTTCGGCACGAAATCCATAATGATGCGGACATTATGCTTCTTGCCCTCGGCAACCATGTGATCGAAGTCGTCGAGATTCCCGTACATGGGGTCGATGTTTCGGTAATCGGAAATGTCGTAACCGAAATCGACTTGCGGAGACGGATAGCAGGGAGTGATCCAAATGGCATCGACTCCCAGTTCATGCAGGTAATTCATCTTCAAGCTGATGCCGTTGAGGTCGCCAATGCCATCATTGTTACTGTCCGCAAAACTGCGCGGATAGACTTCGTAAAACACAGCGTGCTGCCACCACTGATGGCCTTCCGCATCGGCAGTCTTCTCCTGAGCCGCGCTGAACAAAGAACAAGACAGCATGAGCAGTAATGGCAGGATCAGTAGTGGCGAGGACATCGACGGCCGCCTGAGCATGATTATTTTCTCCTCCGAGAAACATAAAGCGGAGACAGAAAGTTAGCAAATAGGCGTGCAGCTCAAAGTGGTTTACGTCTGAGGTAGAGTGTGTCCTTTTTTCGACGACGCGGTCCAGTCGCGCAAAACATCAATAAATGCGGTGGTGGCGCAGGAGAGGGTTCGGTCGCGACGGTAGGCCAGTCCCAATTCGCGAAAAAGTTCCACGTCTTCCAAATCGATGAGCTTGACCCGGCCAGAAGCCACTTCATCGCGTGCGAATGCCGCGCTGATAAGCGACACTCCAAGATTGGCGGCCACAAAACTCTTGATCATGCCAATGCTGGGCAACTCCATCCGCACTTGCAGTTCGTCGCGATGAGGGCGGAATAGCTTATCCAGCAACCGGCGTGTGTGTCCGGTCTTGGGCAACAGCAGGGGATGTTTCACAATATCGCGAACTGCGGCCGTCTTATGCTTGGCCAAAGGATTATTCGGGCTCACCATCAACATCAGTTTGTCGCGGAAGATGGGTTGGATTTCGAGGCTCGGCGACTGAATGGGTAAAGTCAGAATGCCCACTTCGATGGAACCGTTCTCCAGCTTCTCCGTGATCTTATAGCTGAAATTTCGGTAGATGTTGATCTGCACCGGCGGATAGCGCCGGCAGTATTCCGCAAATACCTCTGGCAGAACGTACAGGCAGGTAGCCTCATTTGCACCGACGCGAAGCGTGCCGCGAGGCGTGCCGCTATGGTCCGCCACCGCAATCAGCGATTCCTCGCGCAGCAGTTTCAGCCGTTCGGCATAGTCAAAGAGTACTTGTCCAGCCGGCGTCAATTTTACGGTCTTGCCCGAGCGGTCCAGCAGTCGATCGCCATATTCCTGCTCCAACTGGCGAATCTGGGCACTAACCGCCGATTGCGAGCGAAAAACCTTCTCTCCAGCACGAGAAAAACTGCCCTGCTTGGCCACTTCCAGAAACGTGATGAGTTGATCGAAATCCATCGCTTTGTGGCCGGATTATAACGGACAGAGCAGCTTTTCGGGAGATTTAGACTGAGCTAACTCCCTGCATCGCCTAATCTCTGAAATTTGTATCCTTCATATCGAAATTCTGAATTGTACTTTTCCCTCCGTCTCGCAGTAACTAAGAACATACGTAATTGCGTTCCTGAGCCGGGGTGTACCAGCCCCCTTGCCCTTTGCCGGCAGAGTCCCAACTCAAGAACAACTGATTCGGAAGCGGCCGTGTGTGTTGCAAGCCACGTGTTGCAAACGACGCCATGCTGCTAACAAAGCCATGCTGCGAACGATGCCCTGCCGCAAATGATGTGATGACGACGCGTCTGAAAAAAACGAATGGCCCTCCGCCCGCCCAGGGTCTCTACCACCCGGCACAAGAGCACGATGCTTGCGGCATCGGATTCGTGGCCAATGTGCGCGGCCACAAAAGCCACGAAATTATAAGTAAGGGAATCCAGGTGCTGCTCAACCTGACCCACCGCGGAGCCTGCGGATGCGATCCCGAGACCGGCGATGGTGCTGGCATTCTGCTCCAAATCCCGCACCAGTTCTTTGTGCGCGAGTGCGGCAAGTTGGGCTTCGAATTACCTCAGCCCGGTGCCTATGGCGTGGGCATGACATTTTTGCCGGTAGAAAAACATCCGCGCCTGCAATGCGAAGGCATTCTAGAACGCATTGCGCGCGAAGAGGGATTGACCGTATTAGGTTGGCGCGATACGCCCTGCTTCGCGTCCGCCATCGGCCGCGTGGCGCGGGGCTCCCAGCCCTACATCCAGCAGATATTCATGGGCTGTGGCACCTTATCCGATGAAGACGCTTTTGAACGAAAGCTTTACGTTGTGCGCAAGCGCGCCGAGAGTGAGATCGCATCGTCGGGCGTTGAAGATGCGAGTGTGTTCCACATCCCATCGCTCTCTTGCCGCACTATTGTCTACAAAGGCCTGTTGCTGGCTCCGCAGATCACTAATTTTTACAAAGAGCTTTCCGATCCAGACGTGACCAGCGCGTTGTGTCTGGTGCATCAGCGCTTCTCTACGAACACTTTTCCCAGTTGGCAGCGCGCCCACCCCTATCGCTACATTGCCCACAATGGCGAAATAAACACGCTCAAGGGCAATGTCAACTGGATGCACGCGCGCCAGTCGTTGCTGCAATCTCCATTATTTGGCGACGATATTAAGAAGCTCTTTCCCATCATTGCCCCGGATGGAAGCGATTCCGCGAATTTCGATAACGCTGTCGAACTATTGTTACAGGCAGGCCGCAGTCTTCCACACGCCATGGCCATGTTGGTTCCAGAAGCATGGGCCGGTAATCCCCACATGAAGCCGGATAAGCGCGCCTTTTACGAATATCACGCGTGCTTGATGGAACCGTGGGATGGGCCGGCAGCCATCGCTTTCACTGACGGCAGAGTGATCGGTGCCATCCTCGACCGCAACGGTTTACGCCCCGGACGCTACGTCGTCACGAACGACGATCACGTCATCATGGCCTCCGAAGCCGGAGTGCTCGACATCGAACCGGAACAAATAAAGATGAAAGGCCGCCTGCAGCCGGGGAAAATGTTCCTCGTAGATACGGTCGAAGGCCGCGTCGTTCCTGACAAAGAAATCAAACACCGCCTCGCAGCGCGGCAGCCCTATGCGCAATGGCTCAAAGATAATCAGATCACCATCGACCAATTACCTGCTCCCACGCGCATGCACCATCCCGCTGCGGAAACGCTGCTTCGCCGCCAGCGTGCGTTCGGTTACAGCGATGAAGACCTGCGCATGATCCTCAGCCCCATGGCCTCGAAGGGCCAGGAGCCAGTTGGCTCCATGGGGACGGATACGCCGCTCGCGTGTCTCTCTGACCGGCCGCAATCGCTATTCAATTACTTCAAGCAGCTCTTCGCGCAGGTCACCAATCCTCCCATTGACTCGATACGCGAAGAGATCGTGATGTCGCTCATCAGCTACATCGGAAGCGAGCGCAACATTCTCTCGGAGGAGCCCGAGAACTGTCACATGCTCAAGCTGGCTCATCCGCTTCTCACTAACCTCGAACTAGAAAAACTCCGCCGCGTCTCCACCGGAGACCTGCTGGCCATCACGTTGCCCGCGCTGTTCCGCGCCAGTGAAGGAGAAGCGGGACTGAAGCGCGCGTTAGAAGAATTGTGCCAGCGAGCGTCGTTAGCCGGCAAAGCGGGGTACACGCTACTGATTCTTTCCGATCGTGGAGTGAATAAAGATTACGCGCCTATCCCTAGCCTGCTGGCGTTGGCCGCCGTGCATAACCTGCTTGTCCAGGAGGAAACGCGAACTCAAGTTGCGCTGATCACAGAATCGGGCGAGCCGCGCGAGGTGATGCACTTCGCACTGCTCAGTGGTTACGGAGCAAGCGCCATCAATCCATATCTCGCCTTGGAGAGCGTTGAAAGCCTGGCGCGGCGAAACGAGTTATCGGACGGAGTAACTCCAGAACTAGCCGCGAAGCACTTTATCAAATCAGTGAACAAGGGTCTGCTCAAGACCTTCGCCAAGATGGGCATTTCGACCTTGCAGAGCTATCAGGGAGCGCAGGTTTTCGAAGCCATCGGACTGAACAAGTCGCTGGTCGATTCTTATTTCGCAGGCACATCCTCGCGCCTGGAAGGCATTGGCCTCGAAGTGCTCGCGCGCGAAGCTCAGATGAAGCACGAGTACGCATTCCGTCCCCTGACTGAGTCCGAGACCGAACTCGCAGTTGGAGGAACTTACCAACAGCGCGTCAACGGCGAATATCACCTGCTCAATCCGCTGACCATCAGCAAACTGCAGCAGGCAGTGCGGCAGGAGAGCTTTCAGACCTTTCAGGAATACACCGATCTGATCGACAGCCAGAGCAGCAACATGGCGACGTTGCGCAGTCTGATGAAGTTCAAGAAGAGCGCCAAGCCAATTTCGCTCGAAGAAGTTGAGCCCGCCAAAGAGATCGTGAAGCGCTTCACGACGGGAGCCATGTCATTCGGCTCCATCAGCAAAGAAGCGCACGAGACTCTGGCCGTCGCCATGAATCGCATCGGAGGCAAATCCAATACCGGCGAAGGCGGCGAAGATGAAGAACGCTTCAAGCCGGATCCGAACGGTGATCTACGAAGGAGCGCCGTAAAACAGGTTGCATCGGCGCGTTTCGGAGTTACTACCAACTATCTCGTAAACGCCGATGAGTTACAGATCAAGATGGCGCAAGGCGCAAAGCCCGGTGAAGGCGGCCAACTTCCCGGCCATAAAGTGGATGAGGTCATTGCTCGTTTGAGACATTCCATCGCTGGCGTAGGTTTAATCTCTCCGCCACCGCACCACGATATTTATTCCATCGAAGATCTGGCGCAGCTGATCTACGACCTCAAGAACGTAAATCCACAAGCCCGAATCGCTGTGAAGTTAGTCGCGGAAGTAGGCGTAGGTACGGTCGCAGCGGGCGTTGCCAAAGCGCACGCGGACGTTGTCCTGATTAGCGGCGACAGCGGAGGCACGGGAGCTTCACCGCTGAGTTCCATCAAACATGCCGGCATTCCCTGGGAACTCGGATTAGCCGAGACGCAGCAAGTTCTCTTGCTCAACGATCTGCGTAGCCGAATCCGTGTGCAGACCGACGGCAAACTTCAGACCGGCCGTGATGTCGTAATCGCCGCGCTCTTAGGCGCCGAAGAATTTGGCTTTGCCACCACGCCGCTGATCGCGATGGGCTGCGTCATGATGCGCAAGTGTCATCTCAACACTTGTTCGGTCGGCATCGCCACGCAAGATCCCGTGCTGCGCAAGCAATTTCAAGGGCAGCCAGAGCACATCATCAACTTCTTCTTCTTTCTGGCGGAGCAAGTGCGCCAATACATGGCCGAATTAGGCTTCCGTCGTGTTGACGAGATGATCGGCCGCGTTGACATGCTAGACGTACAGCCAGTCGTCGATCACTGGAAGGGAAGTGGTCTCGATCTCTCGGCGATTCTCTACAACCCGCCGGTCCCGTCGCGCGTGGCACGTCGCTGCGTGCAGGCGCAGGACCACGGCTTAGAACAGGCGCTAGATCATGCGCTTTTAGACAAATCGCGGTCTGCGCTGCAAAGTCTGACTCCGGTTGAAATCAAGCTGCCAGTACGCAATATCCACCGCTCCGTTGGAACCATGCTGAGCGGCGCAATTGCCCGCTGTCACGGATCCGCCGGTCTGCCCGACGATACAATTCGCATTCAGCTCGAAGGATCGGCCGGTCAGAGCCTCGGCGCATTTCTCGTTAAGGGAGTAACTCTCACGCTCGAAGGTGAGGCCAATGATTACGTAGGCAAAGGTCTTTCCGGCGGACGACTGATTGTCTATCCGCCGCGACGGTCAACCTTCGCTCCCGAAACAAATATTCTCATTGGCAACGTTGCTCTCTATGGCGCGACCAGCGGCGAAGCGTTTTTCAACGGAGTAGCGGGCGAGCGCTTTGCTGTTCGCAACTCCGGAGCGACTGCGGTAGTCGAGGGAGTCGGCGACCACGGTTGCGAATACATGACCAAAGGCTTGGTGCTGGTGCTCGGAGCCTGTGGCAGAAATTTTGCCGCCGGCATGAGTGGCGGCGTCGCCTACGTATTTGACGAGCGCGGAGACTTCACAGAAAAGCGCTGCAATCTGGACTCAGTCGATCTCGATCCGGTTCTACAAACGCAGGATGCCCAACTCCTGGAAGCGAAGCTCGTAAGAAATCTCGTGGCGAGGCATCTGGAACTAACCGGCAGCCCGCGCGCCGCATGGATTCTCGATAACTGGTCTGACGCAATATCTCGATTCATTAAAGTTTTCCCCCACGAACACAAGCGAGTGCTAGGAGTAAGCCGTAGACGCCAGCCTTACATTCCGAGTGCGCCACTAACCACGCTTGTTCAGGCCGAGCAGGTACAACATGGGTAAAGATACCGGATTCCTGGAATACGCGCGTGAACTCGCCCCGCGACGTCCGGTAACTCAGCGCGTCAACGATTGGTTCGAGATTTATCTCGATTTTCCTGAAAAAAATCTTCGTGCCCAGGGCGCGCGTTGTATGGATTGTGGCGTGCCTTTTTGTCAAACGGGATGTCCCGTCAACAATCTGATTCCCGATTGGAACGATCTGGTTTATCGCGGTCGTTGGAAAGAAGCGGTACAGCAATTGCACGCGACCAACAATTTCCCGGAATTTACTGGCAGAATTTGCCCCGCACCGTGCGAAGCATCTTGTGTGTTGGGCATCAATCAGCCTCCAGTTACTATCAAGCAAATTGAAAAAAATATTGTGGAACGCGGATTTGCCGAAGGCTGGATCCGTCCCGAAACGCCAAAACTTAGCACCGGGAAAAAAGTAGCCATCGTCGGTTCGGGCCCCGCAGGCTTAGCCGCAGCCCAGCAATTATGCCGCGCAGGCCATGTTGTGGTGGTCTATGAAAAGGCCGATCGCATAGGTGGCTTGCTGCGCTACGGGATCCCCGAATTCAAGATGGAGAAGCACATCATCGATCGCCGCCTCGAACAAATGTCCGCTGAAGGCGTCAAATTTATTACCGGCGCGGAGGTGGGGAAAAATGTCGCGTTAGAAGGTTTACGGCAAGAGTTCGACGCGCTTGTTCTAGCCGGAGGTGCCGAGCACTCACGCGATCTGAACGTCCCAGGGCGCGAGTTGAAAGGAATCCATTTCGCAATGGATTACCTACCCCAGCAGAATCGGCGCAATCACGGCGACAGCATCGACCCCGAAAAAGAAATCCTGGCGACCGGCAAACGCGTAGTCATCATAGGAGGAGGCGATACCGGCGCCGACTGCCTCGGAACCGTCCATCGGCAAAAGCCTATTTCCGTGCATCAGTTCGAGATCATGCCAAAGCCTCCCGACGATCGCTCACCTCTCACCCCTTGGCCACTTTGGCCCATGCAATTGCGCATCGAAGGCGCACATGAAGAAGGGGGAGTGCGCGACTGGAGCTTGGCCACCACAAAATTTACTGGTAGCAGCAGTGGTCAAGTTCAGCAGTTGCACGGAGTGCGCGTCGGTTCGCCGCCAAAGTTCGAGCCCATCCCCGGCACCGAATTTGCAATGGAAGCCGACCTCGTATTACTCGCAATGGGTTTTGTTGGACCAGTGCGCAATGGAATGATCGAGCAGTTAGAAGTTGAACTCGATTCCCGAGGCAATGTTGCCACCGACCAGAACAATATGTCATCCGTGCCCGGAGTTTTTGCCGCAGGCGATATGCGGCGTGGCCAGTCGTTAGTTGTGTGGGCGATAGCCGAAGGCAGAAAAACTGCCGCCAGCGTCGATGCATACTTGCGAGTTGTTAATGGAGAGCCGGGCGTCCCCGCCCGGCCAAACGAGCGAGACGCTCGTCTGGCCAACATCTAATTCATCACGCAGTCATCGCCCTAGTGTCCCGCCAGTTCCAATTGTTGCGCCGCCGACTCAATCAGCGCCGCTTCATCCTCCAGCGCCTTACTCACGCGCACAATCTCCGCGTCAGCCTCCGCATAATGCTTCAGTTCAATCCCTTCGCGCACTCCCGGAACCGTTTTCGCTCCATACCCCGAGTAAACTCCCGGAGCATAAAGCAAATGCTTGTACCAAGGACGCCGCGGCAATCCATCGGCATTGGTCAATCGCCGCTCACTCTCAATCAACTCGCGATTTAGAACGCCAAGCTTTGCTGCAATCGCCTCGTCTCCCAAATTAGCTTGCTTCTGCGCTAGCGCCTGCTGATAGTGCTTCGCGCTGCGAGTAAGAGAGTCAACCGCATTCTGCATCGGTGCAAAATTCAAATGCGGCGGAACTTCTTCCCGCGCCGGCGCAACCGTAGGACGCCGAGGATCAAATGTAGCCTTGAACATTCCTTCGTCGATCTCTTGATTGCGCTCACGAATCTCATCCTGTTTATCGGTCAACAATTTCTGTAGATCCTTCGTGTACATCTCCACCGTATCGGCGAAATCCACAAAGTCGAATGGCAGCACTTCCGCATCCGCCAGTCGCATCACCGACGTTCCTATCGTCTGCGCCAGCGCTCGCCCGTATACAAAATCTGTGTCCGAGAAATGCGTGTACCAGTAGAAGTCATCGTAAATCGAGTGATAGATTCCGCCATCATCCTCGCCGCCATATCCCATGTCCAGTGTAGCGATGCCCAGGTGATCGATGAACGCCGTGAAATCCGTTCCCGATCCCAGCGCGCCGATGCGTAAATCAGCCCGCTGCCTTATTTCTTTTCGGTCGTCCGCAGACTTAGCATCAGCAATCGCATTCAGCTGCGCCCGCTGCCACACC
>JBATZM010000076.1:0-8928 GCA_049674665.1 Terriglobales bacterium
AGCGACTTAATGTCCCGAGCTGTCGCCAACACTTTATTGCCCGCAGCGAGGCCCGCTTCAACAATTGCGCGACCCAGACCACGAGAGCTGCCGGTGACTAACCATACCTGCGGCATTCATCCTCCTCTATCAAGCCACTCCGGACATTCTGGAGAAGCTTCTCAAACTCAGGATTGGATGCGCAATGGGTATACGAAAGGACTTGTTAGCTACGGAGGAAATCGCAGAATCTTCAGACCTCAGGGCGAGGCGGCGCACGGCCATATCCACGATATGGGGGACTAATCTTATCTGATCTTCTTCGACGCCCGAGCAACCAACTCGTCCAACTTCGAAAGCAAAAGCTTGAGGTTGGCGACTGGTTGGACTTTCTGTAGCCAAGGACCAGATCGACAGTTGGCACATCTCCCTTCAGGGGGCGACTCGTCACAGAGGCAGGGAGAAAGTTCTGCGCGTAAGCAGGTAACAGTCCTAATCCGCGCGTCGACATTATCAGGGAAATTCCCATGGTGACGTGGTCCACCTGGTGAGCTGGCGTGATATTGATTCCCGATCGCTTCAGGTAATTGTCGATGACCGCACGCAGTACGGGAGCCGTATGGGACACAGTCACGAATGTTTCGCCTGCCAGATCCCGGGGACTGATCGCTTTAAGCGCGGCGAGGCGGTGGTCAGTGGGTAAGATCACAACCAAAGGCTCCTTCACAAGAAGGCGGAACGCCAGATCTGGCAGCGCTCGTTCCTTTCGAAGAAAAGCTGCATCGATTGTTCCTTTCGAAAGGCCTTCCGCAAGTAGCGGGGAATATTGACTCGATATCATCACGTCAATGTTCGGCAGTTCGTTGCGCAGGATCCGCAAAGCTTCAGGCATCCAGGTCAATTCGTGTCCGGTCAAAAAGCCCATCGAGAAGCAGGGCTTGGCGGGATGAACAGCGCGGCGTGCCGCTTCGGCCGCCGCGTCAACCTGCAATAGCACTCCGCGCGCGTGATCAAGAAAGACTCGACCCGCCGGTGTCAGCTCGACTCCACGAGCTGTGCGCGTTATTAGTTGGGCGCCAATTTCTTGCTCAAGATCTCGAATCTGGCGGCTGAGCGAAGGCTGCGAAGTATGCAACTTAGACTTTGCCGCGAGGGTTAGGCTCTCAGTTTCGGCAACCGCAACGAAATAACGCAGATGTCGCAATTCCATTTTCAGCCCCATGCTTCTGAAGCATCGCCACTCAGCCTAACAAAGTATGCTTCGAGTGCGCTACTACTGGCATAGCTGGGCAATCCAATGTGGTGATTGGATGCCTTGGGCGAGCGACGAGATTTGGCTCATGCCTGATGAGCATATATCCAATTCAAGGAGATGGATTATGTCAAAGAAATTGGAAGGAAAAATCGCGCTCATCACCGGCGGTTCGCGTGGCATTGGCGCAGCAGTCGCCAAGCGTCTGGCCGCAGATGGAGCAAACGTCGCCATTACATACGCGAAGGACGCCAAGGCGGCTTCCGCCGTGGTCAAGGCAATTGAACGCGCTGGCCAAAAGGCGATCGCAATCCAGGCGGACGCTATTGATGCCGATGCCGTCGCAGCCGCGGTCGAAAAGACCGTGGCGACTTTCGGCAAGTTGGATGTCCTAGTGAACAATGCCGGCACGGCCATTCCGAAAGCGTTCGAGGAGACCACGCTGGAAGAGATGGATCGTGTGCTTGACATCAACGTCCGCGGCGTATTCGCTGCGACGCAGGCTGCGCTCAAGCACATGAATGAGGGTGGTCGCATCATCATGATCGGCTCGGCAGTGGGCGAGCGTGCCGTTGCGCCAGGGCTTGTGCCCTACGCGGCCACCAAGGGGGCCGTCAAGATGTTCACTCAGGCCCTATCCAGAGAGGTCGGGAAACGGGGCATCACGGTTAACAACATCCAACCGGGTCCGATTGACACTGATTTGAATCCCGCTTCAGGTGATTGGGCGGTACCGCAGAAGGCCGCCACGGCACTCGACCGCTATGGGCATGTTGAGGAAATCGCTGCAATGGCGGCGTTTGTCGCGGGTCCGGAATCCTCCTACATCACGGGAGCGAATCTTACCGTGGACGGCGGAATGAATGCCTGAGTAAACTCCACACTCGGTCGTTCTACGCTAAGCGGTCGGAATCAGTTGCCCCAGCCGCGGGCCATTGACGAATTGAATTGTGAGGGAAAATAAAATGTCCACTCTCCAAGGCAAAACAGTACTCGTGACCGGGGCGTCACGCGGCATCGGCCGCGCGACTGCAACGGCACTTGCCAGGGCCGGGGCACACGTCCTGGTTCACTATGGCCGCTCGGCGCCAGAAGCGGAATCTCTCGTCTCCGACATCCAAGCGAAAGGCGGACGGGCAGAGGCAATCTCGGCGGATCTAGGAACTCCGAACGGTGCTGCGCTGCTGGCGAAACAGGTGCGCTCAATCGCCGGTGATCGATTGGACGTGCTCGTGCTCAATGCTGGAATCAGCAAGGCGGCACGCATCGCAGACTACACGGTTGAGGATTTTGACAATCTCTTTGCCACAAACGTCCGAAGTCCATTCTTCCTGGTGCAGCAACTCTTGCCAATTCTTGGTGATGGCTCAAACATCGTTCTTATCTCTTCTGCTGTAGCTCGTATGGTGCTGGGCAAGCCCGGTCTGGAAAACCCTTCAATTCTTGCTTATGCCTCTACCAAAGGAGCGATTGAGACTCTGGTCAAACACTGGGCGGCCATGCTCGGGCCAAGTGGCATCCGCGTGAATGCTGTTGCACCCGGAGTGATCGATACGGACATGTCGAATTTTACGAAGACGGAAGCGGGTCGCGAGGTCACGTTGGGGATGCAGGCATTGAAGCGAATTGGCAAACCTGAAGATGTCGCAGACGTGGTCGCTTTTGTGGTGTCCGATGGAGCGCGCTGGATCACTGGTGCGAGCATTCCAGTGGATGGCGGCTCGAAGCTGTGACTAGTAGGCGTGAGGTGCGCAATGCAGACAAAGACGAGCAAAGGCAAGGAGATCAAAATTCCCGGACCCGACCATCCCATTACGATTTCGCCGGCCGAGGGCAAGGTGTGTCTGACGGTCGCCGGGAGGATCGTCGCTGAATCGGCGCAAGCGCTTCGGCTCGACGAGAAGGGATATCCACCTGTTTATTACTTGCCGCGCAACGACGCTGACATGTCGTTGTTCGTTCGGACCACACATTACACTTATTGTCCGTACAAGGGTGATTGCACGTACTACAGCATTCCCATCGGCGGATCAAAATCGGAATACGCCGTTTGGACTTACGAAAAACCTTATGAGGCAGTTGCCAGTATTAAAGACTACCTGGCGTTTTATCCTTCGCGGATTGATGCAATCGAAGTGATCTCTTAGGCGCGAAAGGAATCAACATGCCGAAGACTACACCCGAACAAAACAAGGCCCTCGTCCTGGAAGCGTTCGACACACTCTTCAATAGGCGTGATTATGAGGCCGCAGAACGTTTCTGGTCGCCGGACTACATTCAACGCAGCGCTCATATCGCACCTGGTCGCGACGGTCTGCTCGACCTTATCAAGAACATCCCACCAACATTGAAATACGAAGCTGGGACTATCTTGGCCGAGGGAGACTTCGTGATCGTGCACGGTCGATTCAGCGATTTCGGTGCTCCCGTGAATTGGATTGCCGCTGATATTGTGCGTCTCGAAGGCGGGAAACTCGCGGAGCATTGGGATGTCATTCAGGATGAGGCCACGAAAGAGCAGTCGAAGAGCGGTGCGCCCATGTTTGGAACTACATTCCCGACCTACGCCGAAAAGAAAACAAGTCTCGACGGGTAGCCACCAATGACAGTCCATAATCAAGGTGGCCCGTGCCTCGAACTGGAACGCTCTTTGCCAAGCAAAGTCGCTGCGATTTCTCCATTCGTGGATAGGCTAATGCTCTTGTTCAGGAAGTGCGGCTGTGTTTCTGAGGGCGAGAGCGAGGTTGAGATCGCTTTGCGTGAGGCACTCGCAAACGCAATCATTCACGGAAATCATGAGAACTCCGAAAAGCACGTCCATGTTCGTTGCCGCTGTGAACCTACTGAAATCTCAATCGCGGTAAAGGACGAGGGGCGAGGATTTGACATTGAAAAGATAGCGGACCCGACGGCTCCCGAGAACCAGGGATCCATTCATGGTCGTGGAATCTACCTGATGAAAGCGTTGATGGATGAAGTACGCTTCGAAGAAGCTGGAGTCGTCGTTCATATGCGAAAGAGCACCGGCAAAGCTGGAGCCGATGATGTGAAGAAGCACTCGCTGGAGTAGGTTGGTTTTCGATGGCGATTCGAAAGCGATATCGAGAGCATCAATAGAGAGAGAAAACTTATGTCTGCGATTATCCAAGCCAGTCCCCTCGAGAAGTTGTCGCAAGAACCAATGCCAACCGGAGATTCGTGTGTCCTGATTATTTTTGGAGCTTCGGGCGATCTGACGAAACGTAAGCTGATCCCCGGTCTGTATAACCTCGCATGTGAGGGCTGCATGAACCCGCAGTTCGAAGTTCTCGGGATCGGCCGCACTCCGATGAGTTCTGAAGAGTTTCGTAAGAAGAGCGGGGAGGCAGCTGCCAAGTCGAAAGACACGCGCGACTTCAGTGAGTCTGGGTGGAAAGACTTTCAAACGCGGCTGCACTACATGGTGGGTGACATCAACGACCCGAATTTCTATGTTCAGTTGCGGGTCCGCTTGGAGGCGATGGAGAAGAATGGTTCGAGCCCAAACCATTTGTTCTACGTATCGACGCCCGCGTCAGTAGCAGGACCCATCATTGAAGGGCTGGGAGCAGTAGGACTGAACCGTCGCGACAAAGGGTGGACGCGAATTGTTCTGGAAAAGCCCTTCGGACGGGACCTCGAATCGGCAAACGTGCTGAATGACGTGGTGCACGGCGTATTCGACGAGAAAGCGGTGTACCGGATCGACCACTATCTTGGCAAAGAAACAGTGCAGAACATCCTCGTTTTCCGCTTCAGCAATTCGCTGTTCGAGCCGGTCTGGAACCGGAACTACATTGACTATGTTGAAATCACCGCCGCTGAGACGGTAGGAGTTGAAAACCGCGCGGCGTTCTATGAAGAGACGGGTGCACTGCGCGATATGGTGGCGAACCATCTGCTTCAGTTGCTTGCATTGACTGCGATGGAGCCGCCCATAGCGTTTGACGCCGACTCAGTGCGGGAGCAGAAGGTGCAGGTATTTCGATCCATCCGGCCGATGAGTGTCGAGGACGTCGCACGATTCACCGTTCGCGGGCAGTATGGTCCCGGCGTGATTGACGGGAAACCGGTACCGGGATATCGGCAAGAACCAGGCGTGAATTCCAACTCCACAACCGAGACCTACGCAGCTGTAAGGTTTCAGATTGAGAACTGGCGTTGGGCAGGAGTTCCTTTTTACATCCGGACCGGGAAGCGCCTTGCACGAAATTTGACCGAGATCCGCGTGCATCTCAAACCAACGCCGCAGGCATTGTTTGCGAACACGTCGTCGGGCATTGATCCGAATGTCATAACAATCAGCATTCAGCCAGACGAGGGAATCTCGATCGCATTCGACGCAAAACGACCGGGAACACAAGTGCGGACGGTGACGGTTCAGGCCAACTTCTCGTATCAAGCGTGCTTTGGCTCGAAGGGGCCGGTTGCGTACGAAACACTGCTGCTCGACTCGATGCGTGGTGACGCAACGCTATTTACTCGCCGAGACGAAGTAGAGGCGGAGTGGCGCCTCATTACGCCGATTGAAGAAGCTTGGACCCAATTACCGGCGACCGAGTTCCCCAACTATGCCGCGGGTAGCGAAGCAACCTCGTGGCATGAACTACTCGGAATCAGCGGCAATACTGCGGAACGGGCCATCGGTTGAGCTATGCGGGGAATGCAGCTCCAGCGACGAGGTCTGCGAAATTTCGAGGTGTGAACCCTGAACGTATCGAATGCCAAAATCCCGTTGGCGCGAAGCCATGCGGAGAGGCGGCATGGCGATATCAAAGGACACCGCAGCGGAGCAAGGAGGGAAGAACGTCGTCCACAAGCTTTAGAGATGGATCCGACTTTCTGCGAACGATCGCCCCAAACCAGCACGTGGTTAAGAGCAACGCTAGTTTGGCGGAGTCTTCCGCGACCGAGGTTCCTTTCTCAATGTGAACGAGTGAGATTAGGTCGCCCAACTGCCTGTCCCAGACGTTTATCCCATCGGCAATTCTTTGCCCGATGTCGGGCGGGATTGCCGGAGCCTCGGCGGCGAAAATCGCAACTAGTTGGAGTGGAGCTATTTCGATCATCGGCGGTTCCATGGCTAAGAACTGGAAATGATGATTCAGTTGATCGTATGCGCTCTCTCCCGGCTCTAGAGAGAGCGATTGATAGATAGCCGCAAATTGGCGATCGACGAGTATTGAGGCAAGTTCTTCTTTACTCCTGAAATAGTTGTAAAAAGTTCCTTTAGGCGCATTCACGGCGGCGGCGATGCGGTGAATGCTCGCTTCCGGATAGCCAACTTCCTGAAACAGTTTGCCGGCTGAGAGAAGGAGCATCTCGCGGGTATTGGTTGCTCGATGCGCGACCCGATGCTGAGTACGAGACATTACCCCGATGTGGCGACGAATCACTCGTTCATGGCTTGTCGAAACAAACTGAATTTGTGATTTCCGATCACAATAACGTTCCTTAGTAAGCTCGCCAAACAAATGCACTTGGTGAGTGGTATTCTTGAAGCCATTCAAGATGGCCGGTCGTCTTCCCTTGGAGATTGCCGTGAATAAAACTCACACCCGCGAACAGAATCGGAATTCCGCGCATTCGCCTGAAGCCCAAGCAAGCGCCTATGGCACGCAGATGGCGAAGTATTTCACCATGAACCAACCGCCCCACGTTGCCATCGATTCTGCGGTTTCCGTGGTCCGGCCGCAAATGGCGATTACCCGGCTGATTGCCCGAAGCGGCATCCCGGAACGAACAGCGTCCATCCCTTCTGAAAAGGCCTATGTTGTTTCGGTTCATCTCAATCATGCGAACTCCGGAGAATGGGAACTGTGGACTGATGGCAAGTACACAAAGACGGGGGCATGGCCGGTGGGCGGGGTTGCAATGTGCGACCTGGAATCAAATTCGAGTATTCGAAATCCAGGCCCGATCGACTGGATCCACTACCACGTTCCGCGTGCAACGTTGGACGCCCTTACGGACGACGCCAGAATGCCCAGAGTTAAGCGTCTCCACTGCGTTTACGGAACTTCCGACCCGGCCGTCTATCACCTGACGCAACTGATTCTGCCATGCCTAAATAGGCCGGAGATGTTCTCTCAGTTGTTCATGGATTCTCTCACCATGACAATTTGTTCGCACCTTGTCGGGCAGTATGGTCAAACTCCTGAAGCTATTTCCCAGTTCAAAGGCGGTCTGGCACCGTGGCAAAAACGCCGCGTTGTGGAATTGTTCAAGGAGCACTTGGACGGCGAGGTAAAACTGGAAACACTTGCCGAGGAATGTAGGCTTTCCGTCAGCCATTTTGCGCGATCGTTCAGGAGATCGTTTGGGACCTCCGCACATCGTTACCTGATTCTGCAGCGCGTTGAGATCGCGAAGGGCCTCCTATCGGAAACCAATAACTCGTTGGTGGAAATTGCCGCGCAGGCTGGATTCTCTGATCAAGCTGCCCTTACTCGGACGTTTGCAAACCTCGTTGGTGCGACTCCGGCAAAATGGAGGCGCGAACACTCAGGCCGCAGGATTTTTGTCGAAATACCCAAAGGTAAATCCCTTCAATCACAGGAATAGATCTCACGCTCAAGCCCGCTCCCGATGACGCTATAAAGCCTAACTTTCCTGTAGATGCGGTATCGTCGCCGATTTAATACTTCTCTAGAGTCTTCGCATTGAACTCAGACCGGAAGTGGTCTTTTCGCCCGCGTTCACTCCACACTTGCAGCAGGATTTCACAAAAGTGGCTGATATTTTCAATAGTGTCGTGCTCGTTTCCGGCTATTGTCCATTGCAAGTTTGAGGCTCAATGCGCGATTCGCTGAAGCTCAAACCAAAGAGGACAAAGATGATGAAGAAGACTTGCTGGGTTGCAATCGTTGCTATGCTGATGGGCGCGGTCCTGATCGTTGCCGCGGCAGGCCCCGCGTCGCCGACTGGCATCAAAAACGTGGTTCTGGTGCATGGGGCCTTCGCCGATGGCTCCGGTTGGGACGCCGTCGCGAAGATCCTTGAAAAGGACGGTTACACGGTGTCGGTGGCGCAGCCTCCCGAAACCTCCTACGCCGATGACCAGAAATACACTAAGGCCGCAATCGACGCCATGGGCGGGCCGGTCGTCCTGGTCGGCCACAGCTACGGTGGGTCCATAATCACCGAAGCCGGCAACGATCCAAACGTTGCGGCACTGGTCTACATTGCAGCATTTGCGCTCGATGAAGGCGAGAGCTGTGCGTCAATCGAAGCCGCCGTGCCGCAAGCGTCCAGGGCATTCAAGCCGGATAGCAATGGAAATTGGTGGATCGAACAGGAACACTTCGCTGCCGACTTCGCAGCGGATATTCCGCCGGCCCAGGCTCATTTCATGGCTATAGCGCAGGTGCCGATCTCCACCGACGCATTCACCCACAAGGTCACGAATCCCGCCTGGAAGAACAAGCCGACCTTTTACATGGTGGCTGGCTCAGACCGCTCGATCAATCCGATACAGGAGCGCATGATGGCAAAGCGCGCCAATGCCAAGACGGTCGAAGTAAATTCCAGCCATGTGGCCTACATGTCTCACCCGAAGGAAGCAGCCAAGCTCATCGAAGAGGCTGCCACCTCCGCGCACGCCAACTAGCAGCCGGTAAATGTTTACGTTGCAAGTGAAATGTGCGTCCCGCGCGTGAAGCAAGAGCGATTTGGCGCGA
>JBATZM010000077.1:0-23016 GCA_049674665.1 Terriglobales bacterium
GGCGGCGGCCCGGGCATCATGGAAGCAGCAAATCTCGGCGCGCATGAGGCTGGGGGTAAAACTATGGGCCTTAATATCAAGCTGCCCTTCGAACAGAATCCGAACCCATACATAACGCCTTCGCTCAACTTCGAATTCCATTATTTTTTCATGCGTAAGTTTTGGTTTGCCTATCTGGCCAAAGGGCTGGTGATATTTCCCGGTGGCTTCGGCACGCTCGACGAACTCTTTGAAATTCTCACCCTCGCCCAGACAGAAAAACTAGCCAAGAAAATTGTGGTTGTTATTTACGGCAGCGCTTATTGGAAGAAGATAATCAATTTCGAAGCCATGGCAGATGCGGGCGTGATCTCGCCAGGCGACCTCGATTTGTTCAAGATATCGGATTCGCCAGAAGAAAGTTTCGAGTTTCTCAAAGAAGGACTAACCAAGTACCATCTTGCTCCGCAGCAAGCCAAACGCACCGGAGAGGCGGCCGTCCCGGAGATCGCCAAGACGCGACCCTAGCCAGGGTGGCACGGACACGCTTGTCTGAGTGTTCTCAATAGAACAGAAGAGCCGCGCGCGTCCCTACCTCTGCTCAAATTTGAACTCCTGGCAGCCCGACTCCGTATACACTTCTGCGGGTAGGTGTTTCCGGAGACAAACAAGATGCCATCACAAACACGCTTGGCGACAGCATTCTGTTGCCTGATTTTTTTATGCGCAGCTTTCTGCGCAACGACCGCTCTTGCACAACCACCAGCGGCGAACGAGATGCCGTCCGTAATCCAGGTTCCGCTTGAGGCACAGCCCTCGCCGCACTTCGATGCCACTGCGGCCACCAACGCTTATCTCGCGCAGATTCCTGCCGACAAAACGGTCCGTTCCGACGCCTATTTCGAGGGTGGCTACTGGCTGATTCTCTGGGACTTTCTCTATGGGGTCGTGGTCGCGCTGCTATTGCTGAATTTGCGCTGGTCGGCGCGCATGAGAGATTTGTCGGAGCGCGTCACGCGCTTCAAGCCGGTGCATACGTTCGTGTACTGGCTGCAATATCTGATTCTTACCTTTATTCTCGGCTTCCCTCTCACCGTCTACGAAGGCTATTTTCGCGAGCACCAATATGGCCTCGCCACGCAAACCTTTGGTCCCTGGATGGGCGATCAGATGAAGGGCCTGGCCGTAGGAGCGGTGCTTGGTGGCGTACTCGTCGTGCTGCTGTTCGGGATTGTTCGCCGCCTGCAGCGAACCTGGTGGGTCTGGGGTTCGGGCGTGACCATTCTGTTCTTGGTCTTTACCGTACTCATCACCCCCGTCTACATCATTCCCATTTTCAATAAGGTCACACGCCTCAACGATCCGAAGATTGTCGATCCTATCCTGAGCATGGCGCGCGCCAACGGGATCCCCGCCAAAGACGTTTATACGATGGACGCATCGCGACAGACCACGCGAATGAGCGCCAACGTCAGCGGCTTTGCTAACACCATGCGGATCACGCTCAATGACAACCTGCTACGCCGTGGCTCCCCGGAAGAAATTCAAGCGGTCATGGGACACGAGATGGGCCACTACGTTATGCACCACATCTACAAGGACATTTTATTTTTTTCGATCGTAATCGTGCTGTTCTTCGCCTATTTGTACTGGGGGCTTGGCTGGACGCTGCAGCGATGGGGGGAGAAGTGGCAGATTCGGGGTGTGGGCGATTTGGCGGTGCTTCCGCTCGTTATACTGCTCGGCTCGATATTCTTTTTCGTCCTCACTCCCATCTTGAACACTTCTACCCGCACTGAGGAATATGAAGCCGACATGTACGGCCTGAACACGAGCCGGCAGCCTGACGGCTTTGCCCAGGCAGCGATCCATCTCGGCGAATACCGCAAGATGAATCCTGGCCCCATCGAAGAGTTTATCTTTTTCGATCACCCCAGCGGCCGCAATCGCATTTACGCTGCGATGCGGTGGAAAGCGGAGAACTTGAAGTTGTTCATGGAGCCGCAGCAATGCGCGGAAGGCGCGCCAGCAGGGGCGTCTGCTGTTGTCGACAAGAAGTGAGCGGTCTTTCTTAGTGCGACTCTCGTAGTAGGTTGAGAGGTAGGCTGAGAGCTGATGTTGGACCGCTGTCTGCTCTATTACATTACCGACCGAACTCAGTTTCGCGGCGACGAAGGCGCGCGCCGTCGCGCCCTGCTTATCAAAGTCGCAGAAGCCGCGCGTGCTGGCGTCGACTATATTCAGCTTCGCGAAAAAGATCTGAGCACCCGGAAACTGGAAACTTTGGCGCGGGAAGTTGTCGCGGTCTTACGCGAAAATATCCGCGAGAACTCACCCTCAACGCGTCTGTTGATTAACTCGCGCATTGACGTCGCGCTTGCTGCGGGAGCCGACGGCGTTCATCTGCGCGCCGACGACGTCACGCCTGATGCCGTGCGCCGGGTATTGGACGTTCCCATTCACAGACCGGCTGACCACTTTATCGTGGCTGTCTCTTGTCACACTGTCGCCGATGTCTTCCACGCCGAATCTGAGAAGGCCGACTTTGCCGTCTTCGCTCCAGTGTTCGGGAAAGATGGTGCTCCTGGAACGCAACCTGCGGGCCTTACTGCCTTGCGACAGGCATGCCGAGCGAAGATTGGAGTTATTGCTCTTGGCGGCGTCAACTTGGAGAATGCCGTCTCGTGCCTGAAGGCTGGAGCGGGTGGTATTGCCGGCATCCGTTTGTTTCAGGAGAATAAAATCGAAGACGTCGTCGGCACGTTGCAGACACTTTGACGCTATGGACCCTACGCAACTGCTTTCTCCATCGCGAGCGGAAGAATATCTTCCCGCGCTCGTCCGCATCCCTGCAGGATGGTTCCTCATGGGGTGCGAAACCGGACAGGACAACGAAAAGCCGGTGCATCGTGTCTGGGTTGACGAATTTCTGCTCGCTGCTCGTCAGGTCTCGAATGCCAACTACGAGCGCTTCCTGCTCGAAACCGCATCGCTTTCGCCATTGTTGCCGCCACCGTTCTGGAGCGACCCCGCGTTCAATCATCCCGAGCAACCGGTTGTCGGAGTGTCATGGTTCGAGGCAAACCGCTACTGCGAGTGGCTCAGTGCCAGCGCCTGGAGAAGATTTCGTTTGCCCACTGAAGCGGAGTGGGAGCGCGCTGCTCGCGGAAGCCGCGAGGATGCACTATTCCCATGGGGCGACGCGCCTCCGCAATCGCTGCCCGGCTATGTTGATCGTAGCAATTCCCATTGGAAGACCGGCCCCGAACCCGTTGGCCTGGCTGACACCAATGGATACGGACTCTACAACATGTGCGACAACATTCATGAGTGGTGCAGTGACTGGTATGCGCCTGATTACTATGCGGTATCGCCGGAACGCAATCCACATGGCCCTGAAACCGGCGCGCGGCGTGCTTCCCGGGGAGGCTCCTGGCGTCACCACATCAAGATTTCGCGCTGCGCCGCCCGCTCCAGCATTCCCCCGGAGTTCAAGTACGCCGACTATGGATTTCGAGTCGCCTGCGACGCAGCGCTGGTGTAGATTGTGAGCGTTCTCTCGAAAGGAGAATCATGTACTCTCTGCGCTCTGTCGATGTCATGTCCTGCGCCAAAGTGATGGGCGCCATCTATGGTTGCCTAGCACTGATTGTATTGCCGCCACTCGTTTTGTTAAGTGGGTTGTCCTTTTTATTACACGGACCAAATCCTCAACCCCATAGGGGACTCTGGCTTGTGCTTCCCGCGATTCTCGCCCCGATCCTCTATGGATTGATTGGGTTTTTTATGGGGGCATTGACGGCATGGGTCTATAACTTTGCTGCCAGACAGATAGGCGGCATCCAGCTAGAGTTGAGACCCGTAATCGCCAATCCGCAAATGTTGGGATAACTTGATTCTATGACCGACCTTGCTACCCATTACCTCGAAGAAATGAAGCGCCAGTTCCGCGGCCATAAGCGCATGGGTGAAGCTGCTATGGCTCAACTTGAAGGGAAGGATTTCTTCGTTACCATCGATCCGGAATCGAATTCCGTCGCCGTTCTGGTCAAGCACATCGCAGGGAACGCTCGCTCACGATTCTCGGACTTCCTGAGCAGCGACGGCGAGAAGCCAGACCGTTTTCGCGACCAGGAATTTGAGGTTTCGGCGAAAACTACTCGCGAAGAGATACTGCGCTGCTGGGAGCAAGGATGGTCGCATGTGTTTTCCGCGCTGGATGCGCTCCAGCCCGAAGATGTGCAACGCATTGTGACTATACGCCAAGAGCCGCACACGGTCATGCAAGCACTCAACCGCGCGCTCGCACACTACGCACAACACATTGGACAAATCGTGTTCCTCGCCAAACACTTGCGCTCTGCACAATGGCAGACCCTAAGCATTCCGCGAGGCAAGTCCGAAAACTACAAAACCGCGAGCCCAAAAACGCATGCCCGAGGAACGTATAACACGAAGGCGTGATCTCGAACTGGCGAACTGGTCTAAAGAATCCGGAGACATAGAACATGCGTGCGGTATTTACGATAATGGTTGTCCTGACTTTGAGCATCGTTCTAAAGGCGCAGCAGCCGGGTGTGCAGGCCGATGCGAATCCCGTTGCAGAAGGCGAAATCAAAGGACTGGAACTGAAGATGGCAGAACTAATCGTTCGCGGCGACTGGGACGAGTACGCGAAACATCTTGCATCCGATTACCTGCACACGCGCGAGAATGGGCACGTTGAAAATAAAGACGAAGCAATCGCGAGTCTGCGCGGAGTCCAGGGTGAAGTTCAGCACGGCGTTAAGCGCAAAATTATTGTCATGGAAATGGAGCCAGCGGATCTCGCAATCCACATCTACGGCGACACGGCCGTTTCCAGTGCAGAGTTTACGATCACAGTTCGGGACTCCGGTCAGGTCACGACTCACCTTACCCGCGAGACTGACATCTTCGTGAAACGCGACGGTCAATGGTGGCTAGTTGCCGGACAGGGCAACATGATCGGGAAGTAAATTTTTAGGAATTTCCTCAAAATTAGTTTGGCGGCCCGTAATAGCGATAGTGCCCGGCAATTTTCCAATTGAAGAGCACATCTTCGATTCTGGGCCCCTGTCCGATATTGTGTTCAATCATGTAATGCCCAGTCGCGCCTTTGCGGTCAACGACAATTCCAATGTGCGGTACATTACCGCCAAGATCGTAGGTTACAAGATCCCCCGGACCGTAATCTTGCGCTCGGGTACTGGTCGGCAAGGATTCGCCTTTGCGTCCGAAAAATACCATCAGATTCGGAACGCGGCGATGATCTATGTTGCTGTCGGGTTTTCCCGAAATCCACTTCCACTTCCGCGGATATGCTGAGAAATTCTGCACCATGTCTTCATGCACCTCTTTTTGCAGATCAATGCCCAAAGCCCGATAGGAGCGGATCACCTCGTCGGTGCAAACGCCCGTGTCAGCTGGAACATCCCCGCCGGGATAAGGAATACGCACATATGCCGGATCATAACGTACCGTGGAATTCGTCCGTTCGGTCGCAGCGCTCACCAAGCGGCGGAGAAAATCTTGCCGAGATTGTGATCGAACGGGAGCAGTTTGTCCCGATGTGCAAGAACAACATACAGCGACAATGACTGTGAGCGATCGCAGCATCATGAAAAGTCAGAAGCCATTCTAGACCGCAGGTTTCATCTACATATATGCCGTCAAGCCTTCCACGCGGTCGGCAGAGTGTCAAATCGCGGTGTAGAATAAACCGTTTGCTCTTCTAATTCCGCACTCATAAGGGGGCTTCCATGCCCAGCACCATGCTTGCAGTGGTCAAGCCGGAAGCCGCGCCGGGCGCGGAAATCCGCGAAGTCAAAATTCCCGGCTACGGCCGCAGCGAAGTTCTCGTCAAAGTCAAAGTCGCTTCCATTTGCGGCACCGATCTTCATATTTATGAATGGGACCGCTGGGCCCAGGGGCGCATTCATCCGCCATTGATCCCTGGGCACGAATTTTGTGGCGAGGTGGTCGCCTTCGGCGATGAAGTCACCAGCGTAAAGGAAGGCGATTTCGTGTCCGCCGAAATGCACGTGGCTTGCGGCAAGTGCCTGCAGTGTCGTACCGGCGAAGCCCATATATGCCAGAACGTGAAAATCATCGGCGTCGACTCTGACGGAGCTTTCGCCGAGTATGTCGTCATCCCCGAATCGAATATCTGGAAGCTCGATCCGGCGATCCCACAGGAGTACGCATCTATCCTTGATCCACTGGGCAACGCTGTACATACAGTGCTGGCTGGAGAAATCGCCGCAAAAACTGTAGCGGTCACTGGCTGCGGGCCGATCGGATTATTCTCAATTGCAGTAGCGCGAGCCGTAGGTGCAACCACGATCTTCGCGATTGAAGTTAACGAACACCGGCGCAAGCTGGCGACGAAGATGAATGCCGACTACGTGCTCGATCCGTCGAAAGAAGATGTGCGCGCCGTTGTCGCTGAAAAAACTGGAGGCTTCGGAGTAGACGCAGTCCTGGAGATGGCCGGTCATCCCGACGCCATTCGAACCGCCTTCGATATCGTGCGGCGCGGCGGCCGCATCTCTCTTCTTGGCCTTACATCGAAACCCATCCCTCTCAACTTCTCTGAAGACATCATCTTCAAAGGCATCACCGTTCAAGGTATCAACGGCCGCCGCATGTATCAGACCTGGTACCAGATGACTGCCTTACTCAAAAGTGGACGGCTCGATCTTCATCCGGTCATCACCGATCGCATTCCGATGAAAGATTTCTCTAAAGCCATGGTCCGCCTGAAAACAGGCGAGGCGAGCAAGATACTGGTGTATCCAAACGGGACGAAATAACTTGTCACGCGCCACGCCATAATACATCGGGCGTTATAGTTATTCTGGCGTTATATATCGGAGTTTAGCGAAACAATGCCAGGTCTACAGCATTTCCCATCGCCGCATGCCCTGCTGGCCCGGGATGCAAATGATCGCCGCTGTCGTACTGAGGAGCCATGCGGGCGGGAGTCGCCGGGTCGCGTACGGCGGCGTCAAAATCGATGACCCCATCGAAAGCTCCCGAGGTTCGAATCCATTGGTTCACTGCTACGCGCTTTGTCTCGCCGGTTGCGCTCCACGCGGCATGGCCCTGATAAGGAAGGATAGTCGCACCGAAAATTTTCAAGCCCCTTGCGTGCGTCCGAACGATGATCTGTTTGTATCCCGCAATGATTTCATCTGCCGTCACTTGCGTCTGGCTGAAACAAGGATTAGTCGCGGCGGCCGGCGTGTCTGGCTGACCAATATCGTTGGTACCTTCGAACAAAATCACCGCGTTAATCCCGGCCTTAGCCAAGACGTCGCGCCCGAGCCTGGCAAGCGCGTTCTGTCCCCAACAGGGAGAAGTGGTTAACACGCGGTTGCCGCCGATGCCCGCATTCAGGACGGCGATCTCAGTGTGATTGGCCAGAAGACGCTGGGCCAGCACGTCCGTCCAGCGCTCGTTCTTATCAGGTCTGGCCCTTCCGCCATCGGTAATCGAGTCGCCGAGCGCGACAATCGCGCCTTTCGCACCGGCGGATGCCAGCACCTCCACCGCGCTCAGGAAGTACCACGATGCTGCGGTCTTTGATCCTGCGTCTGTTGCGAACCCATTCGCGCCTTCCTCAGCTGCGAAGTTGCCAGCACCGGAGACGTAGTTGGTTTGCAACGAAGATCCGTGAACCGTGGCCGGTCCGCTCTCGCCCGCCGTAAACAGACTGATTGTCAGATTCTGCTGCGGCTCGACGGAGAGTGAAATGGGATCGCTCAGAACCTCCGCGCTTTCGGGAATCGCAATCGACCGGCTTCCGCCAAAGGTCACTTCATGATTGGACTGTGGAACCAAAGTCGCCCCATCTTTTTGCAATCCAACGAAGACTGCGTCGAACCGAATCGCGTGTGGGCCGAAAGTGTTCGACAGGACGATCCGGACCCCGCTGCCACCGATGGTGGTATGCACAATCTCGCGGATGGTTTGATTGGAGAAAGTCGTGGGTCGGTCGCTGGCCGCATTTGACGTGCTCCAAGTCGTGATCCAACGTGAGGGACTGTCAGCGCCGGACGCTGGAATCGACAGCCACGCCATCGCAAGGGTCAATCCGAAAAGAGCGCGCAATGGAAACGCGACATAGGTTCTCATTCGATCTATTGTCTCCTCAGCTTTCTTGACACTAACTCTCTTAGCATTAACCGTGCTGTAAGTGAATTTTCCTGATTGAGTTTCCGACCGAGCAGTTGCTATTTCGCTACTCATGGTTTCGGCGCTCATGGTTTCGTCACACTTCCAGTCGACTCGCGCACCACCAGCGTCGGTTCAATCGCGATCTCAGCAGAAGCCTCCGCACCATGTTCGGCCATTTGGGCCTCGATCATCCGGAGCAAAGTCTCAGCAGCGATCCGCCCCATTTTGCCCAGGGGTTGCCGCACTGTGGTCAGACTGGGTGTGTGAAATGCGGCCCACGGAATATCGTCGAATCCGACCACAGAGACATCATGAGGGACCCGGAGACCTTCTTCCTGAATGGCGCGGATGGCGCCGATCGCCGAGATATCGTTGTATGCGAAGAGGGCGGTGAATGGTTTCTTACGGGCCAGCAGTTGCTTCGCATAGGGATAACCAAGCTGGGGAGACGGATCGTCGAATTCCAGGTTAATGATCAAGTCCGCGTCCATTTCAAGATCGAGTTCTTGCGCCACTTTACAAACTGCCTTCCATCGGTCTGCCGAGTCCGAACTGTACGGTTGACCTTTCATAAACGCAATCTTGCGATGCCCTAGATTCAGCAAATGCTCCAAGGCCATCCGCGCACCGTGCTCCTGGTCTAACACGATGTTAGTAACTCCTTTCAAGGTTCGGTGTCCGGCTACGGAAACCGTCGGCAAGGGCAGCGCTTCTGGCAAGCTGGTGTCCACTGTTATGAATCCTTCCACGCCCCGCTCCAGCAGTAGCTGTGAATGATCGCGGAGCATGGATGCCTCATGCCGGTGAATAACGGTTAGAAAGAAATAATTGTGCTGCCTAAGATAGGCTTCGACTCCGCTGATGATCATGGACCCGTAGGCGTCCCCAATCTCCTCGATGATGAGCCCCACGGTGTAGGTGCGCTTCTTGCGTAACGATCGTGCAAGAAAATTTGGACGGTAGTTCAATTTCTGAGCGGCCGCATGGACGCGCTGTCGGGTATGTTCCGGAATGGCGTGCGAGGAAGGAGCATTGTTCAGGACGGCCGAGACCGTGCCTGGAGCCAAGCCGACATGTTCCGCAACGTCCCGCAACGTGATTTTCCCAGGCTGCCTGAGGCGAGATTTTTTCTTTTTCCCCATCGCGCGCGATTATCGCAGACAGCTCCGATATCTGCACTGAAACTCGCCTGCGCATCAAACCTGCGCGTCAAAATAGAGCAATTGACGTCGTAAAATTAAAATTGTAGTAAAACTGTAGTAGTTGGAGAGGTGGCCGAGTGGTTGATGGCACCGGTCTTGAAAACCGGCATACCTGAAAGGGTATCGGGGGTTCGAATCCCTCCCTCTCCGCCATGTAGTCTGAAGTGCAGAGAATCCGCCTGGATTGCTCTCGGAGTTGCATGGAACCGGCACAATTTCGCCCATTCTTCCTCTCAGACCGGACCAGAGAAAGTACCCTGCTCATTGCTTCCAGCAAGCTTTGCGGCCTTTTTCTCCCGAGGGCACTCGATCAGTCCTGTTTCAAAGGCTCAATCCGGCGAAGGCATCGCGATCACAAACCGATGATGAGGCGATACGCGGCTTGACTTTTGTCCCGCCTTCGGACTAACGCGTACGCACAGCAGGTGCAGGCCAAGACGCTGCGGCATATCTCGTTGCATCATTGCGAAGGTTTGCTCATTGCTCGAATTGAAAATATCGATTGAAATGTACTTGACAGGTTCTCAAAGAGGGAATAATTTCGCTCGCAAACAATCGCCGCCGTTTATTTTCTATGTGACGATGTTCGGCAAGATCGCAGCTGCAAAAAACAGCGCGGATAGCGCATCTGTTCTTCGCCGCGGTCTTGTTGTAATTGTGGATTGTGGCTGGTCGGAAGCTTATTGAGACAATCCTCCATATCGACCCGCTCAATTTTCCCACTCTAAGGAGCCAACATGATTCGTCCACCTAAGGCGTGGAGTGTTTTCGCGTACCTGAGTCTGCTCGTATTTGCTGCGTCCATGACCTGGGGACAAACTGGCACAACTTCCGTTCGTGGCGTCGTGCTCGACAAGAGTGGAGCTGCGGTCGTCGGCGCCCAGATAAAATTGGCAAATACCGCGCAGGCCTTGCAGCGCGAAACACGCTCTAATAGTTCTGGCGAGTATGAGTTTTTGGCTCTCCCCCCCGGCACCTATACTCTCACAGCGGAAAAAGAGGGCTTCAGCAAGTACGAAGAAAAAGGCCTTCACCTCCTCGTAAATGCTCCGAGTACGGTCATGGTGAAGCTCGAGGTTGGCTCGGTCACCAGTCAGATTGAAGTCTCAGCTGCTGGGGAATCCATCAACACCACAGATGCATCGCTTGGAAACGCCTTCGACGAAAATCAGGTGAAGCAGTTGCCTCTGGAAAGTCGCAACGTTCCAGACCTGCTCAGTCTTCAGACAGGTGTGCTTTATACCGGCAACAGCCCGGCTATCACGAGCGCCAGAGACATCGATACACGAAACGGAGCGGTCAACGGCGCCCGGAGCGATCAGAGTAACGTTACAGTCGATGGCATTCCGGCCAACGATCAGGGGTCGCACTCTTTCACGTCCGTTATTCCGGTCACCCTCGATTCGATGCAGGAATTTCGTGTAACTACCACAAACTATGGAGCAGATGAAGGGAGTTCGTCGGCCGCGCAGGTAGCTCTGGTGACCAAGAGCGGCACGAACAACTTCCATGGCTCGGTTTACGAATACAACCGGAATTCTTTTGTCAGCGCCAACGATTATTTCATCAAGTCTTCTCAGCTGGCGAGTGGCGATCCCAACGTTCCAAACTTTCTCAACCGCAACATCTTTGGAGCATCCCTAGGCGGACCGATTATTAAGAATCGACTTTTCCTCTTTCTGAATTTTGAAGGTTATCGCGATGCTGAAGATATCAGCGCCGTGCGCACGGTTCCTACCGCCGCCATGCGCGACGGTGTAATTCAATATCTCTGCCTGGTCGGGACCCCGTGCACAGGGAATACTGTCCAAGGGATCAGCGGTGCTTCGTACACGGCTCCTGCTGGCGATATGGCGGTTGCCCCGGCGACGATCACTAACTGGGATAGCACGAGCCTTGCTCCTCAACCTGGGCCCGATGCTGCCGTCCTGCAATACATGAGTCAATATCCGCTGCCGAACGACCAGACCACTGGTGATCTGCTGAACACGGCTGGCTTTCGTTTCCGAGACCCCACCAAGACCCATAGGAACTGGTATGTCGCCAAGCTCGACTACAATATTACTTCTGACGGCAAGCATCGCCTTTCGCTTACCGGAGCGCTCGCGAACGAGAGTAGCGATTACGGTACGTCCTCCGCACCGTTCCTGCCTAATACTCCTCCGCAAGTGAACCAGATTACTTTCAACAAGGGCCTAATCGCTGGCTATACCGCAGTCCTATCCCCTACTCTGATCAACAATTTTCGCTATGGCTTCGTTCGACAAAGCCTCGGTATGATTGGTAACTCCAACCAGCCTTGGAACTATTTGCAGGCTTTCAGTCAAGGCATTTCGTATTCTTCCGCCTTTCAGCGGCCAATCAATAACTTCACGGACGATGTCTCCTGGAACCGGAGCAAGCACACCTGGCAGTTCGGCTTTCAGTTTGCGTTTCTCCGCAATCCTGAAAGCAACCTGAATAACTCGTTCAACGTTGGACAGGCTAATCCGGACTGGCTTGCCGATTCGGGCCTCTCGGGTTCAAGTAACCCGTCTCCTCTCAATCCTGCGAATAACGGTTACGCATTGGTCGATCCCAGTTTCCAGAGTAACTACGACTATGCCATGACCAGCCTGCTAGGAATGATTACTTTCGGCGATGCCATTTATAACTACAATCGCAGCGGCAATCCCCTAGCGGAGGGTGCACCCGTGGTTCGCCGGTTTGCCGAAGATTCCTACGAAATGTATGCGCAGGATACCTGGAAGGTAAAACCGAATCTCACCGTAACCCTCGGCCTTCGTTACTCGTTATTCTCTCCCCCGTGGGAGACGAATGGACTGCAAGTTGGTACTACCTTCAGTCTGGGCACGTGGTTTAACGAACGTGGCACTGGTATGGAACAGGGCATTCCTTCGAACGCGGCGCCTTTGATCACCTACAATTGGGCCGGCCCGGCGAACGGTAAACCAGGTTATTACAACTGGGACACTCACAATTTCGGCCCGCGTATTGCCTTTGCGTGGTCCCCGGACTATTCGGACGGTTGGCTTGGCAAAGTTTTCGGTGGGCCAAGCAAGAGCAGCATCCGCGGGGGATTCGGCATTGTCTATGATCGCGTCGGCGAAAGTCTGGTCAACACTTTCGATCAGAATGGCTCTTTCGGACTAGCCAGTACGCTGAATAATCCTTCCGATTTTGAGACCTCCCAAATCGCGCCGCGGCTCACCAGCATGAACGTGATTCCCGCCGCCGATTATCAGGGCAATCCTATTCTGCCCCCGGCGCCCACAAACGGCAGTGGCTTAGGGCAGCCTTATCCTGTGGGCTCTGGGGCAATTCAGTGGGGCATCGACCAGAGCCTAAAGACTCCTTACTCGTATACGGTCGATTTTGCGGTCAGCCGCGAGCTTCCATCCGGCTTCTCCTTGGATGTTGCTTATGTCGGCCGGTACTCGCACCGTCTGCTTGCGCAGGACGATCTTGCCATGCCTCTCGATATTCATGACAAGCAATCGGGGATTGACTACTTTACTGCTGAAAAAGCATTGGCCAAGGTGTTCCGGCCAGAGCTCAACGCTGGCGTGACCAACCCCACGAATTCTTTTAACCCAAACCAAGTTCCCACCAATGTTCAGCAGTTTTGGCAAAATCAGATTCAGCCTCTGGCTACGGGCTACCAGTATCCTCTGACCGGCTGCACGGGTGGCAACACGGCTTATACAACCAGTCCAGTGGTCTTCGCCTTCGATACATTCTGCGCTACCGGAACCAATGACTCTCTCGCTCTCTATAACTTGGATTACAACGGCGTCCCGGATCCCAATTCGAATCAGGTTTATTTCAGTTCAGGCGGCCAATATTCGTATTACGCTCCGCAATTCAGTTCTTTGTATGCGTGGCGTTCCATGGCGTGGTCGAACTACAACGCGCTGCAGGCTACCCTGCGCCATCGTTTGTCGCATGGCTTGCAATTTGACCTGAACTATACTTTCTCTAAATCACTCGACATTTCTTCCGACGCCGAGCGCGTCGGACCCGCCAGCAATGGTAGCCTCCTTGGGCTCAACAACAACATCATCAATGCCTGGAATCCAAACGCGCAGAAAGGTGTTTCCTCATTTGATGCAACTCATCAGTTGAACGCCAACTGGATCTGGGAGTTGCCGATTGGGCGCGGTCAGAGGTTCGCTCATGGATCTGGCCGTGCGCTTGATGCAGCTATCGGTGGCTGGCAACTCTCCGGCGTTTTCCGCGTCACCAGCGGTTTCCCGGTCACGGTGGATAATGGTTTCTCCAGTTTCCCCACCAACTTTGAAATGGAAGGCAACGCAGACAAGATCGCTCCCGTAAAGACCGGGGCCTACCTAATTAACGGGGTACCGAATATTTTTGCCAACGGTCCAGCCGCTATCAGTTCGTTTGCACCGGCCTATGCTGGAGAATCGGGCGAGCGCAACAACATTCGCGGCGCGGGCTACTTCGGCATCGACCTGGGTCTCAGCAAGCGCTGGATGATGCCTTGGACTGAGAAACAAAGTCTGCAACTTCGCTGGGAAGTCTTCAATGTTACGAACTCTGCGAGCTTCGACGTGCAGTCGAGTTTGTTGTCGAACTCACTCGGCTTGGGCAGCGGCGGGAGTTTCGGCAACTATTCCGGGTTGCTCAACAATCCGCGCATTATGGAATTTGCGCTGCGGTACGAATTCTAGATTGCGCTCGATAAAGTATTGGGAGAGGATCGTCGGGAACTCCTCGATGGGAGCGTTGGTGCATCTGGAAGTGGCTCTCGGGTGATTGCCTTGTATCTAGAACCTCGCAGGGCGCGAATATCGACACCGCCCGCGTCCAGGCGCTTGCCGCTTACAAAGATTTCCTCACCCTCTCGATGAATTCCTCATCGGTCCTCATCTGTCCAAAGGAATGTTACTAGCCAAGATACTGTTCATGCTGTATCAGAATCAGGGCGGTAGGTGCCAAGAAACTGGGTTATAATTCACAGCCTAAAATCGTTCGTCTGGCGGGCCGGTACTCGCTCGCTGGCATCCTTGGAATGTTGAACTACATTCCTGACCTCGATGCTATTTGTGGCTGCAGCAAGTTTTCCCACTGGGTTTCCTAAAGATCTGACGAAAGAGCCGACGGGAAAACGAGTTGGGACGGGAGAAGTAAATGACAGAAATCCCTCCAGAGCGGCAGTTGGTCACGCGTCTTCTGAAAGAATGGGGCAACGGGAACAAGGAGGCGCTTGACGAATTGATGCCGGTAGTCTACCAGCAGCTTCGCAAGCTGGCGTCAATCTGCTTGCGGTCGGAACGTCCCGATCATACCCTGCGAGCCACTGCATTGGTTCATGAAGCCTACATTCGCCTGGTGGATGCGGATGTAGCCTGGCAGGATCGAGTCCACTTCTTTGCGGTCTCTGCCCGCCTCTTGCGTCGTATCCTCGTCGACCATGCGAAGGCAAATAAACGGCAGAAACGCGGTGGTGGCGCGGAGACGATTTCGCTGGACGAAGCCATCCTGGTCGGGCCCCAAACGACAGGTGGAATTGTGGAACTGGACGCGGCTCTCCAACGCCTGGCCGCGCTCGATCAGCGCAAGAGCGAGATCATTGAACTGCTTTGCTTCGGCGGGCTTACTTATGACGAGGCCGCTGCCGCGCTTAAAATCTCTCCAGCCACAGTTCACCGGGAGTTGAAAATGGCCAAAGCCTGGCTGCACCGCGAACTCACGCAAGACTCAGCCTCCGCCTAGGAAAGTCCGTCGTATGGCATCTTCACCTCGATCCAATCGTTGGCTGCGCATCGAATACCTTTTCTATGCGGCTCTCGAATTGGAAGAAGGCCGCACTGCGTTTCTCGACGAAGCCTGCGGCGGTGATGCCGAATTGCGCAAGGAAGTGGACTCGCTACTCCATTCGTCGGGACAGACCATGGGATTCCTCCAGCAACCTGTCCTGCAGGCGGCGAAACAGATCACCGCAGAGGAAGGCCTCTCCGGGAAACGGATTGGCGCTTACCAGTTGTTACGGGTGATCGGTGAAGGTGGAATGGGCAAGGTCTATCTGGCATCCCGCGCCGATGACCTTTATCAAAAAGAAGTGGCCATCAAGACTGTGCAGGGCGGCCTTGGACAAAGCCGGGCAATGTTGCTGCGCTTTCGCAGCGAGCGGCAGATTCTCGCGAACCTGGATCATCCCAACATTGCGCGCCTTTTGGATGGCGGCATCACCGACGAGGGCCTGCCCTATTTGGTGATGGAGTACGTGAATGGCGTTCGGCTCGATGATTACTGCAGGATAAATAAGCTCGCAACCGAACAACGATTGCAGTTGTTCTGCACGGTATGCGCGGCGGTGGAGTATGCCCACAAGAATCTGGTGGTCCATCGCGACATCAAGCCGGCAAATATTCTGGTGACGGCAGAAGGCGTCCCGAAGCTCTTGGATTTCGGTATCGCCAAGCTACTCGACCCCGAGTCTGGGGACGTCGCGCCGACGCTGACCTCCGAGCGCATGATGACACCGGAGTATGCCAGCCCGGAGCAGGTGCGCGGCGATCAGGTGACCACCTCCACTGACGTTTACGCGCTCGGAGTTCTGCTCTACGAGTTACTCGCCGGCAGGCGCCCTTTTCGGCTGGACACGACGAGTCCTTTCGAGATGGCGAGGATCATCTGCGAGCAAGATCCGGAACCGCCGAGCGTCGTGAGCGCCGCGAATCCGGAACTGGCCGCTCCTGACGCGGCCCGAACGCTGAGTGGTGATCTGGACAACATTGTGCTGATGGCGATGCGCAAGGAACCGGCTCGCCGATATGTCTCAGTCGCTGCACTCGCCAGCGACGTGCAAGCCTATCTCACTGGGTATCCAGTGCATGCGCGCACCGCTACCTGGAAGTACCGGTCCGCCAAGTTTGTTCGCCGACATAAAGCGGCGGCATCGGCGGCAGCCATCGTGGCTCTGGCGCTAATTGGTTTCAGCATTGGCATGGGCCTGCTGGCCAAGCGCGCCACGCGAGAACGGCTGGCCGCTCAGCGGGAGTCCCAATTTCTGGAAGGTATTTTTCAAGCAGCTACGCCGGAGGAGGCTCGCGGACGCCAGATTACGGCACGCGAGTTACTCGACCAGGGTGCGAAACGGGTAGACCGGGAACTGGCCGGCGATCCGGGGCTGCAGGGCACTATGCTGGATAACATTGGACGCGCTTATCTCTCACTGGGTTTGTACGACCAAGCTGAGCCATTGTTGGAACGTGCCTATAGGTTGCGTAGGAAGTCGCTGGGCGACCAGAATGCAGACACAGCCGATACTTTATTTATGCTGGGGGATTCTATACGGCTTCAGAGTCAGTATGCAAGAGCCGAACCTCTCTTTCGACAGTCACTTGCCATTCGCGAGAAGACGTTGGGTGACCACAGCCCTGCGGTAATGGAAAGTCTTGCTGCCCTTGGAGAATGCCTTTATCTCGAAAACCGGGACAAGGAAGCAGAGCCGGTGCTACGGCGCGCGCTCGCTCTCGACCGCGAACTGGACACCGATACCTCAAGAAACTACCTGGCGCTTCTGCTTGAGCGCAAAGGCGAGTATCCAGAAGCCTTGCAACTTCTGCGAGAGACGGTCGAGTATCAGCGCCGGGTTAACGGCGCGGATAGTCCAAGCTTTGCCACCAGTCTCCACAATCTGGCGGGTGCGCTGATCGATGCGGGCGACCTTACGGGAGCGGAAACAGCCGAACGCCAATCCCTCGAGCTTCGCCGCAAGACGCAGGGCAACAATCATCCCGATCTGGCATATTCACTGAACAACCTCGGATTCTTGTTGCTGGAAGAAGGAAACTGGGCGGCCGCGGAGCCCGTACTGCGGGAAAACCTGGAACTCGTACGCACCTCTCTGGGAGAAAAAAACATCAGGTTCGGAACGGCCCTCAATAACTGGGCCCGCGTGTTGCAAGAAAAGGGTGATTACGTTCAGGCCGAGACAACATTCAAGCAGGCGCTGGAGACGATCAAGCAGGCTAATGGGCCTGAGGGCTGGGCTGTGGCCAAGGTGATCCAGAACTTGGGATTATTGCAATTCGACCGGGGCGACTACGCCGGTGCTGAGCGTTATGCAGGTCAAGCCCTCGACATGGATCACAAGCTGGGTGGGGAGGAAAATCCCCAGGCCGCTTCCGCGCTGATCGATCTCGCCGAAGACCGCGCCTTTCAGGGCGATGCAGCGAGTGCCGAACCGCTGCTCCGGCAAGCGCTGGCGATTCGGAAGAAAGAATTTTCAACTGGACATCCTAATGTCATCGCCACGGAGGTGCGGTTGGGCGAAGTACTTACTGCGGAAGGAAAGGCTGGGGAAGCGGAGCCCCTTTTGCGCGAGGCCTTCGCGTCCGCGCGATCCGCTCCATTTCCCTTGCTTGCCTGGCAAATCGCGGAGGCGCAGAGCGCCTTGGGCACTTGCCTGGTTGCGCTTGGTCATTCGGACGAAGGGGAACCGCTTCTGAAAGCAAGCCAAGCCGATCTTCAAAAAGACCCTCGGCCTGCGTTTCGGCGAGCGTGGCGACACTAAGAAACCGTCGAAACAAGGGCTTGACAAGATTTCTCGGCGCCGAGAAATGAGTAAGGAGAACTTGGAGTGTTGGGAGGCGGAGAACACCCCCGTCCGCCGCCCGCAGAAAACAGGCTGCTACTCAACTATTCAATCAATGGTCTTCAAGAGCGCCCCGGCCGTGTTGTAAACGGAAATCGAGTTCCCGTAGGTGTTGGAGATGTAAACCCGCTCTCGTGCATTGTCCAGTGCAATGCCGGAGGGCACGAAAGACAATTGCAGGTAGGGTATGACGATTGCCTGTCCCCCTGACAGAGGCACAAAGATTTGCACGGAGCCATCGAAATTGCCCATGTAGACATCGCCTCTGGCGTCGGAGGCCAAGGCGGAGCCGGTGTTGGTCAGGGTCTGTACGCCGTCGTAGGGGGTGCCACTTTGCAGGACTGTATCCGCGGACACGAAGTTACTTGAGCGTTGCTCCCGTATGAAAATGTCCCCGCTCCGATCGCCATGCCAAAGACGAGGATTCCGGGTTCTATTGTCCTTTGACTCTCAGGGCAATCTGTGGGTCACTAACAATGGCAACTTCACCGTCACCGAATACACCGGTGGCGCACAGATCACGAGCTCCACCATCACCAACGGCGTTCTCGCTCCGCAAGGAATCGCGATCGACGGGCTGGGAAATATCTGGGTCAACAATGACGTGCTGCTCGCCGACCCAAATTTATGTTGCGTATACACAATTAAATAGTGTATAAAAGCATTATGTCGCTTCATAATCGCATCGCCGTGCTTCGGGCGGAAAAAAAGTTATCTCGGGCGACGCTGGCATTATCTGTGGGTGTGAATCCACAGACGATCGGGTTTCTAGAGCGAGGGGACTATACGCCGTCGCTGGAGTTGGCCTTCAAGATCGCCGAACACTTTGGATTGCCGTTGGAGGCCGTCTTTTCGCCTCGGCCGTTTCGAACATTGAGCGAGCAGGTGTACAAGCTACACAAGAGGGAGGCCTGAGATGGCGGTAAACGTAAACAACGTAAACAAAGAGCGGAGTTGGTTCTGGAAGAAGATCGGGTTCTGGTTTGTGCCGGTGAAGGCTGGGACGCTGGGACCGGAGGAGTGGACGAAGGTCCGCAAGATCTCACGGACTGGAAAGCGGCAGACGCGGCGGCTGTTGTTTGCGTTGTTGTGGATGCCGGTGCTTGCGTTTGAGATTGCGGTGTGCCTGCGGATGGTGCGTCTCGATCCCTGGGCTGGACTGATGAGCACAGCGTGGCTGACAGTGTTGCTGGGGCTATGGGTTCGGTCGCTCCGGATCGGGTTCGCACAGGTGTCGCTGGAGGACCGGGCGGTAATAGAGTATGGCGCGGAGTTCGATGCTCTAAAGGAGAAGCAGCGCGGGGAAATCTTTCAGCGGGCGGTGCGGGATGGACTCTTCGGCCGGGTGAAGGTAGATGAGCACGAGGCCGAGCGGCGGCTGCGGGCGCAGGGGGCCGCATACCGGTTGCTGGGACCCGCACTGATAGTGTTTGTAACGGGGTATTGGGCGGTGTGCCTGTTGGGGCCGTTTGAGGCGACACGGAGTGCACTGGCGGTGACCGCAGTGGTGGTGACTTGGCTGGTGGCTCTAGTGCTGGCGGCGCCGACCATGATCCGGATGTGGACTCAGCCCGACGAGCCGGGGGAGACCGCAGCGGTTGCGGAGTGAACGCTCGTCAGATGCCGCCGTTGGCATTGGTGACGGCTATTGAATCGTATGCAAGAGCACACCGGCCGTGCTGTAAACCGAAATCGCACTCCCGCTGGCGTTGGAGATGTAAAGACGGTCGCGCGTGTTATCAATCGCGATCCCATTGGCGGTGAAAGACAACTGGAGGAACGGCTGCACACCTGCGTCGTTGGTAAGGACATCAACTGTGTTATCGAAGCCGCCTGCATATGTTTTGCCGCTGTTATCAGTGGCCAATGCGAAGGCGGCGATGGGGAAGACTTCTTGTGTAACGTTGACGTTGGCCAATTCGGAAGTCGTATTCCCGATGTTTACTTGACTGCCTCCAAATGCAACCGTCTGCCCCAATAGCGAGATGCCATAAACAAGATATTCCGGGGCAAACGGGGTAATCGTCCGTAGCAGGGTGGTTGGGGGAGCAGAGGGGAAGTCCGGGGAGTACACCGTCACGTTCGCGAAGCCATTTTCGACCCAGACGTTTCCCAGACCGTCGACAGCAATGGCTTCGGGACCCTGAATGCCGTTAGTAATCGTGTTGTCAGCGTTCTGCAGGCCGTTGGTGTATTCGGTGACGCTACCACTGCCGCCGCCGTAGTTGGCGACCCACAGATTGCCGTATGGGTCAAAGGCGACACCGGTTGGGTTGCTGATGTTTTGTTTAATCGTCTTAGAAGGAACCTGATTGTAGGCGGGGTTGTAAACCAAGATGTCGTTTCCGCCTGAATTGGCGACGTAGAGATTGCCCTTTGCATCTACAGCGAGCCCGAGTGGGTAGCTCAGAGGCTTGGTGGCGGCGAAGCTGGCCGCTGCATAAGCTAGAAGGCACAGCACGGTGGAGGCGATACGAGCGAAGTTGTTTGTGGATTTCATGGCGGTTCTCCCGATGAGTCTTTTTGAATCGAGGTATTTTTCTAAATTTGGCTCACTTTAATAGCGACGTTTTGGGGACGATCCCCTCATGAACTGGAGTGATCGCTCGATTTTTCTTACTCGATGAATTGAGAAGATGCCGATCGGCCGTGATGCGATGGAGTTGCCAGTCAACTGGCTTTCGACTGAGGAACAACGGCTATCTGCCGAATGGTAGGAATGTCCGATCCTACTATCGTTAGTTTGGGTTCGCGGTCGAGTTCCTTCAATATCTCTCGAGTAACGCGGTCGTCTATCTCTGTTGCTTCGTGGAGTTGCACCGGGAAACTGACTCGAACCTCGAGTCCTAATGGGGTGAGTTTTAAGCCGGTATGCGGTCGCAATGGGCCGACACTCACCGAACCGAGATTTCTTTCCATCAGAGACCTCTGCTGCTCAAGAGTGTCATGGTACGGGGCAAACGCGGCGTCTACCGCTTTGATCATCCGGTCTTCGACCGAGCGGTAGTCGCTGTCAGGTGCCAGAGTGAGTGTAATTTCGTGCCAGACGAAATTGGTACCCGGAATCTGTTTGAACATTCCGGCCATCGGCTGAAACACAAACGAATTCGAGAAAGCTACTACGCGTCCCGTGGGCTGAACGTCTCGACCGTTGCCACCTAACTCCATCAAGTACATCCGGACCAGTCCAATTTCAACCACTTCGCCCGATATGCCCGCGATCTGCACTCGGTCGCCGACGCGCACGCCAAATTTGCCAATGAGGAAGAAGTAGGCGGCAACCGAAAGGATGACATTTTGCAGCGCAACCGCAACGCCTGCTGTCAGCAAACCGGCGAAGGTTGCGAGCGATCCCAGTTCACTGGCGAAAGAGAAGGCGATGATCAGCCCAATGGCGAGCCACAACGCGATGCGGCGCAACAGTAACATCTGATAACGGCGGCGCGTTTCGTGAACATAACGGTAGATCGCGCGGCGCCAAACTTCGGCCACTCCCCACACTATCGCTAGAACCAGGCCAAGGCTGAGTAATCGGAACACGAGATTTTTTAAGTCAGCGACATACTGATTCTTGACGGCATTTCGCCAACTCACCAAATTACGGGAATAGAGGTCGAGCAGAATGGCCTGTTTGCTTAACGGAACGAAAGATGCGGAAATGAGTTTGAACTGGCTGGTGAGATGATCCAGTTCGCCTTTGTTTTGGGCGAGTATGACGCGGTTATCAGCATCGGGTTGAGTTGCAATGGCGTCGCCCTGTTTCGCCATTTGCCGGAGTTGGTCGACCAGGGGAGTTTGAAGCTGTTTGCAGTCCTGGGTTAGTGAGTTGGTCGCCTGAATATCCTGATCCAGATCCTGGATTTTCCGCGAGCCGGATACGATACCTGCAATCAATCCCCATAGGCCCGCCGGCTCGGATTTGCTGGGGGAAATCGCGGCTGCGGAATTGCTTTCTTCGGTGCGGCTGGTGGCATCGGACGGACTAGTCAGAGCAGCGGGAACAGAATGGCTGAGAGCTTCGATCTGAGCCGTCAGTCCGGTTGACTCCGTGCCTTCAGTCGTCGAACCGACGAATTCAACCATGGTATGCAGAATGTTGCGTCGGGCTTCGAAGAGCTGGAGTTCACTTTGCGTTTCCGAGAGAGCCGACTGGATATCCTGACGCTTGCGGCCGGTGGCGCTATCCAGTTGTCTTTGCAGAGACTCGATCTCTCGCTGCGACTGCTGGATTTGTGCGTCCAATTTGCGGGACATCTCGGTGAGAGCCTGATACCGCGACGGTGTTGATGATAGTTGCTGGCCACTGTTCGCTTGCGTTTCCGCGACCTGTGCTTCGCTGCGCGCAAAATCGAAGGCGAGGCGCACGATCTGGTCGCCAACCCGTGCGTTGTCATTTACAAATACCGCATCGTGGGGAGTGGACGCAATTTCACGTTCCATGGTGACGCGGCGATACCACACGACGGTCTGGTTCAAAAACTGGGCTGCGTTTTGGGTGTAAAGATCACCCGCGGAACGCTGCGCAAGGCAGGGCGAGAGCGCGATCAATAAGAGTAGAAGAATCTTCCGCACCATGAATCCACGTGGTTCCGCAGCTCTTGCGACTTGTGTGCGCGCAATTCGTTTCATGAGGAGCCGTCTCATTGGATCGTAAGCAGTGGCACAATTCTTGGCCAATCCGGTGAACCCTGTATGCCTTCGGCGTGTTTTACGCTGACCGTCCGGTGAATGAATAACTTATCCAAATGTTTGCGGTTAGAACGATGCGGTTAAGAACCTGTGACTTAATAGCCTCTTTAGGCTCTGTCTTGTTTTTGCTTTTCGAAGCTTGCAAGCTGTTGAAGATTTTGGTGGCGGCGGTAGGACTCGAACCTACGACCTACGGATTATGAGACCGTCGCTCTAGCCACCTGAGCTACGCCGCCACGGTGTTTTTACATCAACTTATGAGCATGTGACCGAGTCATTGTATTCTCATTGCACAGGCGATGGCGAAGACCTGTCGGAGGT
>JBATZM010000078.1:0-2676 GCA_049674665.1 Terriglobales bacterium
CGCATCGGGCATCTGGGACTGGAGTGGAAGGTCGTCAGGCATTGGACAGGTGAGGATACCGCAGCAGCCGCAAAATCAAAAACTGAACCGCCAAGACGCAGAGTGCGCCCAGAAAAGCTAAAATTTATGCCCGCTGCCCGGAGCGTAGACGCTTTCTTAGCTGCACATACGCTTCGCAAGCTATGCCGGGCGTTTCTATGTGGGTAAGAAAGAGCTTGCGCAGAGCAGCAGTCGTCAGGCGGCCCTCGAGATAGGCGTCGTAGAGGTCGTTGCCGGTGAGGTATCCCAGTTGTTTGGCGACATATTCATATTTGCGACCGGCGAAGGCCGGAGCTTGCACGGCGCAAAAATCGTGTTCGCGGTGCTGGATCAGAAAGTCGAGAGCTTCGACCGCATCGGTGAATGGAAGCGAAGTCTGGTGTTCGAGATCTTCGCGCGTCACGTCGAACAACTCCGCTAAATCGGTATCGCGGAGAGCGGGGCGCGTGGGGTGCAAGATGCGCGACCCGAAAAAGGCGAGCGCGTGTTCGAGAACTTCCCTGTAAAACGTATCGTCTTTGTCGAGTGGCTGGGCAACTGGCGCGACATGCGCTGTGGTGTGCTGTGCTGAAGCTTTACCGATGCAAAGGTTCGGCAGTCCACGACAGGCTTGATGCAGAAATCGAGTAGCGTCCTCGGCGCAGGAAATCATGCGAAACTGGCGCACATACACGGCATTGATGGGAGTGAGGTAGACACTGCCCCGCTCGCGGACTTGGCGAAGCAATGACCGGCGTCGTTCGGCAGTGAATCCTTTGCGAGACAACAGGCGCCGCAGCAGCGCGTCTGAGCTGCGCGAATAAACTTCGGGCATCAGGTCAACCAGCAGCCTCGGCTGCGTCGTGTTGTGCGGGGAATACTGGTTGATACCGAGAAAACGCACCATGCCGTCGATCAGGTTGTAGAGCGTGGGGCCGAAGTCGGGAGCACTGTGGTCATTGTCGCTGCGTCCCCAGCGATCGAGGCAGAGACGATAGTTCTCGTATTTTTCCAGCGGTGTGGCGTTGAAGACGCAGAAGATGTTTTCGCGGACATCTTTACGGACTTGGACGGCCTCCACGTGGTCGCTGGCTTCTCCTGCGGCACGCCAATAGAGGGCGTCGACGTTCTGTAGAACAGTGAGCATGTTTTCTCCGGGCAGCCGCTGCCGTAGCAAGCCCGGAAGATGCTGGGGCGCGAGGTGCGACTCGCCGAACAACACGAGGATGAGCGCGTCCGGATGCTGGCGGCGGAGTTCGGCAATTTTGTCTGCGGCGTGGCGATCACGGGCTCCGATTTTGCGCAGATCTTCGCGCGGCATGCAATCGAGCCCGTAGATAGCGGCGCCGTGGTCGCGGGCGGCAGACAATAGTTCGTAAAATGGAGTCCAGTCGTATCCCCAGTCGAGTTCGAAGCGGATGCGCTGGCGCAGCTCAGCCTCTTCTATCTCGCCGCGAAACCATTCGCCGAGAATGTGCTGGTCACGGGAGAAAATGGTTTCGACGCCCAACACCACAGGTCGCTGGCGGAGCTCGGAGCCGCGCAGGAGCGAGGCTAGATAGCGCTGCGAGTTGGGCAGGGCGTGGTAATCGCCGACCAAAACGGTTCCGGCGTTAGCGATCTCGTGGCGGACATCACTCGAGGCGAGAACCTTTTCGTAGGAGCTGTAGGCCTCGCGAAAGTCGCGGAGATATTTGCGTCCGGCGGCAGGATCAATGGCACGAATCTCACGCTCGACGCTGGCGATGGCGTGGAGTTGAGCGGCACTGCGTCGTGATCGTAGGATGTCGGCGGTTGCCATCGAATATTTCTGCACTGAGACCCGGCAAACCGCGTCTCTACGGCAAAACTCTCCCTCGCCTTGACTTGCCTTTCCCGCGTCCCTATCCTCAGCTTTCGAGGCCGCGCATTGGATGCCTCATGGAGCGCCCAACTTTGCCGCTGACACCTGAAAACCTGACGATTGCCACCACCGGCGCCAGCGGATCATTGTTTCTCAAGCACTTTCTACTTACCGTGGAACGCGATTCTCGGGTGAAGACAGTAAATTTCATCGCTTCCGACAGCGCCTTGCGCGTCATGGCCGAAGAACTCGCAATCGAAGGCCGTTCTGATCTCCTACGTCAAATCATCGGCGTGCCATCGACAAAGATTCAGCAGCAGTCCAACTCCGATATCGGGGCGAACGTGGCCAGCGGGTCGTATCCTTCGGATGCCATGGTTGTGATCCCGTGCAGCGTCGGCACCCTCGGCCGCATCGCCAACGGCACCGCATCGCACCTGATCGAACGCGCCGCCGATGTCAGTCTTAAGGAGCGTCGACCGCTCGTACTGTGCGTCCGCGAGACGCCCCTCAACAAAATCCACATCCGCAATATGTCGCTAGCAGCGGACGCGGGCGCGACGATCTTCCCGCTGATCCCAACGTTTTATAACCATCCGTCGAGCGCCGATGCCATGGCACACGAATTCGCCAACCGTGTGTTGGCGCATATAGGACTGGCCCAAGAAGATGCGTACCGCTGGAAGGGCTGAGAATCGTCTGAAAGATCGATGACTCGGGGAAGCCGTTCCTGCTTTGCAGGCGTGGGTTAAGTCTAGGCAAGGGGCAGTAACGAAGGTAGGTATCTGGCGGGCATGTACTGGAGGGATTTTCAC
>JBATZM010000079.1:0-13412 GCA_049674665.1 Terriglobales bacterium
CGCGTCAACTCGGCGGCGGACGGTCGCTCCAAAACCCGGCCCTCGGAGTCCGTCCTCTCCTTAACGCCAAATCGCATTTCTCGGCCAACAAGCGGCGCGATCCGATCAAAGAAAAAGTCATATAACCGAGGACGCGCCTGCCGTCCAATCTCAATCACGTCTTCAAATCCCGATGTTGTAATCAGCCCGACGCGAGCGCCTTTTCGTTGCAGCAGAGCGTTAGTACCGACAGTGGTGCCATGCAGCAGTGTGAGCGAGACTCCCGTGAGTTTGACTTCATGGTTCGTCCTCTTTGTAGCTTCGCCAATCTTTCGCAGAGCCTCGGCAATCGCACGCGATGGATCATCTGGTGTCGAAAACACCTTCAGAGTTTTGAGCGCTCCGTCCTCCATCCACACGCAATCCGTGAACGTACCTCCTGTATCGATTGCGATGCGCTTAAATGCCCGTGTGGCGCGGACACTCTTGTCCGCGGCCTTTAACACTGACGTTAATTCAGGCCGGAGTGCAGAGTGAGGTGCGGAATGTGGCGTGCGAACCATGGACGCGGAAGACGAACAGGGAAGACTACCACTCCTCGCGCCGGCGCAGTAGCGCCAGACCTGTGCCCGAAACATAATCGCCTCGCGGCCATGACTGCCGTATTCTGAGGATGTGAACGCGAGAACCTGGAAAGCGTGGCTCGTTCCCGGCGGCTTGTTATTGGCGCTGGCAGCGGCGCTCGTCAACAGCTCTCTCTTCCTTCAGGTTGCACCCTCGCTGGCCTTCTACTATGTTGGCTCGTTCGCCGCCGGATTGCTTCTTGCTTGGCGTTTCAATTCCAGCCGCGTTCTATTTTCTTTGCTTACTCTGCTGCTTGCGCATCGTGCCGTCGATTTCTTTTCCGCTCGACAGTTTCACGCCAGCCAGGTGTTTACCGGCCCCGGGCGCACTGCGATCGCGCTCGCTGCGCTATTGATTCCGCTGAACTTCATTGTGTTCGCCCAAATGCGCGAACGCGGCCTGATCATTGCCGGAATCGCGCCCCGCTTCGGATTGCTCTTCCTCGAATCGGTTGTCTTCGCAGTGCTATGTAGGCCAGAAAACAGCCCCGCTATTTCGCATCATCCCGGCGATTCCGCGATTCCGCTCTGGATTCTCCTGAGTTTTGTTGCCGCCATAGCGGTCTTCGTTCGCCGGTTTTTCCAGACGCACAAGCCCATCGAGCCCGGCTTTGTCTGGTCCGTGGTCGCCATTTTTATGTGGCTTCAATTCGCGCCCGTGGGCAAAATGTCGGATGCCTATGTCGCTACCGCTGCCCTCATTCTGGCTGCATCGCTAATCGAGACTTCCTACGTGCTCGCCTACCACGACGAACTCACTGGCATTCGCGGACGCCGCGCCTTCAACGAGTCTCTGCTTTCTCTCGATCAGCAATATGCCATTGCTATTGTCGACATCGACCACTTTAAAAAGTTCAACGACACCTACGGACACGACATAGGCGACCAGGTGCTCTGCATGGTTGCCAAGCGACTATTCGAAGTCGGTGGCGATGGTCAGGCTTTCCGTTGTGGAGGCGAAGAATTCGCCATCGTCTTTCGCAACGCGTCCGCCAAAGAAGCATTCGAGCATCTGGACTCCCTTCGCCAGATCATCGAGAAAGCCTCATTTCATGTGCGTGGTTCTGACAGAAGAGCCGAGAGCAGTGCCGAAAGAAGTAACGATCGCCAGACCGATCTCCGGACCGATAAATCGGATCGTAGAAAGTCGACAAAAAAGAAAACTACTGCCGCGATTCCCAATCAGTCGCCCGATCGTTTGTCCGATCATCTATCGGTGACGGTCAGTATCGGCGTCGCCGAGCCGAGCACACGCTACCGCCAGCCCGAGCAAGTGATCCAGGCAGCCGATCAAGCTCTCTATCGCGCCAAGAACAAAGGAAGAAACCGTGTGGAACTGGCGTCCACAGCCCCGCTTCGACTAGCCGAGCGCAAGCGCGCGAAAGCGTCGCACCTCTGATCCGGTGTTTTGGGAATAGCAATTGATCAATGAGCTGCTCAGCATTTAGCTCTTTGGAGGCTTTTTCTCCTCGCGCGGAGCGGCCTCATGTTCCGCAGGTGGCTTGGCGGCGTGTTCCGCTGGCGGTTTCGACTCATGCTCTGCGCGCGGCTGCGCCGGTGGTTTGGACTCACGCGCAGCCGTCGGCTTGGGCTCGTGAATGACCGGTTTTGCTTCGGCTTTAGCTTCGGTCCGAGGCTTACTCTCAGAACGAGTAGTGCTTTCAGCCTTCTCGGTTCGCGGCTTAGCGGCAGGCTTAGACTCGTGCGCAACCGGTTTCGCCTCAGGCTTGGCTTCGGTTCGAGGCTTACTCTCGGAACGCGGAGTGCTTTCAGCCCTCTCCGTTCGCGGCTTAGCGGCAGGCTTAGATTCGTGCGCAACCGGCTTTGCTTCGGGCTTAGCTTCGGTTCGAGGTTTGCTCTCCGCACGGGATGTGCTCGCAGCTCTCTCGGTGCGCGCCTTGTCCGCAGTTTTGGTCTCAGTCCTCTTTGCGGCCACGCGACCGGAAGCCGCCTTCGCCGCGACCGCGCCTTTGAACTCGCCGGGCTTAGCAGTTGCTGCCACCGTCGGATGTCCGTGGTTCACGGAGGCGAACTGATTGTGGTCGGCACGAGCCGCCGTCTCATGCTGCTGCTGCGCGGCCGAAGCCGGAGTGTGACGCTCGTGGGCAAACGTTTCTTGCGCCGCAGTGGGACGCGCGTTGATGCCGCCATGACCGCCGTTGAAGCTGACGTGACTTCCATGCGAGACGACTGCCTTGGAATAGACATTGCGGAAGCCAGCGCCTCTCACATTACTCACGCTGGTGTTATAGAAAAAGTTTCCGCCATTCCAATAACCGCCGGCGTAGCCGTTGCCGATGTAGCCGAAACCGTAGTCGATTCCACCGTAGAACCCGACCTGCGTACCCCAGTATCCAGCATTCCAGACATAGGCGCCGTTGCCCCAACCCCAGTAGCCCGGCGTCCAGAGGAAACCAACCTCGGGCGCTTCGACCCACGTGCCCGGAACCCAGAAATAACCGCCATCGTCGCTGTAGCTCCAGTAACCCGGCGTCCAGATATAACCTTCGCCCGGGCAAATGGGTTGCGAGTAAACCGGCAACGCGGGCGGAGCGATTGCCACCGACAGGACGACTTGAGCCGTAGCAGGGGAAGATGTTGCGGCAATCGCGAACAGAAATACGGCGAGAAGAAGCCCGCTCAAGATTCCAAAAGACTGAAAAGACTTCAATGATCGGCGGATGTTTGAAATTTGCATTTGCATAGTCACCTCGTATGGCGCCATCGCGTGCGCGCAGGAAAACAAAGCCGTGCAGATTCAATCCTACGCAGCGAGAACTTCGGGTGCGATGCCGTAAAGCCTGTAGGGTCGCGGGAACGTTACGGTAGGACGGAGGTAAGCCAAGAAATGGATCTCTGGGGCAATCCGAAGCGATTGCTTCGGCATAGTCCTTTCACTCCGGCTCAGCGAGCCTTGGTCCGTCCGTGCACGCTCTCGCCCGCCCAATCAGCAGCTCCCGTTCGCGAGTATTGCGCGTGAGTGCGGCCGCGCGCTCGAACTCTGTGCGCGCTTCGTCCATACGGCCGAGTTTCTTGAGCAGGTCGCCACGTACGCTTGGCAAGAGGTGATAGTTTTCGAGCGAAGATTCGGATGTGAGCTCATCAACCAGTTCGAGGCCAGCCGCCGGACCGAACGCCATGGCAACTGCAACCGCACGGTTCAGCTCCACCACGGGTGATGGTGAAAGCCGGGCAAGTTCCCCGTAGAGTGCCACGATTTGTGTCCAGTCTGTTTCATCCGGCGTCCGCGCTCGCGCGTGACACGCGGCAATCTCCGCCTGCAGCGCGTACGGGCCCCGTGGGCCAGCGTCGTTTCCTGCACTGAGTTTTTCCGACCGGATATCTTCTGCGCGGGCGATCGCAGCGAGTCCACGATGAATTAAAAGCTGATCCCATCGCACTCGATTTTGATCGAAGAGCAAGATCGGCTCTCCCGACGAACCCACACGCGCGGCCGCGCGCGAAGCCTGGATTTCCATAAGCGCGACCAGGCCATGGACCTCCGGCTCCCGCGGCGCGAGCTCGGCCAGAATGCGCCCTAAACGAAGCGCGTCTTCGCAGAGCGCAGGTCGCATCCAATCGTCCCCGGCGGTTGCCGAATAGCCTTCGTTGAAGATGAGATAGATCACCTCAAGCACCGACGACAGACGCGCGGCGAGCTCGTGGCCGCGCGGGATCTCGAAGGGGACACGCTTTTCGGCAAGCGTGCGCTTGGCGCGGACGATGCGCTGAGCGATGGTCGGTTCCGAAACGAGAAACGCGCGCGCAATCTCCGCGGTCGTCAGACCTCCGAGCAAGCGGAGCGTGAGCGCAAGTCGCGCTTCGGTCGAGAGAACCGGATGACAGGAGACGAAAACGAGGCGCAACAGGTCATCACCGACATCGTCTTCGTTATCGAAGGCCGCATTGAAATCCGGCACGACCATCTCTCTGGTCGCAAGTTCGCGCCCGAGTTCTTCGTGCTTGCGCTCGAGTCGTGCATTTCGGCGGAAGTAATCAATTGCACGATGCTTGGCCGACGCCATAAGCCAGGCTCCCGGATTGTCCGGGACGCCCGACCTCGGCCACTGCTCGAGCGCCGCGACGAGAGCATCCTGTGCCAGGTCCTCAGCGACGCCGACATCGCGCACAATTCGCGCGAGGCCCGCGATCAGCCTCGGCGACTCGATCCTCCAGACCGCGTCAATCGCACCGTTAATCGAACTATTGGCAGAACTAGGAGTATCGGTAGCCACTGCTACCGATCACATCATGGTTCAATCCAAGAGCGCAAGTTGAGGAGATTGGCGGGCGTGAGCCCGCCGCCGAAATTCCAGAGCGAGGCCGATGGACCCACGCTCGCGAATCGTACTGCTATCCGGCCTTTCGTGTCCCCGCCCGCTCCTCTACGCATTGAGCGAAGTCCTCTGGCCCGAATATCTGGCGAATTTCGGTCTCGCCTTCCCATCCCGGCCAGTGTTTCTTGTGGAGTTCCATGAAGCGCACCGCCCCTTTGATCGCTTCCTCTTTCGACTTCAGCTCAAACTGCGCATAGCCGCCGATAACCTCCTTGGCCTCTGTGAAAGGACCGTCGGTCACGGTCAGTTGTCCCTTCGAAACCCGGACGCGTGTGCTCTGTGCCGTTGGGCCAAGGCCGCCGTTTCCAAGCATCGTGCCGTCCTTGACTGCCTCTTCGGCGATGATTGCAATGGCGTCCATCAGTTCCTTAGGGGGAGGGCCTTGGTTCTCGGTGTGCCTAACCAACATCATGAATTTCATCGTCATATCTCCTTTTAATTTCTGGTTTTGATTACTAAGTTGTGTGCTTGATTCCCGACTATTTAGACCGCCGGAACCAGCCTTCATTGAGACGTCGAACGAGATGCGGTGAAATCGACAGGCGAAATCGACAAAGTATAAAATTATTTTGTCGCCCACCACTTTACGAGACCTTGCGCCCGGATTGCCCTGGCAGCTCAGAAAATCCAGCCGCAGCCTCTCGGACATCGGCCGGAAATTCCGAAAAATCCTGCACCTGGCGAAGCTCGATCATTTCGTTGTCGGAAGCCGGGCAGCGTGACGCCCATTCCACCGCTTCTTCCTTTGACTTGACCTGAATCATCCAGTATCCGCCAATCACTTCCTTCGCCTCGGTAAAGGGCCCATCGGTCACCTTGGCCTTGCCGCCGGAGAACGTGACTCGCGCGCCCATCGAAGGCGGGTGCAGGCCATCGAGCGCCAGCAACACCCCGGCCTTCTGCAGAGCTTCGTTGTATTTCATCATGGCGGAAACGGCCTTGGCGTCCGGCATCGCGCCCGGCCGAGCTTTTTCGTACCCCTTTGGGATCATCAACATCATGAATCGCATCGCATTTGTCTCCTCTGTCTTGAATTCGGAGCAGGATTCTCGGACCTGTCTCGATCGGTCGAACCTCAGCTCTCTAATTGAACCTCTACCCTGACGTCGAACGAGAAACAGTGAGATCGACACCCACAGTACCGTATTCTCGGAAAATATTTGTTAAGCCACGAATACTTTGACTGGGTTTGTCATGGTTCTCTTTTGGACGAATTGACGACGATACGGTCAACGATACGGAAGTTAGCGGAGGGCAACCCTTGTATGCTCGTGTCATCCAAAGATGTTTGGAGGTGAGATGATGCCCCCTGTTTCTCTGACGGTAAACGGTCACGTTCACACCGTGAACGTCGATCCGGAAACTCCGCTCTTGTATGTACTCAGCGACGATCTGCAGTTGCGTGGACCTAAGTTCGGCTGCGGCCTTGCGCAGTGCGGAGCCTGCACGGTAATCATAGGAGGGCACGCAGTGCGCTCCTGCGTGATGCCAGTCAGCGCAGTGAAACAGCAAGAGGTCACAACGCTCGAGGGCTTGGGATCTCCAGAAAAACCGCATGCGATTCAGCAAGCGTTTATCGATGAGGGGGCAGCCCAGTGTGGCTTTTGCCTGAGCGGCGTGATGCTTACGGCAAAGGCGCTACTCGATGAACATCCCAAGGCCACAGATGAGCAAATTCGCGAGGCCATGTCGAATGTGTTGTGCCGGTGTTTTGCGCATACGCGGATGATGCGCGCCATCCAGCGTTACCAGAAGGAGCGCGCATGAAAAACAAAATCTCCCGTCGCGATTTTGTCAAGGCTTCCGGCGCGCTGGTCGTTTGCTTCAGCACCGCGGCTTTAATAGAGCCATTCGCCATGGGGCAAGGCCCTTTCGACACACATCAATCTCATATTGATCCCGAAAAGCTGGACTCATGGCTCGCAGTCGCATCCGATGGCACAGTGACCGCGTATACCGGAAAATGCGACTTCGGGCAAGGCATGTATACCGTGCAAACACAGTTAGTCGCCGAAGAACTGTGCATATCTATTAACAAGGTTACGCTGATTCAGTGCGATACGTCAGTCACGCCCGATCAGGGAACAACCTCTGGAAGTCAGTCCACGCCGGCCAATTTCAATACACAGAATCTGGCGCAGGCGGCGGCAACTGCGCGCGAGGCTCTAGTCGGAATGGCGGCGCAAAGGCTAGGTGTGTCGGTCGATCAACTTACGATCGAGAATGGAGTCGTCAGCGCGAAAAGCGGACGCCATGTTAGCTATGACGAGCTGGTTGGAGGTAAGCATTTTGATATCGCTGTGAGCTCTGCGGCCAAACGCCGATCGCCGAGCAAATGGAAGGTGCTGGGCAAACCTGTTCCTTCAATGGACAGAGTTGCGCTTGCAACAGGCACGTTCGAATTCGTTCACAACGTGCACGTGCCAGGAATGGTTCACGGTCGAGTCGTGCGTCCACCGGAGATCGGAGCAACCGTTACGAAAGTGGATGAGAAATCCGTGCAGCACGTTCCGGGGCTGATTAAGGTGGTCGTACGAAACAACTTCGTCGGAGTAGTCGCCGAAAAGCAGTGGCAGGCAGCACAAGCGGCTAAGGATCTGAAGGTCATGTGGAAGCCGGGTCCTGGGCTGCCGGCGCAAGAAGACTTCTACGACTACTTGCGGAAGCAGCCATCGCGCGACTCTATGCTGGTTAATTCCAATGACGTGGATAACAAACTGAAATCAGCTTCGCGAGTATTGAAAGCCACATATTTACATCCCTATCAGGCGCACGGTTCCATTGGTTCCTCATGCGCCGTGGCCGATGTGCAGGAGCTCAAAGCTACTGTCTGGTCGGCAACGCAGTCGGTTTATCCGACGCGGCACGGAGTGTCAGTACTCACCGGCCTGCCCCTCGATAACGTCCGCGTCATCTTTGTTCGCGGTTCGGGCTGCTACGGATTAAATGCCGCAGACACCGTCTCCTACGACGCCGCGCTGCTGTCGCAGGCCGTACACAGACCGGTTCGCGTGCAACTCACGCGCCATGACGAGTTCATCTCCGAGAACTATGGCGCCGCCTGCGTAATCGAGCAACAGGCTGGAGTCGATGCCAGCGGCGCAATCGCAGCTTGGGATTGCCACACATGGTCGGCGTCGCTTGGTGGCAGGCCCGGATATGAAAAGCCGGGCAACGTAATCACAGGCATGTTGGCCGGCTTTGATCCTGAAACGATTACTCCGCGGGTGGCCACCGAGCCTACCGGAGATCTGCGCAACGGCAGCAATGCTGTCCCGTCGTATATGGCGGGATGTGTCAACGGCAAGTGCGGCGGAACAGGCTCGATCCGCAGTGAACGAGTACTGACGCACGCTGTGAATTCTCCTTTCTTTACCGGACCGCTGCGCTCGCCATTGCGCTTGCAAAACACCTTCGCCCACGAATGCTTTATGGACGAGATCAGTGCATCCGTCAAGGCCGACCCGGTCGCCTACCGGTTACAGCACCTGAAGGATACGCGGGTCATTGACGTCGTGAAAGCTGCGGCTAAAGCCGCGAATTGGGATGCTCGTCCTTCACCGAAAAGCGGCACTGCGCGCACCGGCGCCGTCACCGGACGCGGTATCGCTTGCGTCGCTTATGAGGGCGACAATGGGTACGCTGCGCTTGTCGCCGAAGTGGAAGTCGATCAGTCGAACGGACGAGTGCAAGCCAGGCGCTTTGTCGTCGCCCTCGATTGTGGACCAGTTTCGAACCCTGATGGCTTGCGTAATCAGATCGAGGGTGGAGTATTGCAGGGAACGAGCCGAGCCCTTGGGGAAGAAATTACCTGGGACAATCGCAAGGTGACTTCGATCGACTGGCGGAGTTACAACTCGCTACCACTTGGGATCCAGGTGCCAGTTATTGAGAGCGTTCTCATCGACCGCCCGGCAGCAGAGGCAACTGGCGCGGGAGAGACGGCAATCACACTCGCTGCCGCAGCGATCGGCAATGCGATTTTTGATGCGACAGGCGCACGAATTCGGCAAGTGCCATTCACACCCAATCGCGTGAAAGCGGCGTTATCTTCCCGCGGATGAGAAGGCTGGGCCGCAGTTTGTTAACAAATCCGACCGTCGATCTTATTGCTCACTGGAGTTCATCTTGTCTGTCAACTGACAACCTGAATCTTTCATCACACCCATCTGTGACCGCCATCACAGACAAACAGTCCTGGCAGGTGCAACAATGTTCCTGATTAAGGCAAGGACAAGTGTGCCTTTTCCTCAGAGGCGGCCATCGGAGCTGCCCCAAAGCCTTTTTCAGCGCTCTTTGACAACTGAAAGTTGAGGCGTTTAGCGGGCGTGAGCCCGCTGCCGAAATCCTGAGCGAAGCGAAGGATCTGAGCTTGTCCCCCTGAGGGTATCGGGGATAGTGGTGCCAATCCTCCTAAGTCATTGTTTCTCAAAGACCTTAGCCGTAAGGGCAACAAACGGGTTGGCGCACATGTGTGTCTACCCTGATACACTATTTAAGACAGGGCAGCGTGGCGGGAGTGTGTCTAGTTTACTTGATTGTGTTTCTCGCAGGACACGAGTCCTCCTATGGGATTTCCAACCTTGTCGATTCCTCGAACTTTTCTAGTCCAGCACATATCACTACGGTAGAAGCTTTCCCCGGAACCATCGAAGTATTCAAACCGAGCCACGATCACGAGGCCGTCATCGGTAGCGAGAGCGGCATTGAAATCCGCTACGGGTATGGCGTCACTGTGGGTTCTCTCTACGGCTTGAGTCTGAAGCGGATTGCTCGGGATTCCCGGTGGAAGAATCGCGGCTGGAGCATCCTTAACAGTGAGTCTCGATTTATCTCTTTCCTTGAACCAATTGTCTGCTTTGGCGAGGGAGAGTTTCCCTACAAAAACAGCCGCCATACCACGCTCGTTAATCGCAGGGGATTTCCCGAAGTCCATCAAGTAAATATCCGCGAAGGCAATCCTCTGATTTTCGTCAAAGCGAGCCTCAATCGCCGAGTTCCATACATATGGTCGCTGGTCAATTTGAAATTGTTTCGCGGAAGCATCCTGAGCAGTCTTGAATTGTTCTTTAGAGACTCTTTGTGCCTCTACAAACTGCGATTTGGCCGTTCGCAATTGTTCTCTAGCTATGCCAGCGTAGACGGCAGCAGCGATGAAGGCCAGCCAAGTTCCAACTGTAAGCCATTGTTGAAGGCCATACTGGCGATTATCGCGTCGGGCTCTGTCTCCTTCTATATTTTCTGGCGTATGCAGTTCGGCAGAGATTTGGATTGGCGGCTGTGTGTTCTGTCTTTGCTGTGTTGCGGCTGTGTAATCGCGTATGGCACTGGTTTGATTTTGGAGTGCGTTATGAAGATCGGATAGAAGCTTGCGAATTTCCTTGCGGAAATTTTTCGTGAGGTTTATGAACTGACGAGTAACATAATCCATATATGAAGCAACGGGAATACATCGAAGGCCCGGAAGCATTCGCAAACTTTGAACAGTTTGCGCGGGCCATTCTACAGGCTCCAAAGCCGAAGATAAAGGCGAAGAAGCAACCTAAGACCGCTTCTTCGCGTAAGCCGAAGAAAGCCGACAAGGACTAGAAGGGGACTTCTGACGCTTCCCCCGTCCCTGTCGTGGACGTGTGGAGCGAGTCAGTATCCTTGCCAGTAAGTTCGGCGTAGGTGAGGCGCTTGCCCCAGACCTGTGACATGGCAAGCCCGAAGCGGTCAGCATCTTTCACTTTGCGGTTGTTGAAACGAAAAACTTGTTCGTCAACATAACGGTCCAAATGAAACGGTTCCACAGCAACGTAAGTACCGCGCAGAGTCCGCTTGAGGAGCGACCAGAAATTCTCAAGTCCGTTCGTGTGGACGCGACCCTTGACGTAGGTTTCAGCATGGTTCACGACATCATGGACGAAACGAAAATGCAGTTTGTCATATCCCACGGCGTCATCCGTGTAGACCGTCGAACCATAGCGGACGTTGTTCAAAACTTCATTCTGCAAAGTCTCGCGTTTCACATTCGGTACAACCTTCGCCCGGACTTCGCGCAGATCACGGTCGAGGATTCCCTGAACAATAGTCTTGCCGACGAATACACCGCCCATGTCTTGCTGTTGGACACGAAGCCTTCGGCTCCTGTGCATGTTCTTCGACAGGCCACCAACAAATGTTTCGTCGGCCTCGCATTCCGTGCCCGGCCCTCCACCCAGCTTGCGAGTGCCTTTCTTGCCTTTCATAACTTCGCGGATGCGTTGAAGCATGAACCATGCCGACTCTTGATGAATGCCGATAGCCTTCGCCAGTTCGTAGCTGCTAATTCCGTTCTTGCAGTTCGACAGCATCCAAAACGCGACCATCCATTTGTCCAGACTAATCGGGGAATCTTCCATGATCGTCTTGACTTTAACCGTGAACTGCTTCTTGCAGACATAGCAGAACCAGATACGGCGTGTCTTGATAAACGAGTGCTTGACGCCATTGCAGCGTGGACACTTAACCGTTCCGTCCGGCCAGCGATACCGCTTCGCATACTCAAAAGTGCGAGCCGGATCGGAAAAGTAGGCAATGGCTTCTTGCAGTGTTTTCGGAGTCTTGAGGGTAGCGTCCATGCACAAATACTACACTACAGGCACATGTGTGTCAAGCCGTTTCTTACCCTCCTAACCCGATGATTCCAATAGCGACGGGGGAGGGGGGGTACCCCCCATAACAGATGAATCTAAAATGGAACCAACCGACGAGAAATGGAACGCCTCAGTACATCACCATTCGAAAAGATGAACCAGAAACAGAATCACCGTAGCCCCCAGTGGCACCAGCAGTCCGCCGCGCAAACTTCCCGTGGTATGCGAAATCACTCCCACCATCCAGGGAATCACCGCCGGTCCCACCGATGCCAAAGAAAACATGACTGCGCCAATACTGCGAGCCGCCACGCCGAACCGCTGCGAAAACCGGGCCACGGTGATCGGATACAACGTGGCAAAACTCAGTCCCGTAATCAACGCCCCGCCAATCACTCCCGGCAGCGCCGAAGTCCACAGCATCAGCCCGATGCCCGCCGCTCCCGCTGCATAGCCCGCCCGCAAAACCCGCCGTTCCGAGAAGTAACGTAGAAATGCAGTTCCCAATGCTCGCCCAACCGTTAGCGCCGAATAGAAAAACGCCGGCATCATGGCCGCCATTTCCACCCCGTGCGCTCCCAGCCGCAAAACATAGGAGCCGATCCATCCCCCCACCGCCGTTTCTGCTCCCGGATACAAAAAGAAGATGGCTGCGAAAATCCAAATCGCCGGACTCTTCATCATCTCGCGCCACGAATATGACGCTGAAGGTTCCACAGTTTTCGCTGCTACAGGGAAAGGCAGATTGCGCATCGCCAATGCCAACAAAGCAAGCAACACCGCCACCGAGCCGAGAAAAAATGGCAGTAATTTGTGCGCCGCTGTCCAACCCACCATCAGCGAGCAGAACACCGCGCCCACGCCCCAGAAAAAATTCAGCAGGCTCACTGCACCCGCTCGCGAACTCGGAGCTGAACCCGACCCGATCTCGGCAATCAGCAGATTGTCAGCCGGAACAATCAATCCCAGTCCGAGCCCATAAGCTGCTACCGAAACCATCCCCAGAGTGGGCGATCCAACATAAAGCGTCGCCACTCCCCCCGCCATCAACAGCAGCCCCGACAGAAACGCCGGGCGGAATCCCAGCCGCGCCAGCAACACTGCCGCCAGTTGCACGCCCACAAGCGAAGCCAGGAATTGCACCAGAAACAGATTGCCCGCCTGGGTGTCATTCATCGTCCAGCGCACAATCAGGATCGGCAGCATCGGACCGAGCATTGTCTGAAGAATGCCCGTTGGAAAAAAGGCAACCTGGCCGGCCAGGATCAGCTTCCGGTTTGATGATGACTGAGAAAGCTCGCTTTGAGGACTAACCATGCGAAAGAGAACGTCCCAACCCAATATCAGGACTTTCAGCATAACGCAACGTCTGCAACTTCAGCCTGACGGGAAAAGAAATTCGCGCGCAGATGTAGTAGCAGAACGACGGGCACCAATTCAAAGCTCCGCCAGTGGTAAACTATAATTCCACAAACGCCGGAGAGGTGGCCGAGAGGCTGAAGGCGGCGGTTTGCTAAGGCGATTGTTGGACTCCTTCCTGTAACGAATCCTGACGTGCTAAGTGCTTGGCTGCCAGCGAAAAGCCGCTAGGGGCAAGGTGTCTGGTGCTTGGCCCGGTTACTTTGGTGTACTTGTTTCGTCCGCTGTGACTGGTGTTTGTCGAGACGCAACGAGGGACGGATAAGGGACGGGTTTCTGGTAATTAACCGAGCGGTTAAATCAAGAATCTACGGCTAATGCGTCTAGAGCCGAATCCGTATCCTAATGCCGTCTCCACAAGGATACGGACTTTTCCTAACCTGTTGTCGTTGCCAGAACTTAGCCGTCTCCGTATCCACAAACGCCTAGTTCCGGGA
>JBATZM010000080.1:0-3041 GCA_049674665.1 Terriglobales bacterium
GCCCTCGCGCTCCGCGCGCCTGCGTTCCATGCGGCGCATGAGCGCCCGCCCCCAACGGTCGGGCGCGGAGTCGCCGATGGCGCCGAACATGGGCGTGTCTGCCGGCGTGTGAAACGGACCGGGACCAACCTGCAGGGCTGGCTCCAGAGAGAATCGCGCGGGATTTTCCAGCCAGGTCTTGTCGTATTCGAAGGTGGCGCTTTCCTTGTTCTTGCGCGTACGGGCCCACAGATGCCCCATCAGGTGCGGGACGCCGTCGAGATCCACGTATACGAGAGCCTCTCTGTCCATCACTTGTCTTTCGTGCGTTTCGGGCTACGCGCCACGCGAATGCGCTGCGGCAGGTTTTCTTCTTCGAGCTGCAGGCCCACGGGATCGTTCTTTGGCGCGGCGAGATCCCCCAACCGGTCCGCCATGCCCAGCACAAAAAGGACCGTCGCGTATATTCCGATCGCGACGCCGGGATCGCCCTTTTCAATCTTGACGAGGGTCGTGCGGCTGATCGAGGCGCGTTGCGCCGCGATGGCCGACGGGATACGCCGCCGCCGCCGGGCGTCACGGATGTCGCGGCCGAGCTTGCGCAGGGCATGCCTTACCGGGAGTGGCATTACGATTGATGATCGGCTGGTCCTCATACGTAACGTCCAAAATAATGGTCACTAACATTGTTAATGTATATTATTATGAACGTTATGTCAACCTTTTAGATGTGGAGGCGACGATGACTGTAACCCGTGGAAACCTCGCGTCACCAGTGCTCCAACCCACACTTGTGATCCAGGTCACAGACTCACGTGACCAGCATCATCGCAGCCGAAGTGGTGTTCTGCGAACATACCGCATATAGCGAGAGGTGACGTATGGCACAAGATGAACGCGAAATTCTCGAACTGCTCAGGTTTGAGCTGAAATTCGTGGAGGATGGAGGGTACGGGCGCTCTCCCCGAACACCTTGGCGTCCTCCCTACATCCTGGAAGACTCCCCCAGTTGTCCGAACCTGGGCGATCCGGCACGGCCCCATCCGTGCAACGAATGTCGATTGATAAAGTTCGTTCCCAGTGAACTGCAGAGCGAGAGCTCGCCGTGCCGCTTTATCGTGCTCAATGAAAAAGGGCAAACCATTGATTATTTCTATCGCTGCGGCACGCAGGTGGAAATGGAAGAAGCCCTCACTGGCTGGTTGCGCAGCGAGATCACCCGGATCGAGCATCAGCTTGCGAAACTGACGGATCCGTTGTTAGAGCAACGCGTCGAATTCTCCAAGCTGGCAGAAGCCTAGGGAAAGAGGTTGCCTGTCGGTTCGCGCAGAGTGGCGTGCAGCAAACGACGCCACTCAGGAGTTTACGATTTTCTCAAGGGCAGGCTTATTGCGAATGATCAAGGTGGAGCCCTTCAACTGTAACAACTGCTTCTTCTTGAAATCAGAGAACAGGCGGCTGACCGTCTCACGCGTGGTGCCAATCATTTCCGCGATTTCTTCATGCGTGAGCGTCAATTTCAGACGCGCAGGCTCGGTCGTGTTCTCCGCATTGGGCGACCAGGAGAGTAGTAGCTTTGCGAACTTTTCTGAAGGCGAACTGGTCAAACCTAAAGTACGGATTTCCTCATATGCAGTGTAGTAGTTACGGCTGAGTTGCTCCGCAACTCGCAGTGCCACCTCTCCGTATTCGCGCAGGAATTGGAGGAACGCGTCGCGGGCGATGAAATTGGCCTGGCCCGGCTCCATCATCTCGGCCGTAACCTCATAAGGCCGATTGGAAATGGTCGCGTTCAGCCCCAAGACATCTCCGGCCTCCGAAATTTTGGTGATGATAGTTTTGCCTTCGGTCGAAGATGTGGACAGTTTGGCCTTTCCCGCACAGAGCACGAACACCCCACGCGGCTGTTGGCCCTCGACAAATAGCATCGTCGACTTCGGATACATCGCAGTGGACTTGATTTCATTCAGTCTTTGTACTGCAGGGAGAGATAAATTACAAAATAAATGCTCCTCACGCACGGGACAGATGAGGCAGTTATCGATGATATTCAAGCCGTAAGGGGCGCGCATTCAGCACCTTCGAAGTGAGCGTATTGTAGCACCCGATGTGTGATTGGCATCACGCACAGCCGTGATCTCGGTCACCGCTTTATTGGGTCCGCTGGCACAGAATCATCAAGAACAAGGTCTTACAAGCACTTTCAAAGCGCTCAAGGGAGTGCGCGGGCGTCTGCCAGTTGACTTAGTCGCTCTAGGAGAACCTCATGGTCCGTTTCAGCCAGAAGGTGGTCGAGCGTCCTTGGATCGAGGAAATTGGCCTTAACCCTATGCTCGCCTCGTCGAAAGGTCGATTGGCTCCAGATGCGCGCGTGCTTCTACACGCCCTGAGCCTACATCCTGATCAATCTGCAAAGCCAGCCATCATCCGTCCCTATCCGTCGCAGTACGTCTCACAATTCACCATGAAGGACGGTGCGGCGGTCACGCTTCGGCCGATTCGTCCCGAAGACGAACCTCTGATGCGCAAATTCCATGAGACGCTTTCCGAGCGAAGCGTCTATATGCGTTACTTTTCCTCGCTGAGCCTAAGCTCACGTGTGGCGCACGAGCGTCTAGTTCGCATTTGTTTGGTGGACTATGATCGCGTGATGGCTCTAGTAGTGGACCTCAAAGACGAGGTCACAGGCCAGCATCGGATCTTGGGGGTCGGCAGACTGATCAAATTACCCACGAAGAATGAGGCCGAAATTGCCGTCCTGGTGTCAGATCAGTGCCAGAAGCAAGGCCTGGGAATCGAATTGCTGCGCCGCACCGTCCAGATCGCGCGCGACGAAAAACTAAGTAGCGTCTCCGCCGAAATGTTGCGGGACAACTTTACCGTGCAAAGGATTTTCAAGAAAGTTGGGTTTCGTGTGCGAGGGGTGGCCGACTCCTCTTCTATATCGGCCGTGCTTGCCCTCTGAATCCGTTGACGCCAAACATTCACCGTAAGTAAGGTCATGGCTTCCTTCAACTGGCGGAGCGGGGAGGAACCAACCTCTGTGACGAAGGCTCTGGTTC
>JBATZM010000081.1:0-3897 GCA_049674665.1 Terriglobales bacterium
GCATTGAAATCGGCAGGAGTGAAGTCGAAGGTGTCAATCTATGACTTTTGACACGGCTCGGCCGGGCGGCCGATCACGCGGAGTAGTCTCTGGGATCAATACCAAGCCTTTTTATCCGCGCCAAGAGTGTCGTGCGATTGATCCCCAGGCGTGCAGCGGCTCCATTATTGCCGCCCACGCGGCCCTTGCTTAACGTGAGCGCTCGCGTAATCTCTTCCCGCTGTTTCTTTGCACGTTCCGCGCTTTTCTTCGCGCGGCCATCGGCCATCTTCTTCCCCTGATCGCTGGCCAGCCCCTGTTCTCCGTTTAGTGCCTGAATGGTACGTCTTACAATTTCCGCGATCTCCTCCTGCCGTGAATCCTTCGTTTCGCGGCCATGTTCTTCTCCGCTCAACTTCCGCATTTCCATAAGCGGCGCGTCCAGCGACTTGCCACGAGTCAGGATGACAGAGCGTTCCACCAAGTTCTCCAACTCGCGGATGTTTCCTGGCCATTCCCAGGTGGTGAATGCCTTCATGACAGACGGCGGTATTCTTTTGATGTCCTTCTGAAGCTGCTTCGCGAATTTCTGCACAAAATAACCGACCAGCAGTGGAATATCTTCTTTGCGCTCCCGTAGAGGTGGGAGTTGAATCGGAAAGACATTTAGGCGGTAGTACAGGTCGCTGCGAAATTCGCCTTTCGCAACCATCCTGACAAGGTCGCGATTGGTCGCAGCAATCAAGCGAACGTTCACCTTCAGAGTTCGCGTGCTTCCTAGCCGTTCAAACTCCTGTTCCTGAAGGGCTCGCAAAAGCTTCGGCTGGATTTCCGAGGGAATGTCCGCCACTTCGTCCAGGAAGAGCGTGCCGCCATCCGCCAGTTCCAGCCTCCCAATTTTCTGGCTGATAGCGCCCGTGAACGCTCCCCTTTCATGTCCAAACAATTCGCTCTCCAACAGCCCGGTCGGAATGGCAGCACAGTTGACCTTAACGAATATGCGGTCCTTGCGACGGCTATGTTCGTGAACTGCGCGGGCGATCAACTCCTTCCCCGTTCCTGTTTCGCCGAGGAGCAAAACGGTTGAATCAGTGGGCGCAACAGTTTCGACCAGCTGCAAGGCTTGCTTGAGAGGCGGGCTGCTCCCCACAATTTGCCCGAAATCCACGTCGCCGCGGATCTCTTGTTCGAGATAAAGATTCTCTTGCGCCAGTCTCTCTTTGAGTTCGCAAAGCTCGCGGTACGCGAGAGAATTCTCAATGGCAACGGCTATCTGCCCCGAAGCCTCCCCTATGAAGTCGACTTCTTCTGGCGTGAAGGAATTGCTCCGAGTCCGAGCAATCGCCAATACTCCGACGGCTCGCCCCCGATTCACGAGCGGTATCACGCACTGACTCTTCACACCCTCAGCGACGAGCAACTCGTAGTAGTCGGGAGGAAACTCGTCGGCCTGGGTTATCGTTCTCACGACTGGTTCGAGTTTTTCAAGGGCTTTCCTGGCGACGCCCACCGGCTCAATGAGCATCTCTTCCTTAACAAGGCCTTTTCCTTTCGGGAAATCTAATGCGTACACGCGAAATTGTGGGGAGTCTGCTTCAGGGAGAGAGATGTGTACAGCGTCCGAGTCTGTCAATTCACGAACGGTGGCTGTAATGGCGCGCAGCACCTCGCGAAGGTCTAGTTTCGACGTAATCCGATTAGTCAGTTTGAGGAGTAGCTGGAGTCGACTGTTTTGAATGATCAGAGCTTGCTCTGCTTTTTTTCGATCATCGATATCGGTATTTGTGCCATACCATTTCGCGACCTTGCCTTTGTCGTCGAAGGATGGAGTCGCTCGGAACAAAAACCAGCGGTATGCCCCATCGAAACGGCGCAAGCGCGCTTCGATTTCACCCGGCTGGCTGGAGGCTATCGCGGTTCGCCAGTAATCCACGAGCGCGTTCAGATCGTCCGGATGAACTGCGGCTGTCCAGCCCCAATTCTCCACTTGATCAGCCGCAAGGCCAGCGTAATCCAACCAGCGGCGGTTGAAAAATTGAGCAGCTCCATCGGCTGAGGCGGACCATGCCATACACGGAATGGTTTCTATAACCTCGCGCAGCTCTCGCTCACTGTGCTGCAGCCGTTCGTTCTGACGTTGCAATTCGGCGTTTGCAGCCTCTACCCGTTTGAGATTGAAATTGTCGTCAATCGCGAATGCGACGACCCGACCAATGAGTCGCAAGAAGCTAATATCATCCCTGGTGTAACTGATTCCGGGGAGTCCCGACATGCCCAACGCACCTAGGCGGCGCTGTGGCGTAGTAAGGGGAACAAAGACCAGCGGCCCGACCTCAAGCCCCTGTGCTGCAATCCCTTGCTTGAGGCGGCTAGGTACTCCTTCATCGGTGTTCCACTCACGAATGTAGATCGGTTCCTGCCTGGTGTATGCCTGCCACGATGGCCGCTGCTGAACTGGGACATCCGCGTACGCCGACACGAGGCTCTTCTCTCGCCCGACCACAGCCCATTCGACTTCCGTGGAGTTCTCCTTGTAGACAACGATGTAGAACTGTAAGAAGTCGAGGAATTCGCGCAACTGTTCAGAGAGGATCTTCGTCAGGTCCTCGGGCTCTTGGCACAGCGAAAGAGCTCCGCTAAGGCGAAGCACTGCCTCATATCGTCGACCGTCTGTCCGCTGCGGAATGGTTGCCTGCACGCTCATGTGGTTCTTGGGCCGCAGTGTGATTGACTAAGAAGTTTAACGCATGAGAGACAACGAGTGAGTGGTCTGAAGCCCCGCAAAATCCAGGGGACCTGGATGATAGCAAACCAGCTTCAAGCGTTGTCCAAGTCCAGCGGGGTCGGCTGCTTTGGTTAAAACGACGCAATTCTATTTTTTGTCGGCTCGCTCCCTCGCCCAGCCTCTCCTCGCTGAACACGCTTGTGTCAGGAATGCAAACCAAGTTGGTGGATTGTCGGCGAACCGGACGTAACCTACGTCTTCCTTCACGCAGAACCGCCGGGACCCTAGTTGGCTCTTTCAGCCCTAGCTGAACCAAACCACAGCCGCGCGTTCGGGAACGACCTGCGGCACGCATCGGACGGGGAAAACGCCGGTCATGGCGCCGCTCGGCTCGGCCGTAAGCACTCAGACCCAAATCGTCCGCTTCGCGTGAAATCAAACGAGAGCGCTCTGAATGAAAGTGGTAGAATTTCGTGCTGGTGCTTTCTTATGACTTGGCAATGGACTCTTAGCCCGAGAATCGCTGGCAAAGCGCTTCACGAGATAAATGACAATGAACTGTCGAGATCGGTGAAAACTGACACACTTTCTTACACAGTTGCACATTCGTCATTTTGGATGAAAAGGGAACAGAGCCATAAACAGGTCGTAAAATCAGGCACTTGCAAGTAAAGCCGGGATGGCGGAACTGGCAGACGCAGCGGACTCAAAAAACTATTCGACCCGTCCCGTAACCCGCCCCGAATCACCAACCCCTTGTGGTTGCCGCATTTTTAGCTGCTGAAACCTACCCGTAGTTGCTGGTACTTTCTTGAGGTCCGTGCACAAATCGTGCACAAAAACCTCCCGCGACGGTCGCGGGCCGGACGTAACTCGCACGCCCGGAATTCGACCGGCAAAATCTCTGCATGGCCACGAAGAAGAAAGCTCTGAAGAAAGAACTGGTAGTCGATGAGCAGGAGCTCAAGCGGTGGAGCAAGCGCGGAGAGGCGTTTAAGACCGCTGAAGCCCGTCTCCGGAAAACGGAGTTCACGCACCAGTGGGATATAGCGGACTGGATGCTCGAAGGGGAAAAGTCCTTCGGGATGACAAAAGCCTACGACGAGGCGGAGAAGGTAACCGGCTTCACTCGCGAGACGCTTGAGCAGTTCGCGCACACTGCGAAGAAAGTCTTAATACGTGTTAAGAAAGTG
>JBATZM010000082.1:0-5190 GCA_049674665.1 Terriglobales bacterium
AGCGAGCGCAATCTGCGGCAAAGTGGAAGCGGAACTGGCCGAAATGACCGACGAAGACGCGGCGGAATTTCTCGGCAGTTATGGACTGACTGACAGCGGCCTCTCACGCCTGATCCGCAAGAGCTATCACCTGCTGGGACTGATTTCGTTTTTCACCGCTGGTGAAGACGAGTGCCGCGCCTGGACGATTCCTGCGAATACGCGCGCCCAGAACGGTGCTGGAGCAATTCACTCCGATCTGGAAAAACACTTCATTCGGGCAGAGACGATTCGCTGGGATCAGCTGCTGGAAGCGGGATCGGAAGCGAACGCGCGCGCCAAAGGGACGCTGCGACTGGAAGGCAAGGATTACATTGTGCAGGATGGGGACGTGATGCACATACGACACAGCGGTTAGGACCACGTCAATGCACACAGCCAACCACGTGTTGACAAAGGGCTTATTCTAAAGGCATCGGAGACGAGTCCGTGAACTACATATTCCCTGTGGTCTTCTCGATGCTGTTGCTGATGTCGCTCCTGAGTATTTACAGCAACATCGTCATGAGAATTCGGCTCACCAAGGCGGAGCCATCAAGAGACAAACTAGTCTGGTGGAGGCGTGGCTCCGATGAAGTCGACGCCATGTACGAAGAACTTTTCCCGGGCAGTCACCTGCCACTTTTCAGCCAATTTGCTTTCTGGCTTCTTCTGGCCTTGGCTTCAGTTATTCTGGTCGCAACTCTGTGGAGATCGCACTAGACCATCATCGAAAAACCCGATCCAGCAAGAACATGCACGCAGCTCCCACGAAGACCAGTAACGCCATCTTCACGCCGGGCTCTTTGTTCACTTCGGGAATCAGATCCGATGCGGCGACGTAGATCGTAACGCCCGCCGCTAACGGCAGGCCAAAGCTTACCTCGTAGCGGAAGATTGCCATCGTCATCACTCCGGCCACGGTTGCTATGCCGAGAGCCACGGACGCTCCCCAGGCGAAGGCGCGGCTTCTGCCACTGGCGAGCATCACCGACGAGACGGTGAATCCTTCCGGAATTTTGTGGAGAAAAATCGCGACGAAGATGATCCAGCCGAGCGCCTGGGAGACGAGAAACCCCGAAGCGATCGCGATGCCATCGAAAAAAGTATGAATCAACAGCCCAATCAGAACCGAATATCCCTTGTGAGCATGGACAAATTGCTCGGCGTGGGTTTCTTCTCCAAAATGGAAATGCGGGGTGACGGTGTGCTCGAAGAAATGAACTAGCAGGTATCCGCCGAGAATGAGAAATCCGGCGTAGGGACCGCGCAGCTTGACGCTCTCCGGCACCATCTCGACGAGCGCCGTCGCCAGCATGAAACCCGCACCGAGCGCGACGAAGTAGCGCAGGTAAGAGCGATCCCAATGCTTCTGCACAATGATCGCGCCGCCGAACACATTCGCGCCCGCAGCGGTCAGACCCAGCAGCAAACTGGTCAGGATGGGAGACATGAGGAAGAAGAATATCAGGAAGCAGTGGTCAGTGGTCAGTGGTCAGTGACCAGTTGCCAGTCGCCTGCGCCTCGGTTGCCTCCTGCTAGAATCCGCGCATGCTGTACTGGCTACAACTCATCGGATGGCTGGGCTGCATCGTCTATTCAACCATCCCCGCCTTCTGGTTCATGGTTCATCCCTTTGCCGGGTGGTGGCGAGCGCGGCATCTTTCATCGCGCCGCTCGCCGTATAGGGTGCTGTTGCCCGCGTGGATCGCGATGTGGGTCGTGGTCGGGCTGGTCACGCGCCCTTGGCGCAGCATCTTGCTTTATAGAGCGGACTGGGCGTGGGTGGCAGCGATACTTCTGTTTGCTTGCGGATTGTATGTTTATTCGCGATCCGGAAAAACTTTCAGCGCGAAACATCTCGGTGGCCTGCCTGAAGTTCATGGCACAAATCGCGACCAGCGTCTGGTAACGGATGGCATCCGCTCGCGGGTGCGGCATCCGGTATACCTGGCGCATCTTTGCGAGATGCTGGCTTGGAGCATTGGAACCGGGCTCGCAGTGTGTTGGGGACTGACGGCATTCGCCGTAGTCACGGGAGCGGTGATGATCCGCATGGAAGATGCGGAGTTGGAGAAGAGGTTTGGGGAGTGTTATCGCGCTTATCGCAGATCCGTGCCAGCGGTTCTTCCGAGAGTATGGGAAGCGCGCCAGCTATAATCCGACTTAACCGAAAGCTGATGGCTGAGAGCTGACAGCTGCTTCTCATGCGCTTTGAACTCTTCGTGGCAACCCGCTATCTTCGCGCCAAACGCCGGCAGGCGTTTATCGGCGTCATCACGGGTATTTCTATCCTGGGAGTGGCGGCGGGCGTGGCTTCGCTGATCGTCGCGCTCGCCGTCAATAACGGCTTTCGGCAGGATTTGCAAGCGCGGCTGTTGGGTTCGACCTCGCACATCAGTTTGCTGCGGGTGGAAAGTGATGGCATCGCCGATTGGCGTCCGCTGCTTGATAAGTTATCGAAGCAGCCACATGTCGTCGCGGCGGCTCCGGCGATTTACGAACAGGTGCTGATTTCGCGCGGGCCGCGTGCGCGTGGCGCGGTGATCAAGGGAATGCTGCCGCAGTATGAACGGAAGGTCAGCGATCTGCTGAACTCTGTGACGCTTGGTTCTGCGGCGGCGCTGGACGAGGAGCCTGCGGTCGGCACTTCCGTAGGAGCAAGTTCAAAACCAAATGCAAATGCAAGTACAACGGCAGCGGACAAGAGTGTCCGCTCCACACAAGCGGAATCGCCCGATGACCTTGCTGGAGTCAAGCAGCGCATCGCGGCGATGCCTCCCATTATTCTTGGCAACGACATGGCCAATGAGATTGGCGCGACTCTCGGCTCGGTGGTGCTGGTAACTTCTCCGCAAGGCGAGCTCACTCCCTTTGGAATGGTGCCGAAGTATATTCGCTTTCGCGTGGCGGGAATCTTCAACTCCGGCTTTTTCGACTACGACTCTTCCTGGGCGTTTATCCGGCTGGCCGACGCGCAGCAGTTATTTGGTTTGGGCGACGTGATCTCGGTTATCCAATTCAAGATTGACGATATTTACCAAGCCGGCGTCGTTGCGCACGAGCTGGAACGGGCTGCTGGCCAAGGTTTCATGACCACTAATTGGATGGAGCAGAACAAGCCTTTGTTCCGCGCGCTGCGGCTGGAGCGCGTGGTGACCTTCATCACCATCGGATTGATTGTGTTTGTGGCCGCGCTGAATATTTTGATCTCGCTGATCATGATGGTGATGGAGAAGACAAAAGATATTGCCGTGCTCATGTCGCTGGGGACGAAGAAGGCGCAGATCCGCCGCGTGTTCATCGCGCAGGGCGTGCTGATCGGAGTGATTGGAACGGCGATCGGACTGGTGATTGGCTACGCGATCTCCTGGGCCGGCGGACACTATCACTTCATTTCGCTGTCGCCGGAAGTCTATTCGATTGACTACGTGCCCTTCGCGCCGCGGCTCACGGACGGACTGATCGTGGCGCTAGTTTCCATCGGGATTTCATTTGTGGCAACGATCTATCCCTCGTGGTCAGCGGCACGGATTCTGCCGGCCGAAGCCTTGCGGTACGAATAGGAACGTCCTACCACCAAAGAGTATCTTCCGTTCTTCCATCGTGACCTCAGTCACATTGCAAATGTTTTCCCAAGGTATACAGTCTTTCGCATAGCTCGCTCCCGAAAATGGAATTATGGGAACGGCTTGTTCCTCCTCATGCTTTGATGGATCACGGTCTGAATGGATCGTGGTCTAATGGATCAGAAACCGTCTTCTCAGATTGCAGCGGGAAGCGGTCTTGATACTTAGGAGGGCAATTTTGCATCCAATAGCTCAAGATCCTCTGCTGAGGGTCGAAGGGTTAAGTAAGAGGTTTCGCTCAGGCGAAGCGGAGCTGGTGCTCTTTGAGAATCTGTCTTTTCAGGTCAGTAAAGGAACGATGCTGGCCATCGTAGGACAATCGGGTGCGGGGAAGAGTACCTTGTTGCACATCCTCGCGGCGCTTGATCGTCCCTCGGCCGGTGCCGTATACTGCGCCAACTCCCACGTGAATACGCTTTCCGAGGATGACGCCGCCGAGTTCCGTAACCGCGAAATCGGTTATGTCTGGCAGTTCCATTACCTGCTGCCCGAATTCACAGCCTTGGAGAATGTCGCGATGCCCTTGCTAACCCGCGGGCAGGCGTTGGCTTCCGCCGAGAAAGAAGCTTCGCGGTGGTTGCGCGAAGTCGGATTGGAGCAACGCGGGCATCATCGCTCGGGCGAACTTTCTGGCGGCGAGCAGCAACGGCTGGCGTTGGCGCGGGCGCTCATTACCCAGCCGCAAGTATTGCTGGCCGATGAACCTACCGGCGATCTCGACGGCCGTACTGGGGATATGGTTTTTGAGATGATCGCAAAGTTACATCGGGAACATCAGTTGACGTCACTAATTGCTACTCATAACCTGGCTTTTGCACGTCGGTGCCATCGCGTTTTAAGGTTGGATCAGGGCAAAATAGAAGAAGTAGCGCCGGAGTCGCTTCCGGCGTAACGAAAGGCAGCGCAGAAGCACGATTAGAAGTGGCAGTTGAAAAATGCAGTTGAAGAATCGGAGTATCCGAAGTAAGACTCCGATGGTTACTACAAGATGATATCGCTTGGGGGATTAGGCGATATGAATGCATAATTAAAGGTTGTACGGTCAGGGGTTTGGCGGAGGGCGGGGCGGTCCGCAGGAACTCGGGGGGAATTGGTTTATGTTCGAACGCTACACGGAGAAAGCCAGGCGCGTCATCTTTTTTGCGCGGTATGAGGCCAGCCAGTTCGGTTCTCCTTATATTGAGACCGAACACCTGCTGCTCGGATTGTTGCGCGAAGATAAGGCCCTGACCAATCGTTTCTTGCGTTCTCATGCGTCGGTGGAATCGATCCGCAAACAGATTGAGGGCCACACCACGATCCGTGAAAAGGTTTCTACTTCGGTTGATCTTCCGCTGAGCAACGAATGCAAGCGCGTGCTGGCGTATGCGGCGGAAGAAGCCGAGCGGCTTTCGCACAAGCACATCGGCACCGAGCACCTGCTGCTGGGATTGTTGCGCGAAGAAAAATGTTTTGCGGCTGAAATTTTGCACGAACGGGGATTGCGGCTTTCGACCATCCGTGAAGAACTGGCTCGTTCCAGTCAAGAGAAAGCTGCGCCGCA
>JBATZM010000083.1:0-11112 GCA_049674665.1 Terriglobales bacterium
GTCACGATCTGCTCTGGTTTGTACCTCTGGATGGGCATGACCCGCTTTTCCTCCAAGTGGATTCTCTCTCATTCCACCTGGTACAAAAACGGCCGGTCACGTCACTAAAGAGAAAACTCACCGCTCATACTCTTCCTCGCTGACTTTGAAACCGATGGATTTCGTGCGCAGCGGCGGCTTCACCATGTCCGAGCATACTCCTGGGAGATTAGAAGCCGAGACTAGCAGCCACACTTAAGAATCAACAAGTTCGCCTGCGCTAACTTTCGGTTGCCGGACGGCAACCCGATGGCAAAGCATGGCCGCGATCATAGCGGCGAAGAACGGCAAGGAATTCTGGCCAAAGAAAGACGCCAGTGAAACAGAGTGTGCCCCAAGACTGACGCGCTGGGACGACAACTGCACTAATAAGTTGAGGACTTGAGTACAAGCGGCAACAAGTGCGACGTGACGGCGTTGCAGTAGCCCAACAAATATACCCGCCGCGATCGCCGCCAACGGCGCACAGATGAATACCGAAACCATGTTTACGTGATGCCACTGACGCCAGACTTCAGGCCAGTCGTTGCTGCTCAGAGGAGTCCTAAATAGCCGAACTATCAACAGATTGAAGTCTGGCGTCAGGAGGTGTTGCAATGTTACACCCGCCGCTAATGTTATGATCATCCCACCGAGCAAAACGGAAACTGTTCGCATACGACCTCCGTTTAAATCATACAATTAAGCCTCTAAACCAAGTAGACAACGGTTCGCCAGCAAATCTTACGTCGCGGCTCGCTGTACTCACGGGCTCACTAAGGGGTGGTAGCACCCAACGCGCACTCAAAGGCCTTCTGACAGGCAGCATTCATGATCCCAGAACGTCGTAGGTTATTCACTTCCGGGTCACTGCAGAGGGGTGGCTGGCCGGTCGCTTGCGCCTGCTGTTGGCACTGGATCGCGTCCTCCAGGTTGATGTTAAGATCGGGATTGACATTGGCAGCGTTGGCGTTGCCGAAAGTCGATGTTCCGCAGTAATAGGCCGCAACTGCACACTCAGCCTTGTCGGCAACTTTTTTCGTCTTTTCCGACACTCCCTTAACAAACGTGAGTACGCTCATCCAGCTGTTGTTTGCGGCATCGACAGCTTGAGCGTTCATCGTTGAGTCGGGGCAATCACCTCCACCATGGACATCATGACGGCAAACGCTGCCCAGAGAGCAAGGTGGAAGCCAAAGAAGAACATGTTAGCCGCACCTGTCAGAATAGTACTTGTCGGCCCGTCCTCTACGGAAGATGGACGAACATTGGCCGTGTACGCCTCGTGGATTGTCTGGTGGCTGCGCCTCGCGCGGTCCCACAGCAAGGCCAATGGAACAAGGCATAGGATCATCCAGGTTTTCGACAGCGTATTCAATCTTCCACCAACGCGCATCATGACAATGCCGACCATCGCAAATAGCGCCAGCATCATAGATGTATTTGCCAAAAAGTAGGGCGAGCGCAACGGTGGCTTGGCGAAGAAGCTGGCGTGGAGCCGCTTTCCGAAGAATCCATTATTTTCCATCTCTTCACTCCTTAAAGGCAGATCGGCGTCCGCACCAGCGCGTAGAAAAAGAACGTCGTAGGACCGGTAACGACAACCGCCGGATTTCCCGTGGCTGCCAATCCCATGTTGAACCCGCCTAGCCAGGGTGCGGCGATTCCAGAGTAAAAGCAGAACTTCTGCTTCACCGTTGGCGGAGTTTGTTGCGGTGGCTTCGGTTGTGCCTGTTGCGGTGGTTGCGGCTGCTGCGGTTGCTGGGGTTGGCCGTTGTTTGCGGCAACTACTCAGTTTTTCGAGCGTTCGCAAGCAACTTGTCCTTTCAAAACGTCAGGGGAAAGCCAACTTCGTAGTTGCCAACAGGGCTAGGGCGGCAGCTACCGTGGCTAACGTGCTATTTTTCTCCTTGAGCATGTAGAACCAGAGCAGTAAGAACATACAAATGGAGCCGGGTGCCCAGAAGTGGGAGTCCGGAGGCAAATTGTGCCAGCGGCGAATTGTAAGCACAGACAACGCGAATAAGGAGAGTACGAATGCTACATGGGCCATAACCAACCATAATCTTCGTAATTTCATCTGGCTCCCCTCTTCCACAGCCACCATTTTTGAATCCGCCTGACCGTTCACTCACAGAAGAAGGCCATATACAGTTCCTCCCCTCCACCCATGAGACCCTCTGCTGCTGCCACTGGCTCCGCTACGGGTGCTGTAACGGGTGCCAGGAAGCCTGTTGCAACCGCTCCGCCAGCGATGAAGAGATCGACTTTTGCCTTTTTGTTTATCCTGTCGCACGCCTGTTTGGAGGGATGCCAAAACGTACCAGGGTCGTAAGGTTTGGGAGTCTGTGGTTTCTGGGGAGTCTGCCCGTTGTTTGCGGCAATGCTATTGCCGCTGAGGCGGACCAGCCCCGACCTGTCGTCGAATTTCCTCTCGAATTGCATTGGCTAGCGGCTCTGCTTGATCCCCGAAGTACCAAGGGATGATGAAGCTCTTAAGCAGTCGACGTCGGTGCTTCAAACGCACAATATAACCAGGCTGAAGATAGGACTTCCGTACATCACGAACATCCTCGATTGGAATGTACACCCTCTTGACGGGGGCGCGCAGTTCTAAGCCCTTACCCTCATCCAATGACACAGCATACGGATATGCCGCGATCAGGTTGCCTGGGACGAAGCATAGCAGGCTCAGTACAAGAACCAGAGCCAGCCCAGATGCGAACAAGATATTGTTCGTCGTCGGGTTTCCCGAGACTACAATGCCCATCACAACTAACATCAGAACTCCGCCGAGTCCTCCCGCTAACGCCGCACCGAAGACATTTGAATTCCAGAACCGCCCGGCCTTGAAAACACGTGGAACACTTTCTGAGCCTAGTTCTTGCATAACTATCCCCCTACCAGCATGCCGCAGGCATTGTTCGTTGGAACAGAAACGTTGATGGGAGGGCCGACGCTGGGTCCGACACTTAAGCTGAGCCCTTGGGGGCCGCTGGGAGTTGTAAAATATCCGACGCTAAGGTTCTTCCCAAATCCGACATTCGGATTACTTGATGGCTCGCTCGGCGCGTTAATCGTTATATCGACGCTCGCGCCACCACCCAGCCACTCCGGCCATGGAATAACGGGGAATACGGTGTTAATGTCGTTCGTGGCACCGAAGTTCGCCGGGCCAAGCGTTGCACTCGCGCTAATTGTTACGGGAATGTTGGTGAAGGGTATGTTGAATGATAGTTGTCCGTGCTGTTGGCAATACTTGGTGGCGGCCTGTCGCGGCGTTTGTGTAGGATTGTTTGCGGCTTCGAAGTCGCACGTTTTTCATCCAGAGGATCTACGCCTTTTGAGCAGCGACGGAATAATCCAGAATACCTCCACGTAGGCCAGCAACAACGTCAGCCAAAAATAGATCGGGAGCTGGTCGTAGAACCAAGGGAAAACGAAAGCGCATCCTAAGAACACGAGAGCCGCGATAAGACGAATGCCCCAATGGAGCGATTGCGCAAACGTAAATATTACAGGTCCCGCGAGAATGCCTAGGGCCACGAGAAAACCAGCCCAGACTGGAAAGCGAACCGGGCTGATGCGGAACAAACCGGAGACTCTTAGCACCATCCAGACCGTGCAACAGATCAGCAGCCCGATTGCAAAGCGACTTCCAGGACCGAGGTGCTTCATTGGAGCACCCCCGAGCACTCGCCTATGGCCTTTCCAAGCTCGTAATCAAAATATGCCCAACCGGCGACATCTAATGCCTCCGCCACAGCAGCAATCTTCGGTGCTAAGTTCGGCACGAGCACTTGGGAATACTTGCCCCAAGCAGTAAATCGCGCGTCTGTGAAATGATAGTAAGCACCGGCGATTGTCGAAGCTCCGTTCTCTACCGCATTTGTTGCCGCTACGCCCGCCGCGTGCGTTACAACCGGCGCCGTCGCCCCGCCCGCAGCCGTCTTAGCCAGACACTTGTAGTACCCCTTGTTCCAAGCGTCTACTTGAGGCTGCAGGGAGAAGAGGGTTTTCGTGAACGCCCACGCTGGACTATCTGTGTTTGCGGCCATCAGCACTTCGCCGTCCCCGCTGTAACCCCCAGACAACGTCTCCCCAGTGAGGCCGTAAATTGCATAAGGTATCTCATCTGGTACATCGGACCCATCGCAGGAGCCTGAACAGATTGCGCCCCCAAACTGTTGATAGCCCACGATCCCATAATCATAGCTGACCACGGTTTGCGTGCTAACATCGAAGGTATTCGTATTCTGTCCGTTGAAGTCGACAGACTCGAAAATAGCAACATAGTCGGTTGAAAAACCGTCCAATTCCTCTGCGCCTCTGCTGGCGGTGCCTTCTCCATACCCATCGCCGACACCACAGACACCGACATCACAAAGGCCGCTGGGGTCCGTTTTCCCCAAAGGATTCGTGGTATAGGAATAAGCATTCCAACCAGAATGCGCCGGGTCCGGTGAAATCCACCGCCCCTGAGTCGGATTCAATTCGCGATTAGGGGTGTCGAACGTTCCGGCAACCAAGTCCTGATAGTCCCCTGTAAAGTTAAGATCACCCGCAATGCCTACGTTGTTGTAAGACTCTCCGTACGGAGCGAACAGCCTAGCGGCGACGGAAGCTCTCCCGCCTCTGCTAGAAACGAGTGGTACTGAACCGAGATAGTCCTTGTGGTAGAAGTTGATTCCTGTAACGTCAATATCTCCACCCGGCAATGGCATACGATACTGAGTCAAGTTCTGTTTCTGCATCAATGCTACGGGGCCAATCGGACTCATCAGTGTTTGCTGGTAGGTTGTTGATCCAGTCGCTTTCTCCACCATTCTGCCGAACGCATCATAGACCATCGTAATGCCTACATCTGTCATTGCGGTCGGATGGTTGTCTTGGTTCCATGTGTAAGTGTGGAATGTATCCGTCAATAAATTTCCGTTAGAATCGTAGCTAGTGCCCGCTAACGTGTACTGGTTGTTCGTTGCGCTATACCCAGGTGCCCATGTGATGCCCGCTCCCCCACTTGGCACTGATTTGGTAACGTTGTTGTAAATGTCGTAGGCAAACGTCTGATTCCAAATATTAGTGCTGCTCGCATTGACACAGTTCACCTGTAGAAGCCTTCCAAACTCATCGTATCCCGGAGAGCCGGTTGTTCCGTAGGCACAGGTTTCAGTTTCTGAGCCAGAGTTAATACCATCAACCGTTGCCAATCCACGTAACGTTCCATTTGCATTCCACGTCGGGCTTCCGGCAAAGGTCGTCGGCGTAGCGCCAATGGAGAAAGCGTAGCCAGTCATACGACCGGTGGTAAGCAGAACCGAGGGGGAACAGGTAGAGTAGTTGTCGTAAAGGTACGCATCCGTGTCACCCAGCCCCAGAGTAACAGTACATGGCTCATCTGCGGCGTTGTAAGTTGTGCTGCTCACCATATTGCTAGATGGACTCTCAATCGCGCTATAAGGGCGACCCTTACCATCTAGACTATACGTCCAAGGACTGCCTGAAGCCCCCGGAACTCCGGATAAAGTATTCAGAGCATGGTTTGCAAAATAGGTGGCATTCGTGTGGTAATAGCCGTTGGAGTTCGGCGTAGATTGATACACATCGGAAGTTTCGCCGCGACCGGTGTAACTAAAGCCCTCATCCGTTGCTTTTGTTCCAGCAGCGGTCGGCGCGGTATAACCCTCGGCAACGCGACCCAAAGTGTTCGTCATGACTACACTGTTCACCGTGGCGGAGTCGTAGGTGAAGTATTTGTTTTCTCCATCCCAATTCGTGCCGGCATAAGCGATGCCGGTGTTCCGATTCATGGTGTCGTAGCTAAAGCATGTCGTAGTTCCGTTCGCATCATACGTCTTTACAAGATTTCCGAGCGGACTGACGTTCAGGCCAGTGCCTGTCGGCAGTGCCGTGGCGGAGCACGCAACGCCTGGCATACTTGGAGCCGAATCGTAATAGAAGTATTTTGTGCCGCTTTCTGGGTACGCTGCTGTCAGAGTTCTCCCCAGTGCGTCGTAGGTACTCACGTCGCGCAGATCTGCTTGTTTCTCTTGACCGAGTCGCGGTATATGCCGGGCCGGTTGGTGCAGTGTTCGCCAGAACGAGATCGGAGTTCGCCAGGAACGATCAAGATCATCGATCTCGATCTGTCCAAGTATGACCGGATCGCCTCGCGATTTCGACAAGAGCAACGCGAGGCCGTTTCTTATCTCAAGGGCGGCATCGATATACCATCGGCGCCAGTCATCGATTCGCGTCAGGGCAACGGGAGTAAGCCTTTTCGGTCGCCTCGGCCAGGCCCGCATCGACAGGGGAAGACTCTAAAACCTCCCGGTACAGCTTCATCGATTCGGCGTAGGCGGCACAGGAGCGCTGAACATCGCCGAGGTTTCGGTATGCCTTGCCCATGCCCGAAATCGAAATCGCCAACCGTTCTGTACGCAGTGACTGCGTCTGGAGTTGTTCCGCAATCGACCTCGCTTCCTTATAGCTCGCAAGCGCATCGAGCGCGGAGACATTCAACTGTAAGTCTCCCAGCCGAGACAGAATGTAAGACAGCTTGTCTTTCGCCCGGGTGTCTTTCGGGTCGGCGGCCGCAAGCTCGCGCCGGATCGCCAGCGACGCTCGCGTGTATTCGATCGCTTTCGCAATATTTTTCTTGCCCAGGTAGTACTGGCCCCACTGGCTCTGGTCAATGGCGAGGTCCATCTTGCGTCCCGGATCGTTCGGCGCTGCACGAAGCAGAGATTCATCCAGTTCATGGGCCCGCTTTAGGTGCGCGAAGGCGCCATCCAGATCTCCACTGCTGATCAAATTTCCCGCAACGTACTTGTGCGCAAGAGCGGCATTTCGCTGCCGGCTCAGGTTGTCCGGAGTGTGGGCCAGCATACCTTCGAACACAGACGCTTCCTCCTCAAGATAAGGGGTTCCGTCCTTGGTACCGCCATAATTGGCGGCGCACTGCAGGGCAGCCCCAAGTTGAAGCCGCGCGTCTTCGCTGGTGGGATCGGACCGGGCGCGTTCGCGGGCCAGCGCGAGCGCTTCCATCGCCTTTGCGGCACTTTCCTCAGGCTGCTTCGCATACCTGGCTGCCTCTGCTTGCGCGATCAGGACATCTACCAACAACCTCTTCGCCCGGCCGGTCGGATCCTGTGAAACCAGCGTCTGCGCGAGCCTTTCCGCTTTCGCGTAGCTCTCCATCGCGGCCGGCAGGTCGCCGAGGTTTTGCGTCTCGGGACTGCCTTGAATGCTACCGACACGAAGATACGCGGCCGCCAGTTCTCCCTGCAGAGCTCGGTCGGCGGATGCGTCTTTTGCCAGGGCGTCGAGGTAGTTGATCGCGACCGTCACCAGGTCCTTTCGGACCTGCGTCGTGCCGGGGATCGCCGCGAGTTGGTTCTGAAGATTGAAAATTACCTCCCGCGCCAGACTGTGTATATCGTCGAATCGCCGTTCGGCAAGGTCGCGCTCGCGCAGCGCCGCTTGTCGCGCCTGCCGGGCGCGGATCGCCTCGAATGTACTCACAGCAACGCCAGCAACCAACACCAAAGCAACCGTCGCTGCCCCTGCCACCAGCGCCTGGTGCCGTCGGACGTACTTGCGCAACCGGTAGCCGGTGCTGGCCGGACGGGCGCTGACGATCTCGTGGTTCAGGTAGCGTCGAATATCTGCCGCCAACTCGGACGGCGTGCCGTAGCGGCGGGTCCGATCCTTCTCAAGCGCCTTCATTGTGATCCAGTCCAGATCGCCGCGCAGCAGGTCGGCCAGTTGTTTAGGCACCGTGCCACGGGCTTCGGCCGTCGCGCTCGATGTGTTCCGGTCGCCGCTCACTCGCGTGCTCGGACTCGGCGGTTCCTCTTCGCGCAATTTTCTTAGTAATTCGTCCAGCGGCAACTTCTCCCCTGTGTTGCAGTCGAACGGTTGTGCGCCGGCCAACAATAAGTAGAGAACAGCGCCCAGCGAATAAACATCTGTGCGCGTGTCGACATCCTGCACACTGGGGTCGGCTTGTTCCGGACTCATGTAGCCTGGTGTTCCGACGAAATGTCCCATCTGCGTGAAAAGAGTCTCGCCGTTCAAGTGCGGAGCCATCGCCTTGGCTAGACCGAAGTCGATGATGCGCGGCACCGGCTTGCTGTCCACCTCCACGACCAGAATGTTGGCCGGTTTCAGATCGCGGTGAATGATGGCTTTCTGGTGTGCGTGCTGCACGCCCACGCACGCCTGGATGAACAGTTCAAGGCGATCGGCGATCTTGAGTTTCTTCTGGTCGCAATATTCCGTAATGGGCGCTCCGGAAACGTACTCCATGACGAAGAACGGCTGCCCCTGCGGCGTTGCCCCGGCGTCAAACACCTTGGCAATCGCGGGATGATCCATGATGGCCAGCGACTGGCGCTCGGCCTGGAAGCGTTTCACGACCGACTCGTCGTACATACCCGCCTTGATGAGCTTGAGTGCTACGGAGCGGCGCACTGGCGATGTTTGTTCCGCCAGCCAGACTTGGCCCATTCCGCCTTCCCCAAGTTTGCGAATCAGACGAAAGCGTTCGGCAAAGACCTGCCCACCGCATGGCACACCTGCCGCGTCGCCGGCTCCACCGTGCCCGAAGTCGTTCGACTGGGGCGGGGATTGAAGGAAGTTCGAGCGGACAAGCTCCTCTTCTGACAGAAGAGCAGCGATCTCGTTGCGCAATGCAATGTCGGGGCCACAGGCCCGATCGAGCAAAGCGCCACGCGTCTCGGGCGGCAGCTCGAGAGCTTGAGCGAGCAGGTCTTTCAACCGTTGCCAGCGTTCGGAGGTCATGGCTGTTCCGAGGTTCTTACGTGACGGTGGAGCCAGAGCCGGGCTACCGCCCACTCGCGATCCACGGTGGCTCGTGAAATTTTGAGTACCGAGGCCGTCGAGAATGAGGAAAGACCACCGAAGAACTTCAGTTCGACAATTCTCGCCTGGCGCTCATCGATGCGTGCGAGTTCCTCCAGGGCTTGATCCAACGCCACCAGATCCTCATCCTTGATGATGGGAATGTCCATCGCATTGCTCAGGCTGACCCTGCAGCCGCCATCACGCTTGGCGGCTTTCCGGGTGCGCGCATAGTCCACCAGAATTTGCCGCATGAGCCGCGAGGCGACGGCGAAAAAATGATCCCGGTTCTGCAGTTCGACAGGCTGCCCCCCGATCAGGCGCAGGTAGGCTTCGTGAACCAGCGCGGCGCTCTCCAGGGTGTGCTCCGGACGTTCGGAGCGCAGGTAGTAGTGCGCCAGACGCCGCAATTCCTCGTAGACGATCGGAGTCAGGTCATGCAAGGCCTGCTCGTCGCCGTTGGCCCAGCGATGCAACAGCTGAGTTACCTCATTGGACGGAGACTGGAACAAGAGGCAGGCCTCCTTATAATCGGGAAAGGCCAAGTTGACGCACGTGAGAATCATACGCCGGCCGGCTGGCGTGGAAACCTTTATTTTTGCGGATCCAGCCCCTTCGCAGCTGCTCCTCGGAGCACCCCTTGACCTCCCGTCGCGCCTCATGCAGTTCTGCGCCGCGAAGCTTCTTCATCCTTCTTCGATCCAGTGAGGCAATTTGCCGGCGCTTTCCGCCTATTCATATAGAGGCGCTCGCATGGCATGGGGGCGGAAACAATATAGCGAACGAAATTCTGACGTGACCGGGACGGACGGGAGTCGCATGCATAAACCTTACCGGCAGCCATTTCAAATGAGCAAGGTTCTACAGATCGGACCCATCAGAGAAAAAACTAACAAAAGGGGAACCAAAATGAAAACGACGAAGGTAAAGCGGTGTCAAACGCAAACTCCCAAAATGGGCAAGGCTGTTGTCTTCGCGGCAATCGTTGCTACCCTGACCGCAGGCCAAGCTCTAGCCTCCGCTGGAGCAAAGCGCCCAGCGACAGTTCCGGCAGACTATGTCATCACTCCGTTCGGCTACTTCCATCCAAGCTGCGTCAACCACTTAGCCAAAGGGGATATTTTGCTGAAAGATGAAAAAGCCATCCAGCACGCGAATGGAAACTCCGACAAAATCCCAGAGTGCACTTATCCACATTACGAAGCCGACGGAGAAGAGGCAATTGGGGATGGGCCGACAGGTAATCCGCCCTCTATCGGCCATTCGTGGGTTGAATATGTGAGCGCCACCACCACAACGTCCTATGGCGCTCTGTTTGTCACATGGATCGTCCCGCCGCCACCGAAGAACGACGACGGCCAGACGCTGTACTTCTTCCCTGGATTGGAGCAGGACGAGAAGGATGTCACCATCCTTCAACCTGTTTTGGGGTGGAACGCCGATTTCGACTCGGCATGGGGCATCGCCAGTTGGAATTGCTGCGTGAACGGCGCCGTCAATGAGAGCCTACCGCTCCCAGTCAATTCCGGAGATGAGATCAGCGGCCATATAGGAAATAACTGCGGTCCTCCACCCCACGCAAAAGAAACCTGCCCCTCGTGGGCCGTCTCCGCCACCGACTACACAATAGAGCTCCTCGATGGGATCTCATACGAGTCTGGGTTGACGGAAACCTCCAACTATGGACAGACCTTCAATTGGGCTTTTTCCGGGGTCATGGAGGTCTATAACATCGCCCAGTGCGGCGATTACCCCAGTTCAACACGACTCCTCTTCGATGAAGTGAGCCTTTTAAACTATAAGTTTGTTCTGGTCAACAATCCGCACTGGTCAGGCACTGTAGTCTCCGGATTGAGCCCACAATGCGGTTACGGCGCAGGACCGAGGACGCAGACAACTCTCGATTTCTCTCCAATTGATTGACCTTAAGCCCACCGTGTCTCGGGCCAGGTGCAACCCATCACCTGGCCCAATTTAGCCGCACCAAGGGTCATCGCTGGCATTGGGCCGTCTTGAGGGGTATGTGGTTACTTGCCGATCGCATGGGACGAAGGTCAATGTGTCCGCCGGGGAGCATCAGCCACGCGAGTCTGAAAGTCACGACCGACGTTTACATGCAGGCAGTCGGTCCACAGAAGCGCGAGGCACAGAGCAATTTGGTCAAACTGGTGAGGCGGGGCGCGGTTTTGGAGATCAAACCCGCCTAACTGGATCAAATTGGATCATGAA
>JBATZM010000084.1:0-16018 GCA_049674665.1 Terriglobales bacterium
ATATACACCCAGCGACACTGTGTCCAGCCCAGACCTGGGTCACGTCCGATTGCCAGACGTGATTGGGATGCGGTGCTTCCACTTTGCCCCAGTCCTTTCTCCGCGAGACCGAAATCGACCGCAACCGGCGGGTGGCCAACTTCTCCCGCGGAGTATAACTTGATCGGCTTAGCCGTAGAACGAAAATAACTGGGGGTGCGCCACTTCCCGCTTTTGAGAAGTGGCTCGCCCAACAGCCAGCAGTTTGGGACCCTCGCTCTGGCCCATCGGAACGCGCTTCTATTTTGCGTTAACCGATGCCCTAGGCGCGGGTGCGCCTCTCAGCAACCCTTCGGTGCTCAGATCCTCGTCGATGTCGGCCCAATGAATTCCGTAGCCGCCGCTGGTAATCTTCCAGTTGTTGCGCTGCGCGGCTGTGGCGTCGAGCAGTCGCGGATACCAGACGAGCGGCACGGTGATGACGCGGCCGTCGCGCAGGCTCACGCTGATGGCGTCGTCGGTGAATTGGACGTCCAGCACGCGCTCATCCGTGTTGCTATGCGCCGACGATGCCGAAAAACTCATTCCATGCCTCCAGAAACCGCTGACGCGAATCCCTATGGATGTGGGAAGGCTCGTTGGGCTCGTGACTGTAAAAGTAAAAGCGATACGGGCCAGATCGCAGCACCGTCGGCATCCCGAGATTCTACCAAGGCTTCCCGCGCACGGCGAGACAATGACGTCATTGATTCCGGAATAGTCCAGGTCGAACTCAGAGCTTTTCTGAGTTACTCGTACCTTAGCGCTTCAATTGGATCGACTCGCACCGCACGGCGTGCGGGAATGTAGCAGGCGAGCAGTGCTACCAGCGCTAACAGAATGGCGACGATGACGAAGGTTAATGGATCGTGGGCGGTGACTCCGAAAAGCTGGTTGGCCATGAGTTGCGTCAATCCCAATGCGGCGGCGATGCCGATGACTACGCCGATCAGCGCCATTTTTGCGCCCTCGCCGAGCACCAGTCGCATGACGTCGCTGCGTTGTGCGCCGAGGGCCATCCGCACGCCAATTTCATGGGTGCGCTGGCTGACCAGGTAGGAAATCACTCCGTAAATTCCTACGCAGGAAAGAACTAGCGCTAGCGCCGCGAATACGCCGAGAAGAATCATCGAAAGTCTGCGCGCGGCGAAAGAGGTGGCGATGACGTCGTCCATGGTTTGCACGCCGTAGATGACTTCGCGAGGGTCATTTTGTTCAACCGCTTGCCGCACGAGGCCCATAATGGCTGCGGGATCGCCTTCGGTGCGCAGCACGACGGCAACGGCGTCCGCGACCATCGGCATAAGCTTCTCGGGAATCTGCATGAAGGGATAGTAAAACTGCGCTTCGACGGCTGACTTTGCGTCCGCGCCGAGTCCCCACTGTTTTATGTGGCCCACAACGCCGACGATTTCCGGTTGCACATTGAAGTGCACGAGATTGATGTGCTTTCCGATGGGGTCTTCATGGGGAAAGTAGGTGCGCGCAAAAACGTCGTCGATGTCGACAACAACGGGAGTGTTCTCATTGTCCTGCGGAGTGACGAAGCGGCCGCGCTCGAGGGTCATTCCCATGGCTTGCTGGAAGCCAGCTTCGACGAGATAGAACATTGCCTGGGGCATCTCGTTGTCATTGGCAGGTTTTGGCTGGCCTTCGATCCAGAAGGGCAATGACGAATCATGGATCATCGGACGGGAGCCGAGGGTGACGGAAACAGCTCGCACGCCAGGGATGGAGCGCATTTTATCGTCGAACTGGCGCAGGCGGGCGCGAGTTTCGGCGGAGGTAGTTGCGGATGAGGACGGCATCGATAAATTAAAAGTGATGGCGTGGCTGGGATTAAATCCCGGATTTACGCGCCAAAGGGCAGTGAGGCTGCGAAGCATCAGTCCCGCTCCGACGAGAAGAAGCAACGTCATGGCGACTTCGATCGCCACAAAAGTTCCCTGCACGCGGTGGCGCGCGCTGCTGGAGCCGCGGCCGCCTTCCTTGAGTATCCCCTGCAAATTTACGCGTGAACTCTTTAACGCGGGAGCGAGGCCAAAAACAATCGCGGCGAATAGCGACAGCGCCATGGTGAAGAGCAATACGCGCCAATCGAGAGAGATTTCGTTGGCCCGCGGCAATGAGCCGGGCAAAGTGTTGAGCACTGTTTTAGTGCCAAAATAGGCTAGCAGCAGCCCAAGCGCTCCGCCCAGGCCCGCGAGCAGAATGCTTTCGGTGAGAAGCTGGCGAATGACGCGCATGTGGCTGGCGCCCAGAGCTGCGCGAACGGCAAACTCGCGCGAGCGGCCCAATGAGCGCGCCAGCAGAAGATTTGCGACGTTCGCGCACGCAATCAGCAGCAAGAAACCGACGGCGGCGAGAAGCACGAGCAGAAACGGCTGAACGTTGCCGACGATGTCTTCCTTCATTGAAACAAGGTCGATGCCGAGATCCTTATCGGCCTCGGGGAAGGCGGCGGCAAGATTGCGCGCGATGACGTCCATATCGGCCTGGGCCTGTGGGAGCGTAACGCCTGGTTTCAGGCGGCCGATCACGCGCGCACTCACGACGATGCGGCGTTCGCGAAACGATGGATCGTTCCACTGGCCGATGGGAGTATAGACGTCGCGATCATGGCCGTAGAAAGTGAAGTTAGTGGGAACCACGCCTACGACGAGATAGGAGGTGCCATTCAGGGTTAGCGAGTGTCCGATGATCTGAGGCGAAGAGCCGAATTTGCGCTTCCAAAGCCCTCCACCAATCATCGCGACCGGCGCCGCGCCTAGCTGATCTTCATCGGGGCGGAATGCGCGGCCAAGAATGGGCTGCACGCCGAGAGTGGAAAAAAAGCCGGCGGAAATCATGTAACCGCTCAGGCGTTCTGCTTCGCTCGTGCCCGTGAAGTTGTAGTCCTCGTTGCGGTACATGGCCATCGATGAAAATGTCTGAGTGTCGTGCTGCCAATCGAGGAAGTTCAGATAGGCGACGGGGGCATGATTGAATCCCGGCGTATCTGCGGAAATAGCCACGAGCTCGTCGGAGTGGGGATACGGCAGCGGGTTGAGCAACACACCGTTGACCACAGAAAAAAGCACCGTGTTCGCGCCGATGCCGAGCGCGAGAGTGAGGACGGCGATGGCGGCGAATCCTGGCGATTTGAGGAACATCCGGATCGCATAACGTAAGTCTTGCGACAATGTCGTCATGAGTGCACTTGTCCCACATTATCGGATATGGCTTTAGACGGATTCCCGTCGTTTTCGTTAGATTCCAGAATGTTTGTGCGGCATAAACCTGATCACCGCGGAACCGCATCGGTCGAGGCTCTCGATTTTGGCTTTGCGGGGATTAAAGGTCAAGATGAAAAAAGGCTGCAACAGGTAAAATGACCGGCGAACCAACCGAACGGTCGCGTCTTCTGCTGCTACAATTTTTAGTTCCTTTCCAGATGCGGCAAGCCGCGTCTTTGCGTTGAGGTGTCCTATGCCCGAAACTCTGCAGCTTGCGAATCCTGCGCCTCTTACCACCCTTACTGAAGACGAGATTCTGTTCCGCGACAACGTTCGCCAGTTTGCCGAGGACAAGATTCGTCCGCTGGCCAAGGAGATGGACGAAAAGGCGGTGTTCGATCACGCTCTACTCGACCAATTCTTTCATTTGGGCCTGATGGGAATCGAGATTCCCGAGCAATACGGTGGAGCAGGTGGCAAGTTTTTTGAGGCGATCTTGGCCGTAGAAGAATTTTCGCGAGCTGACGCTTCCGCCGGTGTAATCGTGGACGTGCAAAATACCCTGGTAGCGAATGCAATTCTGCGCTGGGCCAATGAAGATCAGAAGAAACGTTATCTGCCAAAAATGGCGACGGACACCGTGGGAGCCTACGCGTTGAGCGAAGCGGGATCGGGATCGGATGCGTTTGCGCTGCAAACCAAAGCTGAGCTAAAAGGCAACGACTACGTTCTCAACGGACGCAAACTCTGGATCACAAATGGCAAAGAGGCAGGATTGTTTATTCTGTTCGCCACCGTCGATGCTTCGAAAGGATACAAAGGCATCACGGCGTTTCTGATCGAGAAAAGTTTTCCCGGATTTACCGTCGGGAAAAAAGAAGACAAGGTGGGGATTCGGGCGTCGTCAACCTGCGAACTGATTCTGGAAGATTGCCGAGTGCCCAAAGAAAACGTGTTGGGTGAAGTCGGCAAAGGCTACAAAATCGCAATCGAGACACTGAACGAAGGCCGCATAGGGATCGGCGCGCAGATGCTGGGCGTGGCTCGCGGCGCCTGGGAATACGCCGCTAAGTACGCGCAGGAGCGCGTGCAATTTGGGAAGACGATTTCAGAATTTCAGGGGATCCAGTTTCAAATTGCGCAAATGGCAACCGAGATCGAGGCGGCGCGCCTGATGGTTTATAACGCAGCCCGCATGAAAGACGCGGGCGTGAATTTTGTAAAAGAAGCCGCCATGACCAAGCTGTTCACTTCGCAAGTGGCCGAGCGCGTGACCTCGCTGGCGATCGAAGTCTATGGTGGATACGGTTTCACCAAAGACTATCCAGTCGAAAAATATTGGCGCGATGCAAAGATTGGGAAGATCTACGAAGGCACGTCGAATATGCAGTTGGCAACCATCGCGAAGCTGGTGATGTCGAAGTAAAAAGCTTTAACCACAGAGGGCACGGAGGAACACAGAGAAAAGCCACAGAGTTACCTTGTGTTTTTTTGTATTTTCCTTGTGCTCTCCGTGGTTGCTATTTTGACGTTATCTTTTGTCGAAGGCGCGGAAAAATGCCGCGACCGGATGTCTATGCGACTGGTTCGATATCGCGGTACTGGCTGCGAAAATAGAGCAAAGGTTCTCCATCTCGTACCACGACCTCTTCCACTTCCGCGATGAAGATGGTGTGATCGCCTGCAGTCTGGGTCGAGTGCAAGCGGCACTCCAGATAAGCCAAAGCGCCTTGCAACACGGGCGTGCCTTGCGCTGTGCGATCAAAGCGCGCTCCCGCAGTTTCCGGATGCTGATGGGTTTCCGCCGAGCGCGCGTAATATTCCGAAATGGTCTGTTGATCGTTGCGCAGAACATTCACTCCAAATCGCTTCCGGGCGTGCAGATGAGCATGTGTCCGCGCCCGATGATCCACGCAAACCAGAACCAGCACTGGGTCAAGTGAGACAGCGGTGAAGGCGTTCGCCGTCATGCCGTGAACTTCGCCATCCTGGTCGACGGTGATCACCGTGACCCCAGTTGCGAAACATGCCATCGCCTTGCGGAAATCGTTCGCGTTAAGGTTCATAGATCGACCTAGATCGATCGACTTACTACGATCGATTTGTGCCAGCCTGCAAATAACCACGCTACCACGTCCACTGTCGCGCCCGCGGGGTGTGAAGCGCGTTTAAATGAGAGGCACGGATTCGCCGGCTCCGCTATGATCGTTGCGAGTAAGATCGGTGCGAGTAAGATCGTTGCCAGTATTATCTTTGCTAGCGCTGGACAGCTTATGGCGTGAGGTCGGATGAAACAACTAGACACACTGTCCGCAACTGTTGTTGAGTTGGCGAGCGCCGACGCCGGGCCGATCTCTCGCGAAGCGGCTTGTTTACTGATGCGTGCGGACGATGACATGTTGCCTTCGCTGCTCTCGGCAGCACAAATTGCCCGCGCGAAATTTAAACCAGGAATCATCAGCTATTCGCGCAAGGTATTTCTTCCTCTGACCAATCTCTGTCGCGACTACTGTGGCTACTGCACATTTCGGCGCGATCCTGGCGAGCCCGGTGCCCACACCATGTCGCCGGACGAGGTGATGGAGGTGGTACGCGCGGGAGAGCGCATGGGATGTACCGAAGCATTGTTCAGCCTGGGAGACAAGCCGGAGTTGCTTTTTCCCGAGATGCGCGACACATTGCGGCGCTTCGGATATAAATCCACTCTGCACTATCTCGAAGCGATGTGCGAGAAGGTACTTCGCGAATCGAGTCTGCTTCCGCATCCGAATCCAGGGCTGATGAGCTCTGAATGGCTGGAACGGTTATCCCGCGTGGCTCCCAGCATGGGTCTGATGCTGGAAACGACGAGTACGCGGCTGCTCGTGAAAGGTGCAGCTCACGACAATGCTCCCGATAAAGATCCGGCGAAGCGCTTGCGCGTTATTGAAGATGCTGGGAAGCAAAATATTCCTTTTACTACAGGAATTTTGATTGGAATCGGCGAGACGCTGGAAGAGCGCGTGGATTCGTTGATCGCGATCCGCGATTTGAATGAGAAATATGGGCACATTCAGGAAGTGATTGTGCAAAATTTCCGCGCCAAGAGTGGAACGCCGATGGCATATTGGCCCGAACCGAACCGCACGGAGATGCTGCGCACCCTGGCTGTGGCGCGACTCTTGATGCCGACGATGAATATTCAAGCGCCGCCGAATCTTTCCGATCCCCATTATGCCGATCTGCTGGATGGCGGCATCAATGACTGGGGTGGAGTTTCGCCGCTGACGCCAGATTTTATCAATCCGGAAAAGCCCTGGCCGCATCTGGAAGAATTGCGGCAACGGACCGAGGCGAAAGGATTCGAATTGCGTCAAAGGCTGCCGGTTTATCCAGAATTCGCGGAATACGCAACCGTACACGGCGACTTGTTGCCGCAGCGATTGGGCGCAGCAGCAGACGCTAAGGGCTACGCACGGAGGGCGGCATGATTACGGTTCTGACCGGCGGCACGGGAGGTGCCAAGTTCGTCGATGGTTTGCGGCAAATTGTCCCTCCGGAAGAACTGACGATCATCGTGAACACCGGTGACGATTTAATGTGGTGGGGACTGTACGTTTCGCCCGATCTGGATTCCATCACATACATGCTGGCTGGGAAATTGAGCCAGGAGCGCGGTTGGGGCGTGAAGGGCGACACTTTTTTTTGCCTGAATGCCATGGGGCAACTGGGACAGCCGACCTGGTTTCATGCCGGCGATCGCGATCTGGCTATACACATTTTTCGTTCCAAGCTGCTCGCTGATGGCAAGACACTCAGCGAAGCCACGTACGAGATCGCAAGCAAGCTGGGGATCAAGACACGTGTCCTGCCGATGAGCAATTCGCGCGTGGAGACACGGGTTCTGACTCCGGTGGGAGACTTGAGCTTTGAAGAATATTTCGTTCAGCGCTGGTACCAGGATCCAGTGGAGTCGGTCCGGTTTGCAGGGGCCTCGGATGCGGAACCGGCACCGGGAGTCATAGAAGCGATTCGCTCGGCGGATCTTGTGTTGCTGGCGCCGAGTAATCCAGTAACCAGCATCGCGCCGATTCTAGCCGTGCCGGGAATTCGCGAAGCATTGCGTGAGAGCCGCGCCCGCATTGCAGCTGTGAGCCCGATTGTTGGAGGAGCCGCGGTCACCGGGCCCGCCGGGATACTTATGGCGGCGCAAGGCTACGCAGTTTCGATTGCCGGCGTAGCCGACTTCTATCACGACTTTCTTGATCTGCTGGTAGTCGATTCAGAGGACGCGCCGGCTGCCGAAGAGTTGCGCAAGACTAGCATGCGTGTGCATTGTGTTCCGACCATCATGCGCAAATATGAAGATAGAACTGCGCTGGCGAAGAGCGTTCTGGAGGCGGCGATGCAGCCACCGTCCGCTCAGACCGCGCTGGAGCAAGCATGATTCTGGTCCCCGTTAAAATTCTTGCCGACGCCAAGCAACGGCTTTCTCCCGTTTTGAGTCCGGAAGAACGTTTCGCACTAGCACAGGCGATGTGTGAAGACGTACTGCAAGCGCTGGCGCAATGGGAAGGTCGCCCTGCGGTTGCGGTGGTGACGAGTGACTCGTTCGCTCGCGACTTGGCAGAGCGTTTTAATTTCGATGTCATTGCGGATGATTCGAACTCTGGAGAAACAGTCGCCATCGAAGCGGCTACAGCGGTATGCAGAGAACGCGGCGCGGCCAGTACTCTGGTGCTTCCGGCAGATATTCCTTTGATCAATAGTGCGGAACTCCAGAAGATCGTAGACAGCGCGCCTGCCGATGGTGCGGTCCTGGTGCCGGACGCGGCGTGGCGCGGCACAAATGCTGCATGGCGATCTCCGGGTGATTTGTTTCCGCTGCGCTTCGGCAACGACAGCTTCTTGCCGCATCTGGCCGCCGCGAAGGCAACTGGTCTGTCTTGTGTTGTGCTCGAACTGCCAGGGATTGCGCGGGATGTGGATCGTCCCGAGGATCTCTATGAGCTGGCCACTGCGAGCGGAGAACGGCGATCGCAGAAGCTGGTGCGAAGTTGGAACCTAAGCAGCCGTCATCAGGGCGAACGTCGTCAGGGCAAACATCGTCAGGACAAGCATGCAATCCAGCGTCGCTAGGCATGCGGGCAAATGCGTGGCTGGGGAAGTTCGCATTCTTCCGGTCGCGATCAGCGGTGAAATTCGCGCCGGTGAATCGCTTGGTGTGCGGTTGCTGACGGCGGCGCGCAGTTTGGGCGTGCGTTTTCAGGATGGCGATATCCTGGTGGTGAAGCACAAAGTTGTTTCGAAGTCGGAGGGCGCTGTAGTCGCGCTGGATGAAATTCGGCCTTCGACGGCTTCGCGGACTTGGGCTCGACGCTTCGGACTCGATGCGCGTGTCAGTGAATTGGCGTTACGTGAGAGTCGGCGAATCGTCCGGCGGAAACGCGGTGTGTTGATCACTGAGACGAAGCACGGGTTTGTTTGCGCGAACAGTGGCGTCGATGTATCGAATGTGGATGGTGGGCGACACGCGGTATTGCTGCCGCTAGATCCGGATCGTTCCGCGGCAAAATTGCGGCGAGAATTGAAGAAGCAGCTTGGGATCGAGATCGCGGTCATCGTCAGCGATAGTTTCGGGCGTCCGTGGCGGGAAGGATTAACCGAAGTGGCAATTGGCGTGGCTGGCATGCAGCCTTTAGTCGACTATCGAGGACGCCGTGATCCGCATGGCTATTCTCTTCACGCGACTGTGGACGCCGTCGCGGACGAACTGGCTTGTGCGGCAGGATTGGTATGCGGCAAGCTAGCGAGCACTCCAGCATGCATTATTCGTGGCTATTCCTACCTTCGGGAAACCCGTCGAGGAAATAGTGGGGCACGGGAATTGATTCGGCCCGCGAAGAACGATCTTTTTCGATAAGAATTTCGTTGCGAGCGCGATAGAGGTTCGATAGGAGAATGTTATGGTCTGGCAGGCTTCAGAACTCGAGCAATTCCACGCGCTGAGCTGGGACGAGATCGCACCGCGTGCTTCTGCGTCGATTCGCAGCGCACTGGAGCGCGTGCTGGAAAAGCGAGATGGGGTATGCCTGACAGAGGAAGAACGCTACGCTCTGGCGAACTGCGAGGGTTCAAACTTGCTCGCGCTGCTGGTGGCAGCGGATACGCTTCGGTGCGACCTGGTCGGCAACATCGTCAGCTACGTGGTGAATCGTAATATCAATTTCACGAATATCTGTTTTGTGGGATGCAAGTTTTGCGCGTTCAGCCGTGGGCCACGCGAAGCCGACTCCTATTTTCATTCGCTCGAAGACATGGGCCGAAAAGCCAAAGAGGCCTGGGAGCTGGGCGCGACCGAAGTCTGTATCCAAGGCGGGCTGCCGCATGGTTTACCGCCATTTTATTACCGCGACATTCTGCGCGCCGTAAAGGATGTAGTACCGAGCATGCACATCCATGCATTTTCTCCCATGGAAATTGTGTATGGCGTGGAACTGACCGGTATGACACTGCACGACTATCTCACGATGCTGCGCGATAACGGACTGGACACGTTGCCAGGCACAGCGGCAGAAATTCTGGATGACGAAGTGCGTCATGTGCTGTCGCGTAACAAGCTTTCGTCAGTGCAATGGCAGGAGGTGATCCGCACGGCGCACGCGTGTGGGATCCGGAGCACGTCGACGCTGATGTATGGACACATGGAAACGCCGGATCATTGGGTGCGGCAGCTGGCTCTATTTCGACAAATCCAAACGGAAACTTGCGGCTTCACCGAATTCGTGCCGCTTGGTTTTGTGCATCAGAACACGCTTTTGTTCCAGCAAGGTCTGGCACGCTCGGGACCGACGCTTTCCGAACATCTCAAGATTCATGCGCTGGCCAGAATCCTGCTCGCTGGCTCGATTCATAACATTCAGGTCTCGTGGGTGAAGCTGAACCGGAAACTTTCACAACTCTGTCTTCACGCTGGCGCCAACGATTACGGCGGAACGCTGATGGAAGAAAATATCTCGCGTGAGGCGGGAGCAACGGCAGGGCAATACACCAGTCCAGAAGATTTCCAGGCATTGATTTTGGAGATTGGGCGCATTCCAGCAGAGCGCAATACGAAATACTCACGCATGAAGATCAAACTGCCCGCCGAATCGGTTTCCTCGGAATCGACGATGGTTGCGGAATTCGCATGAAAGCCCGCGTGAGCCGAACGATTGCCATCATCGGAGGCACAGGACCTGCTGGTACAGGTTTGGCGTTGCGCTGGGCGCGTGCGGGAGAGACCGTCATCATTGGCTCGCGCGATGCTTCTCGGGCGAAGCAAATGGCGGAGACTATCGGCAAGCGAGTTGGCGCAAACGCTCTTATTTCCGGCATGGAGAATTCGGCTGCGTGTGCGGCCAGCGATCTGCTGGTGCTCACTGTGCCGTTTGAAGGGCAAGCGGCGCTGCTGAAGCAGCTGAAACCTGCGATCCGTTCGGGCAGCATCTTGATTGATGCTACGGTTCCGCTGGCTGCGAGCATCGGCGGACGAGCCAGTCGCACACTTGGCGTGTGGCAAGGTTCGGCGGCACAACAGACGGCGGAACTGGTTCCGAACGGTGTTTCGGTTGTGGCAGCATTCCATAACGTTTCGGCAGAGGTGCTTAACAGCGACGACGATGTGGATTGCGATGTGATTGTGTGCAGCGACGATCCGAATGCTACGCAGGTTGCGATGGAACTTGCGGTGAAGATTCCGCGCGTGCGGGCGATTGATGGCGGGAAGCTGGAGAATGCGCGGCTTGTCGAACAGATTACTGCACTGCTGATTGGCCTGAACATCCGGCATAAAGGACACGGTGGAATACGGATCACGGGATTGCCCGAAGGCGCGTACAAGACTGGACCTTCTTCACGTTAACGCTTCGATGACATGACTGATCTTCTCAATGACTAATCTGCCCAATGAGTGATCTTTCCAACCGGCAATCTGCCATCGAAACACCAGCTATCGAAATCGATCACGCTTCCTTCCATGTGAATGGGCGAATGCTGCTGCAGGATCTTGCGCTCTCCGTTAAGCAGGGTGAAACTCTGGTGCTGCTGGGACGAAGCGGGTCGGGAAAAACTACAACTTTAAAACTGATCAATCGGCTACTTTTGCCAACTTCAGGCGAAGTGCGCGTGAACGGAATTCGGACTGGCGAGTGGGATCCGATTCGGTTGCGGCGGAGCATTGGGTATGTCATTCAGGATGGTGGTCTATTTCCGCACTTCACCGTCGAGCGCAATATCGCTCTGGTTCCTCAGATCGAAAACTGGCCGCGAGCGCGCGTGCAAGCACGAGTGCGCGAGTTGCTGGCGATTGTCGGGCTGAATGAAGATCTGGTATCTCGATATCCAAGCCAACTCTCTGGCGGTCAGCGGCAGCGCGTTGGAGTGGCGCGTGCTTTGGCGGCTGATCCGCCAATTCTGATTCTTGATGAGCCATTTGGTGCGCTCGATCCTATCACTCGATCGGAGATGCAGAAAGAATTTCGCGCTCTGCAACAGCGGATGCGGAAAGCGGTGATCTTTGTTACTCACGATCTGCGCGAGGCTTTGCTGCTGGCAGATCGCATCGCGCTGATGGAAGAAGGTCGACTCATCGTCGACCTTTCAGTGGCGGAGTTTTCGCGTTCGCAGGATCCACTGGTGCGAGCGTATATGGAGGCGTTTTCCGAATTGCCGACTCGAGAATAATCGAGACTTGGTTGTGAGGTGATGGCGTGAATTTCTTGCAGTTCATGATGGCGAATCGCCAGCAGGTGCTCGACCTTACGCTCGAACACATCACGCTGGCAGGTGTGGCTACGCTGCTCGCGGCGCTGGTCGGAATTCCGCTGGGTGTTCTGATCACGCGTGTTCCGCAGCTCAGCAAACTTGTGCTGGGAAGCGCGAACATTATTCAAACTATTCCGAGTCTGGCATTGTTTGGTTTTCTTCTTCCGGCTCCTTGGATTGGAGAGCGCGGAAGCCGGCTTGCCATTCTTGCGCTTGCGCTCTATTCGCTGTTGCCGCTGATTCGCAATACTTTTGCGGGCATTCGCGGCGTCGATCCAGCGGTGGTCGAAGCGGGACGCGCGATGGGGTTGACCGACCGTCAATTGCTTTTCCAGGTCGAGTTGCCGTTGGCTTCGGGAGTGATTGTGGCTGGAGTGCGAATCGCAACCGTGCTTTCCATCGGGCTGGCGACTATTGCGGCGGCGATTGGCGCAGGTGGATTGGGGGAATTTATTTTCCGTGGACTGGCGATGGTAAACAATAACGTGATTTTGGCGGGAGCGATTCCGGCTGCGCTGCTGGCGCTCTTTGCTGACTTTATGCTGGGACGGTTGGAGCGGCGACTCGGTGCGACGAATTTGCATTCGAAATCGTGAGCGACTGGATTGATGAGTGATTTTATTCGCGCGCGCTGGGAACAATTCGTTTGTGCATTTCTTGTCTGCCTGTTTCTTTTGCCAGTTGTGAGTTGTGAACGTCACACTAATCGGATTGTGGTTGGATCGAAAAACTTTACAGAGCAACTTATCCTGGGAGAACTGTTTGCTCAAATCATCGAAGCCCGAACTCATCTGCCGGTGGAGCGTCGCTTTTATCTGGCGGGCACATTTATTTGCCAGCAGGCGATTCTGGCGGGACGAATTGATATCTACCCGGAATATACGGGCACGGCGCTGACAGCGGTTCTCAAAGAAAAACCGAGCAGCAACAAGCAGGATGTTTATCGACGCGTGCAACAAGGCTATAAAACGCGATTCGGTCTCAGCGTCGGTCCACCGCTTGGCTTTGACGATACGTTTGCGATGGTGATTCGCGGCGAAGATGCGCGACGATTGAACATCAAGACGCTGTCGCAAGCGGCGGCGTTCACTCCCAAGTGGCGCGCCGGTTTCGGATACGAATTCATGGAGCGTCCCGATGGATACAAGGGGCTAGTTGCAAGTTACGGCCTTCGATTTGCGGAGGCGCCGCGCATCATGGATCTGGGGCTGATTACGCGGGCGCTCAAAGATCATCAGGTCGACATTATTGCCGGGAACAATACCGATGGATTGATTCCGGCGCTGGATTTCTTTGTGCTGGAAGATGACCATCATTATTTTCCGCCCTATGAAGCAGTGGCGATCATGCGTGGAGAAATGTTGAAGAGTCATCCCGAGGTTGGAGCGGCGCTGGGGGAACTGGCGGGTGCTATTTCCGATGACGACATGCGGCGATTGAATTATGCGGTCGATGGACAACATCGCGACCCGACGGAAGTGGTGAGAGAATTTCTGCGGCAGCGCAGGCTGATCGATTAAGTGACCCACGGAAGTGACACATGGCTTTGTGCCGTTGGCCACCCCCCCCACCCCCCCTAGTATCATTGTTATAAACAGGAGAGGGTGTCACTTGTATAAACAAGTTGTGCGGAGCGGAGCGATGATTCGGAATAGGCTCTGCTAGAACGTCGATTTCTGGATGCTCCACTCCGGGGAATGATGGCAGAGTTTGAGGCGAGTGTCTGTGATGGAAGTACATCAAATTGGTGATGAAAAAAAGCGCGGATGTACGGCACGACCGAAGTGTATTGACGAAATCAAGCGATTACACCGACTGAGAGCTGTCCAGCCTCACTGAATGTAATGGGGATATTACGCCAGCTGATGTGTAACCTCGCGGTTAACTCTTCAGCTTTCATTGACTTGAAATTGCATCCCGCATACCATGGCGACGCGCCATGATCGGCCAAACCATTTCACACTACCGCATCGTCGAAAAACTCGGCGGCGGCGGCATGGGTCTTGTGTACAAAGCTACCGACACTCGACTCGACCGCTTTGTTGCCCTGAAGTTCTTACCCGAAGAGATGGCACGCGACGGCCAGGCTCTGGAACGCTTTCGCCGAGAGGCGAAGGCCGCATCTGCACTGAACCATCCCAATATCTGCACGATTTACGACATTGGCGAAGAGGACGGACGTGCGTTCATCGCTATGGAGTTTCTGGACGGCGTGACTTTGAAACATCGTATCGCGGGGCGGCCGCTCGACACAGAGATGACGCTCGCGCTCAGTATCGAGATTGCTGACGCCTTGGACGCAGCTCACAGCAAGGGAATTATTCATCGCGACATCAAGCCGGCAAATATCTTTGTCACCAAACGCGGGCAAGCCAAGCTGCTCGATTTCGGACTGGCAAAGCTGGCGTCCGAGTTCAGTGAGCATACAGCGACCGAGGGGACACCGCGAGCGCAAATGACCAGCCCCGGCTCGACGGTGGGCACAGTTTCTTACATGTCTCCGGAACAGGTGCGCGCTGGAGAACTCGACGGCCGATCGGACCTGTTCTCATTCGGCGCTGTGATGTATGAGATGGAGACTGGGCAACTGGCGTTTCAAGGCAGCAGCAGTGGGGTTGTGTTTGAAGCCATTCTGAATCGCATGCCGGCACCGATTTCGGGTGTAAACAGCGCGATCCCGGCGAAGCTCGATGAGCTTATTTCGAAGTCTCTGGAGAAAGACCGTGATTTGCGGTATCAAACCGCGGGGGAAGTCCGTGGAGACTTAAAGCGTATTAAGCGCGATTTGGATAGTTCGCGAGTCAGCGCTTCGAGTGCGGCGAACCTATCCGCTTCTCGGTCGACGATTTCGGGTGAAGTATCGCAAATCGAGAAAGCCGGTCAGCCCTGGCGGTTTGGTTGGTGGGTAGCAGTGCTCGGAGGATTGATCCTGCTGCTAGGCGGATGCGCCATTGGAATGTTCCTGCTGGCGCGGCCGAATGTTGCGTCTCTTCCGGTTTACTACCCGCTCAGTTTTCGGCGTGGCATTGTGCACGCTGCAAGATTTGCCCCGGACGGGAAGACGATCATTTACAGCGGAGCGTGGGAGGGGAAACCACTGCGGTTGTTTACGACTCGTCCGGAAAGTCCCGAGTCGCACGACTTGGAACCTGCCGGAGCTGACGTTCTGGCGGTATCCTCGACGGGGGAGATGGCGTTATCGATAGCGAGCCATCCGATCGCACAATTCCTTTATTCGGGAACGCTGGCGCGGGTGCCGCTGGTTGGCGGCGCGCCGCGGGAGATCATGGAGAACGTCGAATTTGCCGATTGGTCTCCGGACGGCGATACGCTGGCGGTGGTGCGACAGGAACAAGGCCGACATCGTCTGGAATTTCCTCCAGGCAAGGTGCTGTATCAGGCCGACGGATGGATCGGCCACATTCGCATTTCGCCAAAAGGAGATACCATCGCATTTATCGACCACCCGCAACTCGGTGATGATGGCGGCTCGGTCGCGGTGGTTGATTTGGCGGGGAAGACGAAAACTCTAAGCACAGGCTGGGACAGTGTCCAAGGCTTAGCATGGTCGCCGGACGGAGCGGAGATCTGGTTCAGCGCGACGCGAACTGGCGGCGATCGATCTTTGTACGCGGTCAATCAGTCGGGAAATGTCCGACTTCTGGCACGCGTTCCAGGTGAACTGACCTTGCTCGACGTTCGCCGCGACGGCAGCGTACTGCTCACTCGTGGCAACGACCGAGCCGGACTAATCGGTTTGGCACCGGGCGACACGAAGGAGCGCGACTTATCCTGGCTCGATTGGTCTGTACCAGGAGATTTGTCAGCCGATGGCCGCACCGTACTCTTTGGGGAAACCGGAGAGGGTGGGGGCCCGAAATACGCGGTTTATCTCCGCAAAACAGATGGTTCTCCGGCAATTCGTCTGAGCGAAGGAATCGGCTTGGGCTTGTCGCCAGACGGGAAATGGGCTCTGACCAGGCCTAACACAGTTCCGGCTC
>JBATZM010000085.1:0-84263 GCA_049674665.1 Terriglobales bacterium
GTGCCGAGTGGTGGAACGTCACTGAATTTGGGGCAGCTGGCGTTTGGAGCTCCGGTGTCGATCACCAATTATATTGCCCAGACCGGCGACGGAATCCACGCTAACTGGCTGGAACGGTTGAGCGCGAAGCAAAAGACATTCGCAGTTCCAGTAAAGATAAGCGAGGGAAACAGTTTTACTTTAGGGGATGGATCCCCGCTGTCGCAGATGAAAATCTACAATACTGCTAGCATACCTGCGAGCCCAGTGCCTCCCCAGAGTTGCATCGATGTAGTTGGAGGAGCAAAGGGCATCACTAAGTCGGATCAGATTACTAGCATCACCCCGCCTGGGAAGTTAGGTAACCTATCCCTTAACGCCTATCCCAGCGATGACGGTGGGATCATTTTACATTTCTGTAACCCAAGCAGGTTTGAAGCTATCACTCCGCATGGTGTGTATTCATTTCTGTCTGTGCGCTAACCGTGCCAGTCAGCAGAACCTCCGGAAACTCGGCGAGTTGTGGGATCACTCTGCACGTGGAACTCTGAGGTCTGTTGAGCGCCGTAAAGCATCGATGAAGATTGCGCCAGTAACGACAAAAGCCCAGACCAAGTATCGTGACTCAGGAGACGGGTAAAGCACGCAGTGAGCTACGACGGCGATCCACACCGGGACCAACAAGCCACTAACTGACGGAACCCGCTTCCAAGCCACGATGCCAAGCAAGATCCAAATAGTAACTTGCGGGATAATCGTCTCGGCACTTCGGGCAGCGACCCCGAGGTATTGAGTTATACCAAAATGGGGAACAATCTCGGCGGGCGACTTGCCCCCTAGGAAACTAAATTGAAAAAGGACAGGCCAACTGTAGTTCCCGGAAAGGTGGTTAATCAAGGCGACACTGCTTGCTGCAATCGCGCCCATCACTCCCGCATCGACAAGGGTAATCCGTTTCTGCCATAACAGGTATCCCAGCACCGCGATGACCGGTAATAGATCGTCGGTGCGAATCCATACGGAGACCAGCAGAAGAAGAATGCCAATCAGGAGTCTGCTCCGACTGACCGCCCATAGGCCCGCAACCACAACGAGCGTCGATAAGCCATCCGGTGTGCCCATTCGGAAAATGATCATGATCGCCGAAGACGCCAATAGCAGCGCGGAATATCCCGGATTTCCCGTCCATGCGAGCACTATGATGCCCACGCCGAATAGCGACAAAGCGGAAATTAGATTGATGCGGCTCTGGATCGGCAAACCTGTGAAAGCGGTGACCTCAATGGCCTTCACATAGAGAGGTTTTATCGCATACAGCGGCTCAAGTTGTCCTAGATGTATGGGGCTGTCGAGGACGCTGCTTTCCTCTGCCCGCTTGTTCGAATGCTTGACTGTCGGATACACCGCTTCGACGGGTTCATACTTTCCGCGAACCAGAGCTTCGTAAATGTATCTGTCAAAATCATCGGCCACGGGATGGCGAAAACACACCCACGAAATGACGGCGATGAATCCGAAATAGAGGCATGTTGTGAAAATACGCCAAGGATTCATCGGCTAGGTGCCCTTCCGTATGCGGACAATGTGGCCACTGGAACCCTCGGATCGGGCAGACTGCCCCGAAACTGTTACCGAAAAAATAATAGCTGCATTGTTCCTGAAAACCTCTTTCAAGAAGGGAAATTCACCGCGTGCCGCGAGTTCTCGTTCTTCAGTCACGGTGAGTAAGACGAATTGAATCGCATTTTGCTGAATCAATTGCTCCCGGAATGCATTAGAAGTTTGCGGGTCCAAGAACTGCTGTATTGCCCTGAATTTATCATCAAAGTGGACTGCATTGTCATACCCACAAAAAACATTGTCGCGCGTGTATTGCGGTATGAGACTGGCAATGTCGAAATCAGCAAAGATCACGTCATCAGTACGTGAATGAGCATTCAACCAGGAAAATGCTTCCAATAAGTGGGCATCCACGCGAAAGTCACCTTGCCTAACTAACAGAATAGCCTGACCAGTTAGCGCTACTGAGGTCAAACTGTTCATGGCCAATAGGACGATAATGCTCGCAACTGCCCATCGCTGATTCTTTTTCCATTCGACAATGGGTTTCTCCAGGCCAACGAGCACAATCATGACCAGCGGCACAAAAATGTTGGTCGCGAACTGAAAAGAAAAGTGGAGCAAGTGGTGCGCATAAGCAAACAGAAATGCTGTGAGCACACAACACAGCATGAAGCGCCCTGCCTCACCAAGTCCTCCGCGTCTAAGTCTCCATGCTGCGAACGGCAGAAAGAGCAGCGTCATCCCGTAACCAAGCGCCAATAGCCAAACCGCGGGAGCAGGGTTTCCCGGAAGACTCCACCAGCGAAAAATGGGATGTATCTTGAAAATCCAGTAGTAATAGGCGAGAAGCGGAACGCACATCAAAATGGGGAGGGCGCGGAGTGCGAGTGTCAGACGTAGCTCGTGATGCTCCAAACACCACACCGCGAGAAATACGCTTGTTGCGGCCATGAGGAAAAGCATGTCGTACGGGCGGCACGTGCCCGCGATCATGTAGCACAAACCCGCTGCGACATAGTGGAGTGCACGATGGCTATTCTCTGCGCACAAAAAGAAACAGAAACCCAAGACAACAAATGACTCGGCTACCAAGAAATGCGGCAATTTCAATGCCCAGTAAAAAGGGAACAAATTAGCGTTTGTAAGATCGAGAAAATACGAAGAATCGATCGGGATATGAAGTAGACGCAATGCCCGGAGCCAGCCATATCCTCCGCCGGTTAAAGACGCCACCAGAGCGACGCGACGGATGAACGTGCTACAGAATAGGAACGATGATAGCCAGTAAACTCCGTAACACATCAACATGAGGCAGAGGAGGCGCACAATATTCATCCCGCACGCCAGCGATACATGCAGCAAAGACGAAAGTTTGCCGATAACCAGCCATTCGATATTGAAAAACACTTCGCCGTGCGGTTCGGCGGTCATCGGATTGCGGAACAGCCACCTGCCGGAAGCCGATTGGCGGGCATAGGCCAGATAGTTATTGGTGTCAAATGAATGTCCTAGCACGTCGGTGAATACGGTGCCCGGAAAGGATACAAGGTGACCAGCCACGTAAGGCAAGGTAGTAAATACGCAAAGAAATAGTGTGAAGAAGACGAGGAACTTGACTTCTGAACGTGCGATAACACCTAACTGCGAGGTTGTCGATGTCCCGGTTTTTGAGATATCTAGAGTCCCTTTAGGCAATTCTGTCCTAACGTTCGCAGATGTAGTCATCGGTATCTTGTAAACCGAGAAGTTCCTTCTTGATTTCGGGAAACGGAGTCATTATAGCTCCGTCAGGGAGCGATTGACCTATATCGATCGGCGTTTTATGACAACTGCGGAGCCCCTGACACTTCTGCCTGCAGGCAACCTTACGGTAAGAGCCGTTCCTGCCTTGCCCGTTTGCACTTGGAAGTTGCCGCCCAGTTGCGTGACTCGCTCACGCATCCCACAGAGCCCAATTCCTAGAGGTGAAGCGTTCGGCTCCCCTTTTTCCAAAGCCCGTATCACCTCACGGGGAAGGCCGTGGCCGTGGTCGGCGACGCGCAGCACGACTTTCCTTGATGGTGCGTCGAGACGCAATTCGATGAGCGCGGTGCGACTTCCAGAGTGAAGCCGCACGTTGGCAAGCGCTTCTTGAACGATACGGAAGAGAGTCGCTTCTATTTTCTTGGACAGACGCTCTTCTTGCATGTGCTGATCGACCGTTAGCCGAAGTCGAATGCCGGTTGCCTTGCGATAACCACTAGCATAGTCACGCAGGGCCGAGATCAATCCGAACTCATCGAGCATGGGAGGGTGCAGCAGGTGCGACAGGGTTCGAATCTCCCGGCAGCATTTATCGGAGAGGGTAAGACAGTCGGCGAGTGCACGTTCGGCTTTGGTTCCCAGCGAAACGCTGGATTTTCGAATAACACCAAGATTGATTCTCAAGGCAGCGAGTTCCTGGGAGGTCGAGTTATAGAGTTCGCTGGCGATGCGGCGCCTTGCTTCTTCTTCGAGGTGCAAGGTTCGTTCATACACTCGCCGCAGCTGCAAATCGGCCTTGCGCTTACCTTTGCGGGACTTCATTTCGACATCGCTGTTTCCGCTGGGCGTCATCGTACTTTTCCTTCCACAGCGATAGTCGGGTTCGAAACAAGGATCTTGATATGGGCATGCCCAGTTTCGCAGGCCGTCACTTAGTGGCTGTCGTGTGACTGTGACCAAAGACGTTGCGAATTATATCCATCTCACTCCAGTTTCCTTCATACAGAATGTGTAGGTATTTTCCACTAATCAAAATGAGTAGTTATTGGGATTGATTATCGCTGACGTTGATATTTGCGGATTGGTTGAACGTCTTCAGTATCCTGGCTCAATTATCGCTCGAAGAGACATGAGCTCAAAGAAACATTAGTGGTCCCATTCCGCCGATCCAGGCAGAGTGGCCACAGCTCATCTTCCGAGCCAATGACGATTGCTCGTTGAGAATCTTGATGAGGAGCGATTGTCGTGCTTCGGAAGGATTTATGCCCTCGACGAATGTAATCGCTCTACGATAGAGCCCGCTCGCGACAGTGTATTTCCCGTCATCCCTAAACACGTTGGCGAGGGACAGCAGGTTTTCAATCATAGTTGCATGCCCGAGGTTCTCCATCGATTCCGTCATTTTGACGCCCACCCTATCAGTCCACTCTTACGTACTCGCCGACATATTGCATCCGTAAGAATGCCCGTTGATCGCTGTGGGAACTACCAACCTTAGTAGTGGGTCTCGAGTTGTGGTTATCGAAAGAAACACGCGAAACAGGTATTTACCACATGCATGGATAGGCGCTTCTACAGATTGCAAAAGACCATCTCTTAGGCGAGCTTTGAGGCTACCACCAAAATTGTACGGGTCCTGCGTAAACGTTTTCTTTGCGCTATTAGTGTCAGCACTATGTGTGGACACTCAGCGCGTGTCACATATATGGAGGTGTGAGCTCTTGAAAACGGTACCGAGCGTGATGCTGTCGATTGTTCTCGCGCTCGTCTTTGCCTCAGCCATCTTTGTAGTCACTTCCCCTGTCAGTGTCTTCAGATTCCATGTGCATCAATCGAAGACGGAGGGAGCACTCCTTGAGATCGGGACGCACCAGAGCGGGCGAGCTTCAATTCAAACCCTCGATTCTGGGGTTTACATTCCCCGGGGCATGGCTCTGTTGATGAGCAAGCTTAGGCTGACACCTGCTCAGGGCATTGCCGTCGCACTCGGAGGCATTTTAGTTCTACTCGTTCTTGCCGGTGTCGGGTTTCATGCGGCAGCGCAATCCTCGCGCGAATCCGAGGAAAGATTTGCGAAGATTTTTCGATCAAGCCCCCTCGCCATCACCATCACTACGCAAAAAGAAGGGCGTTATGTGGATGTGAACGAGGCTTTTCTGCACATGCTGAAGTACGAACGGAAAGAGATCATCGGCAGTTCCTCGTTGGATTTGAATGTGTGGGTTGATCCTGAGGACCGGATGAAGATGCTTCACCTCAAGGACTCCGCCGCGAACAATGCGTTGCGCACTCGAATGCGAACCAGCCGCGGGGAGATTCGACAAGTGAGCGTATCAGCCGAACTCATGGAACTGGACGGGATGCCCTGCGTGCTCGCTATTACGCAAGATGTAACCGAGACTCAGCATTTAGAAGACCGGTTTCGCCAGTCGCACAAAATGGAAGCTCTGGGACGCCTGGCGGCAGGTGTGGCGCACGATTTCAACAACCTGCTGTGCGTCACCATGGGATACAGCGAACTTTCGCTGCAGCTCGTGGATCCGGACCATCCACTGGCGCGGAACCTGATAGAAATCAAGATGGCTGCGGAGCGGGCCGTGTCATTAACCCGGCGATTGCTGGGTTTTTCGCGGCAACAAATTCTTTTTCCAAGAATCCTCGACCTTAACACCGTGGTCGACAACCTGAACCAGATGCTTCTCCGAACGATTGGAGAAGATATTGCGCTGGTCTTCAAACCCGAAATTGGACTGGGGCGTATCAAGGCCGACCTTGGCCAAATTGAGCAGGTTCTGATGAATCTGATCGTCAACGCTCGCGACGCGATGCCGAAGGGCGGGACGATCATTATCAAAACGTCGAATGTCCAGTTGGAGGATGGTTACGTCGATTCCAATTTTTCTGTGCCTCCGGGGCGTTACGTTTTGCTGTCGGTCAGCGACTCCGGCAGCGGGATGGACGAAAGAATCTCATCGCGAATTTTCGAGCCGTTCTTTACCACCAAGGCGCCAGGAAAGGGCTCGGGCCTGGGCCTGTCGACCGTATATGGAATCGTCAAGCAGAGTGAAGGGCATATTTGGGTGTACACCGAGCCCGGCCGGGGAACGACCTTCAAGATGTATTTCCCGCGTCGCGAGGAGGGTACTGAACCCATTATCGAGGAAACGCCGGAAGTGGAACCAGGTGGAGGCGCCGAGACGATCTTGGTGGTGGAAGACGATGAGTCCCTGTGCAAAATGACGGTCAAGCTCTTAGCGAATGCCGGCTACAAAGTTCTGGAGGCGGGCAATGCAGAGACGGCCGTCCGGATCGTCAAGAGTGCGAACCAACCCGTGGATTTGCTGTTGACCGATGTTCTTCTGCCCGATCTGAACGGGGTCGAACTTTCCGCACTTCTGAAAACAATTCAGCCTGGCCTGCGAGTGTTATTGGTTTCTGGGTATACCGGCGACTTGATCGCACAGTATAGGGCGATGGATCCGAATGTGAGGCTCATGGAGAAGCCATTCACCAGGCGTAGTCTGCTGGCCGCGATTTATGAAGTTCTTCACAACTGATCACGAGCCTTCCACGGATTGGCTCCCCTGATCGAATGATCGAATCACATTTCTTCTGTAGCCAGAGTGAGTATTTCCCACATCGACAAAGGGGTAGAGGTTCGCATTGACCGGATGCGGCGAACAGATAAAGTCGGATACACCCGAGCCGCGGGCACACCCAAGGTACAGCCTTCCCCTGATAGGTGGTATGCCCCGCTACAGTCTGCAAATGCGGGTGCTTGTTTCAATGTGAGTGGGCCGAACCGAACGAGGGGGAACAAGCACCCGCAAGCGGACCGTATCAGGCGGCTTCCGGGTAAGAAACTTGGATGGTTAGAGTTCGGCGAGCTTGTTTCGAACCGCGTAGCGCACCAGTTCGCTGAAGGAGTGCAGCGTCAGTTTTTCCATCACTTTTGCTCGATGATTTTCGACAGTACGAGTGCTGATATTAAGCTGGGCCGCGACCTGCTTGTTGCTGTTGCCTTCGGCCAGCAACTGAACAATTTCTCGTTCGCGTGCGCTGAGACGACTTCCATCCGGTTGGACTTCTTTTTTCCCGCTCCGATCACGCAGATGGCTCAGGATCACTTCAGACGCGGCATGAGTAAAGAATGTCTTTCTATGTAATAGGGCTTCGATCGCGGTAATAAGGTCTTTTTCAGCGTCCGACTTCAAGATGTAACCACTGGCACCGGCGCCCAGTGTTTTCTCGATGAGTTCTTCCGCGGCGTGCATGGTCAGGATCAGGATTCGGGTTTGGGGCGAGGCTTTGAGGATCTGAGAGGCAGCGTCGAGCCCGTTTAGCTCTGGCATGCTGATGTCGAGAATGGCTACGTTAGGATGGCCTTTAGTAGCCATCTCCACGGCTTCCCGGCCATTGCTTGCTTCGCTGACTACTTTCCACTTTGGATGGGTTTCCACCAAGGCGCGCAGACCGCGACGTACAACCGCGTGATCGTCAGCAATCAGGATGGAAACGGTTTCCATTCTGTACCTCCGTGTCGGCTACTTGCTCGTCACCGGGGTTCCGTATATTTTGCAACGGTGCTTAACTGTCCATTGACTTTATATGTGTGCTATATAGGGCTCTCAGTTAAAGCACTTAATAACCACCGTCGCAAATTCCCACGGTATTCTACTCTTAACAAGCGCGATAAACGCACGCGAAAATACAGAGACCGAACAGGTTAGGAGCGGTCATCAGCGAGCGAGCAGCAACCCTCTGTGAAGGCAAGGTCAGTACGAAGGTGGAACAACACCGCCAAAACTGGCGGAGCGTGGATGGCAAGACGTAACTACTATCCTCCCTCTTATCTGAAAGATACGAATCATTAAGTATGAAATAGATGAGCAGTTTCCGGTGCTTAGTATTACTCCAAACTTGACGAAATCTGTCCGAAACGAGGAACACCACGAGAAGTGAGAGGGTCAGCATCAAATTGGATTAGACTATGTGCGACTAGGGCCTGCCTCATGCCCCGCAAACTGATCGTCCTGGCTGGATCGGTCCTCGTTTTGCATTTGTTGACCGCTGCCACCCTCCATGGCACTCCTGCGGGTTTTCTCGTCTCCGACACTCTGCAAAATTTCAGCGCTGCACTGGCTGCGGTCATGTGTTTTCTCGCCAGTCGCCGCGGGCAGGGATTGAGCCGGCCATTTTGGTTGTTGTTGGGTTGCGCCATGCTTGCGTGGGGAGCTGGAAACATGGGATGGACGTATGACCAATACTTCCTGCATATCTCGCCGCCACCTTCTTCGATCATGCGTTTCATCTTCGATTCGCGAGTGGTGTTTCTGGCGATGGTGTCGTTTCTAGACCCGGACCAGGATTCTCCACGCTTCGATGTGGAGTCGCTGCTTGACTTCCTGCAGCTGGCCATCGTGTTCTCGCTGATTTACCTGAAGCTGTATTACGCCCCCGCTGTCCACCTGACTCAGAGTTCAGCGATACTCCGGGAAATCAAGGTGGAAACAATTGAAGGGCTGGTGCTGGTGGGCCTGGCCGTTCTGCAGTTCACTCGAGCGCGGCTGCGGCACGTTCGTGTTCTTTATGGTGGCTTAATTATTTACCTGTGTATTTATTTGTTGGGAGCGGCAGTTGCCGACAGTTACCAGATCCTGCACAAGGCGACGGGCACTTGGTTCGACGTGTGGTGGACAATCCCGATGCTGATGATCGCGATCTGGGCGGCGAGTTGGAAGCCCGCCGAGAACGTGGAAGTGCCGCTGGCGGGAAGGAAAACTATTGGACAACTGATGACGGCCAACGCTGCGTACGCGCTGGTTCCAATCGTGGTGCTCATTCAGGTTGCAGGACTAGGGCCAGAGTGGCGCTTCACGCGGTACGCACTCCTGGGAGCTTCCATTCTCTGCTATGCGGCTCGTCTCGGAATCAGTCAATATCGCTTCGAGCACGCAGATCGGCAACTGAGGGATCTCCTAGCCGTATTGAAGGGCAGCGAAGCCCGGTTCCGATCCCTCATCGAACAATCCTCGGACCTCATCACGGTGTTGGACGGCAACGGAGCGATTCGTTATATAAGCCCGTCAAGCGAGCGCGTGGTGGGCTTCAAACCCGACGCACTTCTGGGAAAAAGCATCTTTGAATTTATTTCTCCGGAAGACTTGTCGAGCGCACAAGCGGCGTTAAGCGGGTTAGCTCCCGGTGCCAGCCGCGATTTCGCCGTGCGCCTTCGACATGCAGACGGGTCGGTCCGCATTCTTGAAATGATCGCAACCAATTTGCTCAACGAACCTGCCGTTGCAGGCACGGTTGTAAATTCTCGTGACGTTACCGATCGCAAGCGCGCCCAAGCAGAGCTCGAATTCAGGAACGTACTTCTGTCTACCCAGCAGGACACTTCGCTCGACGGCATTCTCGTCGTCGACCCGAACCATAAGATCATTTCTTACAACTCGCGCTTCGTGCAGATGTTTGGCATTCCTTCGGAAACCATGGAAACTGGATCCGCCGATCTGGCACGGCGGGCTTCCTTGGATGGGCTGGAGGATCCCGAGCATTTCAGCAATCAGATCGCCTATTTGTACGAGCATCCCGATGAAACCAGTCACGATGAACTGCGTTTCAAGGACGGGCGCATCTTCGACCGCTACTCAGCGCCCATGTCAGGATCCGACGGAAAATATTACGGAAGAGTCTGGTACACGCGTGACATCACTGAACTCAAACGCAGCCAGGAAGAACTTCGGAAGAGTGAAGAACGCTATCGTTCCGTCGTTACAGCAATGTCCGAAGGAGTCGTGCTGCAGGATGGAGACGGAAAAATTGTGGCGTGCAACGAAAGTGCCGAGCGCATCTTGGGGATTCTTGCCAGCCAGATACTGGGTCACATCCCCGTTGATGGCCCAGGTCAGACCATTCACGAAGACGGCTCGCCCTTTCTGGTTGAAAACTATCCCGCTACGGTGGCGCTGCGCACCCGACAACTTCAATCGGATGTTTGTCTAGGTGTCAAGAAACCCAATGGGAACGTAAGTTGGATCTCGGTCAACGCACAACCTCTCTCTCACGGCAGTGATAGTCCTCCCTACGCTGTGGTATCAACTTTTACCGACATCACAGAGCGCAAGCTTGCAGAAGAGGCGTTGCGCGAAAGTGAAGAACGATTCCGCATGGTGGTGCGAAGTGCGCCGGTTGGAATCGCAGTTTTGGATAAAGACTCCGTTGTGCTCATGTGTAACCCGACTTTCCTTAACATCGTGGATAAGACGATGCAGCGAGTATTGGGAAAGCAGCTGGACGATCCCACGCTCCAAGCTTTCCGCGAGGACGGCACACTCTGTCCTCTCGAAGACCGGCCCAGTGTTCGCGCGGCCGCCGACAAGAAGCCAGTATTGAATGTGGTGCTGCGACATTCTGATGGGTCTGGGCGCGAGGGGAAATGGTTGTTGGCCAGCGCCTGGCCACTCCTGAAGTCTGACGGAAGCGTCTATCAGGTCATCACCACTCTCACGGACATTACGCGGCAAAAAAAGGTCGAAGAAGAGTTGCGATCTGGCAAGGAACTCATCATCCAATCCCAGAAAGCGGCGCAGCTGGGCTGCTTTGACTGGAACATCAAGAAGGGCACCACGATTATGTCCCCGGAGCTCGAAGAACTTTACGGATTGGATCCTGGTAACGTCGAGCGCGGGATCGACGATTGGAAGGCGATGGTAATTCCTGAGGACTTGGATTTGGCGATGGGCAATCTTCAGCAAGTATTCAAGACCGGGGAGGCGCTTGACGAGTTCCGGATTCGTCGCCGCAGCGATGGCGAGATTCGCTGGCTGGTGTCGCGAGGCAAAGTGTTTTACGACGAAGCCGGTGAGCCGATCCGGATGATTGGCATCAACATGGACGTCACCGACCGGAAACGCGCGGAAGAAGCGCTGAGAAGGAGTGAAGCAGAATTCCGGATGATTCTAGAAAACGCGCCCATGGGTATGGCCCTGATCGATGTCTCCGGCCGACTCATCCGCGTTAATCCTGCGCTCCAGAAATTGTTCGGCTACAGCGCGGAAGAACTCGATCAGATGACGTTTGTCGAAATTACTCATCCCGAGGATGCGGCCGTGAGCTCCGTGCTCTTCCGGGAATTAGTGGAGGGCAAAAGAGCTGGCTACCGGATCAAGAAACGATACATCAGGAAAGATGGAGAGCTGCGCTGGACGTGGCTGACGGTCTCCGCCATGCGCCATGAGGATGCTCAGTTTCAATATTGCGTATCCACGGTCGAGGACATTACGCAGCAAGAACTGGCGGAGCAATCCGTGCGGGAAATGTCGGCCGCAATGGTGCGTATACAAGAAGAAGAGCAACGCCGGATCGCCCGCGAAGTTCATGATTCCACCTCCCAGGAAATGACCGCGCTTATCTTGAATCTAGGAGCTTTAAAGAAGTCACCGGAGATTTCTTCGAACGCCCTGAAAAACATCGCGGAATGCCTGACGCTGGCCAAGAACATGTCGAACCAGATCCGCACATTTTCCTATTTACTCCATCCTCCAATGTTGAATGAGTTCGGCTTGTGGTCGGCGCTGCGGATGTTTATCGAAGAATTCCGGAGCCGCAGCGGGCAACTTGTGAGCCTGGAGATTGCCAGCGAACTGGAATCGGATCGACTCGATCCCCGCCGTGAAATGGCGCTATTCCGCTTTGTGCAGGAGGCGCTGGCCAATGTTCACCGGCACGCTGGCAGCAAGAGTGTGTCGGTCAAGATGCAGTTCGGAGACGGCTGCATACGTGCATCAGTCGCGGATACCGGCCGTGGTATGCCTGCGAAGATTCTAGAGGGAATTAATTCCTCAGATGGTGGCCCAGCGGGTGTGGGAATCATGGGGATGAAAGAACGTATTCACCAGATAGGTGGCTATTTAGAGGTCGCGAGTGATCGCCGCGGTACGACCGTGACCGCTGTCGTACCCGCAGTAATCGTATCCGCGGGAAATGCACCCGCGAAAAATAATGTCGCGGCTAGCAACGTGTCGTAATGTGCGGCCACCTGTATTTACTCGCCCACGCCCACAATCACCGGCGTTCCTCGTGGATGTTCATGCGAACCGCTTTCGGGTTCAAGCGTGACGGCAAAGTTCTTGGCCTCGACGCCTTCCGGCAGCGGAGGATTCACAACCGTTGCGCTGCCACGGGCATCCGGCTTGAACAAACCTGCCGGGATGGGTGCACCACCATTGGCAGGGAACAACCACAGCTCGTAAATTTTCTCCGCCGGCAGCGCCGGCAAATTACTCGCGAAGAAAATCAGGTTGCGATTACGACGCTGATAGATTGCTTTGCCTCTTGGCTCCGGCTTGTTGCCCGCAGCCACCAGTTCAATCTTGGTTGCGTCCGGATCCATGAGCGTCGCCACGGTCTGGTTGGCGTCCTCGAGCTTAATTCCCTGATTAGAAAACTGTGCTCGTAACGAAGCCAAGTTCCACTGCAGAGCGGAATTCTGCCGCACCAAATTGATGCCGACGAAAAGGAGCGCCGCCGCGGCGACCAGTCGCAGAGCCGGCCATCCAGTCGCATACCACCACGAGCGGTGCTCGCTTTCAGGCGCAAGCTTGATCGCAGGGAGTCGTGGTTCGTTGGCAATGGCCGACATCAAGCGTTGCCTCGACCGCGCAGGCGGCTTCGGTCCGGAGGTGGTCAGCGCGAGCAGACTCGTGTCGCCGCGCAGCAGTTCCAATTCGCGACGGCATGAGGCGCATCCCTCGAGATGCTTCTCGATGGTCTGGCGCTCCGCACCGTCGAGCGTTCCGAGCGCGTACAGCGCCAGGTCTTCCGCGAATTGTTCGTGTGCGCTCATGCGGCCAACACTTTTCGCAACGAGACTAATCCCGCGCGAATCCTGGTTTTAATTGTGCCTAATGGCTCACCGGTTTTTTCGGCAATCTCGACGTGAGTCAATCCTTCGAAGTACGCCATTTCGAGTGCAGATCGTTGCGACACAGGCATCGATTGCAGCGCCCCGCGAACTTTATCCATAGCGCGCGAACGGTCAGCTTCGCTGGCAAGGTCGGGCTCGACAGAAACTACGACATACTCAATATCGTTCTCCGGACGGCGCCGCCGCAGCGCATCAATCGCCCGGTGACGCGTGATCACCGCCAGCCATGCGCCCATATTCCCTCGGCTTGCGTCGAAAGCTCCAGGGTTACGCCAAAGCTGCATGAAAATATCCTGCAACACATCCTCAGCCGCGCCCGTGTCCTGTAACACACGCAGTGCCACTGAATATACGATGGAGGAGTAGCGATCATAGAGCGCCGCCATGGCGCTCTGATCGGCAGACCGTATTGCCGTCACCAGCACAAGATCGGACTTTATCGCGTTGGTGTCAGCGCTCGGCACGCCGATCTTCATCCTCCTGAAGTACGTCTCAGAATGAGCTTTGGATTGCAGTAAGCCAGAGCCTAATTGCCGGGACATGGCTAAGCCGCTGTAGCTCAACGAAAATAACAGTCTTGGCGGGTAAGAAGCAAGGGCCGCAGCTAGTAGATTTCGGACCTCGCCGCCCGCGCCATCAGGTCTTCAATGGCCTGTTGCGGAGACTTGCCATTTTCCAGGATTGCGAACATCTGTTCAGTGATCGGCATCTCGATATTCTTCTGGCGCGCCAATCCCACCGCGGCCTTGGTAGTGCAAACGCCTTCGGCGACAGCTCCGTGCATGTCAACGAGGATGTCAGCCAGTTTGCGGCCTTTACCGAGTTCAACGCCCACGCTGCGGTTACGCGAGAGATCTCCGGTGCAAGTCAGAACTAGATCACCCAGTCCCGCGAGTCCGGCTATGGTATCGAGCCGCCCACCGCACGCCACAACCAGGCGCGCCACTTCGGCGAGCCCTCGCGTGATCAACGCTGCCACAGAATTGTGTCCGAGTTTGAGGCCATCGCAGATGCCGGCCGCGATAGCGATAATGTTCTTCAGCGCGCCGCCTAACTCCACACCGATCACATCGTCATTGGTATAAACGCGAAAGCGGGAATCGTTGAAGGCTTGCTGCACCGCACGCGTTACTTCGCCGTCGACGGAGGCCACGGTTACAGCCGTCGGATCGCCGCGCGCCACCTCTTTGGCAAATGAAGGACCACTGAGCGCTGCCACCCGAGGAGTGAATTTGCGGCTGCGCAAAACATCGGCGATCACTTCGGTCATACGCAACAGAGTTCCGTCTTCCAGTCCTTTGGTGCAGCTGACGAAAAGTGTCTCCGGTCGCAGCACTGGTGCTATGCGTTCGAATAGATCTCGACAATGCTGCGAAGGCATGACGCTGACGACGATCTCCGCGGCGTCGAGTGCGGTATTCAAGTCGTTGGTCGCTGAAATCGATTCTGGCAGCGTGAAGCCTGGCAGAAAACGTTCGTTGATTCGACTCCGAGCGATGCTCTCGCAAACCTCCGGTTCGTTAGCCCAAAGCCGAACCTCGTGCCGCAAATCGTGTGTCGCTTTGCGTCCCAGGACGATTGCCAGTCCTGTGCCCCAAGCGCCAGCGCCGATGATGGCAATGCGACTCATCTGCGGTTTGCTCCTAACGTTCCCGGCTTTACATCTGATTCCGTTCCTGACTTCGTTCCAAATTTCGATTCCGTTCCGCCGACCAGACGCAAGATATTTTGTCTGTGCTTCCAGATAACAAGCGCTGAAACCAGAACAATCAAAATCAGTTGTCGCGGGTCCACATATTCGTGAAGTCCCCACGCCAGCAAAGGAAAAGCCACTGCCGCAGAAACAGAAGCCAGCGAGACGTAGCGGAAAGCAACGGCAACGATCAGGAACACCACCACCATGCACAAAATAGATTTCGGCGTGAGCAATATAAAAGCTCCCAGGCTGGTGGCAACACCCTTGCCACCGCGAAACTTGAGCCAAACCGGAAACAGATGGCCGAATACTGCGAAGAATGCGGCCGTGGTCATGATGAGTTGCTGATGCGTTCCGCTAAACAGCGCCCGCGCCAGTAAAACAGCAGCCAACCCTTTGGCGGTATCAAAAAGCAGCGTCGCAATCCCAAGTGCTGGCGACTTGCGCGCCACGTTCGTCGCGCCAATATTACCGCTGCCACTCGCGCGCACATCTTCGCCCGTGAACATCCGCACCAGCAGGTAACCAAACGGGATGGACCCTAGCAGGTAACCGATGGCGGAGGTGGCGAAGTAGGAATTCATGTTTGTCAAAACTTGCTTGCGGATCGCGAGATGCCCGTCCCCACTTATTCAGCCTCGTTACCGCATAGGAAACCGTTGCAGCCTCGTGTACTTCGACCCTCCCGGTGAAAGCTGGCTCTGGTAGAGAATAAACTCGCGTGCCATCATCGTGCCGAAATCGAGCTCTCCCATTGCAGCAAGCCGCTTTTCGAGCACCGCAAACGTAGCGTTCGGCCCGTCACCCTTGCGCCATTTCGGCGAGCCTGATCTGCCACCAGCTCGTGCCAGAGTCAGATGCGGACTGTAAGGCCGATCTTCGCGCTGAATGCCAAGTTCCGCCGTGGCCGTATCGATAGCCTCGGCCAGTTCGGCAAGCTGAGGACCGGCGTGCATTCCAATCCAGAACACGCGCGGTGCCTTCGCCGTCGGGAAGAATCCATATCCCGTAGAACGAATTTCGAACGCGCAGCTTTCGACCACCCGCAAGCGTTCGGTAATAGCCTCAATCCGCTCTGTTGATTGTTCTCCAATAAATTTCAAAGTAATGTGCAGCGATTCCGGATGCACCCAACGCGCCTCTGGCGCAAAGCCCTGGACGCCTTCAAGAAAGCGTTCGATCCGCGCCCAGACTTCAACATCAAGATCGATGCCGATAAATATTCGCATCTCGAATAACAGCGTCTACAAAAGTGCCCGTCGAATCATCTCCAAAGCCTGAAGGCTTGAAAACTGGCGGATGCGCTGGCGGTCGCCAGGGAAATTGCGCTCAACCACCTGCGTCCCTTCATCGCCCGCCAGCGCAATGTAGACCAGCCCCACGGGCTTCTGTTCACTTCCGCCGCTCGGGCCAGCGACTCCAGTGATTCCGGCTCCGTAGCTTGAAAGGCAGCGCTTGCGAATGCCTTCGGCCATAGCTGCCGCCACTTCGCGGCTGACCGCTCCGTGCCGATCAATTAGCGCCTTCGGAACATTCGCAAATTGCGTTTTGAGTGCGTTCGAGTACACCACGGCGCCGCCGAGAAAGTAACGCGAACTGCCCCCAATCGAGGTGATGCGCTCGGCCAGCAAGCCACCGGTGCAAGACTCAGCCACGGCCAAAGTCATATTGCGCATCTGCAGCAGATAGCTAACGATCTGCTCGATGGTTTCTCCTTTGCGCGAGAAGATGGCGTCGCCCAGTTCGTCTTCGATCTTTTCTGCGAGCTCCTCAACCCGCCCATCAGCCTCTGCTTGTGAATCTTTACGACAGCGCAGGTGAAGCTGAATCTCGCCCGCGCCCGCCAGAATAGTAGTCTGCACATCGCTATAAGTTTTGTAGATAGGCGCAACCCGCGCGTCGACTTGCGATTCCGGCATCAGCGCCATCTTCAGCGTGCGCGTTGCGATGTGCTGTACTGGAATGCGGGCGCGCAGCCGTGGGATGCATTCCGTTTCGAACATCGCCTTGAGCTCATAGGGAGGGCCCGGAAGCAGCATCAGAAGTCGCTCCTGGCTGTCGTACTTTCCGGCAATCCACTGGCCGGGCGCGGAGCCGAGCGAATTAGGCAACACTGCGGCACTGGCGATGACGTCGGCCTGCTTGGCATTATTCGGAGTCATCTTGATGCCGCGTTTGGCAAAGCGCTCTTCAAGCTGCGCGATGATCGCGGGGTCGCGTTGCAGTTTCAAACCGAGTGCCTCGGCCACAGATTCGCGCGTCAGGTCGTCTTCCGTGGGTCCGAGACCACCCGAGAAAATAATGATGTCGGAACGCCGCATGGCAAGCTTTGCGGCAGCGGTCAAATCTGCTACGTCATCGCCAACGATGCTCTTGAAGCGCACCTCAACGCCCAGTTCATTCAGCTTTTCGGTGAGGTAGAGCGAGTTGGTGTCCTGGCGATGGGGAGTGAGCAACTCTGACCCAACCGCTATGATCTCCGCGTCCACGGTTAAAAGTGTAAATGATGGAGTGCGGATACGGCGGTTATCCACCAGTGGCCGGCTGCTGTTGCGTCATGCAGTGCAGCGCGCCGAATCCCCAGATCAAATCACCGGAATAAATCGGCACGATCTCGCGCGTAGGGAAGAGTTCCGCAAGCGTGTCGAGTGCAATGCGATCGTTCGGATCGTTAAACACCGGCACCAGCACCACGCCATTCGCAATATAAAAATTAGCGTAGCTAGCGGGCAACTGGCGGCCTTCAAACACAATCGGGCGCGGCATGGGAATCTCGACAATATCGAGTTTCTGTCCTTCGGCGGTCCGGGCATTTTTCAGGCGCCCCAGGTTCGCATGCAGCTCCGCATAATTTTCGCTAAGCTCATTTTGATCGATCATCGTGATCACGGTACTCGGAGCGACAAAGCGGGTAATGTCATCGACATGGCCGTGAGTGTCGTCGCCGGCGATGCCGCTGTCGAGCCAGATGACGGACTGCGCACCAAAATAGTCGACAAATAGCTGCTCATGAGCCGCGCGATCCATGGACGGGTTTCGTTGCTGAATGGTGGAGAGCAAACACTCCTCAGTAGTAATCAAAGTGCCGCAGCCGTTGACATCGATCGATCCGCCTTCAAGGACGACGCGGTGCTTCTTGCTGACAGGTTGCACGACACGAGCACCGGCAGCCTTCGCCATAAGGCTGCCATTTTTTTCGTCGAAGGCGTAATTGGGATATTTGGCCCAAGCGTTGAACTGAAAATGCAGAGCGAGAAGTCCCGACTCATCATGGTCGGCGGTTGGTGTCAGAAAGATGCAGCCGGAATCGCGCGTCCAAACGCGATCGGTGCGCCAGTGGTGAAAGCAAACATTCTCAGAGAGCGCTCCCGCTTTTTCGAGCATGGCACGCGCCCGCCTCTCAGAACTCGCATCATTGACGATCAGATCCACGCGCTCATGCCGAGCGAGGTTGCGGACAATTTCGGCATAGACCCACGGAATCGGTTCGAACTTACCCGGCCAATCGCCACGAAAATGCGGCCACGCCAGCCATGTGGACTCATGCGGTTCCCACTCAGCGGGCATGCGGTAGCCCTGTGCGGCGGGGAGAAGCTTGGCGCGCATGACGGATGATCCGGCCCTCGTTCCTTTGCTCATTGTCGTTCGGTCATTATCGTCGCAATCACTTTCCGTCAAGCATGCGACTGGTGATAGGTGCGTAAGCATCGATGCGCCGGTCGCGCAGAAAAGGCCAGTTGCGGCGAATGTCTTCGAGATGGTGTAAGTCCACTTCGCCGAGCAGAATTTCTTCTTTGCCGTGCGAAGCTTCGGCAAGCACGCGGCCAAAGGGATCGCAGAAAAACGATCCTCCCCAAAATTCGAGTCCTTTGCCTGACACGGAATTGCCCCGGATATCGCCAGTCTCAAAGCCGACGCGATTCACCACGCCAACATAAACCCCATTCGCAATTGCGTGCGCCCGTTGGATCGTGCGCCAGGCATCGTGTTGCGCCTCGCCAAATTCAGCCTTCTCCGCGGGATGCCATCCGATGGCTGTGGGATAGAAAAGAATACTCGCCCCCTGCAGTGCCGTGAGCCGTGCGCCTTCGGGATACCACTGATCCCAGCAGACCAGTGTGCCAAGTCTTCCGGCAGAAGTATCGAAAGCCTTGAACCCAAGATCGCCGGGAGTGAAATAAAACTTTTCGTAATAAAGCGGATCGTCGGGAATGTGCATCTTGCGGTAAGTGCCACGCAACCCGCCATCCGAATCAAAAATCGCGGCTGTGTTGTGATAGAGGCCTGGCGCGCGCTTCTCGAAAAGCGACGCGATCAGCACGACTTTATTTTTGAGGGCTGCGGCAGCAAGCTTCTCCGTGCCCGCGCCAGGGATGTGTTCAGCAAGATCAAATAGAGCCGCGTCTTCGCGCTGGCAGAAATATTGCGTTTGGAAGAGCTCGGGCAGGCAGACGACGTCTGCGCCCATGCGAGCCGCCTCAGCAATACGATCAAGCGCCTTCGCCAGATTGTCGGCAGGCTCAGGGCCGCACGACATCTGAATCAGGGCGACGTTGAATTTGTCTGACACTTTTTCTCCCCACTGTGATCACATCGAGACACGCGCTAAGCCGCGTCTCTACCGAGGAGTGATCGCGCTCTAGGATATCAAAGTGCTCACTACACGCGTGAATGTTACGAGAATGTGAAAGCGGTCCCCGTGTTGTCCTCACTTCTAGTAAATTGTTTCTTCAGTTTAAATCCGTTTTCATTCTGGAGGTTTTTCCTTGAAGAACAAAAGTATCGCGAAGCACGGCCATCATCCCGACAGTAGCCATCAACACGGCAATCACGAGGAAGGCGCGGGCATTGACCGCAAGCTGCACGATCCGGTAACCGACCGCCTGATTCCGCTCGAGCCGCTCGATCTCGCCAAGATTCATTCCATAGACGACCTGTTGCGCGCGATGTCCAGAACCGCGTTCACCGGCCGCCAACTTGGTGAAGCCGCCGATGTACTCGAGGCCATGGCACGAGACAAAGAATGTTTTGTAGTTATGACGCTGGCAGGCGCGATGACCGTGGCCAAGCAAGGCTTGGTGATTACCGAATTGATCGATCGCGGCATCGTGAATGCCATCGTTTCCACCGGGGCGCTGATGGCGCATGGCTTGGTCGAAGCCACCGGGCGCGCTCATTTCCGGCATAATCCCAACCTCAGTGACGAGCAACTCTACGAGGCCGGATACAACCGTGTCTATGACACGCTCGAACCCGAGCAGAACCTCGACGATGTGGAACGCGTGATGCACGCCGTGTTCAGCGCTTGGGACGCGGACGAAGTAATGTGCTCCTATAAGTTAAACCGCGCCATCGGAGAGCATCTGGCAAAGAGTAAAGAACGCGGTATTCTGAAGTCTGCCTACGAGAAAAATGTTCCGGTATTTGTGCCAGCATTCTCCGACTCGGAGTTGGGGCTCGATTACGCGTTGACCAACCGTGAACGCGACAAAAAAGGGAAGCCGCGCTTCCGCTTCGATCCCTTTGAAGACCTGGAGCACTTTGCCGCAACTCTGCTAAGTCAGAAACGTCTCGGAATCTTCACCATCGGCGGCGGTGTCCCACGCAACTGGTCGCAGCAGTTTGGGCCATTTATTGAATTGCGCCACCGCCGCGGCGGGGAAGACCTGCCACTCAAGCGCTATCACTACGGCCTGCGAATCTGCCCGGAGCCAGTCTACTGGGGCGGCCTTTCGGGCAGTCCCTACAGCGAAGCAGTTTCATGGGGAAAGTTTGTGCCTCCTGCGGAAGGTGGTAAATTTGGGGAAGTGTTCGTGGATGCTACTGTAGGTCTGCCGCTGATTGTGGCGGCCGTGCTGGAGCGGTTGAAGAAGAAGCCGGCTGCCAAAAAGACAGTTACTCAACTTGCATAGTAGCGATGCGGCTTTCTGCGTCTCGGCGGTCCTCGACACTAAGTAAGCTGCGTTCTTGACAGATGCTTGCCAGTAAGTCATACTTCCGGCGTTTCGGCTGCTCCACCCTCCCCTGAGCGCTAGCCAGCGTGCGATTCTCCCAACCTACGATCCGAAAGGATACTGCTCGTAATGAAAACCGAATCGGTCTTAGTCACTGCATTGCGTGTTGACAGTTACACGAACGGGATTCAATCCAAATTGAGCGCTTGCGCATTGGCGATTGTGCTTGGGCTAGCGGCCGTTGCGGCTCCGTTGGCGCAAGCCCAGACCTTCAACGCTCCCGGTGCAGGCACGGGCGCGCTTCAGGGAACCATCGGTGCCGGCATCAATACGTCAGGGGAGATCGCGGGAACTTACGTCGATACGAGCAATGTTTATCACGGCTTTGTGCGCGCCGCCAATGGCACGATAACCGGTTTTGAGGCTCCGGACGCAGGCACAGACGCAAAACAGGGGACTAAGGCCTACGGGATCAATACGGCCGGAACTATCGCGGGAGCGTACCACGACTCGAGTGGTGTGTGGCACGGCTTCGTGCGAACCGCCAGCGGCACGATCACCGAATTCAGCGCATCGGGCGCTGGTGGCATCGCGGGTCAAGGGACTTTCGCCTTCGGCATCAATACGGCGGGAGTCATCTCAGGGTTATACACGGACGCGAATTGGGAGCTCCACGGCTTCATGCGTGCCGCCAAGGGTACGATAACCGAATTCAACGTGCCGGGTGCAGGCACAGGTGCCAATCAGGGGACTGGCAGTATCAGCATCAACACGGCGGGGGAAAACGCGGGCTACTACACTGACACTAGCAATGTGGATCACGGCTTCGAGCGGACTGCCAGCGGTACGATCACCGACTTCGATGCGCCAGGAGCAGGCACGGGCGCCGGTCAGGGCACGGGCGGTGGCTTCGATATCAACCTCATCTTCAACATTGGCATCAACACGGCGGGGAAAATCGCGGGCTACTACACAGATGCAAGCAATGTTTATCACGGCTTCGAGCGGATCGCCAGCGGCACGATCACCGATTTTGATGTGCCGGGCGCAGGCACGGGCACGGGTCAAGGAACCATCCCAGGTGGCATTAACACTGCGGGAACGATCACGGGATACTACGTTGATGCTAGTACTGTAGATCACGGCTTCGTGCGCGCCGCCAACGGCACGATCACCACCTTCTCCATCCCGGGTGCTGGCACAGGCACAGGTCAGGGAACTATTTCCGGCGGCATTAACACTGCTGAGAAAATAACGGGAACCTACCTGGACGCGAGCTCTGTCTTTCACAGCTTTGTGCTCACCCCGACCACGACCGCGCTCACGTCTTCACCGAATCCATCGGCTGATGGGCAGGAAGTCACCCTTACCGCAGCGGTCACTTCCAAGGCCGGTGTCCCGCCTGACGGAGAAACCGTCTCGTTTATGAATGGCACAGTATTGCTTGGAACGGGGACGTTGAATGACGGCTCGGCCAACTTTACGACCTCGACGCTGCCGGTGGGTAAAGCCGCGATCACGGCGGTGTACAGCAACGACTCGAGTTTACTAGGCAGCACGTCGAAGAAGGTGAATCAGGTTGTGAAGAAAGCGGGGGAATGACGCCTCCGCAGCGGTGTGAAACTCAAACTCTCAATGAAACAGCCAAATGAAACAGAAAGAGCGCGAATTCATTCGCGCCCTTTAACATTTTGAAACAGTGTTTGCCTTTGGCGGCTGAGGAGTGCCACGCTCTCGACTAGTTCTCAGTCACTGAGATAAGGCAAGCCGCGTTGTTACGCGAAACTAATCAGAGTAATCAATCAAAGATCAGCACCGCCGAGGCAATCACCGTAGTCCAAAGTCCACGTTTGTCCCCCACCGCCGATTGCGTCACGTTGGCCGTGCGGACGATCTTGTTCGAGATGCGATAGATCTCTTTTTTCTCATCCCAGGAACGGTCGGAATCGAATTCTACATTCAAAGTCGTAGCCAGCATCTCGGCGGCTAGTTCTTCCGCGTAGTCTCCAGCGGCGTCTTCGGTCTCGCCGAACGAGTGATGCTCGCTCAAATATCCGTAGGTGTTGCGGTCGGCGGGAATGGCTACGCCGATCGACGACGCCAGCAGGCGATGAGGTTCGTGCGTGGAGTTTTCAGCAACCACCGCGAATACGACTTCTCCGGGGGAAAGATACTTAAGTCCCTGCGAGCGCGGGACTAGCTTGCAGTTGGGCGGAAAGATGGATGAGACTCGGACCAGGTTTTGCGCCGCGATGCCGGCGTCGCGCAAAGCAAGTTCGAAAGAGGTGAGGCGTTCGCGGTGTTTCCCCACGCCTTTGGTGAAGAATATCTTCTTGGGGACCATGTCCTTGCCCAATTCATTTGCCTCCAGAAATTTTGAGTTGAGCGCCAAATCTAACACAGCAATTTGTGAAGATTGTATGAAAAAAAGGGAAGAGGCAGCTTTTTCCTACAGTCGCTCCCTGGGGACTACCGGACCCTGGTACCAATGCGTGTGCCACGACTATCGCGTTTGCCAAGGAGAAGAGTCCGTGCAGACTCGGTCAGCCTGCGTAGAACCTTCGGTCGGGACAATTCAAGCAGGTTCCCAGTAGAACCCAAAACGGGAAGAATTTTCGTAGCAAGAGTTGGGAAAAGGCTAGTCAGGGATGTTCAGTTTTCGCCGCAAAATGCCGAAAGAATGCGCTGTAGGGGAACAGCGAGCGTTACGCGGCCTCTTTTGTAACCAGGGAGTGCGCGGCTTCTCTTGCCTGCGAACCGACAATTTTCATTTCTTGCCAGTCATAGCGGAACTCCTTGCCGCAATCCAGGCAAGCTACATACGTACCCGTGCGTTGAACGGCCGGGTTACGACGCGAACCGGCGCGAACAGTGATTGGAAAACTATAACGAGCATGCCGGCAACCAAACATGGCATCCATCAACTTGGAAAGCATCGAATAACCTCCACAGAATAAAAAACGATAAGACTGGCTCATCCCCTTCACTCTAAGCTTGAGATGAGCTCCATTTACTTAGATTCCAGTAGCAAGGAAAAGGTTCGCGTCTACCGATAACCCTGTAGATGCGCCCCAAGATGTTCCAGAATGAAGCACTTGCAAGCAGTGGCAGAAAAAGGAATAGCAATAGAAGGTTGGATTAAAGACTAGGACGATCGCAAACCGCACGTCCCGGCTCAACTGCTTTGCGGATTAGATTTTTTATGCTCCGAACACTTAGTCATGATCGCCGATCGCAGCCGCGTGCGCAGATCGTCGGGCAATTCGTAGAGTTCCGAGTCGCGGTAGATCTCGATAGTTTTGCGGGTGGTGTCGCAGACGACGTAGCAGTTGTGGCACCACGCCAAATGATCGTCAAGCTCGGTCTTGGTCTTGGCGTCCAGCACGCCGTCGAGGTAATTGGTCAGTTCGTTTAAGAATTCAGAACACTTCACTGGTCGCCATCTCCACTCGCCTTTTTCTGAAAGAAGCGGTTCAACCGTTCGCGCAATTGCAATCGCGCTCTCAGCAACCGCGACTTCACCGCCGGGATACTTAACTCCAGCGCGTCGGCCGTCTCTTCAGTTGAGAGGCCTTCCACGTCACGGAGCACAAACACCGTCCGGAATCCCGCCGGCAATCCCTGAATGGTGCGAGTCAAAATATCCCGCAACTCCGCCTGGTTGTACATCTGTTCTGGATTGGGGCTCCAATCCGCAACCTCACGGGGCAGCGAGTCATCTTCAGTTTTAACTTCTTCGTCCAGAGAAACCGTGCGTTCCGGTTTTCTCCGGCGCAACTTCATCAGCGCTTCGTTAACCGCAATCCGCACCAGCCAGGTATAAAACTTGGACTGTTCCTGGAATTTCTCCAGATTGCTATACGCCTTGAGGAACGCTTCTTGAACTACATCTTCAGCGTCCTCTCGATTCTGCGTAATGTGCTGTGCAATGCGGAAAACGTTGCGATCATAGCGCCGTACTAATTCTTCAAACGCTTGATCGTCGCCGCGCTTGGCACGCCGGACCAGTTGCATTTCTTCGCTGACCGGTTGCTCTATATTGGGTTGGATGGCACTCATTCGTAACTTGATGCAGATTTTTCCGACAGCGTTACCAAATCCGCAATGCTATTGTACTTGCTGACCGTAATTTTTGCGCACTGCTTTAGCGCCAGTGTGCTGTGAAAGCTTCCCCCGGATAGCGATTGGCTCCTTCAGGCACCACAGGGCAGGTACCAAAGTGTCCCGAGAATACCCGCAAGGAGCCCTATAATCAGAGGTTAGAAGGGTTACTCCCTTCGCCCCCCATAAAGAGTTGTACCCTCGGAGCAGGCATGGCAGGCATGAAGGAGCGCGGTTGGATTGAACCCATTGTGGAACGGGTGGTTGGCCAGGTATTGGACAGCCACGCGAATCAACTACGCACCGAGATTGTCCGCCGCGTGATGGAAGAGATTGCCGCCGAAGCGGCGACCTCCGAACCAACCACTGACTCATCTTCTAGCAACGCAGCTTCCGGAGCCGGTTCGGCAGATCTGGCGCGCGCCGTTGCCGAAATCCAGTTGGGCACGTCGCAAAAGGAAATTCTGCGTGCGTTGCTCGATACCAGCGCCCGCTATGCGGCCAGAGTCGCGCTCTTTGTCGTCAAGGGCAATCATGCCACCGGATGGCAGGCGCGCGGCTTCGCCAATAGCGATTCGGTCAAAGATTTCACGCTCGACGAAAACGCTCAAGCGGTGATTCGCGCTATTGGCCATAAGGTAGCGGCGAACGCAACGGTTGCTGACATGGATGCCCGCTTCCTGCAAGATTTTGGAACGCCCGCCAGCGGAGAGGCCTGCGTTCTCCCGCTGATTCTGAAAGACAAAGTCGCCGCGCTGGTTTACGCCGACGGCGGTACCGGAACTGCCGGGTTGTTTGATACCGGTTCGCTCGAATTACTGGTGTTGTCGACCGGAGCATGGCTCGAAGTCAACTCGCTGCGCAAGCAAGCGCAGGCGCATGTGGACAATCGTGCAGCCGAGATGCCTGCGCATCAATCTCCCGCAAATCAGCCTCCTGTGCAGCAGGCGGCACACTCGGCACCCGCTTTCAACGATCCCTTCGCCTCGCATGCCCCAGCGTTTTCTACGGGTCATGCCAAAGCGGCAGCCGCGTCCGCGGGTGAAGCCTCAGCCCCGGTTTCGAGCGCTGTTGTCGAGACCCCAATTCCAAACATGTCTGCCGCGGTGGCTGAGATAGACCCCGCGTTATCCGAACCCCTGCCGATCGGTCAAGCCGGGACCATGGCAATCCCCGAAACGCCATCGGCTCCCGCGATGTCGCCTGAAGACCAGGACGTCCATCGCAAGGCCCAGCGTTTTGCCCGCCTGCTGGTCGACGAGATCAAACTCTACAATCAGGCCAAGGTTGCGGAAGGCCGGAAAAATAAAGATCTCTACGACCGTTTGAAAGAGACGATCGAGAAAAGCCGTTCGACGTACCAGAAACGTTACGGGAACACAGTTGCCGCTTCCGCCAATTACTTCCAACATGAAATAATAAGAAGTCTCGCAGAAGACGACCTATCCATTATGGGTGCCAACTTTCGGCAGTAGGTAGGGTTTGAGTGCGTAGTTTTGCAGTTGTGGTTTTCGCCGGAATTTTCTTCCTGTCCTCGCTCGGCTCTTCGTCGCCCGCAGTCGCCCAATCCAATTCATCTCCAACAGCGCACAGCGCGTCCGCCAAGAGCACGCCAAATAAGGGCACCTCTACCAAGCCCGCGACAGCTAAACGCGCGCCGGTTAAAAGAAAGCTTGTCACTTCCACCAGCACCAAGAAGAAGCGCAAGACCGTTTCTCCGCGCGTGCGTCGGGTGCGGCAGGCCTTTGTCGCCTCCGGCAGCCTTCGTCCTATGGCGCAGCAGTTGTTGCAGGACCGCACTCCCAACGCCTATGCCGGAGTCGAAGCGTACGCTCGCCGTCACGCCAAATCTAAGGAGGATGCCGATGCTGGAGCGCTGGCTTGGCTAGTCATCGGCTATGCCCGTACCCTCGATCACGATTACGGCAAGGCTATCGACCCGCTCAACCGCGCCAAGGCCGGAGCCAGCGAACTAGGAGACTACGTAGCCTACTATCTAGGGGATGCCTACCTGAATACGGCGCACAATGCCGAGGCGCTCTCCACGCTAGCCGATTTCAGCAAAAACTTTCCCGATTCGCTTCTGATCCGCGACGCCCACCTTGTCTATGCCAGTGCGCTGCTCGAAGAAAACCGTCCGCAAGACGCGGCGGCTTTGCTGGAAAAAGACCGCGCACCCGTGCGTAGCGATCTGGAGTTCGCTATCGGACGTGCCTACGAAGCCGCGGGCGATAATCAGAAAGCCGAGAGCGCCTTCCGCAACGTTTATTTCAACCTTCCCAACAGTATCGAAGCCGATGCGGCGGGAAGGGAATTGCACAAACTAGGCGTCTCAGGCTCTGTCGCCGAGCGCCACACCCGTGCCGATCTGCTCTTCAAAGCCAAACATTACGCCGACGCGGCCCATGATTACCATGATCTAGTCGAAGAAGTCAGTCCGGCGGACCGTCCGCAAGTGCAACTGGCGTTGGCGGGAGCCTTGGAAAAAAGCGGCCAGAGTCACGAAGCCCGTCAGCTTTTGACCACCATGGGAGTGCAGAACGTCGGCGATGCCGAAGCCGAGCGCCTTTATTTGTTAAGTGAGACCGAACGCTCCACCAGCGATGAAGATGCGGTTCAGCGAACGCTGAACGAGCTACGGCAATTTGGTCCAACCAGCCCTTGGCTGGAACAAGCACTGCTTTCCGCCGGAAACATGTATCTGCTGAAGCGCGACTATGATCGTGCCATCGACTACTACCGCGAATTGCAACAGCGTTTTCCCAATGGAGGGCATGCATCCTCCGCGCACTGGAAAGCTGCCTGGCTGACCTTCCGGCAAGGCCGAACCGATGAGGCGCGGCAGGAATTCGAACAGCAAATCGCGCTCTATCCCGATTCCGCCGAGGTTCCAAACGCCCTCTACTGGCGTGCGCGCCTCGCCGAAGAAGATGGCAACCCGGCCATGGCGCGGGCGTTCTATCAGAAACTCTCCGATCGCTTTCGCAATTACTATTACGCCGAGTTAGGCCGGGCGCGCTTGAAGGGATTGGCGAGCACGGGTGACGGCTCGTCGAAGCAAGGCCCCATCAGGGACGCATCGCTGAAGGAAACCGAGCCGCACTATCCTTTGCTCGACCGAGTTTCTCCGCTATCAACCGCCGGGAAAATAACGGCGACCGATCCTCCCGACGATAACCTGCGTGTTGAGCGCGCGCGCCTGCTCTCGAACGGCGCGCTCGTAGATGCGGCGGTGCGGGAGTTGCAGGCCGCCGCGAGCCAGGTTGACGGAACCTGGGCGCCTCCTGAGATGGCGCGTGTTTATCAGGACGGCGGCCGCTACGATCGCGGCATCGAAATCATGAAGCACTCGACGCCCAATTATTTCGCCGTCGACCTCCCCGACCTGCCGCGTCCCTACTGGGAAGCGCTTTTTCCCAAAGCCTATTGGACCGACCTACGCAAATATTCCGTCCTCAACGGACTCGATCCCTACCTGGTCGCATCGTTAATCAGGCAGGAGTCCGAATTTAATGCTGGTGCTCTCTCTCACGCCAATGCCGTGGGCTTGATGCAGCTTCTACCAAAAACAGGAAAGACCGTAGCTAAGCAAGTCAAGCTCAGGGGATACAGCGCGCCGCAACTTTTCACTCCCGCCGTGAACCTCGAACTCGGCACCCGTTACTTCAAAGATATGGTCGACAAGTACAACGGACAGTTCGAATACGCCCTAGCCGCCTACAATGCCGGTACCGATCGCGTAGGAGACTGGCTAGGAGAAGGTCACTTCCGCGATCCGCAAGAGTTCGTAGAGTCCATCCCCTTCACCGAAACCCGCGAATACGTGCAAGCCATCCTGCGGAATGCAAGTGTGTACCGGCAGCTTTACGGGACGCCGTAGCAGATCAGTGCAGAGCTTTCAGCGGGAGCGGAATGAAACGCGCTCTAGGCTGACTGCTGGCTGGGCGACTTGGTAAACACGATCTCAAACACCAGCAAACACGCTCCCACCACAATCGCGCTGTCAGCCACATTGAAGGCTGGCCACTGATGCGGGCCGATATAGAAGAGCAGAAAATCCACGACGTGCCGGCTGACCAAGCGATCCCACAGATTGCCGATCGCGCCGCCGAGAATCAACGATAGCCCGATTCCAGTAGAGGTCATGGTATGACTGTTTTTCCAGAGAAGCGCCGATACAATCAGCAGCGCAATCACAGAAAACACAATCAGCAGCCCGATTTTCCACTCCGAGGGAGAATCCGCAAAAATCCCAAATGCAGCCCCCGGATTCTCGGCGTGGATGATGCGAAAAAAACCAGGGATGACCGTGATGCTGCCGTGCAAAGAAAGCCGGCGTGCGATCGTAATCTTAGTGACACGATCGAGAGCGATAATGAATAACGCGATTAGAAAATGATATTTGCGCATGAGCAGAAAAAACTTCTTGTGCTTCTTTTATGTCGCCTTTAATACTTGCGAATAAGTTCAAGTTGTCATCCTGACCCTGAGCCCGTCGAAGGGCAAGGACCTCTGCCACTCCGCCGCTGCGAGCAAATGTACAGGTTCTTCGCTTCGCTCAGGATGAGCATTGGCTGACGCCACAAACTCGCGTGCTTCTACACCAGCTTATCGCGTTTACCGAGGCCGCGGTCACGCCGCTTCAATTTCTTTAAGCACAGCGCTGCAGCGCTCGCACACCGTCGGATAGTTTTTGTCCTCGCCAACGTGAGTCGAGAAATTCCAGCAGCGCTCGCACTTCAGTCCCATAGCTTTACTGACCTGCACCGCAAACGGCGCATCTCCATTCCCCGCTCCCCTTTTTACTTCAACTGCAGAGACGATAAAGAAATAGCGCAAGTCGTTCTTGAAACGCTCCAGCACCGAGAACACCGGATCAACCGCAGTCAAAGTAACTTGCGCCTGCAAGTTGCCGCCGATGAGTTTTTGATTCCGCGCTTCTTCCAGCGCCTTCAATACGGTTTCGCGCACAGTTCGTATAATCTTCCAGTCTTCCGCCGCTTTCGGATCAGGCGCAGTCGCGGCATCGCCCGTTCCCAGAATCTCCGTAGCCTCAGGGAACGTCGTCAGATGCACGCTCTCCAGTCTTCCCGCAACCAGAGGCAAATACTGCCAGACTTCTTCACAAGTAAAACTCATGATCGGAGCCAGCAACCGCACCAGCGCCTCGCCGATGCGCCAGATCGCGGTCTGCGCAGCGCGGCGCGAGACCGATTTCGGCGCCGAAGTATAGAGCCGGTCTTTCAATACATCAAAGTAGAACGCGCTCAATTCCACGCCGCAGAAATTGTTGATGCGGTGATAGATCTTGTGAAACGCGAACTCTTCATACGAGTGCTGGACATCCGCCGAGACTTCCACCGCCTGCCGCAGCATGTATTGATCGATCGGCCGCAATTCGTCAAACGCGACCGCATCCTTCACCGGATCAAACCCGTCGAGATTTCCCAGGATGTAGCGGAATGTATTGCGGATGTCGCGATAAATTCCCGCAACTCGCTGCATGATCTGCGGAGAGCAAGCAACATCTTCGCGGAAGTCGACCGAAGCGACCCACATGCGCACGATTTCTCCGCCGAGCGTATCCGCGATCTCAACTGGATCAACCGTGTTGCCGAGCGACTTCGACATGGCGCGACCCTGCTCGTCAAGCGTCCATCCACTGGTTGCGACCATGCGATAAGGAGCGCTGCCTTCATAGCCAATGGCGCAGAGCAGGGAAGAGTGAAACCATCCACGATGCTGATCGCCGCCTTCAAGATAAAGATCGGCGGGCCAAGGCAGGTTCGGCTCGTGGCCAAGCACAGCAGCATGGCTCGATCCCGACTCGAACCAGACATCTAAAATATCGGATTCTTTCTTGAATTTGGTGCCGCCGCAGTGCGCACACTTATGTCCGGACGAAAGAATCGCGTCGGCCTGTGGCGTGTACCAGGCATCAGCGCCGTGCTCCGAAACAAATTGCACGACCTTGCGATTGATATGCGGATCATTGACTGGCTTTCCGCACTTGTCGCATAGAAACACCGCGATCGGCACTCCCCAGATCCTTTGTCGCGAGATACACCAATCGGGGCGGGTGACGATCATGTTCGAGATGCGTTCTTGACCCCATGCCGGATCCCATTTCACCTTGGCAATTTCTTCGAGTGTGCGGCTGCGCATGGTCTCGCCACTTTTTTCACCTTTCATCGGCGTCTCCATGCCAATGAACCACTGCTCAGTCGCGCGGAAAATCACCGGGTTGTGGCAGCGCCAGCAATGGGGGTACGAATGCTCCATTTTTTCGGAGTGCATCAACACACCGCGCGCCTTCAACAATTCGACAATCGGAGCATTGGCGTCGAACACCCGCTTGCCCTCATACTCAGGAAGGCCGTTACGCAGGATGCCCGATTTATCGACGTTACACGTCGGATCGATCTTGTATTTCTGGCCGGTGATGAAGTCTTCGGCGCCGTGTGCGGGAGCGGTATGCACCACGCCCGTGCCTTGATCCATGGTCACGTAATCGGCGAGCACGCCGACGATCTTGCGATCCAGAAACGGATGCCGGAAGTCGGCATATTCCAGCTTGCGCCCGGGGAAGCGGGCGATCTCGCGCGCGGATTGCAACCCGGTCTTTTCTTTCACAACTTCCGCGAGCCGGGCTCCAACGATGAAGACTTCGTTATTATGTTCGGTGCCACTTTCAAGCGCCACGTATTCTTCGTCCGGATGAAACGCCACCGCCATCGACGCCGGCAATGTCCATGGAGTCGTGGTCCAGATGATGGTGAAAACTTTCTTGCCCCTCAACGCTGCGTCGAGCGAAGCCGGATCGCCCGCGAACGCATACTTCACCCACACCGTAGGGCTGGTATGGTTCTCATATTCGACTTCGGCTTCCGCCAATGCAGTCTCGTCGAAAACACACCAGTACACCGACCGCAGTCCCTTATAGACAAAGTCGTTCTCAAGAAAACGATAGAGAATGTCGAGCACCGCCGCCTCATACTGCGGCGTCATCGTCGAATACGGACGATCCCATCGGCCAAAACAACCGATGCGCTTGAACTGCGACCGTTGCAAGTCCAGAAATTTCTCTGCATATTTCCGGCATTCGGCACGCACGTCAACCGCAGCCATCTGCAGCTTCTTGCCGCCCAGCATCTGATCGACTTTGATCTCGATCGGCAGCCCGTGGCAGTCCCATCCCGGAACATACGGCGAATCGAAGCCAGCCATGTTCTTTGATTTGACGATGAAATCCTTCAGGCATTTATTCAGCGCTGTTCCCAGATGAATGGGCCCGTTGGCATAGGGAGGGCCATCGTGCAGCACATAGGTGGGCGCGCCCTTGCGTACCTCACGGATTCGGTCGTAAATCCGCTGCTCCTCCCACCGGGCGAGCATTTTGGGCTCATTCTGGGGCAGCCCCGCCTTCATGGGGAAGCCGGTTTTGGGCAAATTGATGGTGGACTTCAGGTCCATCGGCACTCGAAAGGTTCTCCCAACTGATTGAATCTTTTCATTATATAGGGAGCGCGAAGGGATGCGTCTACGGAGGCTGCCTGATTGGGCACGAATTCAAAAAGTACTCTTTCCCATCTCAAAAAACGTGTACAATTTTCCGTAGATCGAAGCCTGAACGCATCGTAACTGACTGGGGAATGTTTTGGGGCGGCAAGGTTCGTCCGTTTCGCCAGCGAATTTTACAAGCGACCTTTGGGGAGCCCTGACGCATCTAAATCAGCGGCTCCCTATACTTAATTCGGGTTATTGCTCGGGAACATATGCCAGAACTTGAAACACCGCAGAATCCGCTGGGTCCAGAGCCCGAACTGAATCTTCTCCTGAAAAATCAGACTCTGGACGAGCCCGTCTGGCGCTCGCTGTTCCGCAATATCGACGAATTCTTCTTCCCCAAGAAACTTCCACCTCTGGTTCTTACCTCAAAGCCCATTCCCGTACGCGACATCTGGGGTTTCTACAATTACAAAAAAGGTGGAGCGTTTGGATCCACCCTCGTCCACGTGCTGGCCATCGCCATCATTATCTTAGTTACGTACTTGGGAAAAAAGATCATAGTCGACAAGCCAAAAGAGACCGTCGAATTGATCGATCCCGATATGCCCGCTCTGCCGCCTTCTAAAACTCAGGTTGGCGGTGGTGGAGGTGGCGGCGATCGCGACAAGCTACAGGCATCGGCGGGACGTTTGCCCAAGCAGTCTTTACAGCAGTTCACTCCGCCACTGGCAGTGGTCCGCAACCCGCAGCCCAAATTGGAAATGGCACCCACGGTTATCGTTCCTCCTGAAGTAAAGCTGCAGCAACCGAACCTGCCCGACCTGGGCGACCCGCTGGCGCACATGCCGGTGCCATCAAATGGAACGGGCTCTGCCAGCGGCATTGGTTCCGGTAACGGCGGCGGTGTTGGTTCGGGAGATGGCGGAGGATTTGGCCCAGGTCACGGCGGCGGTACTGGCGGTGGCGCGTTCAGAGTTGGCGGCGGTGTTTCTGCTCCAAAAGCAATTTATTCGCCCGATCCTGAGTACTCCGAGGAAGCCCGCAAAGTTAAGCACATGGGCACCGTCGTATTGTGGTTGGTCGTTGGTCCGGACGGTAAGCCGCGCGACATCCGAGTGCTTCGAACTTTAGGATTGGGACTGGATGAAAAGGCCATTGAAGCTGTGAAAAACTGGCGCTTCGAACCAGCCATGAAAGACGGCAAGCCAGTCGCCGTGCAGATTAACGTCGAAGTCAATTTCCATCTCTACTGACCCCGGATTTGTCATCCTGATTCAACCCTGTCATCTTGAGCGGAACAAGGCTGTCGGCGAAGCCGACGACCTTGTGGAGTCGAAAGACCTCGACCCCGTTATTCGGCAATGCTGTCGCAGGGAGTTCTCCCGGTAAGGCCGACGCGTATTCGCGGACTCTAACAGGCTGCGGAAAAACTCGATGTAGCACTTGATTTTGGGTGGCGCAGCGGTTTACCGCAGCGATAAACGTCCTGTTTTAATGTTGGCTTCAGCCGCTGAGGGGTCACTGCGCGTGCGCTCACTACTTTTTCCGCACCCTTAGCGCGACAGTCAAATCTCGCTACTCCTTCAAATCCACATGCAGCACATCTTCCACGGGAAGCCCCAGAAACCGCGTGCCCATCTTCCTGAATTTCTCCGCCGAATCCGTGGCAAAGAACTTAAGCGCCGGACCGCTTCTTAGCTCGCTCCCGGCTGAAGAAGCCACTGGCTCAATCCCGAGTTGACGCTCCACTGCTCGCGCAGTCGATTCGGCTGAATCGACGATCGCGACGTGCTCGGGAGCCACTCGCCGCAGCAGTGGTTTGATCAGTGGATAGTGAGTGCACCCGAGCACCAGCACATCGGCATCGCTCGCATCTTCCGAAAATGCTTCCCACAAATAGATCTTTGCCACCTGCTCGGTCACCGGATGCTCCACCCAACCCTCTTCGACCAGCGGCACAAATAAAGGGCAAGCTTTCTCGCGCACCGCGACCCCACGAGCTTCAAGCGCCCGACGGTAAGCATGGCTGCTGACCGTTGCTTCGGTCGCGATGACCACCACCTTCCGTTTCTGGCTCGCTGCCACTGCGGCATCCGCTCCCGGTTCGATAACACCGATCACCGGCACTTCCGCCGCCGCTTTGATCTCGTCGAGCGCCAGGGCAGTAGCCGTGTTGCATGCGATCACCAGCAATTCTGCGCCCTGCTCCTGCAGATAATGCACCGCCCCGACCGCGTATTGCGCTACCGTAGCGGCTGACTTCGATCCGTAGGGAAGGCGCGCCGTGTCGCCGAAGTAGAGATAGTCAGCGTCGGGAACGCGCTCGATCAACGCGCGGAGTACGGTGAGGCCGCCGACCCCTGAATCAAAAACGCCGATCGTTGATCTGGGTCTGGGTCTGCCGGAAGTCGGACTGCCTGAATTGGGCACAGTGGGCAGAGTTCAGCCTTCCGCAGTGGTTGGACCGATGACCGACCGGATTGCCGAAATGCGATTTGCCGGAAACCCTCCCTGGCGGGCGTGTTCACGGATCATCTCTTCATTCGGCGCGATGTAGACGCAGTAAATCTTGTCGTCGGTAACAAAACTTTCCACCCACTGTATCTGTGGACCGAGCTTCTGGAGAACGCCACAGGATTTCTGCGAGACGCCCTGGAGTTCCTGCTGGGTCAATTTACCGGCGTTCGGAATCTCGCGCTCGATCACATATTTCGGCATAAATGCGTTCCTCGTGTTGGGATTTAGTTGCCGCAACGGTGAACCCGGATTCTAGCACTGCTGGAAGTTCCACCGGCAACACAAAAGACAACACAAACCTCTCACCGCAAGGCGCTAATATTCTTGGCGTCGCGTCGATATCCTCAGTCGATGTCTTGAAACGAGAACGCAATCGAAACATTCGGATATTCCTTCCCGCCAATCTCCACATATGGATAAACAAAATAGTTCAGCGGCGGTCCATCCTGCGCCGGTTTGAGTTTCAGATCGCGTCCCTGCGTGAACTGCACCCGATTTACATCGTGCGCACCGAAAAAGTAATCGTGCTTTTCCTGATGTTTCCATGCCTCCGAAATGTCTACCGGCACCCATCCAGTTCCATCGAGATAGAATTCCGCCCAGCAGTGGTATCCGGGAATTTCGGCGGAGTGTTTATCGGACGGAAGCGGAAACCCGATCTGAAAGCGCGCCGGAATCTTCTCCGCTCGCGCCATCGAAATGAAAACCGAATGAAAATCGGTGCAGTTGCCATGCTTCGAATCGCAAGCCCAAAGCGTGTCGCCGTGTCCCCAGCCCGTGCCCGTCTTGTCATACTTCATGGTGCGAAAAACGTATTCGTAAATGTCTTTGGCTTTCTCAAGCTGCGTAGTCGCGCCTTTCGTTTCTTGTTCAGCCAATTGTGCCGGAACTCCCGTCACCGGCACCAGTCGGTTGGGCTCAAGAAATCGCGCCAACTCGGTGTGCGAAGAAACGTGCGACGTGGGCGCTGAATGCAAGTCAGGAAGAGGTTTTCCGTTACTCAGAACCACATGTTCTCTCCGCACCACGTCATAGTCCACCGAGAACTTATATTCGGCCTTGTCCGCTTTCGAAGTCTCGGCGTACAGAACCTCATTCCGATTTTCCGGCTGATGAACCTGCTTGAGTGGCAAGTCGCCATTGGTGGAAGTGACGTTAACATCCTGGAAGGCGTCCGAATGAGCCAGTGGAATCCAGACCCGCACTCGCTCGCCGGGGCTGACATTTTTCACCGCGAATGTGTAGTGAAAATTGAAGTGGCGCTCCTTCTGAGCTGGAGCAGGCTGTGCGACGACCAGCAAGGACGACAATACCAGCAAAGGGATGAACAAGAACAAGGACCGACGCAGCATGACGCATCCTTTCGACGGATGATTGCGTGGTGATAACGCTAGATAACAGGGAAACGGCCGACGGACGTTTTAGGAAGGACTATCGTCAGGTAAAACCGCGGCTGGAGAGTCGAGGTGCACACCGCATAATGAGGCAGTCTGCCTGTTGACGTAGAGTGCTGTCAAATCGCAGCCCAGTTGCCTGACCCATCCACCGCCCGTTATCCTTCTCGCCATGCCCAGCACTCTTGTCGAATGCGTTCCTAATTTTTCCGAAGGCCGCGACCCGGCCAAAGTCGACGCCATCGTTGAAGCCATGAAGATTCCCGGAGTCTATCTCCTCGACCGCGAGATGGATTCCGACCACAACCGCTCGGTCATCACCCTGGCAGGCGAGCGCGAAGCTATTCAAGAAGCCGCCATAAGAGGAGTAGGCAAAGCCGCCGAATTGATCGATCTAACCAAGCATCAGGGCGCGCACCCGCGCATGGGAGCGACCGACGTAGTGCCCTTCATCCCCATCGACGGCGTCACCATCGAAGATTGCATAGCCATGGCCCGCCACGTAGGAGCCGAAATCACGAAGCGCTTCCAGATCCCCGTCTACCTTTATGAAGCCGCCGCGGCCACCCCCGAACGTCAGAACCTGGAGAACATTCGCCGCGGCCAGTTCGAAGGCATCCGCGCCGACATTGCCACCAATCCCGCGCGCAAGCCCGATTTCGGCGAGCCCCGTGTGCATCCCACCGCCGGCGCAACGGTTGTCGGAGCGCGCAAGGCTCTGGTAGCTTACAACGTTTTTCTAAATACTCCCGACGTAGACATCGCGAAGAAAATCGCGAAAGCCGTGCGCTTTTCCAGTGGAGGCCTGCGCTTCGTCAAGGGTGCCGGATTCCTGGTGCGAGGTCTGGCTCAGGTCTCGATGAACCTGACCGACTTCGAGCAAACTCCCATCCATCGCGTCTTCGAATTTGTAAAGCGCGAAGCCGCGCGGTATGGTGTGATTCCGGTTTCAAGCGAAATCGTAGGACTGATTCCCAAGAAGGCGCTGGAACAGGCTGCGGAATGGTTTCTCCAAATAGAAAACTTCGATTCCTCGCTCATTCTAGAAAATCGCTTAGCTGCGATAATGGGTGGCAAGATGGCAGTCGGCGGCCTGCGCGCCGGAGTCGAGCCCTTCATCGAACAACTAGCCGCTCCCACCGCGACTCCCGGAGGAGGCAGCGCCGCCGCCGCCAGCGGAGCCATGGCCGCCGGTCTAGCCAGCATGGGCGCTTCCATGTCGCGCGGCAAGAAAGCCTATCTGCAACATGAAAGCCAGCTCAGCGAAGCGATCGCAAGACTCGCTCAGCTTCGCGAAGAACTCAAGTCCGCAATTGACGCCGACGCCGAGTCCTACAACGTGGTCATGAAGGCCTACAAGTCGGCAAAAGTTTCTGATGGCAAAGCTAACGAAAGCGATGCCGCAATCGGCTCCGCTCTCAAGCAGGCGACCAGCGTTCCTCTGGGCGTAGCCGAAAGAGCAGTCGAGGTGGCCGAGATCGCCACCAGGCTGAAGCCGATCACCAACCCAAACATGAAGTCCGATCTGACCACCGCAGTCGCGCTGGCAAAAGCCGCTCTCGAAGGCGCGCTCGCAAACGTGGAGATTAATCTCGATTCGCTGAAGAACGATTCGCCAAAGGACGAGGCGTTCGTCACCGAGACGCGGAAACGCGTCGCACTGCTGAAAAGCCCCATCAAAAGCACATGATACCCTTATTTTAGCGGCTCTCGTTCTTGCCACAGCGGCGTGAAGTGCGGCTTAAAGGGCAAGAATCGCTCATTTGCTCGGATCAAGAGTGCCGGGTTAGAAAACGAACTAAGGTAGACCCATGCCTGAATTTGTCGTTCAATCTCTGCTGAGATCTCCGACCATTACGATTCGGGACGTCTACTGCCAGGGCAGCCACCGGCACCAGAGCGTGGAAGAGTGCGCGGAAACTACCCGACTGGTGTTTCCGTATCGCGGCGTCTATGTGCGGCATCTTGGAAATGACCAGGCCGTAGCCGAGGCGAACCAAGTTCTGTTTTTCAACGCCACCGAAGGCTACCGGGTCAGCCATCCCGTGCCGGGTGGCGATGCCAGTCTGTCGCTGGTCATCAACGAATCGCTGCTGCGTGAAATGGCGCCACCTGCTCTTCTGCGCGACGGCGCTATGCTTGCTTTTCGGCGGCAGCGCCTGCGGATTGACGCGCGCGCCCAAGCGCTCGTGGCGTTGCTTCGGCACAGTCTACGACAGAACATCGCCGAACCTTTGGAAGCAGAGAGCCTGACCTTGACCCTGGTGCAGCGGTCGCTGGGGCCGCGCACCACGCACGCAGCCGGAGCCAGTGTCGGACGGCAGCGGTTGGTAGACAGGATTAAGCTCGTACTGGCGAGCGATCTGGCGCGACGCTGGACGTTGGCCGAGATCGCCTCCGAAGTGCGCGGCTCGCCAGTTTATCTCACGCAGGTTTTCCAGCAAGTGGAAGGCCTGCCCTTGTATCGCTATCAGTTGCGACTACGGCTAGCGCGGGCGCTCGATCTTCTCGCGCAATATGACGACCTGACCGCTCTAAGCCTGGACCTCGGCTTCTCCAGTCACAGCCATTTCAGCGCCGCATTCCGAGAGGCTTACGGCCGCTCGCCTTCGGAGTTCAGACGGTCGGCACTGCATCGCTAGTATCTGTCGCTAGCACCTATCGTTAGCACCTAAGCGAGCACTATCGTTAGCGCCTATTCCTGCAAATCGCTAAAGATTCCGACAGCGGCTCTCTCTTCCTGCGTGGCCTACTGATCCTACCCGAATCACGGGTATTGGAGAGGAATGTCATGGCTGAGAAAACTTGTGCGGCTTGCGACTGCAAGCTGGATGCGAATTCCATCGAAGTCAAAATTGGCGGTAAGACGGTCGAGGTCTGCTGTGACGAGTGCGCGCAGAAGCTAAGGGAAGCACACGCTTCCGCGACAGCGGCGAGGAGGGCCTGAGCTATAGACGGAGACGGAAGCAAATCATTGCCAGCCCGGCGTAGAGCACAGACTGCGTCGGGCCGTATCCCATAACACTTTTTCGCGCGGCTGACACCGCGCGGTACTAAACGGTCTCGGTAGGGCTGACACCCACACCGAGACCTGTCCACGGAGAACCCCGATGAAGAAGTTCCTATGGCTGTTGTGTATTTTATCATCGCTAGCCACGTCAGCATTTGGTGTAACGCTTTATCCTGCTGGCGTCAGAACCGTTGCAGCCTGTGCGTTTGCTACCAAACCGCTAAGGCAAATCGTCGCTCCTCTTGCGTATCCTGCGGACTGGAAAATCATCGTCGCATGCACCGATGGAGAGTGGCAGGAAATCACACGCCATTTCGACGTGACGACATCGGAGTCGGCATTCACGATGTGCGATGCCAAGGTGACTGTGATTAACGCGCGCATCTTCCGCGAGACAATCTACTCCGGCCCAGAGCACACTCTGCGGCACGAACTTGGCCACATCGTTTGCAATTCAAAAAGCGAGGAAATTGCCGACTATTTCGCCGATACAGGCGTCTGTCGCGGTAAATCAACCAAGCGGTAAAGTTCATTCGAGAATCCACACTCTGCTTCGTCCGTTGACAATCGATAGTCGAATGTCTACCATGGTTGGCCAAGGGTAGAATGTCTTCTATGGCGAAGCAAGCGCAGCAACGGGTCGGAGTTCTCCAGGGAACGCTGGACATGCTCATCTTGAGGACACTTCTCTATGGACCTGCTCACGGTCACCAGATCGGGAAGCACATTCAGAGGACCACAAATGAATTCTTGCAGATGCAGCACGGCTCGCTCTATCCCGCCTTGCATCGTCTGGAGAAGCGGGGATGGGTCGTCTCCAAATGGGAGACAGCCCCGGATCGCAATCGGGAATTCAAGTATTACCGGCTTACGGACAAGGGAAGAAAACAACTTGTGGCCGAAGAATCGCAGTGGAAGCAGATGGCCGAAGCTGTAGCGCGCGTGATGTGGCCCGCTACCGAGGAGAGCTGACGTGAACTGGTGGCAGATCAGCTGGTGGCAGAGCAAGAAGAGAGATGTGGATCTGGAGCGTGAGCTGCGTTCTGACCTGGAATTGGAGGAAGAGGAGCAACGGGAAGGTGGCATTTCGGAAGAAGAGGCTCGCTACGCGGCTTTGCTCGCCTTTGGCAATCCTACTCTTATTCGTGAACAGACTCGCGCCATCTGGTCCTGGAACTGGCTTGAATCCCTCGCACGCGATCTTCGCTTTAGTTTGCGCACGCTTCGCCGTACTCCCGGTTTTACCGTCATCGCCATCCTGGTGATGGCGCTGGGCGTTGGCGCCAACGTCGCCCTGTTCACGGTAGTGCGTGGCGTTCTGCTCAAGCCCTTGCCGTTCCAGGAGCCGAATCGCCTGGTGATGCTCTATGAGGCAGGGCTGCATGAAGACGACTCGGACGGTTCCAACGTGGTTTCCGGCGGCATGTATGCAGAGTGGAAGAACCAGAACCGCAGCTATAGCAGCCTCGCGCTCGCGCAAGGTATCCGCGTCGGGCTTTCCGGTTCTGGCGGCCAACTGCCGGAGAAGCTGAATAGTGCGTTATTTTCCTGGGATATGCTCCGCACGCTGGGCGTGCAGCCGGCCCTGGGCCGCGATTTTACGCAGTCGGATGACAGCCCCGGAGTCAATGGTACGGTGTTGCTGAGCTGGGGCCTTTGGAAGCGTCGCTTCGGCGGCGGCCCGGCCATTCTGAACCAGACGATCGATCTGGACGCCCAGCCCTACACCGTTATCGGTGTTATGCCCGCCTGGTTCGACTTTCCTGACCCGTCCACGCAACTATGGACACCGGTTTACCACGACAAGCCCGAAGACACGATGACCTCGTTCAGCAATCACATGTTTCGTGTTGTGGGGCGGCTGAAGCCGGGAGTCAGTGTGTCGCAGGGCGTGGCCGATTTAAGCCTCATCTCCCAGCGCATCCACAATGAACACCTCAACGACCCATTCGTATTTCGAAGCGCCAGGAGCCGTCCTCTGCTGGATCACATCGTAGGCGAAATCAAGAGGCCGCTCTTTTTACTGCTGGAGGCTACCTGCTGTCTCCTGCTGATCGCCTGCCTCAATGTGGCCAATCTGCTGGTGGCGCGCGCGGCGGCGCGGCGCAAAGAACTGGCCATCCGCACTGCACTGGGCGGGGGCTGGCTACGTCTGATAGGCGAGCGGCTCATGGAGTGCCTGCTGCTTTCGGCCTCCGGCGGCGCGCTGGGACTTTTGCTCGCCTTCGCCGCTCTTCAGTGGCTGACGCGAACTCGCCACGACATGAGCCGCGTCGAATCTATCCACATCGACGGCGTAGTGGCCGCGTTTACAGTCGGCGTTATCGTAATATGCGCGCTGTTTTCCGGGCTCATCGCTGCGTTCAGCATCAGCGACAAGCGCATTCTCGGCGCGCTGCATGAGGCATCGCGTTCGGTGGGCAGCGGCAGCGCGCGGGCCTCGCTGCGCAAGGTGCTGCTTACGCTCGAAGTCGGACTGACTGTGATCCTGCTCATTGGCGCCGGACTGCTGCTCAAGAGCTATGAACGGCTGCGCTCCGCCGACATGGGTTGCATCACGCAAGACGTGATCACGATGCACCTGGGGCTTCCTGATGCCCGCTATGCGACACCTGCCCAGCGAGCGAACTTTTACGACACGCTGCTCGAGCGTGTACGCGCCCTGCCCGGAGTGGACGCGGCAGGCTTTGTGACGGCTGTCCCTGGGCAGGGCTATCAGGACGATTCGGCCTTCAGCATCGTAGAGCATCCGCCCTTACCGCAAGGCACTGGTCTGTTTGCCTTAAGCCGCTGGGCCGATCCGAAGTACTTCGGCGCGATGGGCATTCCCATTTTGCGTGGACGTACATTTGACGGGAAGCGATTGGATGCGGCCAATGAAACCATCATCAGCCAATCCTTCGCCAACCAGTACTTTCCGAACGAAGATCCGCTAGGCCGTCACCTCCGCGTACGTGGGCAAAATGCCGTCATTGTGGGGATTGTCGGCGATACCCGCTACGCAATCGGCGAGCCGCCTCGGCCGATGCAATATTATCCGCTGGATGCCGGCGTCGAGAACGTCGGCACGCTTGTGATTCGCTCCAGCCATGACCCCAACCATGACATCGAGCAGTTCGCTCTTCCTGTACAACGCATCGTCTCGGAGATGGACCACGATTTGCCCGTCTCCGATGTGCTCACCATGAACCAGTTGCTCGGCAAATCGACCCTAAACCAGAGCTTCAACACGGCGCTGCTCGTCGCTTTTGCCGCGCTGTCGCTGGTTCTTGCCGCAGTGGGCCTGTTCGGCGTGATGTCGTATATCGCAGCGCAGCGGACGACCGAAATCGGCATCCGCGTCGCACTGGGCGCAAAGCGCGAACAGGTGATGCAGAAGATGTTGCTGGATGGAATGCGGCCCGCGGTCTTCGGTCTGGTCGTGGGACTCGCAGCAAGTCTGGAAGCCGGCCAGTTGATGCGCGACTTGCTCTATGAGATCAAGCCGCTCGATCCTACGGTTTATGCCGCAGTCGCCGCAACGCTGCTCGCGGTGGCCGCGTTCGCATGTATCGTTCCCGCGTGGCGTGCCTCGCGCCTCGATCCGATGCAAGCATTGAGAACCGAATAGTGAGAGCCGAATAGGCTGATATCTGGCAATCTCCCGGAGACACTCTCAGCTGGCGCAAAATCGCCGAGTCACTCACCGAGAGATCCAACGGAGGATCGGCACGGACGACTCTTGGCCGTATCACGGACAACCGGAAGTAAGCACGGCCTTGTACGATCCCGATTGTCAATGGCCTGCCAGAAGCTCACGGTGAAACCGGTTCTGGAATATGTCGTTGAATCGGCGTAAGCTGCGTTGTCATGTTCGTTCAATTACTAACTTCCTTCCTTCTTGTTATTCCGATTGGCTCTGTAACCGACTTGCAGGCAACACCTCAAGCGGTAACAGGAAATGCCCCCGCCACGCTCTCGTCAGCTGAGATATCCGACCTCCAGAAGAAAGCTGATTCCGGAGACGCCGCCGCGCAGTTCGCGCTGGGAAAGGCCTACGAGTCCGGCAACGGAGTTCCGAAGCGCACCGATCAAGCGACGCTGTGGTACCGCAAGGCTGCCGATCAAGGAAATCAAAAGGCCCAAAGCAATCTTGGCCTTCTCTACTGGTTAGGAGACGGCGTTGAACAGGACAAGGCTGAGGCCGTCCGGTGGTATCGCAAGGCTGCTCGCCAGGGCGATGCCAACGCGATGTTTAATCTCGGCGCGGCGTATTACAACGGTGAGGGCATTGGTTTGAACGACACTCTGGCCTATGCCTGGTTCTTACTATCCAGCGAAGCAGGGAATTCAAGTGGCCAGGATGCGGCCAATCGCTCGCGCGGCGAGCATGGTGTCGTGGGATTTGCCGACGCCTGTATCGCCATAGGCCAGATGTTCGAGAAGGGCGAAGACCTGCCGAAGAACCTCGAATCGGCTGCTGCATGGTACCGAAAGGCAGCAGAACATGGCTACGGTGAGGCCCAACTCGACCTCGCCGCTTTGTATATCAATGCTTCGGACTACAATCAGGCGCGTCCCTGGTGCGAGGCAGCGGCGAAAAAGCAATTTGCCGGTGGCTTTTACTGCCTCGGCTATCTTTACCAGCACGGCTTTGGTGTGAATCCAAATCCGAAGCAAGCCTTTGGACTCTATGAACAAGGGGCTCGTGGAGGGAATATTTCCTCCATGCGGGCTCTGGCCCGAATGTATGAAAATGGTGAGGGTACCAAACCAGACCACGTCCAGGCACTCAACTGGTTCCTCCTTGCCGCAGAGCGAGGAAACCAAAGCGCAATCGCAGATCTAAAAAGAATGCGTTCTTCGATGACTGATAAAGAATGGACAGATACGGAAAAGAAGCTACCACCAAACTTTGACCGAAAAAGAATCGACAACTTTCTTCAAGGCACAAACTAGACTGTTACGAAACTATGTTCTAGCCCGGCCCGCGCTTCTGCAACTTCCGTGTATCCGACTGTCCGCTCAGAAAGCGCCACCGAGCTTCTCTGGCAAAGATTTAACCATCTCCAGCATGGCATGGTGATACTTTTCGTGCGCGAACTCACGCGCAATCTGCCACCCCTGACTGAGATAGAATTGCACGGCAATCGCATTCGACCGAACGACACGAAGGCGGCAAGTCTGGTGACCACGGGCAGCTATCTCAGCTTCGCCCTGCGCGAGTAATCTGCTTCCAACACCTTGTTTGCGGTGCTCGCGAAATACCCACAGGTCGCTAACCCACTCCTGATTCGTTATGATCACGCCCACCATCTTTTCGTCAGAAACTGCTACCCATGCCAACGGCCAATCCTCATCTTCGAACTTAAGGGGGACGGGGTTCGGAGCAAAAAGGTCCTTAAATGTTTCACTCGCCACTGTCTCTATCAGAGCCCGTACCGAGTTGTACTCGCTGGATTGCGGTCGCCGAATAACCACTTCAATGGTCATCCACGTATCTTAGTTGAGCCTCGGTGGCTCGCCCTCTGATTACGGGCAATCCGGAGCCAATCCCTATATCGAAACAGGCTGGTTGGCGAGGAAAGCGTATCGACTTTTTTCATCACATCTCCCTGTGACGGCCGTCACAGACGCCGACCTTATGCCGCGCGATAATGACGGTCTGATCGAAACATGCCGACGTGTGCCCGTCTCCCAAGATGGCCCGTCGAAGTCGATCAAATTCACCTTCAGCGTTCTTTGACAACCAAAGTTGCGGCGCTAACCAGGCAACACTAGCTGTCAAAATCCCATATTTCATAGGATTAAAGAGCTAAGTCCTTATGCTGGAATATTTTCCATATAAGTCCTTTAAACGCAAAGATTTGGACGCAAAAAGTAGCCTAAACCCATGATTCCAAAGGATCGACCAAGAGTTTTTTCTTTATACTCCAAGACTAATACCCTACTAGTTAACCTACCAAGAGATACAGACCTGCTATCGGAGCCTATCTATCGAGGGTCAGACCAAATGCGGGCATACCGGCAAGGTTTGGTCCGACGTCAATCCGATCACGCAGAATGGTTTTAACGAATGAAGAAGAAGATGAAGAAGATAAAGATGGTGTGCTGAAGCATCACTACGAGCTGTCCGTTTTCCACGCAAACTCCTGCGCTTCGAGCGTTCATAATCGTACCCGCCAAGATCGTAGCGAGGAGGACGCACTTTAGTTACGGTCCTGGGGTGTGAATTAGGGACTAAAATAGGATCACAGTAGCTCAAAGTCTGCTAATGTCGCCAATGACTTCCACCATCCGTTTTGCATCTAAACTTGGCAGACCCCACTTTGAGGATTTCGTTCGAGGACTTTTATGAAGAAATTGTGTTTTGCGGTTTTGCTTCTGTGCGCAACCGTTGGTTACGCCATGCCGATCGCATCGTCAGCGCGTTCCATGGTGCCTTCGGAAATTCAGCAACTGATCGGCGTCGACTACCGCGCGATCAAAGACTCGCCCACCGCGATGGCGCTTAAACAACAGGTCGTCCCCGACAACATAAAGCAAGCGGAGACCGACCTGAAAAGTATCGGGATCGACTGCGAGCGCGACCTCGACCAGCTCAATGTTGCCTCTTTCCGCACCGAGAAGAAGGGCATTGAAACCATCTATGTAGCAGCCGGATCGTTCTCCGCCAAGGCTGTCCTCAAGAAATTGAAGCTTAAGAAGATCGCGGCCACTAAATATGGCACCGCCAGCATTTACCCCATGGATGAAGGCCTGGTGATGACCTTCACGGACGACAACACGCTCGCCTTCGGCACTCCCGACTCGTTGCACAGCGCACTCGATGCGAGCAATGGCAAACGTCCTTCACTCGATTCCAATTCGGTGATGACGGACCAGATGTCCGCCGTCGATGGCGCGCCTGTGTGGAGCATTCTCGACCAGAAGGGAACCCAGGCCATGATGTTCTCGGCCCTGGGCGATGCCGCGAAGGTTGCCGACTACGATACCCTCAAGAAGCGCATTCTAGCTTCCAGCTACACCATGAACTTCGCCAGTGGAGTGAATTTCGATCTGAATGTGCTCACCGCCGACTCCATGACGGCGGCGACCCTGTCCTCAATCGTGAAGGCAGGCATGCTTTACAAGAAAATGAGCGCCAGTCCAGCCGAAAAGACTGCGCTTGATGCTACCACCGTCGATTCCGACAGCTCGAATGTGCTGCTGCACTTCAAGAGTGACGACCAGAAATTCCAGTCATTGATGCACTCGCCGCTGTTCGCCGCTGTTTCCCATTAACTTCTCAAGATTTTGAAGCATTAGAAAAGTCCCGGACGCAAATCCGGGATTTTTTTGTGTTCGACGAAGCGTCAAGGCTAAGAAAACGTTTGCGGACCGTCTTTCTGAAATCGTCACCGTAATCGAGAGATTATTTCTTGCTGAAAGCCTTGCATTTTCTTGACAACGTATTATGTGCCCTGTACAACACGAATGCGTTCCATGAACGCATAAAAAGGTTAAGCGGTTACGTACCTTTGATCAGGGATGATGATGGTGACACGGATACGGATCAAACGCTTGGCACCGGCCCGGGCAATGCCCGGCCAATATCCATATGTAGACGCCTCCGTATCCTGCGCTAAGGGGAGGTGGTAGCTCCATGCGCCCCCATCCCCATTGGATCGCTTACGCAATCATCGGCATATACTTCACATTTGTTCTCGGAATTGGATTCGTCCTCAAGAAGTACATGAATACCGGCACTGACTTCTTTCTGTCAGGACGGTCCATTCCTGCATGGATCGCGGGACTGGCTTTTCTCTCCGCCAACCTCGGCGCCCCAGGAAGTAAGATCCGCAAGGAGCGTGTGGTCAAATAGGATCTAGCGAACAGGTCTGGGATTTGCCGAAAAGTTTCTTGCCGTAAAAGTACATGAATAACACGAATCTAGCCGTCGACCATCGCGCCCATGCCCTCGGGCAGAGATTCATCCAGCGTTTTGGAACATCTCCGCGGACTTACCAGGCGCCGGGAAGGGTCAATCTGATCGGTGAACATACTGATTACAACGATGGATTCGTGATGCCAGCGGCGATCGGTTTCTATACGCAAGTTGCGGTTGGACCACGCCCTGATCGGAAGCTCGTGATTTATTCCGAAAATTATTCTGAACAGGTTGAGCTCGACCTCGATCGCTTGCCAGCGACGCCTGCCGGACACTGGAGCGATTACGTGATTGGGGTGGTAAAGATGATCCAGCGGTCCGGAAAGCAGCTCGGTGGATCTGACTTGCTGGTGGATGGGAACGTACCTCAGGGTGCGGGATTGAGCTCCTCGGCTTCGATTGAAGTAGCTGTCGGCTATGCGTTTCTTGATCTGTCTGATCGGGCGGCGGATCAAAATACGATCGGCGAAAAGAAGATCGCCGAAAAGAAGATCGATCGAACCAATCTCGCGCTGCTCTGCCAGCAGGCGGAAAATGAGTTTGTCGGAGCGCGCTGCGGAATCATGGACCAATTTATTGCCAGCCACGGGAAACATGGTCATGCGTTGCTGATCGATTGCCGTTCGCTGGAACACCGGCAGTTGCCACTGCCGGATGATGTGTCCCTGGCAATCTGTAACACCATGGTCAAACACAGCCACGCAGGTGGTGAATATAACCAGCGGCGTGCCGAATGCGAAATGGGCGTGCGCGGCTTGTCGAAGTATCTACCCAGGGTGCGGGCGCTGCGGGATGTGACGTCAGAGGACCTGGAAGTTTACGGACACGAACTGCCCGACGTCGTCATGCGGCGCTGTCGTCACGTGGTCAGTGAAAACGCACGCGTCCTGCAGGCAGCGGCAGCGCTGGAATTGGGAGACTTGCAGGCATTTGGCAACCTGATGCTGGCGTCGCATCGGAGCTTGCGTGACGATTTTGAGGTGAGTTGCTATGAACTTGATTTAATGGTGGAGCTTGCCGAGAAAGTGGAGGGAGTTTACGGAACGCGGATGACGGGGGGTGGATTCGGCGGTTGCACGATCGCGCTCGTTCGGTCCGATTGCGTCGAAGCGTTCCAGCGGATGGTTGGCGGAGGCTATGAACGCTCGACCGGTTGCAAACCAGAAATTTACATCTGCTCTGCTGCCGACGGGGTTGGCCTAGTAGCCTGAAGCGGTAATCAGAGAGGGTAGCTTTAGAAGGCGAGCTGAAAAAGCAATCTAAAAAATTGCTGGAGAAATGAGCACAAGGCCAATGCGGGTTCTAGTAACGGGGGGAGCGGGTTATATCGGCAGCGTGGTGGCAGGGGAGCTATTGCAGGCAGGACATGAAGTCCTCGTCTTCGATAACCTTAGTCGCGGCTATTGCCAGGCAGTTCCGAAAAACGCAGACCTGGTCGTGGGAGATTTGGCGGATCGTGCAGGCCTTGACCAGCTATTCCGCTCGCACACCATTGACGCGGTCATGCATTTTGCGGCACTGATCGAAGCGGGGGAGTCGATGAAAGCTCCCGAATCATTCTTTCGTAACAACACAGCGAATGCGCTGACCCTGTTTGACGCTATGCTCGCTGCCGGGGTGAAGCGGCTGGTTTTCTCATCGACGGCGGCGTTATTTGGCAACCCAGAGCGCACTCCGATTGAGGAGGAAGATCCTGTCCATCCGACCAATGCGTACGGCGAATCGAAGCTGCAGGTGGAGCGAATGCTGGTATGGTTTCATCAGATTCACGGCCTGCGCTATGCCAGCCTGCGTTATTTTAATGCGGCCGGTGCGGCCAGCTCCGATCAGGGAGAAGCTCACCAACCGGAGACGCATCTCATTCCCAGAATTCTGCAAGTGGCTCTTGGCCGTTCGCAACATGTCAACATTTTTGGCGCCGACTACCCCACATCCGATGGCACATGCGTCCGCGATTACATCCACGTCAGCGACTTGGCGCGTGCCCACCTGCTGGCGCTGCATGCGCTGGAGAACGGTCGCGAGAGTTCCAGTCCGCTAATCTACAACCTGGGTAACGGGCAGGGTTTCAGTGTGCGCAAGGTGGTCGAAGTAGCACGGGAAGTTACCGGGCACCCCATTCCTGTGATCGAATCACCTCGCCGTTTGGGAGATCCAGCGGTGCTGATTGCGAGCTCCGAAAAAATTCGCCGGGACCTCGGCTGGCAACCGAGGTTCCCAGACTTGAAGACCATTGTGCAAAGCGCGTGGCAGTGGCATCGCACCCATCCTGACGGATACGCGACATAAACATTTCGGAATAATGAATTTCTCAGATCATGAACTTCTCTGAACTGGCATCGCATCCACATCGCCGTTTCAATCCGCTGACCCGGGAGTGGGTGCTGGTATCGCCGCAGCGGACGCAAAGGCCGTGGCAGGGACAGGTTGAAGATGTATCGGCAGCAGCGCTGGCAACTTACGATCCCAGTTGCTACCTTTGTCCGGGCAATGCTCGAGCTGCTGGCTTGAGAAACCCCTTCTACACGGAGACGTTTGTTTTTGACAACGATTTTGCGGCACTGAAGCCAGAAACGCTGTCGGGCGAACTGCGGGAAAAAGAACTGCTGGTTGCCCATAGCGAAGCGGGACGCTGTCGGGTGGTTTGTTTCTCGCCACGACACGACCTCACCCTGGCCCGCATGAGCGTGTCCGAACTACGGCATGTGGTCGACACCTGGGTACGGGAATTCACAACACTCGGGAGCGATCCGCGCATAAGCTCAGTGCAGATCTTCGAGAATCGTGGGGCGATGATGGGATGCAGCAATCCCCATCCCCACGGACAGATCTGGGCCAACGAATTTCTGCCCAACGAATTAGTAAAGGAACTAGCTGCGTTTGGCGACTACCGGCGATTGCACGGCACGACGCTGCTGCACGATTACCTGGAGCTTGAACTGAAAAAGCAGGAGCGGGTGGTTTCGTATAACGACCACTTCGTAGTGCTCGTACCTTTTTGGGCTATCTGGCCCTTTGAGACCATGGTCGTCAGTCGGAGGTGTGTGTCCGCTCTTGATGAACTGACCGACGAGGAGCGAACTGCCTTGGCTGAGATTCTCCGTCAGACTACGATTCGCTACGACAATTTATTTCATACATCGTTTCCTTACACCATGGGCTTCCATCAGCGGCCCACCGATGGCGGGGAGTATCCGGAATTTCACTTGCACGCGCATTTCTATCCACCGCTGCTGCGCTCGGCGACGATAAAAAAATTTATGGTTGGCTATGAGATGCTGGCCATGCCGCAGCGCGACATTACGGCTGAAACGGCGGCGCAGTGGTTGCGCGATGTGTCCGCCGAGCATTATCTGAATATATAGCAGAGTGAAAGTAATCCCAGACTTAGTCATCGAGTTTAGTCTCCCGGACCACCGCCCATCGGCCCAAACAATGGATTTGCCTGCGGATTCAGCTGCGTATTCGTCCGCCAGGTGCGATGCGGCGAGCGCGGCGTCTCCGCAAGGGCCTGGGTTTCTGGTTGTGAATCGGAAACGTTTGGATCCGCAATTGGGCTGAATGGAACCTTCTCTATGTTCCCAGATGCCGCGTAAGTAAATTGTGGAACAATCTGCTGGAGTTGGGCAAGGATTGGGACTCGTTCTCCGAGCGACATCGCTACGTAGAGTTCGTCCAAACCACGCTTTAGCGCGGGCCAAGCGAGTCTGACACTTTCAGTACAGGCTACCTTGGCACAGGCACTCGGTAGAACTCGCTCGTCGGGATAGAAGAGTTCCTCGAAAAGCTTCTCTCCCGGACGCAGGCCGATGAATTTGAATTCCTGAGGCGATTTCCCCGACAAGCGAACCAAGGTTTTCGCCAACTCCGCGACCCTAACAGGTTCTCCCATGTCGAGCACCAGAATGTCGCCGTTCCGGCCCACTGCGAAAGCTTGCAAGACTAGGCTGACCGCCTCGGCAACAGTCATGAAAAACCGGGTCATCTCCGGGTGCGTAATAGTGAGGGGCTGGTTTTGACGGATCTGTTCCTGAAAGAGTGGAATCACACTCCCATTCGATCCCAGGACATTGCCGAAGCGGACCGAAACGCAGCGTAGTCGCTCCCCGGGCCAGGCAGCGAGAATCAATTCTCCTATCCGCTTGGTGCAGCCCATAACATTCGTCGGGTTGACCGCCTTGTCGGATGAAATCATCACGAAGGTTGAGCAATTCGAACTCTGCGCCACGTTCAGGAGAGCCAACAGGCCGAACACATTGTTACTGACTGCCTCTTCCACATTGGCTTCCATTACAGGTACATGCTTGTAGGCAGCGGCGTGAAAAACGATTTCGATACCGTAGGTCAGGAATATCTTGCGCATGCGCTCGGGATTGCAGAAGTCGGCGACACAAAAAATGTTTCGGTCATTATTATTAGAATTATTGTCGCTATCGTCGTGGCCGCCCTGTGCAAGTTGGTGCTGCAGATTAAAGATTCCGGTTTCATTCTGGTCGAGGCACAAAAGAAGCTTCGGCTGGTACTCCCGGATTTGCCGGCATAGTTCGGAGCCGATGGATCCCGCGGCTCCGGTGACCATGACCACGCGGTCTCGTATGTGCTCGCGCACCGATTCCAGATCGAGATCGACCGGGATACGCCCCAGCAGATCTGTGAGTGAAACTTCCCGGACCTGGTGCAGGGTGACACGACCGGCTATCAATTCCGCCATTTCTGGGACGGTCCGGAACGTTGTGCGTGCCTCTTTGCAGATCGCCACCAGTCGCCGCATCTCGGCTGGGGTGGCTGATGGAATCGCAATCAGGACTTCATCGATTCTTTGCTGACTGACCATTTTCGCCAGCATATGGACTGGACCCAGCACGGGCACACCCAACACTCGAAGTCCTTTCTTGAGTGGATTGTCATCGACGCATCCGATGACCTTGTACCCAGTTACTACTTCCTGGGTTTCGCGGATAATCATCTGGGCAGCGTGTCCAGCACCAATCAGAAGTAAGCGTTTCGAGGAAGAGTCGACCCGTACCGTTTCCGCCAGCATGCGGGAGAGGACGCGCACGCCGGTCAAAAGCGTAAAGGTGATTAACGCTTCCAAAGTAAAAATTGAAAACGGAAAGCCTTTCAGTCCCAAGCCATAGCGCATGACAATCAGGAACACCAATGAGCCGGTCAGGATGGCTTTCAAGACGTCGACCGCGTCGCTGATCCCGGTATAGCGCCACCAGCCATGCATCAGATTAAAAAATGGCATGACCAGGAGGCGAGCCATTATGAGCACAGGGGCTGCAACCCAAAGCAGTCTCGGGTCCGGGACATGGAACTCGAAACGCAGAAGCCACGAGCACACCAGAGAGCACAGGATCAGACCGACCTGCGATACCAGCACCAACAGCGACCGGCAACGTAACAGCGAAGTTGACTTCTTATCGATTGTTCTCATAGACGGGACAAGGGTTGTTCTGTTAGAGGACACGTATCTTATTGATCGTCATTGGCACGCAATTACTTGAGGGCAAGACATGAGTTCATTGAGTGGAGTGGCGAGGTGACTCTTGGCGACGGCAGCGGATCCGCAAAGGATCTATGGTCAGCGAATGGATATGTCCCACTGGTCATCGAATGGATGATGAATGGAGAGCTGATTCTGGCTAATGCTAATGCTGCACGCCTTCACCCTTGATTACTCTCCATAGGGTGAGCGCCAGGATCTTCAGATCGAAAAGAGGCGATTGTGTCACCATATATTCAGCGTCATAACGAACCTTGAGTGGAATCTCCAACTCATCCCGGCCATTGATCTGCGCCCAGCCGGTAATTCCGGGAACCAAGCAGTGCACGCCATAATGGGAACGTAGTGCGACTAAGTCGTCCTGATTAAAAAGCGCGGGACGAGGTCCAACTAGGCTCAGATCGCCCCTCCAAACACTGACTAGTTGCGGCAGTTCGTCCAGGCTCGTCTTGCGCAACAAAGCCCCGATCGGGGTTAGATAGCGTTCCGGTTGTTGCAATAGGTGGGTTGCTACCTGCGGCGTGTCAATGCGCATTGTCCTGAACTTGGGCATCAAAAAAATGCGATTTTTTTTCCCTACTCGCCGCGACCAATGCAGGGCGGGGCCCGGAGACGTCAACCGCACCGCAGCCCAGCACAATAAGAACAGAGGACTGGTGAGAATCAAGAGCGGTGTCCCCAGCCCCAAATCCATGCTCCGTTTCCATGCCGGTAGCCGGTACGCCGCTAGCGGTGAAGTTGTCGTGATTATGGTTGTGACCATGGTAGTAACTGTTGACGTAGCCTTGGGTAACTACAAAAAAACGCGGCCTTCATTCGAGAGAGTAGATTTTTCGGAAAGAGGCGGGTCGAGGATTCCAGACTTATAAAGCCGACGTTCTCGCCTTCGGCGCGCCCGGTCCCTTAATCACGCGCTTATCGGTGCTTACGATGTGTTCTGCGCGCTTGAAGTAATCGCGCGCCTTCACCGCGAAGCGAACCATGAGCTTGCTGGCGGGGTTTTTGCCAAAGTAATCGTAGGCTTCGTTAAATGCGATCAGCGCCTGGTGCAGATCGTGCAGCGAATTCTGCGCTGTCTGATTGACGCTTTGACTTCCGAAGTGGACGACTTCCGCACAGGGTGTGTAGTGCACGACGTAGCCCTTTTGTTTCAGCATAAAGTTATAGGCGAGATCGGAGACAAAAAGGCGGAAGCGTTCATCCAGCATTCCAGCATTCTCCCAGGTAGAGCGCCGGATGATGTAGGCAGTCGTACCAATGCTATCGACCGGTTGCGCTTTGGAGTAGTCGAAGTCAGTGGCATAGTAACGATCAGTGAACCGACTTCGGGGAAAAAGTTTGTGCCAGTTGAGAGCTTGCAGCGCCATGGTGGCGGGTCCGGAAAAATGACGGATGCAGTGTTGCACCGAACGATCGGGATTGAGCAACTTCGGACCACAGGCCGCCACCTGGGGATTCTCATCCATGTACTCGACGAGTGCTCGAAACGCGTTGCCGATGAGCAGGGTGTCGCTGTTCAAAAGGCAGGCATAGCGCGCCCGCGACATGCGCATCCCAAGATTATTGTTTCTGACATAGAACTGGTTGGTCTGGTTGCGCACCAGAATGACCTCGGGGAAAGCCTCGGCCACCATGTCCGCGCTATCATCGGGCGACTGATCGTCGATGCAGATGATTTCGAAGGTGATGCCGTGCGTGCGCTCGTAAATCGAGGAAATACAATTACGCAACAAGTGCCTGGTGTTGAAGCTGGGGATGATAACGGTAAGATCGAGCGGAGTTTCCATCGATTCTTCTGCGCTTTCTTCGGGCATTCCTCTGGCGTTATTTCGAAGATGCGATTTCGATGTTGTCTTTGTCATGGCCACTGTCATTCTCCGGTAATGGTGATTGTGAAGCGTGATGGCGACGCCGTTCATTTAATACCAGGCGAGCGGGAACTCCGACCGCAGTGCTGCCAGGTTCAACTGAATTCACCACCACCGAGTTCGCGCCGACGGTCGCCTGGTCGCCTATACGGATGCCGCCTAGAATTTTGCAGCCTGCACCGAGTACTACGTTGTCGCCGACTTCGGGTCGCAGTCCTTTATCAAAACCCATATCGAGTTCTTTAGAACCCAGCGTAACGCCCTGGAAAATGGTCACATTGCTGCCGATGCGCCATGCTCCAACCACGGTTCCCGATGTGTGCGGGAAAAAAATCCCCGGTCCTATTTCACAACCCGGAGCGACTTCCAGACCAAAAAGCAAAATATTGAGATAAGTCAACAGTTCGGGCAGAACAGGAATCCGCCGGAGCCTGGCCGCCCGACTCACACGGCACACGACGATGGGTAGAAAGCGATGGTGCAATAAACGGCGGAGCAGCCCAGTAAAGCTGGGCTGTGTATTAGGGCTGCCCTCAAGTTCGGCCTGGCGCACGAGATCGCTATACAGAAGCTGCTTTAGCATTGTTGTGAGCGGCGACCGCCGTCGAGAGATTGGTCGGAGTATCTGTAGGAAGATCGGCCGGCATCAAACCGCGTGACACTAGCTCCGCAGTAGCTTTATCCAGACGATCCGGTTCTAGCGGCTGGGTCTTCACCCATTCGACAAAACGCGCTAATCCTTTGTCGAGCTCGATCTCCGGTGCGAATTGAAGGCAGGTGCGAATCGCCGTCAGATCCGCGTATCCATGACGAATGTCGCCCAGGCGATACTGGCCAGTAATGAGTGGCCGCGCCTTCGCGCCAAAGCGCTCTTGTAGAAGCAGTGCGATCTCCTCCACGGACGTGGACCGTCCGGAACCGACATTCAGTGTGGCTCCATCTGCTCCGTTGGAAGCCAGTCCTAACCCGACCGCCCGCGCCACGTCGGAAACATGCACGAAGTCCCGGCTTTCCCGGCCATCCTCGTAGAGATGGATCACCTTTTCCATGCGCAGCTGGTTCGAGAAGATCGAGAGAATACCAGTGTATGGATTCTTGAGCGACTGACCTTCGCCATAGACGTTCTGGAAGCGGAAGATCACCGCTGGAATCCCCAATGCTTTTGCGGCCACGCGCACCAGATCTTCCTGCGACAGTTTGGTCACGGCGTAAATCGAGGCGGGCGCTGTTTTCGCTTCTTCCAGTGTTGCGGCAACGTCAATTTGGCATTTGCAGATGGGGCACCTGGGCTGCCACTCGGCCAGCTGGAACATGGTTTCTGAACGCGCCGGCGGATACACCAAACCGCATTGCTTGCACCGATACGCACCCTCCCCATACACCGATCGGGATGAGGCGAGAATAATTTTGTTTACCTTGTGTTTGTGATTGGCTAGATAATTGAGCAGCGCGGCGGTGCCGCCAATGTTGGTTTGTGTGTAGCGGGAGATTTCATACATTGATTGCGCCGTTCCCGTCTCTGCCGCCAGGTGTATAACCGCGCTGGCGTTATCGAGCGCCACCTCCCAATCGGAGGGCTTCGAGACATCGCCGCGAAACACTTCCACATGTGCGTTTCGCAGTAGCCTCAGCGCGGATAGGTCGGGAATATTCCCATGAATCTGTGGGCTTAGGTTATCGAATAGCAAGACAGGATACTTCTGATCGACTAGAAGCCTGGCGACATCGAGTCCGATAAATCCGAGACCGCCGCTAATCAGTACCTTGTAGTTTTTCATGATTTCTTGCTTCGCGATTTTTGTCTCGCCAGAAATTTCCGCGTTGGGGAGGAAGAAAGAGACGACCTACTGGCACTCGCGGTACAACGCCAGGGTCTCGCCGCCGCACTTCTGCCAGCTATATTGCGCCGCTACTCGGATGCCGCGTTCCCGAGCACGCTGCCGCGCTGGTTGGTTATTCACCGCTTCGAGCAACAGCTGCTCCAGTGAGCCTTCATCTTGAGGGTCGAAGTAAAACGGTGCATCCCGGCAGATTTCTGGGAGGCAAGAACTATTACTGACCAGGGCCGGGCAGCCGGCCGCCATGGCTTCGAGAGGAGGAAATCCGAAACCCTCGCACCGTGACGGATAAACGAGCAGCGTGGCGGCGGCGTAGGCCTCCGCCAGCAATGTATCCGCCATCTGTGGGAACACGATCAGACTGCCAGTGACATCCAGTTCCTGCGCCAGCGCCCATTCCTCCGGGGTCAGCGGACCACCGCCCACCGCCAGCAGCAGCATGGATTTGTGCAATCCGGTGGTGCGAAATGCCCGCAGCAGATTATTGAAGTTTTTGTACGCGGCACGCGAACCCACAAAAAGCAGGTATTCCGCTGGAACTTGCGCGCGCAAGTTGACTGCGGCTGTAACCGAACCCAGCAGGCGCTGAAGGCCGTGATGAATCACCCGCGTTTTCGCCCGGTCCACGTCATAGAATTGCAACAGATCTTTTCTGCTCGATTCCGACACACAGATAATGGCGTCTGCTTCCGTATAAAGACGCCGCTTCGCGCGGATAATTTGTTTTGCGTTGGGAAAAAGATTCGGGAAACGTTCGTGAGCGCAATCATGATGGGTGGCCACGATCCGCCGCGCCCGGACGAACGGCATGCGGCGGTAGAGGGTCGGGTGATAGATGTCCAGTTTGCCGGCAAAGGGCGCAAGAGTGTTGCCAAGCATTTCATTCGCAAGATATCTCCAGCTCCCGCGCTTGAGGAACCCTCCCAAACTTACAACGTGTGCGTGCGACCGAGACAACTCCCGAAAGGGGAAAACCGTGTCGTTGATCCCCAGCCACAGTTCGGTATGTACATCGGAGACGCTTGCTAACGACCGCGTTAGTTCGTAGTAGTAGCGCGAAGCTCCGCCCGCATTCTGTAAAGAAAAGACTTGATGGTCAAAAAGAATACGCATGAGATCAAAGGACGCTTTTGGACACAAAGACACACAGAAAAGCCGGTATCGACGTAAAGAACAACCTCGAAAGTTTTATTGTGCAAGTGTGTTTAATCAGCAGGGGGCAAGACTTCACGGGTCGCGATTTCGGTCAGCCTGACGAAGGCGACGATGGCGGTCGGCAGCAAAATTGAATGCTCTACCATGGTTTTCACAATCGAGACCGAGAATGGGTCGCGGAAAAATGTGAAAGCTAACCACCCGGAGAGCATTACATACATAGTGCGATAAAGAGGTGAACCATCGCGCGCCTTTACCCAGCGCAGGCCCACCGGCAACAGAAACATGAAAACGGCTGTGCCGATCAGGCCGAAATTAAAGTTAAAGGAAACGAACGAGTGCAAAGCGCCTAATGGATTGAAAAAGTCAGGTGCTTTTATGAGGGAAGCTTTTCCGGGAAATACAGCCGAAGGAATCAGGTTACAAAAATCGGAGACGAGATATTTGGGCACAGCCAGCCAGGCCATGTGATCGTATCGGAGAAAATAGACCAGCGAGATACCTGTGAGGACCGGTTCCAACAGCACATTAACGCCTGCATCTGCTATTGAAGAATTCACCCTTATGGTTCCCACTGTTCCGAAGAGTGCGACTACAAGAAGACCAGCGATGGCAACCTGTTTTTTCTTGAACGGACGAACGTAAAGCGACCGGAAGGCAGCAAACATGAGAATAAAGGAGGCGACATAAAGGCGGCTGCCGACCACTACCAGGAACAGCGCGCCTGCGGTGAAAGGCAGGATAAGCATCGTGAATCGTGGGTAACTGGAAATTCGGAGAAAGACCAGCGAGCCGAGCAATACCACCCATGCGGTCACGTTGCCACGCGCGATCTGGCCACTCAGGTCGGTAGTATAGGGCGCGAACAAGGCGACCCGATGCGCTGCTATTTCCGCGAGGAAGACAAGAAACACGCTACTACTAAGCACACCCAGTACTTGCGGCGATAGTCTCTTCGGCTGGAGCTGTTGCGTCCGAAATGCCCGGATTCCGAATTGATCGCCAGCGACAAACGCGGCATAGATGGCAATGATTACCGCCAAGTAAGGACCTGTCCATCGGGTATCGAATAATACCGCCCAGGTTGTAGGCATGTCGTCTGCACTTATGAGAAATCCGGCAGCTATCGGTGTTACCCAATAGAAAATAAACCCCAGGGAAAACAGGGTTACATGATCAATCGTGACCCGGCCACGGTCTGTGCTGCGCGCGCAAGCATAGATGGCAGGAACCAAGAACGCCGATATCAGGAGAACCCACTCTAACATTGCAATACGAGTCAAGAACTATAACTGGGGGCTGAACTGAGCGCACCGCTCCTGCTCAAACCACGAACATGGGAGAGGTAAACAACCGACCCAAAAACCGCTAGAAATGAAGTAGCGATGATCTGGCCGAGAGCGGCACCGGTGGGTCCGAACCTGGGCACCAAGAACAAATCGACACAGCCGAGCATTGCTGCCGCAGCCGCAATGCCACCGACATAGGCGCCGCTCTTATGGAGACTGGGTAAGAGACTCAGAGAGGGATTGCCGATAGCCATTATAAGGAAGAGCAGCGCGTAAAAAGGAGTTACCTGGCGAGCTATTGTCAAATGCCTGTGCCCAAGGGTCTCACAGGCCCAAGGCCCGATCATCCAAAAGACCCCGGCTCCGATTCCGCCTAGGCAGGCGCTCGCCAAAGCAAATCTCTTGAACCGTCTTGGCAGCAACTCACTATCGCTTGCTGCGGCTACCAACTCGGGCAGGAACGTGTTCAAAAGGCAGGTAAGCACCGCTGTACCCAACAAGTACAAGCGGCTTACCATGGCATACTGCCCGACTGACTCGGAGGGCACATACCTGGCTAAGAGGACCACGTCGAGTGTTTGGTAGGCGAGCATTAGCAGCTGTCCTGAGCTTGCTTTCGCCCCTTTCCATGCAATATTAGAGGTCTTGATGAGCACGCCGGGCATAGTTGTGTCCGCTGGGGCTCTCCGACGAAGAATCCGCAAGAGCTGGACCCGTCCGATATACATGCCTAGGGCATTCAGCAGCGGAATGATCCACACCATACGAGTGACAATCGGCTTACACAGGAGCAGGGTGGTCAAATACAAGCCGAGTCCGAGGGTGCGCGTTCTGGCCAGCGCGCCAGGCATTCCGAGCGCCACGGCGAGATAGGAGACGTCGACGGTACGAGCCAGCACCATCGCGAATCCGGCAATGATGACGGTGGCAACATCAGACTGTCCGCGATGCCAATAAATGATGGCAAGGACGGCGGTGGCGGGACCACATACTCCCAGCGACACCGACAAGCGAATCCACTGCCCGCGTTCGACGACGCGGATGGGATCGCCGCCAGCTTCGGCGATGAGGCGGGGACCAATCAGATCGAGGCCCAGCGCGCCCAGCACCATGAGCACCTGGTAGATGCTGGTCGCGACACTCAGTTGCCCGTACTGACCATCTGCCAATATGCGTATAAGCCAGCCATAGATAGCGAAACCGAGCAGATAAGTAAGACCGTCAGCCGATAGATAGCCGAAGAATTTCATCCATACCGGGGGTAGAGCGCGGGCCGAATAGGTTGTGGGAAAAGAGTTCATCGCATTCGCTAAGAGTGTGGCTAAGAATTCCGGCTCGCCTAAGCGTGTGGCGGGGAATGGAGTTGAAAAACAGTTGTCCGCAGCGTGGTAAAGCGAGCATCGATGTCGGGATCCAAACGCAACTGGCGGAGGGCCGCGGCCAACAAGATGTATCCGACAGAACCGAAAAACCCTGACAGGGTTACGATGACGATGATCAAGGTTCGCTGCGGTGAAGATCTCCGGTCCGGTTCGATGGCGGGATCGAGGACCTGAATCACGGCAGCAGTTTTCGCCTCGTCGAGCCGGGCGGCTTCATACTGCTTCGCCAGCAACTCGAATATAGTCTCAGCGTATTTCATATCGCGCAGTTTGCGGACATACTGCAGCCCGGCTTCCGGTACATTGCCGACGGGGACCTGGACATCGCCGAGGTCGCTGCTGGTGCCACCGCTTTGTTTTTCGAGAAGCGTCAGTTGCTCGCGGAGGCCAGATAGTTGCTGTTCGCCGAGCAGGACATCTGGATTCTGCTCCGTGGAAAACAGTCGCATGGCATGTAATTCCACTTCCTTCGCGGCGATCAGGGCTCGCAATTTGACTACCGACTCGATAATCGCCTTTGCCTGACCGTCGAGTTGAATCATTCCGGTTTTTTGCTCGGTCTCTTTCAATGCCTGTTCCGCGTCGGCCAGATTATTCTTCGCAAGTTCCAACTGCCGCTCGAAAAATAAGCGCCGCTGTCCGGCTTCGGTTACAGCGATGTCCTGAGTCAGCAGTCGCAACTGGTCGACATAAGCATTGGCGATCTGGGGGGCGCGGCTGCGGTCTTTGTCTTCGACCGAGATACTGATGAAACCCTCCTTGCCGAGCACGATAGTGCTCGCGTTTTCCAGATTCTTGCGAGCATCGGACATTTTCTTGTCGTGATACACACGGAGTAGATCGAAGCGACGGATCAAGGCATCTTCCGAGGTGCGGCTGCGCAGCATCCCCACGTAAAGGTCATTGGGGTTCTTTAGGCCCAGATCTTTCTGGGCCATTGCCGCCATCGGTCCCAAGGCGCCCAGTTGCCCGATCATCGAGGCGGCCAGTGACGGGCTTTGCTGCGGCGGCAGAATATTGGTGGTGGCGGTGTAGTGATTCGGCAGTAGCACCGCAAGAGCAGTGGCCAGAAGGGCCGCTGCCAGGGTGGTCCGTAGAATGACCTGCTTGCGCCAGGATAGAATGATCAGCAAATCGAGCAGGTGAGATTCGTAGGGCTCGCTGCGGGTGATACCCGGCTGAAGCAGACCGGGGGCTACCAGCTCAAACGTGTCATCGTCCCTGGCTTCAGCCACCATTGTCTCAGGTTTGGTCGTGGTGATCTGGCTCATTGCATGATCCACAATTGATCGTTCTCGTCTATCACTCTCATTGAATGACCCGCACGGCTGCTACGCCCAAAGCAAATTGGGAGAAGACCTGACTCCAATCCCTCAAGCCCTTGAGGACGGAGCCATGGTTCAGGCGCTCCGGCACTACGATGGCATCGCCCGGCATCAGGCGAAGCGAGGCGAATCCTCCATTCCACAATCCCTTGACCGACTGCTTGCTGAGGACGGAGCCATCCGCCCGAATGACAAACATGCGGGCCGTGTCTGCATCTCTTGTGGGCCCACCCGCCCGCTTCAGATAGTCGTCCAGCCGTTCCTCGCGGCGATACAGAAACGAGTTCTTGTTATAAATCGCGCCCAGCATCGCAACCGTCGACGGGCGATAGGGGACAACAAAACGGTCGCCATCTTCGAGTGCGATTTCAGGCAGGTCGTGCACTGCCGCGGAGTCCGGTTTGAGGTCGAGAACCACCCGTCCGGTCGCCCGTACTTCCCTCAGTTTCTCCACTAGTTGCCGCTGTGCATCCAACTTGGCACGCTGGTCGGCAACTTCGTCCGGATTGACTCCCGAGGGTGCCATGGCATTGCGAGAGATGTCTTCCTCGAGTTTCTCGATCAGCTGATCGAGACCCTTCTGCTGTTCAATGCGCACCGATTCGCGAGTGAACTCAGCTCCGAAGAGATAGGCGTTCGGAGTGAATCCGCCGACGCGTGCAACCAGATGGCGGACGGTTTCGCCCGGTTCAGCCTGGTAGACGCCGGCAGTTTGAAACTCCCCCTCCAGCCGCACGAACTTGTTCTGTTTTTCGAGTGGAACCGCGAGATCGTTCTGCGAGAAAATGGTGATCACATCACCCGGCTCCAGCGCCAGATTGTTTTGTTCATCGCCCTGCAATACCAGTTTTCCCAAATCGAAAGAGATGAGGTGCGTGGTCAAGTCCCGCGGGTTTAGCCGCTGGATGACCGCGTAATCCCAGTTGATTTCGGGAGCATTGCGCGCGATCTGGTTTCGCAGTTTCGCAGTCGTAGCATCGGTGGCTGCTTTTGCTGAAGTCAGCTGCGGCTCTGGCGGTTGATCAACGCTCTCATCGGCATTCGCCGCCGGAGTGGCATCATGCCCTCGGTAGTCGGCGATCGGTTGGTCACCTGGTTTGCCTGGGTTTGCGAGCGGACTAGTTGCGCGCCAGTAGTCGCGGTTCTTCTGCTCATCGCCGCGTTCACCGGCGTTCGCCACCCAGTTGGTAGCGCGCCAGTAGTCACGTGTGACCAGAGCGTCCTGGTTTGGGATTACGTCCTTCAACCGCATGCCGCTGTGCCATTCGGTGCGTCCGGGATGAGCGACGTTTCCCCGCAGCGTCACGGCATTCTGAAAACGGGGAGAGAGCGAGAATATACGGACTACGTCCCCATCCTTTAATGCCCGCTCTAATCCTGGTCCATCCAGAGGGAATTCTTCGACCTGGCGGGTGCTGTGATTTTCGATGCGTTCGATCACTGCCTTTTGCCCGTCTGCGGTCGTCGTCAGGCCACCCGCCATCTCGATTGCGCTCGCGAGTGTCAGCCCCTCCCGGAGTTCGTAAATCGCGGGTGCATTCACGCTGCCGGCCATGGCAATTGACGCCCCGATAGGTGGGATATAGATGACATCACCAGGCAGCAACCTAACATCTTTCGATTTGTCTCCTTTTAAGAGCAGGTCATATAAGTCAAATTCTGTCACCACGGCGTTATTTCGCTTCAGTTGGATGCGGCGCAGGGAGCCGCTACTCGAGGGTCCACCAGAAACGAAGAGCGCATTGACCAGAGTGCAGAGGGAGCTGACGGTATAACTTCCGGGACGCCGCGCCTGCCCGACCACAAAGACTTGAATGGACCGCAACTGTCCCAGGGTGACGGTTAAATCGAAATTGCGGAACACTCTTCCGATCGCGGTCCTGAAATATTGCGGAAGTTGCTGGTATTTCAATCCGGCCACAGAGAGCGTTCCCACCTTGGGCAGAAACACTTCACCCTCTCGGTCGACCACCAGTTTGCCGTCCAGAGCAATCTGCCCCCAAGCCCGGATCAGGATCTCGTCTCCCGGTCCGATTAGGTAATCGTCGGTCACCGGAATCCGGTCGACGGGAGCGAAGGTTGTGGGCACCCGATCAAAGAGACTATGTCCGTAAATCGGTAACCTGCGACCGACAGAGCCGGCGACAAATTCCTGAAATTCGCTCGGCGCTTCTGGAATAGCATCCGTCTTTAGAGGGAAAGTTTGCTTCGGATGACGGATTGGTTCACCATTCCGGCCGCGTTCCTCATTGTCACTGTTATTGCCATTGTCATTATCCTGCGAGGTCGGATCGGTACGCGCTGTGCCCGTTTGATTCTGTGTGTTATCAGGGGTTGAATTGGCATTACCCCCAGAGTTCCCAGGACTGACCGGACAATCCCCATCCCCGCATTGCGGGTCGTCAGCGGAGGGCGTACGCAGCGTGGTTTGAGCCCATCCGAGACTGCCGAAGGAGAGCAGACCTAACAGCCCCATCGCCATCCAGCGCAGCATTGGCCCGGCTGGCGTGACGTCACGGCAGCTTCCAGCCAGTGTGGACGATTCGACTCGCAGGCATTTTTCGAAGATTGATCTCGTGGAGAGCATTATCGTTAAGGGCACTATTTTGGGATGCATTACTACTAAGATCATGGGAAGTTCAGCATCTTTCTCCACTTCGGATGGTAGGTAAACTCGATGGAGGCTACGGTATCCGGCCCAGCGAGCGGCGCTAGAACGGGGAAGTCCCAACGCTCGTACTGTAGAAATGTGACGATCTCCATTGCCGAGTGCAGTTGAAAAGTCGCGCGGACGAAGAAATCCTGAATGTCACCGCCTTGGGGAATAAAATCGCGGTCGACATGGGCTTTCCGGTAGCCCGCTTGCACCGAGTTGCGGGGCGAAAGCCAATAGGTGCTCCAGAGTTGCAGGCCATGGCCCTCGCGGCCCACCCAGGAACCGAGCAGGTGTCCGTCGTTTGTGTACGAATCGTGGTAGGCACCGTTGTAGTAGAAGTATTTGCCGCCCCGGTTGGATAGTGCTGGCGGGTCCGACCACACTACCTCGGTGCGAAAATCGAGTTTCGGTATTTTCGGGATCTGGGGCAGGTAAATACCCGGATTCATCAGCGACATTTGCGGGTATGCGAGTGGCGAAGTTTCGTCGTCGGTCATGCCATCGTTGTACAGAACCAACCAGTTCCGGAGGCCGGGAATGCGATAGCTGAAATCAAAACCACTACGCCGATCGCCGACGTCGGTCGGACTGCCGGGTGTCGTGGTTTTGTTGTCCCCGAAACTGAAGAAACCCTTAAAGAACATACGGGTCGTAATCGGCCGGAAGACGATGGTGCGCGAGAACCCGAATTCAAGGTTCGGCGTCGGTTTGAAGCTTATCTTCTGGCCATCAATCCCGGGAGTCGGCGGGTAGTGGTGTCCGGCCATTAATCCGAAGAAGGAATCCCAGCGAATTGGCCCCAGCCAGTGGAGAAAGCTCGGCAGTGTCCAGGGAGATGGGTTGGTCAGGCGTAACATGTCGATGGGCTGCGCGTTGTCGCTCAAGTTTGGCGGCCCACCCTCTCCTGGTCCCCACCACAAGCTTTGCCTTCCGGCCGATATCTGCACGGTCTTGAAGTTCCACGCGACGTATGCGTCCAGAAGATGCAGCTGATCGATGACAGTCGTATGGATCGGATCTTGAGGCGGGGTCATGTCAATCGTGCCAAGCATCTGCTGAACCGCTTGACTGTAGGCCGGTAGCGGCGCCGCGTGCTGATACTCGCCGCGCACGTAGAAAGCCAACGGCCCCGCCGATCCCGATGCCGAAGCCCCGCTCACTAGGTTCGAACCTTCGCCATACAGACGGCCGTAGTCGTTGATGAGCGTCTGGCCAAAGTGATAACCGTCATCGAGAGGTGTGCCAGCGATGCCAAGGTAACGGGTATAAATGGTGTCTATCTGGACCGTGGAAGTTTCAGAACCGTTGAGGCGCGCGAGATCATAGGTGAACTCGGCCGCGAGCGCCGCATAGAGCCGGTATGCGTCCGACTGATGGCCGTGATCCGCAATTGGGTCAACGCCAATGTCATCGTCATCAATGCGAAGGTACTCACCCGCGGCAGCGATGATGCGCGCACATTCCATGCGCGTCCACGGACGTAGATCGGCATAAGCGCTCGGCGCATATCCGAGTGCGGCCAGACGGTCGAATGCCGTGTAGACCCATGAGTCCACGGGAACATACGGAGACCCCAGTTCGGGCGGTTTGTACACGCTTCGTCGCGCATTTTCCTCGAGATCCTTTTCGAAATCATTAGTGCTCACACCCGATAATTCCGGATCGTGATGGGTTCGGTACATATAACGTCCGATTAGATAGCCGAGCGCGCTGCCGACGAATACGTCGGAGGGGAAGTGTTCCCGCGCAGTGATTCGCGACAGACTGATTGCCGATGCCGCGCCATAAGCCAGCAATTTCGTTAGCGGCCCAGGATACTCATGGGTGATGACGGTTGCGATGGACCATGCAGCCAGGGCATGTTCCGAGGGAAATGATGCGCCACCTGCCCCGAAGTTGCCGGCATTCGCGGCATCGGGACGGGGTCTCTGGAATACCTGCTTCATGGTCTCAGCCACGATCAAACTGTTTACCGCCGCTTCGCCCGCCAGAAACCCAGTCTCGCGGTTGTGATCGTCTCCAGCGGTTGCCCCGCGCAGATACAGACTCGCAGCGCTACCGACCATGGCAGCGATTCCATAGTTGCTAAAGCTGTTGCTGTGGGCGATTGGAGTGGGTCCGAAATGCCGCATGATGTCGTTGTCGGCTGCTACCAGCCCGAGGGTGCCAATACCGAAGAGCACAAGCCAGTTTCTATCTTCGGTAGGCAAAGCACGTAGATGCAAGGGACTGGTCCAGATCATCTTCTGATCCGATACAAGCTTTTGAGCGAAGTATGGTATGCATAATCTGTTCCAGGGGCTTCTCTTTCCCGCGCGCTCTAGTTCAGCGGAGTGCGCTGTAGGTGGGTCGATCTCAGGGCCGCCTTCTGGTTGACTTGTACTCCAGTTGACCCTTGGGCTGGTAGTTTGACTGGTGCATGGCTTTGTATTCGCCGGATCGGATGCCCAGCCCTGAAGGCTGATTGAACCGAAGAGCAGAGCCATGACCACAGGCTGGAAAAAATGCCACTGGAATTTCTTGCAGAGAAGCATGCTCTAGAGAGGTCTGCACGGTAGGGTTTGCTGATTAAACTGGCCCCGGAAGTTGGGCGGAAATATTGTGCGATCAGCATGTTTCGCGGCTGGTTCTAAATCGTCTGCATCAACCTCCACCGCCACGCATTGCATGATCGCGTCCAGCGCAAGCACTACTCGAAAATTGTTTTTCTTGCGGAGCAGCACACCTTCCATCCCCGTCATCGGCCCGGCTTTAATACGTACGCGCTCGCCGATGACCAGGTAGGCGTGAGGCTCAATCTTTCTCTGTCCAAGAGCGTAGCGGAGTGCCTCAATTTCAAAATCGGGGAGTGGGGCAAGATTTCGCCCAAAACCTACCAGCGAGAGCACGCCGGGCACTTCGAGTATGCGCACGCGCTCCCGGGGATCGATATGTACAAATACGTAATTAGGAAAAAGTGGCAGTTCAAGGTTCATGTCGCAACCGTTCTTCCAACGGTGGCGCGTAGAATACAGCGGCAAAAACGATTCGATCTGGCGTTCGTGAAAGTGCGAGGCCACGCGTTTCTCGTGATGCGAATTGGTGTAGGCCGCAAACCAGTTCGCAAGAAACCCCGGACCTACAGCCAATCCGCTCCCGCTTGTCTTGCCAAACCCGTCTCCACGACATTGCTCTTCCACGATTTCCTTTGCCTTTCCGAATGGAGCTTCGCTAGCCCCGCTTAGCGAGTTTTGGTTAGTGCTTTCATATTCTGGAGTGACTGCCCACGTCCTCTATTGCACTTACTCTGCCATCACTGTTTCTCTTCCGGGACTTGTATTTGTCTTTCTGTGGCTTGGAGTTACGAGTCTGTTTGGCAAACGTCGAATCCGTAATTCCCAGGGCGGGAACCTGATTCGGGTTTTCGTTCTGAATCAGCAACGGTCGATTGAAGCATAAGTTTCCCGATCCAGTGACTAACGCTACGATCTACAGCGCGGAGAAGGTTGTCAAAATTCCGATCCGCAGTATTGAAAATATCAATGCAATTCGGTACCGAAGTTTGTTGACCACTGGCGTCCTGCAACTTAGAATTTCATTCATGTCAATGCAAAATCTCTGCGCGATGTGCATGTGCATCTGCATCTGTTGTTGTTGCGCATCTGTATGCTCTGGCGCGGGGAGATTGCCGACCTAATAGACTTCTAATCACGGCACTTATAACCCACCGCCAGACGAATCGGGCGGTGGGTTTTTATTTTTCCGGCACAAACCGGCTGGGGACAAAAAGGCGATGACCAACACAGCAACGGAAACCAAGGCACAGAGAGTCGAGCGTCTCAAACGCTCCAAGAATCCATGGGAAGGCCTGGAAGAAATTCGGCGTTTCGCGCACGAGGGTTTTTCGTCCATTCCACCGGAGTGGATGGGAACCTACTTTCGCTGGTGGGGCGTGTACACCCAGGGCGATGGTGCGGGCGTAACCGGCGGCCATGGTGGCGAAGGGCGGCCTCTGCAATGCTTCATGGTGAGAATCCGGATCCCCAACGGTCTGCTGCGCTCCGATCAACTGCGCGTCATTGCCGATCTCACTAGCCGCTACGCTCACGGAATCGCCGATATCACCGTGCGCCAGAATATTCAGTTGCACTGGGTCACGATTGAGGCGCTCCCAGAAGTGCTCGAAACCCTCGCAAGCGTGGGGTTAAGCACCACCAGCGCCTGCGGCGATGTCACACGCAACATAACCGGCTGCCCGGTTGCAGGAGTCGATGCCGACGAGATCATCGACGCTTCTCCTCTAGCGCTGGAAGCGTCGCGAATGTTGGCAGGGAATAACGACTTCTATAACCTTCCTCGAAAGTTCAAGATCTCGATTACGGGATGCCGGGTGTGGTGCCCCTATCCGGAGATCAACGATATTGGATTAACTGCCATTACTCGTGTGGTACGCGGCACTCCGGAAGTCGGTTTTTCCCTGCGAGTTGCTGGAGGACTTTCCACAGAACCTTATCTAGGAGCGCGATTAAACGCGTTCGTTCAATGGCATCAGGTGCTCCCCGCCGTTAAGGGGATTGCCGAACTGTTCCGCGACTCAGAGGTACTGCGCGAACATCGCGAGCGAGCGCGGTTGAAATATCTCTTTCTGCGGCATGGGTGGACGGCTGACAGTTTTCTGGAAGAACTGCAACGGCGCATCGGATTTAAATTCGATCCGGCGGTCGAGGAAGATCCTCCGGCCGATGTTTATCGCGACCATGTGGGCATTCATCCGCAAAAACAACCGGGCTACTGCTACGTGGGAGCGGCCGTGCTCCGCGGTCGCATCACGGCGGAACAAATGCACGCGGCGGCCGATTTGTCCGATCGCTTCGCGTCTGGCGAACTACGCGCGACCAACATGCAGAACCTGCTTATCGTAAATGTTCCCCAGGCTAATGCAGCGGCATTGGCCAAGGAACTGGACGCGATTGGCTTGCGAATCGGAGGTTCGTCATTCTGGCGAGGCACGGTTGCTTGCAGCGGTACGGAATTCTGCAAGCTTGCGATCACGGAGACGAAGAGCTTCTCCCGTTGGTTGGTGGAAGAACTTGAAGAGCGCCTGCCGGGCTTCGATCAGCACCTGAAGCTGCACGTCACTGGGTGTCCGAATAGTTGCGGACAGCATTGGATTGCCGACATCGGCATCGATGGTAAGAAGATGAAAGTCGAGGGCCGCCAAGTCGACGCCTATTATTTTTGCCTCGGCGGCGCGCTCGGTCTACATCAGACGACGGCGCGACCTGTGGGATATCGCTGTCCCGCGGTCGAAGTTCCGGAGGCGATCGAAAGATTGCTCCGCCAATATCTCACCGCCCGTGAGGCAAATGAAAACCTGCGTCAGTTTTTTGCCCGGCATACGGACACGGAGTTGCGTGAATTCCTAGCCGGCGTGCCAGTCAACGCCGTCGCCCGCGATGTGCTGGCAGCGAGTGCGACAAAAACTTTAATGCAAGTAGCGGGAGGAGACGGTGACTAACCTGTTTCCAATGTTTATGAAACTTGCAGGGAAGCAATGCCTGGTCGTCGGCGCCGGCAAAGTCGGCGAGCCCAAGATCGGTGGACTCATCGATACGGGCGCGCTCATCCACGTGGTGGCGATTGCTGCCAGCGGCCAGGTACGCCAGTGGGCCAGCACAAGACATATCGAACTGGAACTGCGTCCTTTCTCGGCGAGCGATCTCGACGGTAAGTTTCTGGCAGTAGTAGCAACGGCCTCCAATAGCCTGAACAAACTCATCTATCGTGAAGCCCAGCGACGTGGAGTGCTCTGCAACGTGGTCGATGTTCCCGAGTATTGCGATTTCTTTTATCCCGCATTGGTGCGGCGCGGTGACTTGCAGATCGCGATTTCTACCGCCGGGCAGAGTCCATCTCTGGCGCTGAAACTTCGGCTGCAATTAGAGAGGCAGTTTGGAGAAGGATACGCCGACTGGGTTGAGCAACTCGGCGAGACCCGACGACTGATTCTGGCCAGCGATCTCGATAAAGAAACCAAGTGGGAGCTCCTGCATTCACTGGCAAGCCGGGAAGCATTCGAAGCGGCGCTGGCCAAAATCCACGTATTGAATGAAGCATTGAACGAAACATTACACGAAACAACGAATGTGGCGATAAGCGCGCAAAGAGGTGGAGCATGAAGGGAAAGGTTTATCTGGTGGGAGCTGGACCCGGTGATCCGGAGTTGCTGACATTGAAGGCTTTTCGCCTGTTGCAAACCGCTGAAGCAGTTTTGCACGATGATCTAGTCGCGCCCGAAATACTGAAACTGATTCCTTTAAGCGCTCAGGTGCACAACGTGGGTAAGCGTTGCGGAAAAAAGAAAATCCTGCAAGGGGAAATTAATTGCTTGATGGTCGCGTTGGCTGCTTCGGGGCTGCGCGTTGTTCGGCTGAAAGGCGGCGATCCGCTGATCTTTGGACGTGCCGGGGAAGAGATTGAACAGCTACGTCGGAACAATATCCCTTTCGAGATTGTCCCAGGAGTGACCTCAGCCATGGGTGCGGCCGCTGTGGCCCAAATCCCACTGACGCATCGTCGAGCATCGTCAGCGCTGGTGCTTATTACCGCCCATCAGTCTTCCGAAAAGTGGTCTTCCGAGAAAGATTCCTCAGATTGGAGCAAGTTGGTCGGGAGTGGAGCGACTCTTGTGATTTATATGCCCGGGCAAAACTACTCGGATATTGCCCGACGTCTGCAGTCGGCGGGGTTGGCTGCGGACACACCGTGCGCTATCGTCTCACGCGCCACCACAAAGTATCAGCGGACTCACCGCACGACTGTCCTGGACTTGCATCGTGCGCCACAACTTGTCGCGCCCACGTTGCTGGTCGTCGGTGAGGTCGTTCGTTTGGCGGATCCCGTTGCCATGGTGAAGGAATTTGTGGTGCCCGACCTGTCATCAGAAAAAGGCAGTTTGGTTCCCGCCACGTTCTTCAAGCCATTCCTCGCGCAGTCACCGCGCCCGCGAACAGATGAGGAGCCAATCGCGTGAAAGACAAGATCGTAGAAGTACAGTTGACGGCAGAGAGTTGGAGCCCGCAGCGGGTTCTGGCCTGGGCTTTTGAGACCTTTGGAGACGAAGTAGCCATCTCGTCGGCGTTTGGTGCCGAGGGCATGGTGCTGATTGATATGGCCTCGCGAGTGCGTAAGGATTTCCGCCTATTCACAGTTGATACCGAATTTCTGTTCCCAGAGACGTACCATCTGATCGACAGAATCAAACAAAAATATGACGTCAAGGTCGAGCGAATATTTCCGCTGCTTTCGCCCGAGGAGCAGGAGCGAGTTCATGGTGCGTCGCTTTGGGTTCGCGATCCCGACCGATGCTGCAACTTGCGAAAGCTCGAGCCGTTACGTCGCAAGTTGAATGAATTGGACGCGTGGATCACGAGCATTCGCCGCGACCAGACTTCATCCCGTGAGCGCGCGCGCAAAGTCGAATGGGACGCAAAATTTGGTTTAGTAAAAGTAAACCCGATCGCCGATTGGACTTCGAAACAGGTTTGGCGCTATCTACTCGAACACGGTGTGCCTTATAACTCACTCCATGATCAGAATTATCCGAGTATCGGTTGCACGCACTGCACGCGGGCCATTCGGCCGGGAGAAGATCCGAGAGCAGGGCGTTGGCCTGGCACTGCCAAGACTGAGTGCGGCCTGCACGTCATTGAAATTAAGCCGCTAAGTCGACTGCCTGAGGCAGACGCCTAGGCGGCTGGGTCTTACTCGAACATTTATCGAGCACCTTTTCTCTCGGATGCTCCACGTTCATCTCTGATAGGATTCACCCGTTCGCTTAGAGCGAGTACTTGTCATTCGGCCAAATGGATCATAGCCAGCCGATGACTTATGGGGGAGATCAATCAGACGAAAATGATTCTGGCCGGGGACGTGGGCGGCACAAAATGCAAGCTTGGGTTGTTCCTGCAAGAAGGACTCAGCCTTCGTGTAGTCTTTCAGCGCCGTCTTGCGACGCGCGACTATGCAGGATTCGACGATCTGGTCGAAGATTTTCTCAAACAAGCGACAGCAGCCGACGCCAGCGCGATACGGCAGACAATTGATGCCGCTGGGTTCGGAGTCGCGGGAGTGGTCGCTGATGGGCGACATTACTCGGAAAACCTTCCTTGGCTTGTAGATCTCTCGGTGCTTACGCGGAAGCTGAATCTGAAAAACATACGATTGCTGAATGATCTCACAGCCACTGCCTTCAGTCTGGAGAGGCTATCTGTGAACGATTTAGTAGTTCTGAATTCAGGAGTCCCTGCGTGTTATGCAACGAAAGCTGTGATTGCGGCAGGCACCGGCTTAGGAGAAGCTTTCCTCTTCTGGGGCGGTACAAAATATCAAGTTTCGCAGGCCGAAGGAGGACAAACCGAGTTTGCGCCGCGAACCGAACGCGAGATTCAGCTACTCAGCCATTTGAAGCTGCAATTGCCACATGTGTCCTGCGAGGAGATTATCTCCGGTCGGGGCTTCCTTCGAATTCACGAATTCCTGAATCCTGCGGTGCGCCACGAATCGTTCGAATCTCCGACAGGCAATGCGGCGGGTGATATTACACAGCGAGGGCTCGCGAAATCTTGTAACGTTTGCGAGGAAACTCTCGGTTTCTGGACTGAGCTATTTGGTGCGGCGACGGGCAATTTTGCTTTGCAGACTATGGCTCTTGGCGGCATCTACATCGCGGGTGGCATCGCGGTAAGAATCCTGCCCAAGCTTCAGGATGGTACTTTCTTCAAATCTTTTTGTGGCGTGAGCAAACTGGCACCAATGCTGGCCCGCATTCCAATATCGGTCATCGTGAATGAAGATGCGCCAATGCTGGGAGCAGCGTATGAGGCTCTCATGAGCAGCAACGAATTGTAATACGATTTTGAAGTTGATAAATCACCGGTCTCTGCGAAGAGCGAAAAGGCTGCCACTGTGACAAGCAACGATAAAGCCGGTTACAACCGCTTCCTCCTGTTGGTAGCGGGACTCGGTGGATTGCTCTACGGCGTCGACGTCGGCATCATCGCTGGCGCGTTGCCTTATCTGGAAGCGACCTCCGGATTGAATGCGGGACAGCTTTCTATCGTCGTAGCTGCGGTGCTTCTCGGCAGCGTGATCTCAACCTTGTTTGCGGGCGCACTAGCGGACTGGATTGGGCGTAAACCGCTGATGGCGCTCAGTGGATTGCTATTCGTTTGCAGCATTCCCATCATTGCGCTGTCGCGCGGCTATGAGTCGCTGGTTCTTGGCCGCCTCTTACAGGGCATCAGCGCCGGCCTGATCGGTGTAGTCGTCCCGCTCTATCTGGCAGAGTGCCTGTCGGCAACGAACCGCGGCAAAGGGACGGGCATCTTTCAATGGCTGCTTACACTCGGTATCGTGACCGCTGCCATTGTCGGCATGTACTTCAGCTTTCGTGTCGAAGAGGTGGCAAAGCTGGGCGATCCTGCGAGACTTTTCGCCTTCAAAGATACGGCATGGCGCAGTATCTTCTGGGTTTCTCTGCCGCCAGGTATTTTGTTTGTGATCGGCAGTTTCATGGTGTCGGAATCCCCGCGCTGGCTATTTCGCCGTAAGAAAAGGGACGCTGCTTACGCTGCACTTCTCCGCTCTCGCACCAAGGAGCAAGCGAACATCGAGCTGGCGGAAATGGAACAAGCAGCTGCAGCTGAGAAAGCCAAAACCTCAACCGGGGCCAAAATCAAGGAATCGCTTTTGCGCCGCAAATATGTGATTCCGTTTGTGTTGGCCTGTGTGATTCTGGCGTGCAATCAGGCAACCGGCGTCAACTCCATCATCGGCTACAACACCAACATTCTTTTACAGAGTGGCCTTTCCGATGTCCAGGCGCACTGGGGCTATGTTCTTTTCACGGTGGTGAATTTCCTGATGACCATCGGTGGCGTCCTGCTTGTCGACCGCAAGGGACGCAAGTTCCTGCTGTCTGTCGGCAGCGCGGGCATTATCGTGTCGCTGCTTTGCACCGGTATGTTATTTCGGCGGACGGAGAAGCTGCGCGTAGATTCTCGGGATGTGGTTCAGTCCATGGTCGACGCCGACCAAAAGGTCACATTGCTCTACGACGAGAAATCCGCGGCAAAGCTGCTAGCTGCGAACGGAGACGCCGGCAAAGCGATCGACAACCGGCCGACCTCGCTGGTTGTTATTTATTCCTACGGAGATTTCCGCGCTGCGACTAAAGTTGTGCGTTCCGATGACCAGGCCGCCGCGCCGATTCAGATCACGCGCGAAAGCTGTGTGCCCGCCAATAAAGTAGTCGCGTTTTTCTCGAATCCATTTAGCAATCTTGAGGTGGCGCGTGAGTCGCCACTAAGAATTGATGAAGCGTTAATCACTCCAGTGCCGACCACGCACAACGGTTGGTTGGTGGCCATCAGCCTCTTCGTGTTCATGGCCTTTTTCGCGATCGGTCCCGGAGTGTGCGTGTGGCTGGCGCTTTCGGAGTTGATGCCCACGAGAATTCGCTCCAATGGCATGAGCATTGCGCTGCTAATTAACCAGGCAGTGTCGACGACTATTGCCGCGATGTTCCTGCCTACTGTCGGCAAGTATGGTTACTCGACCATGTTTTTTGGTTTTGCCGCTTGCACGGTGATTTACTTCATTACGGCTACCGTGTTTCTGCCGGAAACCAAAGGAAAAACTCTGGAAGAGATCGAAGCGCATTTTGAAGGAGCCTAATGAAGGCAAGGCCGATCCAGCGAGGATTCTTAACTGGATAATTTCAACTCGCGAATCGCTTCTCCAGCGCCGCTGAGATCGGCGAGCCTCATCTCGGAATACTTGCGAGAGAGAATCACACCCGGCGCGCCCGCGCGGAAAGCCGCGAGAACTGCTTCCTTAACGCTTTGCGGCGTACATTTGCTGTTATTCGGCTCGGTCGGGATATCGATATCAATTCCCGGCCAGATTAGAGTCTTCGTGCCGGCAACACCTTCCAAAGAACGCTTCGTCTCGCGGTAGACGTAATCAGGCGAAAGCCCTGTGTGTGGAATCTGATCGTAAGTACCTTCCTTAAATCCCATCAGTGCATAGTTCAAATCGATCAGGCCCTGTTTCGAGAGATCTCTATAAAGTGTCGAGCCGATATTGTCTACATACAGCGCCATCCGCTCGCCGCCGCAATTGTTGTACATAACGACTTTTATAAAATCCGAATAACTCGAGAGCTCATGGAGGTCCTGTTCCGCGCGGTAGATCGGATTGAAGGAATTGTTGTGCCAGATGTGCCAACCTACCGGTACCGTCGGCTTGGCTGTCTTTACCGTTTTGTAGATTGCGGCGTAGGTCTCGCGAAGACTGTCAGTCCAGAGCATTTCCCAGGCGGCTAGTTCGGGATACCGCAATAGAATCCGCCAGAATTGAACGTAGTAGCCGTCCACGGGACGTTTGCCGCTCCGCGCCGAGCGCACAAATTTTTCCAACTCCAGAAATCCCTGTTTGGAGCGCTCCACATTAATGCCGCGTTCTTTCGCTTTGTCCCGGCAAAACTCGCAGAAGCAGGTCACGTTCCCCGGATCGATCGGCGGTGTGTCATGCGTAGCGCCTAGGCTGTCCGAGAGCGCGCCCTGACGCTCGGATCCCCACATAATCCCGTCAATGTCGTAGGAACGGGCATAGTCCTCGACTAGACCTGTCAGGAAATTGCGGTAGTCCGGATTGTTGACGCACAGTGTCTCGGCATTCCGCCCGTACAGATCCCGCTCCTGAACCTTCTCGATGTTCGGCAAGTCGGTGCGAAACACGTCCTCAAGCCAGCAGATGACCTTCATGCCGCGCTTTTTGGCGGCAGGAAGTACTTCTGCCAGGATATCCAGGTCGCCGTGGTCGGGCGCGCGAGTGTCTTTGAGGACAGTGTTCTTGTAGTACCGAGGATGTGGGATGGCGAAGTTCCCGCCGTGAAAATTGAGATCGTACTCCTGCTTGCCGTGATCGGGCAGCGGCTGGCCCGGGATCTGTCTTCCGGCGATACCCCGACCGTAGGTGAATACTGCAAGAAAGAGGGTATTCACGCAGGCACGTTCTTGAAGCACATCGAGGACTTTCTCGGTACCTTCATCCACAAACGAAACTGCTCCGACCTGGATACCGATCATTTTGGACGACACAGCTGCATGTCCCTGAGGTGGGATGGCCAAGGCGACGCCAGTTCCCGCAGCGATCTTCAGGAATTCGCGCCGATTCACGTCCAATTTCAACATGAACTACTCCTAATGGCTTACTCCAGTTTTCTTTGGTAGCAGCCGATGTCTATTTTTCCGGATTTGACACGCGGTGAGCCTTCAAGGTCCAGTTCTCCCACCGGCACTCCGTTGGTCGTGCCAGCCGTGATCGCGGGAGAATCTGGCTGCAAATGAAAATCCTTGGCAGCAATGTCAACAAAATGCGGATCCAGAAAACGGGAATGCCGGTCATTGCCCGTGGACTCAACATGCTCGTCAAATCCGGTAACGGTTCCGGAAGCTTCTGCCCATGTACTCGCCTTCGCTCCGGACGCACAGTAGTAAAGGTTGTGATCGATATCGACGGGAGGGTGGTTTTTATCGACCTGAGATTTGTTCACCGCGATAAGGCAGCGGGCCCCTGCGTAGACAATGTTGTTCGCAAAAATATCGTCTGCCATGTTCCACTGCATCTGAAACTCACCGGAGCCTGTTCCGGACGTATCGTTGTCGTAGAGCGTATTGTTCACCACCGTGCTGTGGTCGGTGTGTCCCCGCTCAGGCGCATAACCTCCAATGGAAACCCCCGCGGTATGGCAGTGATAGATGAGATTGTTTCTCGCAGTGATGTAGCTGGTGGCGCGATCCTTGTGCTCACTGGCCAGCTCGATGCCAAAGTCGTCATCGTGCATGACGTTCTGTTCGATCAGAATTCTGGTGCCGCCATCCACGTAAATGCCGTCGGAGTTTTCCTCATTCTGGTATGCCGGATTGCCGCGCGAGTGGATGTTGTAAACCAGATTGCCGCTGACCACGCCATCGCGAGCCTGGTCAACAGCAGGGTCGGGCGCCGTATGTTCAAAGCCGATGACGTCGATTCCAATGTTGTTGTTGTCGTGGACAACATTGTGAGTAATGCGGAAGTTCGTGACGTTCCCATTCACCACCAGCGACTCGCTCGATCCAGTTTTGAGGTGATGCACCTCATTGCCGTCAATGATCAAGTCAGTGATTGGCATCTTGGCGTCGGTGCCATATACCGCAATGCCAAATCCGTTGGCGCCATGTCCCGGACCATCGCGTCCTTCAAAAGTCTGCTCAATATGATGGACATTGTTCTTCAGCAGTTCTATGTGGGAGCCAGCCCCCATAATGCTTATGCCCAATGGAGTGAGCCGATGTTCAGCAGTATGCAAATTGCGAATTTCAAAGCCTTCGATCCTGACGTAACTCTTGTCCTGAATGGTCAGCACGCCGCTCCTGCCCTCGGGAGCAATATGTTCCGCGTCGAGGACGGCCGTCTCGCCGGGATAGCTTCGAAAAGTGATGTATCCGTCGCTCGCGTTGCCGGATGCCTTAATGGTTACGAGTTCTCCGTAGACTCCACCCCGCACGTTGACGGTAGCACCAGCATGCACGGTGCCGGCGGCATGTTGAACGGTGCGCCAAGGCGCCGTTTGGCTGCCGGGATTTGAGTCGTTCCCAGTCGTCGATACGTAGAAAGAGGAGTTGGGTTGGCCAAAGGCCGCGGAGACGCACACAAAGAAGATAAGAAGGGACAGAAATTTCAAACTCGTCCTCCGGGATAGAGATGTCAGAATGCAATCGAACACAAGCGTTCGTAATACAAGGGAAGGTGGGTAAAGTCAAATGATTTCGGGACATTCAAGAGGAAAAATTCTCTGAAATTCCCGTAGGAATTCTTGCATTCCTTGCCATCTATCTGACTCGCCCGCAAGCCGTCTCAGGTGCGCGCAAGTTTATATTTATCAAAACCTAACGAAATACCTGTTATATTGTGCTGGGAAACGAAATAAAACGATATAAATAGTAATGTTCTCGCTAGTCGTTTGGCAAGATAACATGGAAGTTCCTCTAACTGGTTGCAAATTATCTCAAGCATCGGCAGTGGCTCGGTTTGAATCGGTTTTGAAAGGGCACAGCCGTACCGTAAGCAATTGTATTTTCATTGCGGCTTTAGCCAGCGAGGAACGGCAATTTTCAAATTGCACCGCTGCCGGATATTCCCGAAGAGTGCGAGAAGGGTCGCGCCTCTACTTAGTTCGGTCTCCACACTCAGCGTTTTGCCATCCGGGATGGAGCATCTGGGGGCAAGAATTCAGAAATTGTATGGGGGTGCCCCCCCTCCCCCCAAAAAGAGTTAAGTTGATGATAGTACAACAGTTGGAGGCAAAATATTCAAAAGATGGGACTTAGCATCGAATTTTACTGTTTGGCGTGCACTTGAGAGGGTGGGCCGACTGACTAAAGTTGTCAAATATCCTTCGACTCCGCGGACGCGTCGCATTTGCGAAAGCATCCACTCCGCTCAGGATTTTGGCAGCGGGCTCACGCCCGCTAATCGCCTCAAGTTGTCAAAGAGCGGTAAAAAGTTAGGGGCCGCGAAACGCGTTCGTCTCTGGAGACTGGCGCAGTTCTCGATGGTGCACGGTCGAGATATCTTCTCAGCGATTGGGGTGCGTGTCTGTGACAAGCGTACGAGAAAAATGTGATGAAAAAGTTGGGAGGAACGCAGTGGTTCTGGGCCCTTCGTCAAGTGCGGGAGAAGTGGCAGGATCTAAGTCAGATTGTTGTTAGTGCGCTCAAGCCGGCGGTGGGAGTGTGCTTCTAACCGCAGAAAGATGTGACAACTCATGGTCCTCAGCAAACCAAATGCTTTTGTGTTCATCGCCCTGCTCGTATCTACCTTCTGCGCGCCCCGGGTTCACGCCGACGATCGCAAGATCGATCCTACCTATCTGTATCGTGACACTTCCGCGGTTGGAGAAAAAAAGTCCGATATTACAACGGCCACCTGCCATTACAAACCTTTGTTCGGGCAAGGAGACTCGGATACATCCATCGTTGTGGGTGTGGCTCGTTATGGCGAGGCGATCATCGACCCCAAGGGAGCCTGCGCTTCGGTTCAATATCCAGACGAAGATCAGGTGTACGTTGTCCTCGACGGCGATGGTTCGGTGAAATACGGAAATGAAATCGTGACTCTGAAGAAGGAAGACTATCTATATATCCCGTCAACGATTCCAAATGTCTTAAGTAATATGTCTGAGACGACGCTGACGGTGGTGATTATGGGTTTTCACACCCAAGGGTTTGAGAAAACTTCGCTGCCGCCACATCCCCTAAAAGCGAATATTGAAGATGTGCCCACGACGACGGTGAATGGACACCCATCCTCGGCTCGCTTCCGCCTGCTGATGGGAGATGTCGAGAGTAAGCGTGACCGCATTGCAGCGGGCCGCGTTCTGACCAGCCTTTTTCTGATGGAAATCGCGCCGTCCGGCACCAACTTTCCTCACCATCATGAACGCGAGGAAGAGATTTACCTGGTTTTAAGTGGCCACGGAGTCATGATTGCCGGCGGAGGAATGGACGGCATCGCAGGAGCGCATGCTGCCAAAGCAGGGGATGCCTATTTTTTTCGGCTCAACTGCACCGTTGGATATTACAGCGCTAAAAATGTCACATCACGCATTCTCGCGGTTCGTTCGTGGTATCCGGGAATGTTTCAGAAAGGCGCAGAACACTAAGCACTAAACTTGCCCGACGAAAATCTTCTCGATGGATTTAATACGTAATTAAAAAAAGCATTTGATCTTGATCGCATCTAAAAACATTTATGAATCTGATAATCTGCAACGATAAAGTTACACTCGCCCAAGTCGCGGCCGAAAGAGCCGCAACGGCCATACGGAATGCCGAGTTGGCGAATGGCAAAGCCCGCATCATTGCCGCCACCGGAGCCGCTCAGTTTGAGTTTCTTGATGCGCTCACCTTCCTGCAAGAAATCGACTGGCAACGAGTCACAATGTTTCATCTGGACGAATACATTGGGCTGCCCGATTCCCATCCAGCGAGCTTTGTGAAGTTCTTGCAGGATCGGTTGATTGGGAAAGTTGGAATCAAGGAAGCTTATTTATTAAATGGAAAAGAAAGTCCTGCCGACATTATCAGTCGAGTTGGAAAGGCCCTGAGTAGTGCGCCGATCGACGTCGCCTTTGTCGGCATCGGAGAGAACGGCCACCTGGCATTCAACGATCCTCCCGCTGATTTTGTAACAGAAGAGCCTTATCTGGTAGTAAATCTCGATGAAGCTTGTCGCCGGCAGCAACTGGGCGAAGGATGGTTCCGCTCTCTGGCTGACGTGCCGCGTCAGGCGATATCTATGAGCGTGAAGCAAGTTCTGAAAGCGAAGGAGATTATTTGCATTGTCCCCGATGCGAGAAAAGCAGAGGCGGTGAGGGCCTGCTTTGAAGGCGAGGTCAGCCCCTTAGCCCCGGCTTCGATTCTACGAACGCATCCCAACACGACTGTGTATCTGGACCCCCATTCGGCAGCCCTGTTGAAGCCTTCTACCAAGGATTCGCGACTGGGCAGTTGAAAACTAGGTTCGAGTTTTTGGCTTCAGCTCGGTTCGAGTTCTAGCTTCATATTGGCCGAACCAGTCCTTTTCCGGTAGCCCGTGTGTTACGGACCAGCAACAATACCAAGATCATTCCCACCAGTGGAATCAACCCGGCCGCGACCATGATGGGATCGAACGCATGTGTCGTCAAGGCTTGACGCGCATCTGAAAAGTGGCCGACGAGCAGGAATGCACCGATGGTGCCCAAGCCCGAAGCCGTGCCGCCCATACCGCTAACTGTTGCCACGGATGCATTGTCGTAGAGGTCTGAAGGAAGCACATTCGCAATCGTGCTGAATGAAGCGTAGGAGAAAGTGGCGAGAGCGAAGAGCGTTGTTATCAGATATAGGTTGGTCGTGAAGATGGTAGGAATCAGCAATGTCACACCGATTCCGCCAAAGACGATCACCGCTTTTCGCGCCCAACCGAGAGACCAATTTCGCTTGATCAGGTAGCCCGAGACGCCGCCGCCAAAAAAATTGCCCAGATCGGCGGCAATGAAAGGAACCCAAACTGCGATCAATCCGCTTTTCAGATCGATGCCTTTCGCTACTAAATAAATTGGGAACCAGTCCGTGACAAAAAACCACACCGGATCGGTGAACCCCCGAGCGACGATTGTCCCCCAGGTCTGAGGTAAGCAAAGAAGGTCGAGCCATCCAGATCCTGGATTGCCCTCGAATGCAATCGCGTTCTTGTCCGCCGCTAACATTTCGCTCTCGGCTTGAGAAATCAACGGATGCGATTGCGGAGGGTAATAAAGCCATCGCCAAAAAATCAACCAGATAAAACCCAGTAACCCCGGAACCATGAATGCCGGACGCCATCCAAATCGAGAATAAATTCCAAGAACGAGGAAGGGAGCGATGGCTCCTCCAATCGATGAGCCGCTATCAAACAACGCGGTCGCCAGGCCTCGTTCCTGTTTCGGAAACCACTCCGAGACAGCTTTGGTGGCCGCCGGCCAATTTGCCGATTCTCCAGCTCCCAACCAAAAACGGAAAAACAAAAAGCTGCGAAATCCACTTGCTAATGGCGTCAGAAGAGAAATGAGCGAATACCAGATTACCGTGATCGTGAGGCCACGTCGGGTACCGATGCGATCCATCAATCTGCCGAATACCGTCATTCCGATCGAATAGGCCACGCGGAAGGCAATTACTATGTAGGCATAATCGGTGTTGGACCAGTGATATTCGATCTTGAGATAGGGTGCCAGGATTGACAGCGTCTGGCGGTCCATGTAGTTGATGACCGTGGACGCGAACAAAAGGCCGCCAATCCACCATCGCAAAGAAGGAATGCTGTGATGATGGGCGGTCGCGTTAAGTGGCATGAGGTATTTTCGCGCGATTATGGGCAAGCTCTCAAGACTCGCATTCCCTATACTCCGTCGCGCCAACTGGGATTGTTCGGGCTCTTCACTTCGATCGGTGTTTGATCACGATCTTCAGGCCCCACTTTGAGATCAGTCCAACCCCGGGATCCAATGAAGGGCATTCGTCCGATAGATCTTGCGGAGCACCGTTTCTGGCAGTTTAAGTCCATGGGATTTTCTTCCGTTTTCCTCAATGATTTCGTCGGTCGCTAGAAACCTCCAATCTCGGATGTAGGTTGACTCCCAGTCTTGGAGTTCTTCCTTCACATTTGCAGTGGGGAGGAGATCCAAATCAGTGCCATAGAGAATGCGATCCTGGTACTTGATCAGGAAAGCCCTAACTTTCTCGGGTGGTGCCATCATCAGATAATCCATTCGTGCGGCCGTATCCACAGCAAAGTTGGGATAGCGATCAAAACGCTGGGCGATCCCATCAAGATCTTTTTCCATGCTACCCAAGTGCACTCCCACCATGCGGAGTTTGGGGTTGCTTGCGAGAATGTGATCGCGTGCATCCAGGATTGCTTTCTTGGTGGGATACCCGGGCTTGTCCCCTAGATACCATTGCGGATTTTCCTGATAGTAGGACCATGAAGGATCCTTGGGATCGGGCGGTCCCCAGGCAACATCCGGCTCGGCAACATGCGACATGAGCGTTTTGCCGCGCCTTGCGATCTCTTCGTAGATTGGGGTGAATTTAGGATTGTCAGGCAGGATGAACTTGCCGTCGTGATCTTTGATCTCCATACCGATGTTCTTCCAGATCTTTACCGCGACTGCGCCTTGGTCAAAGTTTTCGTCGAGCTGATTAATGGTTTCAGTTACGAAGGAAGCGTCGTTGAATTTGTACGGATCGAAGGTCGTGCAAAGCGCCACATGACCACGACTGGAATGAACCAGGGCGAGAGCATCTTCGACTTGCGGCCCAAGTTGTTTGCGATAGGAAACCGAGTCATCCACGACTAGGATGTCGACCAACTTCAAATGGAGTCGTTCCAAAAATGCCTGAAATACCGGGTCAGTCTTGAACACATGCGTGTGAACGTCAATGGGGTCGAGTGCAGCCAGAGACTTGAGCGCATTTTCGGAGATCGTCTGCTCGGAAACTTTTTCCGCGAGTGCGCAACCGGAGACAGTCCAAACCGCGAACGCGCTTAATGCAACCACTCCAAGAATTGCAAGGCGATTACGGTATTTCATTTGTTCCCTTTTTTCCTTTCGCCACGGCCACCCTCAGGCTACGATCTGCAAGCCATCGCGTAGATGCGCAAAACATTTTGAATGTGATAACGAATGATTGCGTGCGGCTGAATTGTGCCGCATATTCCACAAACGCAGCGGCGAGAGTCCGGGAGTTCGTCAGATGATCGCTGCAATCCGTGCACCTTCTCCAAATTTCCGCTCGTGCAATATACTGCCAATCGTGAACAAAATATATAGCAATGATTAGAAACTGCAATGGAAATAAGAAGAAACAATATCGAGCTTTGAAAATCGGCTTGTCTTACAGTCATAAGCAGCTTTCGAACGCAGAGGTCCGCGTTACCCGAGGCCGACCGTGTAGTCCACACCCCCAATCAAACTCGGCATGGAAGTAGTTAGGCTTGGGACTTCGGCCAGGAGGATGGAATGCCGACAAAGCAGAGAGTGCAGAGAACTCTGGAAGAGAAGCGGCACGTGCGGAGGCGGCGGTTTTCACCGGTTTATCCATGCTTCAGGCTATTCTTCCTTCACTCAAACCGTGGAGTGTTTGTGGAAACTGTGGGAGACGGGACAAAAGCACGGGGTTATCGTCACCCGGCCATGGCGGTTGCGGTCGATTTCGGTCTCGCGGAGAAAGGACTGGGGCAAAGTGGAAGCACCGCATCCCAATCACGTCTGGCAATCGGACGTGACCCAGGTCTGGGCTGGACACAGTGTCGCTGGGTGTATAT